>NZ_JAUG01000005.1 GCF_000708285.2 Pedobacter borealis DSM 19626
GGATCAAGCAAAAAAGTTGGGGAGTATTAAAGTTTGATTATTTTTGTGAAAATACTTTGTTTTGGACACCACACTACTATCTTTCATACTTCCTGAAGGCTTAACCGAATACTTTGAACTTGATAAGTTTGAACTTTCTGAAGGCTCTTATCATATTTATCTTTTAGAAAAAAACATTCACCCTGGGGAGTATTCAGGAGAAAAGCTAATTTCTAAGGGTTTTTTCGATGAAGTCACTGTTCGCGACTTTCCTTTACGTGGCAAGCCTTGTTTTTTGAAGGTAAAGCGCCGCAAGTGGCAAAACCTCAATACCAAAAAGATTGTTTTTAGGGATTGGCATCTGGTTGCCGATGGTACTAAGATGACTACTGAGTTTGCATTTTTTTTTGAAAAGCTATTTGGATTCAAGCCCAATAAGCTGTAAAACGCTAGGTCATTTCTTTGGATTAGATGGTAAACGCCTTGAGGAACAATATGCTAGTCATCTGAGTGGATTTACAGATTGGGATCAGTTGGAACATGCGGAGAACTGGCTTGTTTTTCCGGAGAATCTGGGAGAATATCTTTCCATAGATGAAACCAGCCTCTCCCAGGGAGAGTTGTATACCGTTCTGACCAATAAGGCTGCAAAAGGTAAAAAAGGTGCCTTGGTTGCCATTATTAAAGGAACGGAAAGCGAATCGGTTATCAAAGTCCTCTCTCAGATCAAGGTAGGCTTGCGCAGAAAAGTGAAAGAAGTTACTCTTGATCTTGCTCCAACAATGTCCCGTATAGTTAAACGGTGCTTTCCTAATGCAGAACTGGTTTCCGATCGGTTCCACGTACAGCAACTGGCTACCGAAGGTGTCCAGGAAATAAGGATAAGACACAGATGGGAGGCCATCGAACAGGAAAACAAGGAAATGGAGCTGGCCAAGACTGCAAAAAAACGCTGGGTGCCGGAATTGCTGGAAAATGGTGATACAGTAAAACAATTACTCGCAAGAAGTAGATACTTACTGTTCAAGAGAGAGGTTAACTGGACCCCTTCGCAATCACACCGGGCAGAGTTATTATTTGGTTTGTATCCTGATCTTGAGCAGGCTTATAAATTAAGTCAGGGTTTGTCCATTATACTCAGTACATCCAAGGACAGGATAGTTGCTTTTAAAAAGCTGGCCATTTGGTATAATCAGGTAGAAGCAGCGGGATTCAAATCGTTTAACACGATTTCAAGAACAATCCAGAACAACTACCAAACCATATTAAACTACTTTACAAATAGAAGCACCAATGCATCTGCTGAATCTTTCAACGCTAAAATAAAAGCATTCAGATCACAGTTTAGGGGAGTGAGAAATGTAAAATTCTTCTTGTTCAGATTAGCTAAAATTTATGCCTAGAATTAATCCCCAACTTTTTTGCTTGATCCCTTTTTTGCTTGATCCAATACTCCCCAACTTTTTTGCTTGATCCTGCCCGGCGCACAACGAAAAAGCCTGTAAACATTTAATTTACAAGCTTTTAGTTAAATTTAAAACTATTTTCGCGGACCGTACGGTACAAATGTCGAACCATTTTATAGAGGACCTTAAAAAACTGGAATTGATAAAAAGAGGATTAATTGCTGAAAATGAGTCTATTGCGAAAAGAATACAGACGGAGAGCCTGTTTCCTTCAAGAGACAAAAAGGCATCTATTAATAAACGAAAAGGATTTAAGCTGTGAATTTTTAAATTCTCTACCTCGCCAAGCGTATAAAATAACTCCTTTAAATAAAGAATCGAATAATGTCCTGTGTTCGGGCGAAAACTAAAGCCGTTATTAACAATAAGGTATCTATCCACATGCCAAAATTGAATTAGCGATTCAACTTTGTGAATCGCTAATTCAATTTTGGTATTTTACCTCAATTCCGGCAGCGTTTGAAACAACCGCCTTGCCTCGGGCCAACCCGCTTCCACAAACACCGCAAGGCATTCGACGAGCTTCTCCCTTCTTTGTGCATCCACAAAAATGGGACGGTAATCGGCTATGTAAAGGCCGACAAGTTTAACAAACAGCTTGGCGCCCATCGGCTCATGCTCATATCTTGCAACACCGGTTTTTCTCAGCATTGCCTCGCTGAACAGATCAAAACATTGGGCAGGGTTCGCTTCGAGTAATTTTTCAAGGACTTCTAAGCAGTGGTGCACGGATTTGGGCGTTCCCAATGTGGTCAATTTGGAAATGATCGGACTGTATTCGTCCAGAAAGGCCTGCTGTTCTTCGATCGATAAGCTTATTGCCCTCCTATAACCAATGCCATAATAAAGCTGATCGGCGATTTCATTGAATAACTTTAGTGCAGCTACTTCCTCTTCAGTCGCTTCACGATCAGTCGGCCATGATCTTACATTCGGTTCCAGAGCTGCAATCAATGCCCATAAAAATGCAATAACATTTTTCCTGCTTATTTCTTCCGGACCGCCCGCACTGGAATACCCAATACCGAGATAATCCCGCAAACTGAACAGCACGCCATGGAGCTGCTTTTCGTAATTCTTGAAATTGGCAATCCATTTACCGATTTCCGCTTTTGAGGACGTAAAGCCCTTTACCACACCAAAGTAAGCAAATGTAGACGGCACCACGTTCTCCCCGCTATGGAAAGATACTTCTTTACCTGTCAGTTTTAAAAACAACGGCTCTACTTTTTCAGGGGCAATCACCCTTAACCGGGAAAGTACGTGGGCACCAAATCCCAATACCGCCTTGTTATGTTCGGAGGAAACAAATTTATCTGCCAGTTCCCACATCGCATTCCGGTCAATATCCCACAGACCGATCACCTTAGTGATGAGCTGCATCCGCACCGCTGGATGGGGATCGGTAAGCAACATTTTCTGATAGCGCTCACTAATTTTTGGCCACAGCCCCGGTACGGTTAATGTATCTCCCAATGCTCCGGCAGCTTCTACCCTTACCGACTGGCCCGACCAGGATGGAAAACGCTCGAAATCCGCTTCGGTCTGTTTATCAATCCTCGGGCTGGTATGATGGCTTAAATCCAGTAGCCGCTGAACGGCAGCATCCTGCTCCTCAGTTGGCACTAGACCGTTTTTTAGCGATTTGCCCAGCGACTTGGAAATCACTTCGGCAGCTTCATCCGCCAGGGCCTCAGGAATGGGCAAACTTGCGGTATCAACCAATTTGGAAAGACCGTCCACAGTCGGCCATAATGGATCTTCCTGCCCGTCTTCCACTTTTTCGGCCATCATTGACCTCAGCGAATCGCTGGCCGAATGGATCTGCTCAAGCTCATCAGAATCATGGGGTTTCCTTCCCGTACTGCTTGTGGCGGAGCTCCATCCCGAACCAAACTCGACCGGTCTACCATTGGATACGTCCTCGCCATCTTTCAATGCCTTTTTAAGAAAATCCTTTGCCTGCTCGGTGACCAGATTGGCCTCACCGATTGCATTAAAAACAGTGGCAACAGTCGATTTCAGGTAGTATTCCGGATCTCCGGTGTGCGCGAAATCATAGGACAAAATCTTTTCCTCAGCACTTCTGCGCTGTTCCACTGAAACGAGGGGATAGGTCGCTGTAATCATTTCAATGGCCTGTTTCCTTGTATTCATGGAGCTTAAAATGACCTGGTCAATGGCCGAATTCCACATGAGCTTGCCCAATACTTCGGGCCGTCTTGTAGCGGCATCAAATAATACCTTCCACACCAATGCCTTGCTGCTTTCATTCAACAAAATAGCAGGTGCGGTAAACAACACAGCCTCATCTGCGCCAATCGCCCAGGCTATAAAGGCACTATAAATCTTATCTTCACCGTCATGCCCAGAATCAATGTCCCATGCCCAGAGCGCACTGTTATCCTCAATGAACAGCTTCTGGCCGTCCAAATAGTCCACCTTGTAATCCTTAACAGGTTCGCCCAGCCTGCGGCTGTTCAGCCCGTCCAGACCTGCACCAAGGGCGCGGAAACCGGCTTTTGGAAACAGTTCCAGCAGCCTTGGGAAATCCGTACTTAGGCTATACTCCGCCAAGCTAAAATCTTGGGCTGCATTTGAAGTCAGGCTCAGAATCCAGCTGGGGCGGCCCATTGCCGTTTTGTGCTCACTGCTGAAATCCCCTCCTGCAAATACCCGGCGGTAGAGCATTGCAATCAGATCATCATCATGCTCAGCAAGGGAAACTGTCTCCCTTGCCAGCCAGGGCACTTCAATGTAACCCAGCTTGTTAAAACGTTCGGGAGCGAAAACCTGCTTCAGCCTATCTTTGGAGGCTTTTGGATCAGAGCCGTATGTCTTTGCCAGGAACGGAATGACACTCGGAGAAAGCCAGTGGATCAAATGGTCTTCCTTTGACATGGCATCAAATAAAGTCCTTGATACTTTCCCCAATGCCAGCTGGCCAATATCGGTCAATGGACCAGGGAGCAGCAGATCAATGATCACCCTCAGGCTGTTCAGCTGATAATAGTCGATCACATTTTTAATTCCCGAAACCATTACAGCCCAGCCATCTGCCGCACCAGTGGCTACCCCAAAGGTACTAAGCGTACCGGCCAGATGGATAATTCCTTTTTTATGATCAGGATCAGCGCCTGACAAGACTTTTGAAAGCGCAGTCAGATCTTCTCCGACAGCAACACCTTGAACAGCGATCCGCGCCACTTCCACCCTGATGATGGGATCAGTAGCTTCACTAGTCATCAAAATGGTAATCAGCTTCCAATAATCTTCGGCAGAAGACGTTTTTTTTAGGTGTTCCACCCAGTACTCCAGCGACGGAGAGATGAGCAATCCCGCTCCTGCCGATTTTGACAATCGGGGTATGGCCTTCGGCGGATCAGGTTCCAATATCAACTTGGACACTGCATAATCAAAAAGCACGTGGTGCCGGAATGCGATACGGTGGGTCTGCTCGGTGACCAGCACACCCCTGGCCTGTAACTGCTGGATAACAGCAGCGGCATCTTGCGGAATTTCAGTCTCCGGGATATCGACCGCCCGTGCTGAAAGCACGAGCTCAACAAAGGTTTTCATCGCAATGGTAGCGGGCAGCCCCAGGTCATCCAAACGCTCGCTCCAATACCTGGCGAGCAATTCCGAGCGGGTGACAACACCGGACAGAGAAGCTGGCGCGACCCCTGCGCTAAGCAGTTCGCCGATCAGCGAGAGGTTAAACGGATTTCTTGCCAGTTCGGACATTTTATCCCCGCCAGCAGCTAATGCAACCTTCAGCGAAGGTGACTTTGCTTCGATCTCGCTGATTTCCGACTCACCGAGCAGGGGAACATGAACATGCCGGACAGCCATAAAGCTGGGCTCGGAAAATCCGGGAACAGGGGCCACGCCTTTAAAAAGCCGTCTCCATTCCACCCCTAACTTCAGATCAAAGGTCCGCACCGAGGCGATCACCTTCCAGCCGGGTAACAGGGAGACCTCATGGATCAGTTTTTTATAAGTTGCCTCGGCCACACCGCCCCTAGTCGCATCTAGTGCGTCAAGGACCAGGTAGCCGGTGCCACTTAGTGATATATTTTTGCACACCTCAATCAAGGGATGCTCCAGTCCGATTTCTTTTTGCAGCGCTTCCAGGGTGCCGATGTTGGTTTCAACCGTCAGGGTCACCACAACCGAATCTTTTGAAAGTTCGCTCGAAAGTGCATGCATAATGCCCGATTTTCCAGAACCGGGATCTCCGGTAATGGCCAGTCCGCCGTTTCTTGCCGCACTGATCACCACTGGGCTGACCGGACGGGAAAAAGTGATCTCTCCGGCCTCGGTATTGATCTTAGTAAATCGTACCAGCCTGTTCACCACACTTGCGCTATAGGCCGTAAGCTTGGCCACATCTGAGTGATAACTTGGTGGTTCTACAAGGGAAATTTTGCCCTGTAAGTAAAGTCGGATCGCACTCTGGTCGCCGCCGGTCCCATTTTTGGATGCCTCGGTTGCCCATTTGACCAGCATATCAGCCAACGTTGTTTCATCCCCCTTTATCTTGACCACCTCCCGCAATGCTTCGGTAGCCAAAAGTTTCTGGTTGTCATCCAGCACCACCACTGCGCAAAGCTTAAGTATCGAATTTACCGTGGCGGATGATGCTGCAGTTCCCTCTTCCTCCAGCCAGGCATCCTTAATCAAACCCGTGAAGATATCCAAGGCATTTTGCTGGTTCTTTGGCAATGCGGTCGCTGCACCCGTGCGGCTTTTTGCAAGTACTTCCTTCAGGTCGTTACGCACTGTAGCTGGTGCGGTCTCACTGACTACCAGTATCAACCTGTCGGTGGTCAAATCCATATCCCGGTTTTTACTTCCGCTGGGAACGCCTTCACGGTATTGCCGCACAAACTGGTCAACGACAGATCGCAGTTCACTATCCTTTGCATCGGACAATGACAGATTTGTTTTCGCTTGAAAAAATAGTAATCCCTTATCCGTTATGACCTTAACATCATCAACGGGGGAAGGTGCCTCCATAAATATCTTTTGGGGCTTGCCTGGTAAATTATCGCCCAGGCGACTTATTGGACGTTCTGTTAGTAGGAGAGCGGCTACATAGGCGCCGACTTCTGATTGAAAAAGAACGCCACCTGATGTTGCTCTTCCACTCATAGTACAAAATACAGGAAACTTCTGAATTTGGCAAATCACGGCTACCATACCTGCAAGTGTTGTGACTACAATTCAAAAACGACAAGTAATTTCAGACGAGACTGACAATAAACAAAAGAAGAAAGGCCTTGGATTATAATTTTCTGGTCGGGCAAAATAGTGAGCAGGGAATTATCGAATACCTTACATGAATACTTCAGATTTAGCGACGCAATATCTTTTTCATCAGACAACAAACTTCCTTGGCTAGCCAAGCTTGTACAGATAATTTTCAAGCTTGTTTTTCCAGCTTTCAAAACTCTCCAAAGGCTTCTTCGATATCTTAGAATGGAAAAAGGTTGCAAAACATACGATATCCACATTGCGATTTTGACGCTGGCTACTTTTGTAAACATCCCTTCCGGAGCTGCATATTTGTTTGATTTCTCGCTCTATTAGAAAAAATGGCTCGGTAGTGTCGAGGTAAGTGCTCCATACATAAGTAGCATTTGAATTTCTCTGCTCCCAAACAAAATGAGTATGTTTTATCCCTTCAATAGTAAACAAAAAACCGAAGTATGGATAAAGTGTAAATTTAATCTTCTGATTCAGGGTTTGCCTAATGTTAGCAAGATATTGGATCTGAGCTTTGTTACGTACTTTGCCATTTTTCATTATAATTTCAATTACCTCCTGCTCTGTATCCTGCAAAATACCTGTAGTAATTTTAGTCAATTCCAATACAGAATTAAGAGAAAGTAGCTGGCCTGTTTCATTGTTCTTTGCTTTGCAGATACTCATTACCCTTTCCTGTTTAATCTCTTCTATCAAAGATTTATTAATGGCTTCAATATCTGGCGAACTCGCGGTATGATCGGTTTGGCCCTTGAACACCGAAAGCTGTGCAACCACTGTAATGCGTTTCTTGCCAAGTTTTTTTGAAAACCATTCTTTTACTTCTTCGAACGCCTCTATGATTTCGGTATTTAGAACTACAAAGGAAATCGTTTTATTGATCCCTAGTTCTCTAACCCAGTAATCAAATGTTACATATCCATTCTTAAATAACAGATTAGAAAAAGGTATTTTAAGTTCAAGGGTGTATCGAAAAGCGCTCACTTGATCGACTGTTGTCAAATGTGAGAATCCTTTGAAACCTTGTTGATGGCCTAAACTAGCTGTTGATTCTAGGAGTTTAGTGGCGGACTCATTATATTCAAGCATTGGTTTCAAATTAATTTGTTGGTGCCACCACAATTGAGGTGAGAGTAAATCCCATTTCATTGGAGCAAATATTATCTGATTAATTATTTTATCAGTACGCTGTTTGATAAAACGATCTTTGTCGGTCGGCGAATAGTCAATCACTTGAACATTTAAAACACCTAAAGCCGGATTATAATCATCAATCTTGACCATCCAATATAAGCCTTTCTTAAAACCTAGGTATTGATAGAGGATATTGGTTTGATCGAAAGGTAGAGACAGAAACGGTGTCAGGTATATTCTATCCTCATCAATTTTCAATAACAATTCATTGTTAAGCTTACTCATTAGTTTTTGATACGTTCGGATTAAATAAATTTCAAAAAGCCGATAACACTGTGTGTCTTATTAAATCAATAATAAGCACTGGTGACGATATTGTTTATCTTTTACCAATTATTTTTAGCAACATCCTTTAATCCTTTCCTGACATCAGGAATCTCGGTTATTTTCAATCAAAAGTTTGACTCTTCTCTCATTTACGTATTTGAATTGTGCGTCATTTTTTTGCTTTCAATAACTAATAATCTGGGGAAGGAACCGCTCCTTTTTCGCTAATATCCATAGGATGTTTCATGAAAATGGCTATTGTAGACTAAAGTGTAAGCGATACTGAATTCTTTCCATGATCGATGTATGTAATACTGTAACCGTATTCTGTAGGATCATAGTCTTTTAGTATTTTTTTTGTCGAAGGGGTCTCATTAGTAATAATTATCTCAATTTGTCGGCCTTGCTTTTTTGCTACCTCAACAATCCAGGAGAGGGTTGCATAGTCAGGGTTTTGATGTTTCCCATTGGCAGAAATCACATACCTATCAGCAGTAATTGTTTCAAAAAACTCTCTGCTCGTATTCCTGTCACTTCCATGATGAGGTACTTTAAGTATGTCTACGTGCAGCTTCCCATACATTAATAGCTTACGCTTTTTAAGTCCTTCAATGATATGATCGCCACGAGCGTCTCCAGTAAATAGTATCTTTTTTTCATCGATAGTTGCGAGAAAGGTAATGCTGCTTAGGTTGGGAGCCGTATCGTCCGAATACGCAGTCATATCAAACTTTCCATCGCTGATTTCCTGTATCCTATTTTCCGTCCATTCGTTCCATTCATCCCTTAAGGCAAGCAGATTCTCAGTAGTTGGCCCTGTGATCGTAAGCGTAAGGTTTCCAAAGCTTATGGGATCTGAGGTTTTTTCAAGAGAAAAGAAATTATCATTCGTGCTGATGTTGATTGGTATTTCAAGATAGTTCGCAAATGTTCTCACTTTATTTGCTTCGTTCTGGCTGCTAATCACCATCTGGGCATGTTCCATGTCCATGGACTGATTGCCCATAACCTCGCATATTTTTTCTACTTGATTGGTGATGGTCCCATCTAAATCAATGGTATTGGAGAAAGAATTGTGCCAGAGTTCTTTTATGGAAAGAATTTCGTCTTTCCCCTGATCTCTTTGCTTTTTTATTTCGGTTAATAGATCAAGAACACCCTTTATGTGATCAGTGTCGATATGGCTCACGATAAGAGCATCAAGAGTACCCTCGGCACCAATAATATTTTCAATTTCTCCTCTGAGATGATTATTATACACACCAGAGGGCCCGCCGTCAATAAGAATGAATTTTCTCTCGTTGGGTGTGCCGAATTCAATAATAATTGAATCGCCGAATTGTGCCTGAACAACATGAATCCTTGTCATAGTTATAGGTTATTAGTGTTTTGTGAATATGAAATCTTTATCGTCTGACGTGATGACCATAGCAAAATCCTGAGAAGGTTGCCAAAGACTGTGCGCTACGATCTGCACGGTATAGCTACCAGGGGATGCCTCAGACAGGCATATAGTCTGAACATTGTTGTGTAAATCTATCGCAACACCGGTAAGCCCATCAGCAACAACCAGGTTTCTTGGGAGTATGTGATTGCCAGCCCATTTTTGGCCAGATGCTGGATGACTGGCGATTAGAACAAGATTATGTTGTAAACCCCGCGCAGGTGGGTCCGTATATACCATTGTTATCTTGAGCCAACATGGGTTTGATATTTGAATGTTGAAGCTAAACCGCTGCCCCGTTTTGGTGAAATGCATTGAGGGATCGAGATAGCCATCTTCGAAAGCAAGCTTGAAATTAGAGTGGGTACCAGGTATGCAGTTGAGCATATTTAATAAACCGAAGCCCTGATGATAGTGTGGGATTTCAACATCCTGAGTTGTGCCAGAAAATCTGACAAAATTTGCATCCGCCTCCTTCAATATCGATGTACTGTTAATAAGTGTGGCTTTTAAAAGTGCTGCACTAGGCAGATGGGAATGATTTTTTTGATAGTATTCTCTTGCGAGAGCTGCACAACCAGAAACCAAAGGGGCAGACATACTAGTACCGCACATGATTGCGTACTTGTCAAACTCAGGATGGATTCCACAGAAATTTGACAAATCAGCGTCTTTAGAAAATGTGGATGCAATGTCTGTTCCTGGTGCAACTAAGTCTGGTTTTACTCTACGTTCATCATCCACTGGCCCCCGGCTACTGAATGCCGCCATGCAATCAGGGTTGCCAGATATTTTTTGTCCTTTTGTAGGATCAAAGGGAAATGATTCTTGCCAGACTGTTCCATAAGTCAACGTTGAGTAACCGCCAACCGATCTCGTGCTGCGGCTAGCCCCAACGGTTAACGCATTTTTTGCAGTTGCAGGTGATCCCAAAGAAAAGAGATCTGTATAGCCTTCAGGCACGTTACGATAAATCTTGCCCTTACCATCATTCCCAGCCGAAAAGACAAGTAGCATATCCTTGTTTGCATAAACAAAGTTGTCAACTTCAACCGAGCTTGCCGTATAACGTGACTTTGTTGCTGCCCCCCAGCTATTATTGTGAATCCTGGCACCCGCATCAAAAGCTTCCTGAAAAAGCTGCCCCAGATCAACAGGTAAATCGAGCTGGCCATTTCCTTTTAAAATTGATTGAAAAAAGATCTTCGCTTTCGGTGCGGTTCCCTTTATCGTTTGATTAGAGTTGGCACCGGTTCCAACAATAGAGCCTGCAACATGTGTACCGTGCCCATTTGGATCAGAGCTATCGCCGGATCTCCCCCAAGCACTTATGCCAGCAATACGGTCAGCAAGTGCAGGGTGAGTGTCGTCTATTCCCGTATCAGCTATTCCGATAATTTGACCTTCCCCTTCATAATCCATTTGAACCACAACGGGAGCGCCAAATCCATCAACATTAAGTATCTGCCGCGCCAGATCGTTGGTTGGCTTCGGCTGGATATACTGCTCAATTGTTTGGATATATTTGTTGGCTGCAAGAGCTGCAAAAATAATCTCACCGGTCTTTATCTCAATGCGCACCTTTATCTCGGAACTTCCTAAGACTCGTACTTGATTTTCTTCTAAATATTTTAGCAACTCGTACCTATCCTCTTTGCGATGAAGAACGACATCAAAAAGAGCTGGTGTGCCTATCGGTACGGTCAGCTGAATCATTTCTCCTTTAAGATTTCCACGATTTGCTATGTCCGAAATAAAATCAAGATTATTAAAACTCAAGTTTTTCTTAAGTTTTGTAAAAATATTTAATCCAGTCTCATCTTCGCCGTAGTATCGTAAATCCTGGATAAAGCTTAGTTCGCGAACTCTATTCAGCACGTTTTCTTTAAGATAGATAACATAGCTATCATTGCCAAGGTATCTGATGATATCTATGGCAAGGGATTCGAGCTCTTGTTTATAATCGTTGATTAATGGCGTATCCAGTGTTACGATAAAATAATTAGGAAAAGTCGCATCATCAAAGCCCCGTTCAAATATACTTGAAGGCCTGATTTTAATGTAACCCTCTACTTTTGAGAATGTAGACTCTGGAAATATGTCTGCCGTTTCCTGAGATTTGCCTTCTTCACTTAACACTTTTATAATAAACTGTTCATTTTGAAGTTCTTTATATTCTTCATCACTGACAGTTCCAATTAGGTAACTATCTGTTCTCAAAATATCCTTAAGAGTTGTATTAATGCGAAGCATTTCTGCATCGGTCAATGCGTAAGCAATAATCCGTTTCATTGAGTAGCGTTTTAGCGTTTTTGGAACGCAGTTAGTTTTAGGATTGGCTTAGTAAATATTGTATTTTTTTTTTACGTGTACAACCCCCATTTTCGTCCCCCCACTGTCAATATTTGGGATAAGATAAAACTTAAGAATTACCAGCTCCCTAAAGTATTTAAAGTCTAGAAAGGACTTTGAAGTCATGTATAATTGTCTCACATTTGACAGGGAACTGAAAAAAGAGAACAATCATCTATGCGGACACTGGTTATTGGAGATATACACGGAGGCTATAAGGCATTGCTCCAGTGTTTGGAAAGATCTGACTTCGATTATAAAAATGATCGGCTGATTCAACTTGGCGACATAGCTGACGGGTACCCTGAAGTCTATGAAGTTGTAGAAGAACTTTTAAAAATAGAGAATCTTATTGCCATTAAAGGGAATCACGATGACTGGTTCGCCGAATTTATTAGAACAGATTTTCACCCGTTTTATTGGACATATGGAGGGAAAGGCACACTCATTTCATACCTTAATAAATGCGGCAAAACAGGCCGTTATTTTGCCACAGGAAGCGGGTATAAAACCTCACTGGTTTCGGGAGATATCCCCCAAGCCCATATGGATTTTTTCCAAAACCAAACATTGTATTACATCGACAATAAAAAGCGGTGTTTTTTACATGCTGGGTTCAAACGTGACCTAGGTTTTAACAGCCAAAAAATGGAAGAATATTTTTGGAATAGAGATCTTTGGAGCGATGCGCTTAAGTATAGTTCAAATGCTGAGCTTAAAAAAGAATTCAATATCGCTACAAAGTTCAAGGAAATATATATCGGTCATACACGGACCCCAAAAGACAAACCACTGAAACTATTTAATATTATCAACATCGATACCGGTGCAGGCCATGCGGGAAAATTAACGATCATGGATATTAACAAAAAGGTATTCTGGCAATCCGATCCGCTCCCGGAACTTTATCCTGAGAATTTTAGGGACCAATGACTCCAGCCGCTATTTTTATGCTAATCTCTATTAACATGACCCGGCACTTCATTGACGGCATATTTTTTAATAAAATCGTCCTTTTCAATACATTGAAGGTATGTAAGTGGTGTGCCGACCTGCTCTCTTTTCCTGATCCAGTATAAAGTATCTTCTCCAAAGTCCAGGAAAATCGGTGCTTTGCTGTTTAACCAGGCCCGATGTTTATATGACCAATTGAACAACCAGTATGTTTCTGGAGTGCTTTTATGACAATCCGCAATGGCCTGCAGTTGTTCATCACTAAGACCTTTACGGTAGACTGCAGGACCGTGTTGAAGATCGTCTTTCACAAAGTATTGAGGAAAACTTGCAAGTCCTTCGGGAGAAACCGAAAAATTGAAGGGATTCATTATTGGAGAACGCGGGTCGGGTATTGCTGTGGTCAGTCTTATGTTATTTTTGAAGTTTTGTGCGTTTACAACCCATATCAGCTTTTTGTAAAAATTATTTCGGCCAAGTAACTCATTAACTGATAAGGGAGAATGTTGAAACTCGATGGTAATACCTGTCGGAGTTTGTATGTCCGCCCTGTGAAACTCGCCGGTGACCTCGTCCCTGAACACTTTTTCGCGCCACTCTTTTGGAAAATAATCCTGCCAATCTAGGTGCCATTGCGTCATCGGCTCCCACCAGGGATCGCAATCCATATTTCTCAAATGAGCCCAATGATGGATCTTAATGGTGCCACACTTTGAGGTGACGAGATTACCGCACCCTGGACAAAGGCCTTTCAGTCTGGTCTCAGGAGCCCTGATCTCCCCATTTACGCTAGCATATCGGATCATATCAATTCAGGTTAATTTTAAATGGTACCTAAATATAAAAATGGTTAAAATTGATTTATATTCAAAGTGTCTTCGCAATCTTCCAAAACTTCCATTATAATTTATTACTGCAGCGATAGGTTACGCAAACAGGGTTTACTTTGGTAGACATAACTTTAACAGAAATGGCACCCAAGCAGGCCTGTGATACATTTCGGCATCTGTTAATACGTAGGCGATAATCCGTTTCATGAGTAGTGTTTTAGAGTTTTCAGCAGTCGGTTAGTTTTACAGGATGCCTTAGTAGATATTGTTTTTTTTTTATGCATGTAACCCCTTTTTTTGTACTCCATTGTCGTTACTCTTGATAAAATCAAACTTGAGAGTTATATATTAGAGAGTTATTAGAAAGATTTGAATACTGAAATGTCAGTATTTTTAATACCAACTTTTGTTGTGTCGTATTATATCTTTATTGTTGCAATGTGAACTTGCCTAGGCAGTAGTTATAGTGTGGGTATTTATAATAGTCTGCCGCTTGACAATATAGGTAGTGCTCATTCGCAAAAAAAACTTAAAAGAGGAACAATTAACGCTCAATAAATGCCAGAGAAAGATATTTTATCAGAAATGCAGTCAATAGAAACTGCCGAGGACTATAAAAAACAATCCGAAATCAATGATATGCGGCAACATGCCAATAAAATCATCGTAGGGATAAAAAAGCTTAATCAACATGACGCAAACCGGGCCATTTGGGAGCTATTTCAAAACGCGGTTGACCTTAGCAATAATTGCCAAGTCGAAATTTGTCTGGATAACGACTCTCTGCAATTTAGCCATAATGGAGTTCCATTCACGCCAATGACATTGGACTGCTTGTTTAAACAGGTTAGTTCGAAAACTCTAGAGGAGAAAAAGAAGTTCTATACAGATGAAGATCCTGTGGGCCAGTATGGTACTGGATTCATGACGACCCATGTATTCGGAAAGGAACTGATTATTGATGGCGCAATTCGAAAGGGAGATGGCTATATACCCTTAAATAATTTTGTGATTGATCGCCGAACCGACAATTGGAAAGTATTGGCAAATTCGATAAGGGATTTAAAGCTTGAGGTTACTTCATTACTCGAAAAGTTTAGAGATCCAATCGTATCCCCATATCCGAAAACAAGCTTCACCTACAAATTCGCATCTGAGCAAAATAAATCTGCAGCAAAATTAGCTATAGAGTCACTAGGACTTATACTTCCATATGTGATGACTATCAATCCTAATCTTTTTAGTGTCGAAGTTCGTGGGCTGGACGGAATTAAGACTACATATAAAAAAGCAGAGTTGTATGACCAAAATGAAATGATGGTCAGGCCGATTCTTATCGATGGGATCAGGAGAAAAGAAGTATGTTATATCGAGACCAACGATAAGAAAACCACGATAATTCTTCCGGTTGACAAAGATTACAACGCATTCCGCTTGGATGAAAAACTGCCACGCTTGTTTCTTTATTATCCATTGATTGGAACAGAAAACCTAGGATGCAACTTTATTTTTCACTCTCGACAGTTTCAGCCAACAGAGCCTAGAAACTCACTTTATTTAAACTCGGACAATGAGTCAAACGCCAAAGATGAAGCGCAAAACAAGTTGTTACTGGAAAATGCATCTTTACGGTTATTTGAATTCCTTAAAGCCAAGGTTAACAAAATATCTAATGGCATCTATCTGTCAACAATCAATTTTAAGATAGACGGCGATGATGAATTTCTTAATTCTTATTTTTCTGGATTAAAGAAAACTTGGATCGAAACCTTCAAAGATTTGCCATTGGTAGATGTTAAGGAGGGATCTATAAGCCCAACAGAGGCTTGCTTTTTAGACAACGAACTACTTTCTTTAGATGAAGGTTTTATTTCATGTTACCCACTTACTGAAAAATTCTTTCCGAACTTACCTCAGAAAATGCTAATTACTGAGTGGACTGCAAGGGTGGACGAATGGAGCTTGGATCAACTAAATTACATTCGCGCTGAGGATCTTGTTATCAAGATTGAAGCCGAAGCCGTGTTATCCAGATTTGAAAAGAAAGACGACCTTCAAAAATTTTATCGTTTTCTTATTGCAAACGGCAAAGGTCATTTTTTCAACTCACACCGATTGCTGCCTAACATCTTTGGGGACTTCAGATACTTGATGGGCAACGATGGATTAAATAATCCCGTGAATATAAGCCTAGAACTTATTTCTATAGCCAATGTGATAATGCCTGAAGTCCCTAAACGGCACGTTGATCATGATTTTCAGTTTAGTCTAGATCTTTCCGATTATAATCGGAAAAATTACGCAACGGAAATTCTTGATGTTATTGCTTCTAAGGTAAACGACAATACTTTAGCAGAAGAACTCGAAGATGATTTCCTAGATAAAGTCATCGACTACTGCAAGCTCAATGCAAACTTAGATTCTGCAAGCGTCCCTGCTGAAATGGCAAAATTGGTCAGCAGACTTTATACTAGGGATGAAACTCTGATCTTGTTGCCACAGATAGAAGAAGACAAGTTGGACCTTAGGCCTGTGCAACGACTGCTAGTACGTCTGATGCTTAATGATCTCAGTAAGAAAAGTACTGACTGGGTTGCAGAAAATATTGAATATTTGAAAGAGATATTGAATATTTCCGGATTTGATGCTTATAAAGAAATGTTCGGAGCTTTGCCCGTTTTCCCGAACCAACTTAATGAGCTTTGTAAACAAGCTTCACTTGAAATCGACGCTCCGGTTCCTTCTGAAATTTTAGATCTTTACGATACTGTACTCAAGCCCAACCTGCCTATTCGCACGGGCTTGGTTCACAATGGATTTTCCGACTTTTTAAAAGTCAAGGAGAAAAAGACAATCAGAAATGTAACTGAAAAGATCGAAGGAGTTTTCTTTGGTGATAATGATCTCATCAACCTTAATAGCCACCCATATAAGCCGGAGATTCTAAAAATTGTAGACACATTTAAGAGCAATTCAGACTATGCGAATTATTATCCCTTAATTCATGCTCAGCGCTCATCGATTTTGGTCAATCTGGCCAACGGGGAAGACTCGTTCGCTATTTTGAGTATGCACCCTGATAAAATAAATGAACTTGCGACGTTAGGAAATGATCCAAACTTTGATCAAATCTTAACGCTTGGTCGGGCGGCGGTGCTTGCGAAACAGCACGAGACGGCCAATTTTGACCATAAATATATGTTGGGAAGGCATATAGAGAGGATTCTACGTGATGGTCTTAAAGAAATTTTGGCAGAAGAAGTCAAGGCTGATGTCAAGGATGTACAAAATGGACAGGATATAATTATACGCATTAAGGAAACTCCGGTCTATTTTATTGAGGTTAAATCAAGGTGGGATAGTGATAATCCGATACGGATGTCAAAGAACCAAACCCAAAAAGCCTTTAAAGAAAAACATCGGTATGCGCTCTGCTCTGTAGATCTGACAGAATACGACGGCGAGGATGCATTGAAGGTAGAGGATATATCAGAGATTGAAAATTGCATGTATTTCGGAAGAGATATTGGCGATAGAGTTTCACACCTAATCGATATTCTTGATGAGGTTGATATGCCAGACTCTATCAATCTTGATGGTGATTTTCGAACAAGAATACCTATGAGCTATGTCGTAAGCGGAGAAAGCCTTAAGGTTTTTGAGAGTTTTCTAATTGAGTTTCTACAACAAAAGATAGCGGATGGCGCGCTATTAATTTAACAGGTCCAGCCCTGTTGGATTGTATTCGTTTTTTATTTCACAATAATTATTTATGGCATTAGGAGACGCACATGAGGGTTACAGTTATCAGGACCTATTGAATACTTATTTTATTTTGGATGACCTTGTAAAGCAACGGAATTCGGACTTTCTTGTCGATCTTAAGGAATACAAAGAGGATAGATTTGATGATCTGACTATTCGGTGCCAGGACGAGGTGTTTAAGAAACAAATTAAATATAGTAATGATCACAATGACCATAGGCTTAGTAAGGACGATATTGCAAATGATGGGAACTATCAACTTGCACTACATAGTCTCTTCGTTTCGTGGGCAACGAGTAGGAAAAAACCAAATGAGGTGAGACTCTGTTTAGCCTGGAGTCTGCCAGATTCAACTTTAATGGATCTTATGGAAACTGCCCCAAGTCGAAGCTCCTTTGAAAATTTCGATACGACTGTACTCCGCTTTAACATCGAAAAATTCTGGCCAGAGGGTGGAACCCCGGCCAAAGGCTGGAACAAGTTCAGGGGACAAAATTTAAATCGTACTCTATTCGCGGATTTTTTGGAAGTTTTCAGATTGGAACTCGAAATGCCCAAATTTACCGAGGACCTGCAAAATCCCGGACCACTTGAAAGGTTAGTTCTCGAAAAAGTCGATAGCTTAGGTATTGGCTATTTCCCTAATGACAGGTATTCAAAAGAAGAGTTTGTATGGGCGCTTATGGCCAAAGTGAGAAAACATCGTAGCTCTGGCTCCTCTTTGTCTACAAATGATATTTATAATCATTTTGGGATTAAAACAGACTATGGTGCTATCGAGCAAAGTTTTCCAGTTATAGGCTCACAGAATATTAGTACCGATTCGATTTACGAAATCTTGGTGTCTGAGTTAAGATCTTATCAGCTATTAGCAGTAACGGGGGAGCCCGGCATGGGCAAATCTTGGCTGATTGAAAATTTAAAGACATACCTTCAATGTAGAAACATACCATTGATCCGTCATTTGTGTTATACCGACCTTAGTGACAAGTATCAAACACAGCGAATTCTGCTAAATGTTTTTTATGGCAATCTAATTAATGAAATACTTGAACTCTTCCCCAATCTAAAGAGTAAAAAGCAGCGATTTTTCGCCAGTACATTAGACGAATTAAATTTGCTGTTGTCATCTATTGAGGAAGAAACAATTTTGGTGATAGATGGGCTTGATCATGTAGAGCGGATTTATGCCTCCCGTGGACTGGAGAGCGAGATCACGAAGTCTGAAATAGATATATTTGGTGCCATTGAAAAACTTCAACCGTCTCCCTATGTAAGAATACTCGTTATCGCTCAGCCTATGGCAAAGCTTTTAGGGCTAAGTGCTTTTAAACAGCTTAAATTACCCCCTTGGGAGATAGTACAGATTAAACAATATTTGAACAAAATTAACATCGAAGATTCATTGTTGTTACAAGGAGAGGAACTGTCGGTTTATTTAAAAAGAAAGACAAATGGAAATCCATTGTATTTACGTTACATTTTAAAGGAAATTGAAGAACTAGGCCAGATAGATCTTCAAACGCTTGAAGCGATTCCCTCTTACGATAGTGGGCTTCAAGCATACTATAAATACCTATTGAATAAACTTAATCTTCGTGAACAGGTTCCGCGTATATTAAGCGGAGTAAATTTCACCCTCTCCCTTCAGGAACTAAAGGACATAACTGGAGATGGCGATTATGTAGAAGAGTCTCTTTCTGCCTTATTACCTGTTATTAAACTCAACGTATCTCAGAATGGCTATAGTATCTACCATGAAAGCTTCCGCCGTTTTATATTAGCTGAACTTGAAAGAAATAATATTTCAATAACAAAGAATATTTTTGAACCGGTCACTTCATGGATGGAATCAAATGGAGTGATTAACCATCCTAAAAGCTTCAGATATTATTTCCAGTTTGTCTTCGAAAACGGAAATCTCGAAAGACTTCTTCCATATTGCTCGAACGATTTTATTTACGATTCGGTTTTGGCAGGCCAATACTGGGATCTGATTAAGGACAATGTTGATTATATTTCAAAAGCCACTCTTCGAAAGGGGGCCTTATCCGACATATTCCTAGTTACTGAGCTAAATAAGGTTATGTCTACCACCGGCGACGCATTTGACGAAAACCTTTTGTGTTACCTAACGGCGATTGGTCACATGGATGGTTTCTATACAATTGCCGATTATCTTGTCTATGACGGCAAGCCAACTTTGGGCCTTAAGCAAGGGCTACAGGTATGCAAATTGTGCTTCGACAACAATGTGCGTGCGCCTTGGCAGATCTATTTGGATTATTACCAAGGTACAAAATTCGAAAATGCTGATGATGCATATGAGGTTTTTACGCTGGCTTTGTCCTATCATATCGAAAGCGAGAATCTAACTGCAATTACACGCATTGGAGCAAAACTTGTGGAAAATGAGAACTCTGGATACGGAAATATTTTTCAACAGGTGTTAGAGAAATTTGACGACAACGATTTTGTGATTCAGCTTTTGAAGGATGACAATACCATTAGAAATTTATATAATCAATATACGCCTTCCTTACCACCTCCACTCGAACTAGAAAGCCTTTGGATGAAATTGCAGGCATTTGACAGGGTGGACGATGAAAATCTAATAACTCTCGATGATTTTATACAGGGTGTTGCGAATAGCGAAGATGTGGTTTACAATTATTATATTGATCAACTCAGTAATATTAACTGGTTTAATAACTGGCTAATTTTTTCTATTGAAATACAACGCCTTATACTCGAAGAAATTTCTGATCAAGCTAAAGTTCTCGATTGTTTCCATCTTTTAGCATGCGACACCGAGGCTTTTAAAGGAGCGCCACGGACAACCGACCTTTACGGGATACGTAGGTATATTTGGGAATCTATTGAAAAAGGTATAAGACTTGTAACCGATAGTAAAATCTGGCCGAGTATTGTTGATTGCCTTATAAAAGTTAGTGAAGGAACCTCTACGAGTTTGCAAAAAAGTCTTATGGGGCCGCTGACGACTGATAAACTGTTTGAGATGTTATTAGATCATTCAGGTAATACGAATCGGGCCTACATTGCGGAAAGTCTGGAAGAGTTACTTGAACATAAGAAGCAATATCATCTTCATAGTTACATAGCAGAGTATTATTACCGCCTTGCTGTTTTATATACTCAAATAGACATCGTAAAATCTAAAGCACATTTGAGAAATGGCGTGAATTTTACGCTTGGGTATACTTTTCGCAGGGATATGGCAATTGAAGATTTGCTTGTATCAATCGAAAGTCTGCATCAAGTAGATATCGAGATGGGCTTAGAAAGTATTCAGAGAATTTTACCACTAGTAAATGCTGTCGTTAATCATACGGATGGGAAAAGCACTCAGCATTTTCCTGTGGATTGGTTTGAAAAGTTTAATAAAATAGATCCTGAACGTTCAGCTATTTATCTCCTAAATCAACTTGCATATGCCAGATTAGACTGGCGGTGGGAAGATAGCCTTGCACATATGCTTGAATACATGGATGGAGACGTCGACCCCATTCTGGAAATGTATTTTACACGCACCTTCCCAGTATTGTCCTCACATAAATTCTTAGACTATAGTTTAGTGTTGCTCCACAAATTGTCTGAGCTTGATTGGCTAGCTGCCGAAAGGTATTTGGGGACAGTTTTTGAAAAATTTAAACCTGCATTTCGGAATAAAATCGACTTACTTCAGGCTAAGAATTTAAGGCTGGTGATCAACATGCTAGACTCAGAAAGCAGAATTGATCCGAAGCTCATTAAAGAACAAAAGCCATACACTAAATCGATTGAAAAAGATCATTCAATTGGTGCAAATATAAGAGAGCGAAAAGATTTTAGTGATATGGACCAAAGTGAACTATCAGATTACTTCAGCAAGAAACTGATTCTGAACAATGAGTGGCAATCGATTTTTTATCTTTTTGAACAGATCAAAAATCAACCAGAACAGCATAGACCCCTTATTGAAGCATTTTTCAGTGATAATTACCGATTTGATGGAAGACCCAGGGAACTTGAAGAAATATTTCATGATGGTGAACAAATGGAGGAGTACTACAGAATGATGAGCTTTATGAATGATATAAGTGGCTACTTTGACGCTCTCGTCAATAAAGAAGCATTTATTGTAGCCTATAGACAAGATGACAAGGCAGCTGTTTCGATACTAAGAGAAAAGATGGAAACGGCCTTTGATAGCGGGTATCCTAAATGCTTCTCAGGAAACCTTTTTAATGCGTTTTCGGTTGTCGGAATAGAACCAGATATTCTCAAAACCTCATGGTTACACATTTTTGATTCAATGAGCAGGCGACTGCCAGATACGACTCCAATTAATTGGCAAGAGGAGCTGGAGTTACCCTTTGAGATGACTAGAGAAGAAGTATTATTTTGTATACTATTAACACGTTTTAAAGCAGGTACTACAGAACGGTTTCAATGGGCACTATCTGGATTAGTAGGTATACTTTATACGGATGAAAACAAACTGATTAAACCTTTCTGTTGGTTTTTTACTCAATGGAAGAATTTTAAACCTAGCATTCAACTTACCATTCTCCAGTTAATCTATGACTATAACTTGAACAATAAAGGATATGGTGAAAAATTTAAAGAATATCTGATAGTTTTATATCCAACCAGAAGGTTTCTATTGGATGTTATGATAGAAGAGATTCTTGATTTACCCCTACGGAAGCTGGTTGCACTACCACCTAAAATGAGATACAGGCCGATGTCAGAGGCTGAATTCAATTTTTTTAGGTCTCGAAATCATAGACACATTAGAATGGAATCTTATTTTGTGGAGCTTGCGCCTGCATTTGAAAAAGCAAAAAACGAATTTGAAAAGCAACTTAATGAAACTGAAGATCTTGCTTTATATGCTAATAGAATGTATGAGAGAACTACGAGCAATATTTATTTCGCTGACCATATTCTCGATTCTATTAATACAGAACTCTATGAAGATCTATACAACAGCCTACTTAAAACGTCTGAACGACGCTCTGTAATCAGAGAAATGAAGCTCATGTTAAAGGGGATAGTTGCCTACTGCGAATCGATCTGTAGTAGGGATAATTCTCTAACAAAACCATCGCAGATTTCTGAGAAATATAATACATCGGCACCGAGCAGTAAAAATGGTTGGATACGTTTGGCACATTATGAATTGGAATTAATCGAGAATCAGCGGTTTAAATTGAGCGAGATAAAACTTTTTGCGGCCGTACAGTTCACAGCTCTCGATTGTGTGGAATTTCCATTTTCTACATATCTCCAACCAGTCGAGTCGATTTTCGATAATAAAACCCCTTTTAATGAGGAGCAAACTATGATGTTTTTCCAAAAAGAATCAGATGGTTTGGAGGACTACGTATTATTATGGGTGCATTCTAAACTAGTTGATCACTTAAAACTTACGGTTCAGCCTTTTAATAAAGGTCTTTATGCCATTGATAAAAAAGGAGATGTTGGATTAAAGTTTAATGCCTGGAAATCAGATTATCTGGCACTCGGGGCAACTGATAGGTTAAGTGACGAAATTCCAAAGTTAAGCGGTGGCGAATTACTTATTCGAGAAGATCTCTATCAAAAAATAGTTGCATGGATAGGGATGCCGGGTAAATATTTTACCTACAAGATCTCATAGATAATTTGTAGCCGCTACGTAGCTTCTGGGATTAATTTTTCCAAGTTGACTAATTCGAAAAGCTGAAAATTACTGTTTGTAAATCGGTAATTTTCAGCTTTTGATAATACAGTGTGTATTATTTAAAATTTCTTCCTTCTGGGAAAAGTTCAGTCTGTATTACTTTCTTTACTTTTGATTTGGCGCTAGAATTGCGGAAAGGTTCTCCGTTATTTTCATCCGCACGCGATAGAGTGAGTAAATCGGCTTCCTGATCTGTAACAGTCAATTCCTGCAATAAACAGGATAAATTAAAACAACGCTTTACAACAACGTGTGTAACCTCTCCCTCCCTCTGCAGTTGGCCCTCTACCATAAGTAGTCTCGATCTTATTATTTCCTTTCTGTAGCGGTCGAAGAGCTTTTTAAACACAACCAGATTAGCCACCCCGGTTTCATCCTCTATGGTAATGAAACAGATCCCTGATGCTGTGCCCGGTCTTTGGCGGACCAATACCAGACCGGAAACTCGTACCAGCGTTCCATCCGGCCAAAGTGCCAGTTCCTTATTTGTAAGCACATGGCGATTGAACAATTCCTGGCGTACAAAACTTACCGGATGTGCCTTTAGAGATAGCGCAGTGCTGCCATAATCCTGAACCACATGCTCAGACAGCGACATTTTGGGTAGCTGGATATTCTGCTCTTCTGTGTGGTTTATTTCATGACCTTCAAATAACCCAATAGGACGGTCAGCAAGAGCGGTAACTTGCCACAATGCCTGTCTTCGATCCATGCCCATAGACCGGAAGGCATCTGCATCTGCGAGTTTTTCAAGCGTAGCTAAAGATACACCTGCTTCCATTAATGTATACATGTGGTTGTAGGGGTTGTTCCTTTGTTCTATCAGCAGTATTATCTCCTCTTCCCGCACACCGCTGATCTGACGGAAGCCCAATCGCATAGCGCAGTATTTACCGGATTTTTCTTCCAATATATTATCCCACATCGAAAGGTTGACATCAACCGAACGTACTTCAACACCATGCTTTCTCGCATCGATAACGATCTGTGCGGGCTGGTAAAATCCCATTGGCATGCTGTTCAACAATCCGGCAGCAAATACATCAGGGTAATAACACTTCAGCCACGAGGAGATGTAAACTAGCAACGCAAAGGAAGCCGCATGGCTTTCGGGGAAGCCATACCCCTCAAAGCCTTGTAGCTGCTTGAATACCCGTCTTGAAAAATCTTCTTCATAACCACGGGCCACCATGCCATCTACAAGTTTCTTTTCATACAGGTGCAGCTTACCGTTGGCTTTGAAAGATGCCATACTGCGCCGCAGTTGATCGGCCTCACCTGGGGTAAAGCCGGCAGCAACAATGGCGATCTCCATGGCCTGCTCTTGGAAAAGTGGAACCCCCAGCGTTCTACCCAGTATTTCTTCGAGTTCTTTGGAAGGGTAGTCTACCAGTTCTTCTCCGTTTCTACGGCGCAAGTATGGATGTACCATATCGCCCTGGATCGGGCCAGGCCGTACAATAGCAACTTCGATCACCAGGTCATAAAAACATTTCGGACGCAAGCGGGGCAGCATGGACATCTGCGCCCTGCTCTCGATCTGGAAAACACCTATGGTGTCGGCATGGCTAACCATCTCATATACATTCGGATCATCTTGGGGAATATTGGCTAATGTTAAATCAAGGCCATAGTGTTGCTTAGCCAGATCAAAGCCCTTTCGGATCATGGTGAGCATCCCCAGCGCCAATACATCTACCTTCAAAATACCCAAAGCTTCCAGATCGTCCTTATTCCATTCCAACTGAGTCCTGTTTTCCATCCTCGCGTTGAGTACAGGGCAAATATCAGAAAGCAGATTGTCGGTGATCACGAAGCCACCTGTGTGTTGCCCCAGCTGACGTGGGAGCCCAACATATTGCTGCGTTAAGTTCAGCACTTTTAACAGGTGTGGGTCTTTTGGATCAAAACCTTCACTGGAACCTGTTTTGCCTTCCAGCCACTCCGGTGTCAGCTCATAGCCGGACTTCGACAACCGGTCCACCGCATCTACAGACAGGCCCATTGCCTTACCCACATCACGCACCGCGCCCTTCCAATGCACCTGGGTAACGGTGGCAACAATGGCAGCATGTTCCCGCCCATAGTCCTCATAGATGTATTGGATAATTTCCTCGCGGCGCTCATGCTCAAAGTCGACATCGATATCAGGCCACTCCTCGCGGGCATCGGACATAAACCGGGAAAACAACAAGCGCGATTTCATGGGATCAACAGCAGTGATGGATAAACAATAGCAGACAGTTGAATTGGCAGCTGAGCCTCGCCCCTGGTAAAGAATACCAAGTTCCTGTGCCTTTTGGGTATATTTATAAACCCGCAAAAAATAAGGGGCCAGCTTACGCCGCTCTATAAAATCAAGTTCAAATTCTAGTTGCTTTTGGATCTTTACAGGTATTGCTGCTCCATAGCGGCCATGTGCGCCTTCGAAGGTGAATTTTATTAAACGCTGCTGTGGTGCAAGCCCGTCAATGATCTTTTCTTCCGGTTCAATATATTTCAGGCTGTCAAGTGAAAAGGTGCAGGCCACTGCGATTTCCTGGGTGCGCCTGATCGCGTCCGGGTACTGGCGGAACAGCCGTTCCATTTCCTGCGCAGGTTTCAGGTACCGCTCTGCGTTCTGATGCAATAGATAACCGGCATTGTATATTGTACGTTTCTCTCGCACGCAGGTTACAATATCCTGCAGTTCCCGCCGCTCATGGCTATGAAAGTATACGTCATTGGTGGCTACCATCGGTGCACCTATTTCGTCTGCTAATCCAGAGATACGGAATAATTTTTTTGCATCATCACCTTTATAGGAAAAACAGGCACCCAGGTATAAATTCGACCCAAACACGCTCTTGTATTCTTTGATGGCGGATTTGAAGGCAGGATCAAAATCAAACTCATTGTTTAGTTTTCCCGGAGGTGCTGTTATAAATTTAATGCCTGCACAATAACGAAAAACGTCTGCTTTGTATATTTCGCAGCTGCCCTTTTCTGTCCGTAGGTTACCCTGAGTGAGTATGGCTGAAAGATTACTGTAGGCCTGCTGATCTGTTGGATACGCCAGAATACTCGGGCCGTCAACAAGATCCAGCCTGCAGGCAACAATGATGCGTATGCCGGCTGCTTTTGCTGCAATATGCGCCCGTACAATGCCTGCAAGGGTATTGTGATCCGTAATTGCAACGGTCGTATAGCCAAGTGCTACAGCTTGCTCTACCATTTCTTCAGGATGCGAGCCACCCCTTAAAAAACTGAAATTTGTGGTAACCTGTAATTCTGTATAACTCATACATCCTCCCTTTCATTTATGCAAAAAATCCGTGTATAAACCATTCCGGTTCGTGATCATCGTACCGGCCTGAACGGAATACCCAATAACGAGCGCCCTGCTCATCTTCGACCCTATAATAATCCCGGACCAGTCCTTGTTCAATCCACCATTCCCGTTCGATACGTTCTGGTCCATCTGCCTTCCTGATCTTATGGATCTGGTCTTTATAAATAAACAACATTGGCGGATAATCCGGTATGGGTGAGGTAACCTGGATACGCTCCGGTTTAGGCAAAAGGCATACCGGCCTTGGTTGATCATCCGGCCAGGCAATCGCTGGCTTTTCCTGTAAACATGAAGCCTCCCGGATAGAACGCTCCGGCCAGTAATGCTCGTCCGGCAGGTAACGGTGTATAGCAGCAATGCCGAATCTGCCGGCTATCCTGTCCAACAGCCCTGCAATAGCAGTATGTTCCTGATTGCTAACCGCCCATAGGCTTTCCTGCTGAACGGAAAGGTCTTCCACTACCGGAGCTTCCAAAATGAAGAGTTCTATGCCCAATGCTGGTCTGATGGTTGATATCTTAAGCTGGAATAATTTAAACAGGTGTTCTATATTTCTGACTGGCTGATTGGTACCTATTTCGATCTGCTGCACTTCTCCGTCAATCCTGTAGCCCCTGAATAAAGATTTTCTCAGTCCTTTGCCCTCCCGGAACATGCGTTGACAAAGGGTTTCCAATAAATGGCGTAATGCGATCTCTATGCCCGTAGCTGTTCGTATCGGCTCCAGGCACGGCAAGCGTTCCTGAAAAGGCACGACGGGCTGTACCGGATCAATTTGTTCCGGAGCTGTTCCCAAGGCCTGGTCTAACCTGGCTAACAGATCAGTACCGAAGCGCCTGCGCAACGCCGTGCGCGGCATATTGATAAAACTGGCTATCCGGTAAAGACCAAGTTTCTGCAACCGGGCCAACACTCCGGATTCCAGGCGCAGTGCTGCCGGTGGTAATTGTAAAATTGCATCGGCATGCATGCCCGGCGGGGTAATGGGGCTGATCTGCCCAAACCGGGATATGGCCCAGGAAGAACCTACGGTGTCTGCCACCGCAGCACGGACCTCATAGCCTGCCGATCGAAGCCTGGTCTGTATCTCTTTGAGGTAAGGCGATTCTCCTCCCCAAAGGTGGGCGCAGCCGCTGATATCCAGGATTAGGCCATCCGGTAGATCTATTGCCACAACTGGGGTATAGCGCAGACACCATTCTGCTAATGCTCGCAATAATTTTTCGGCCCTTAATGGATTATCGTCTAATACTTCCACGTTCGGAAATATGGCCCTAGTATCGGCTACAACCATGCCCGGTTCTATTCCTTTAGCGCTGGCTGCACCACTGCATGCCTTAACTACCATACGTCCGCGTTCCGCCGCCGCAAGCACGAAAGGCTTTCCTTTCAGCTCAGGTCTACGGATAGCAAGCTGATCCGCCGTTAAATGACGGAACCATATGGTTAAATAACGCCTGGACATATTATACGGCTTGGGGAATAAAGATTTTTTGTTTATCGACTGTGGCAGGTATAAGGTGGTTAAATTGACCAGCTGACCATTGCAATTGCCATTTACCGGGCTTTCCGTTGCGCACTTTCTGCAGATCCACATTCCAACATGGGTAACCCACACCCGGAAGTCCATACTGCAGATTACTAGCAATCGGCGTAATCTGCCAGCGGGATACGCAGGCTATATTATCTATCTTCCGTGGATTGCGCCGGTGCAAAAAGCCGGTTACCCTGCTTTTTTCAACAGCCAGCTGCAGCCGCCTGGATTCGGTCAGATTAATTTCTTTCAGTTCTGCTACGACAACAGTTAGCTTTTCACATTTTAAGGCCTCTTCTACCGCCCAAAGTACATCTCTGTCCCATCGTAGGTCCACAAAAATAATCCGGTCCGGATCAAGGCCAAAAGCCTTTAAACCAGGCGGGAATAACTGACGTTCTGTGCCCACCCATAGGCAGGTTCCATCTTGTTGCATTAAATGGCCCATCAGTCCGGCCATAAAGCCGGTTGTTGCAGCAGCGTCGGCAACTGTAGGGCTAATAAATTCGTGTACCGCAGCTACTGGAAAAGTCTCATTGGGAAAGGCATGTTCCAAAGGACCGAGCCCCGTATCCCGGCGGTCATGATCTAAAACAGCCCGAAAGCCCTGCATCGCAAGAATGTCCTGCCGCAGTTTTTTTATCAGTTCTTTTTTATTCACCGCTTCTTCCATCACAATTAAATTTAATTTCCTACATTTGACACGATTAGTGACAAAATGTTGATATCAATAATAGCAATACAAAATGAATGCACAAAAAGTTTTTTTCGCCGAGAATTTAAAACTCCTCCGCAACAGGAAGAAATTGAGTCAGGAGGCAATGGCCGAAACGCTTGGTATTGGCCGTTCTAAGTACAATGCGCTTGAAAATGGGCAGACCAAAGCCCCCCAACCAGAAGACCTCATACATTTTTCAAACACATTTAAAATAAGTATCGACTCTTTGCTAAGAATTGACCTTTCAAAGGTCTCGGAACTTAAATTGAGGGAGCTTGAAGCGGGGAGCGATATTTATTTGCAGGGGGGTAAAGTGCGCGTGCTGGCGATTTCAGTCGATAAAAGCAACAAAGAAAATGTAGAATATGTACCGATCAAGGTAAAAGCAGGTTATATGGCAGGCTATAATGACCCGGAGTTTATTGCCAGCCTGCCCAAGGTCAACCTGCCTAATCTCCCCAAAGGGAAAAGCTACCGGATGTTCCCGATAATCGGCGACTCTATGCATCCGATACCTGAAGGAAGTGACGTGATCACCAGCTTTGTTGAAGACTGGACGGGTATTAAGCCCAAAACGGCATGCATAGTTATCTTAAATGGCAACAATGATTTTGTATTTAAATTAGTTACTGTTCAAAACGACAAAACTATATTACTGGAATCGTTAAACAAACTCTACAAGCCATATAGTGTTACGGTTGCGGAAGTTTTAGAGATATGGCAATTCCATAGTTATCAAACGAAAGAACTTCCTACGCAAGAAACCGATCTGGATGAGATAAAACGTATGATAATCTCGTTGCGAAATCTATAATTTTTTTTTAAATCCAGAATACGTGGCCATTGCCGAAATGCTTAGTTAACTGTTAATAAAATTCAGAACGGCCTTATTAAACGCATCGTCAATGTATGAGGCTAGGAAATTATAAAAGGCCCCTTTCACTAAATTCGGCTCACTGAGTGGGTTTTCAAGCAACATTTTGCCGAGTTTTCCAAATTGAGCGCGTGCTTCTGTCTGGTCTGCTGGTAGACCATGTGTTTTGACGTATATTTTATAGTCCTTGAGCCAGTCTACAAAGCAGCCGTCTAGCATCTGATCTGCATAACGGCCTTTGATCTTGAAAACCTCTTCCCATCTTCTAGTCTGTGGATTGTCTGGATGGATCATTATTTTCCAATTCCCACCTGTCTTTAAGTCTTTCGGGGGGGTACTGCCATTTAGGGTTATGCTTATGGGAAACGAAGTCTCAAATGGGGAGTAATACAACACTCTTGCCTTTCCATTGTAGATTACATCCTTTGAGCCTTTAAAGTTTCGGTTACATTCAGTGCCCATAGGGACCAAATTTTTCATGTTTATACTTGAATAGGCATATTTGGACTGTATAAGGATATGATCATAATCCTGTTTACGCAAAGAAGGCGGGTTAAGCCTCTCGATTCCGCAGAATGGGCAGATATTATGATCCAAAGTATTATACAATTCCCGGTAGTGCTTTTTTACCTGTCCAAAACTACCTAAGGTCGTCTTGTACAAATAACTGAATAACTCTTTTGTTGCCGGTCTGATGGAGAGTGGAATGGATATTGCTTGAATTGACTTGCCATCAAAACTCAGATCGCTGATCACCGCAATGATAAACTGACTATCATTGAAGCTCTTTTGGAGTTGTTTTTTTTGGGGGACTGTAAGCGATTTATAGAGATTGAAAAAAGTTTCAAAGTGCCCCCGAAGCGTGCCCTGATCACCACTGGCTAGAAAAGTTACGAATTCCGAATGAAAATAATTGTTTGTATCAAACTGTGCGGTATTATCGACATCTGTAATTTTTCTGAAAAAATACCGTACGTGTTTATTTAATCTATAAGCTGGGTGCTTTGGCAGCTCCTTGAAAAGGTACAACATTTATTTTTCTTTTGAGTTTACGTCCTTATTTTTCAGATCCTGCAACTTTTTAAAAAGAAAAAATTTTTCTCCCGATTCACCAAATTCCTTTATACCGTCCTCTAACTCTTGCAGCGTTCCGTTTTTCAATAAGGACTGCATTTCATCAAAGGATTTTTTAGAGAGCGAAGATTCCAGTTCAAATGCAGATTGCAAAATAGAATCATAATCCGATCCGTATGTTTCATTGAGAGGCCATTCTACAGTCAACTCATTTTTTACCCTTTTGAAAACATAAACATATTCCCTTTTAATATCGGCTACGATAAAAGGAGAATGACTTGTCAGAAAATAATCCTGGCTTTTGCTTGATGTCAGTTTTGAAAGTAAGCTGATAAACTCCCTCCGCCACATTGGGTTAAAGTGGGTTTCCGGCTCATCCAACAAAAAAAGTGAATTTTCGAATCCCGACATAAGGATGGTACCTGATATATTCATCAGCTGGTGTTCTCCATCACTTAAATTCAAGTAGTCGATTACATCACCGTTATCTAGATTTAGTTTCACTTCTGAATAACTTAAAACCTTATCCTGTTCTGCAACCGTAGGTGGTTTGATAATAAGTTTTCTCAGACTGCGCTTTCTCTTGATCTCGGCCAAATGGCTATCCTTGATGATGAGGTTATTGAGCAGCTCGATTTTATATAATGCGGTATACAGCGCAAGAGGAGTCTTAAATAAAGCTAACAACGCAGCTCGTGTTGCATCATTCACGTAAAAATCAAGAACATATTTGTTCTCAGTCTTGAAATACTGGTGGCAGGTAGAGGCTTTCTTTAGTTTTTCGATCCAGTCCTCCAGTTCCGCTGTCAATTCAACTTTATTTTTTTTGGGAGCAGCGGTATGTCTAGTTTGTATAACAATTTGAAAACTTCTAAGTGCGCTAATCCCAATATAATCCGTTAATTTTTTTACCTTACTTTTTTGTCCCAGAACCAGATTGGAAATGACTACTCCAATATTGGTATTATAATCCATCAGATAAAAGCGCGGTTCGTAGTCATCCAAGGTTTCGGTTTTTTCGAGTCTTGCTCTTTTAGCGGTATAACGTGCGTATTCATCATAGTAATCGGTAAAAGGAAGACTCAAGGTCTCATTTTCTCCTGAGGTATACCCAATGACCTTGAGCGGCAAAAATTTGTTTACTTCCTCAAAGGGGACAGCTACAATTTTACCACTAGCATCTTTTATGACCAATTCTGGTTCCCTATCTTTTTTATCAGTGTGTTTGAAATTTACCTGAAAATCCTTCTTATTTAAAGATATAGTATAATGGATATCAAAAAGAACTGAGGTAAAGGGACTCAGAATCTTATTGACCTGTCGGTAAACCCGGTCCAGATATAAAAATATGTCGGCTATTGTTTCCAGTAGCTGCGATTTCCCCGACCCATTTATGCCGATAAAAATGTTCGGATTAAATGTATCCTCTGATTTGTTGGTAGGAAACTCAAGCAGAAGATCATTTAACAGCGGCTTGTCCGCGTTTTCAATGATATGGATCTGAAGTATTTTCATGTCTTCCTAATTTTAAAATACATCGTATTTGAACTTTCTTGGAAGTTCATCTCAAGGGCGCTGTCCAACAATGCATAGATTTCATCTTTGAGAATCTCATAATCAAGCTGGGAATGTTTCTCAATATCCAGAAAGGTAAATTCCTTGGAACCGTATCTTTCTTTCAAAATATCGATTAAAGAAGTGTTCTTTTTTTGGGCCATATTCGCATGCTTTGTTTTTAACCGTGCCTTTTTCTTCAAAACTAACTGTTGCTGAAGTTCCGATTTCTTCTCCCTGATATCGATTAAAATATCGGTTTGGACAACATCTTCTGACTGGGCGACCAACGTACCCTCAAATGCTTCTGATAAGATTTTATCCAGGGTGCTTGATACAGATATTTTGGCGGCTACGTTTTTCTTATATATTTTCTCAAGTTCATGGAATTGACCGGAAATCCTTTCAACTATCTCCAACTGCTCAGCCACAGGGGGCACCTTAATTTCAAAATTCCGGCACTGTGTAAGCGAGATATTGCTCTGGCCTGCCGATCCCCTGTATTCATTTTCGATTTGTTTTATTTGAGTGCCTTCCAAGAAAAAATAATATAGAAACTTATAATTCAAGAATGCTTTGGGCCGAAACAGCACCATGGCTTGATTCATGTTCCATTCAGGATAATCGTTGGGTATAATGGCCACTTTTCCTAGGGGCGGTCCCACAATATTAATGACAACGTCATTAGGTAGCGCAATTGATTTTTTCAATTTTTGATGTGCCATCTCATCAATAAATTGAGGCTTATAATCAAAGTCGATCCTCTGATTTACTATATTGTAGACTTTAAGAAATGGAATCCCACTGGAAATCTCAAACCGCTTGCCTTTAGGAGTTGAACCATTTGATATTTTGCTACAGCAACTTTCTGCGCTTATTCTATGCCAGCCATTTTCATCCACTGGGGCTTCAAGAGCCGGAGCCTCTTCAGGCGGGGCATCAATGCGCCATTGTCTAGTGAGATCACCGGAAAAGGCTTTGTTTAAGATTTTCTCTCTGGAGGCATTTAATACATCAGGTAATTTGTCTAGCGTTGTCTTTACGGTATGAAGCTTCGCAAACGATTCGCTTATCTTGGCTGCGATCCGATGCTGTTCTTCGAGCGGAGGAAGGGGTATTTCAAGGTTCCAGAATATATCCTGGTTAACATGCGGGATTCCTGATCCTTTTATATTTGAGTTGATGTACTCAAAATTAGATTTGATAAAATAAAAAAGGAAATCGTAATGAACAACCACTGGTGTAAGTACCATCAATGTCGAACCTAGTGCTCCATTTTGCCCCCTACCTACCCAACCGCTCCTTGAACCGTCCCATACCACAATAAGATCGCGGTCTGATATGATGACGGCTGATTCTTTATCAGCAAACTGATTGATCTTCCCGGTTTCTATAGCTTTGATATCTAAATAGGGAACAGCGTTCTCAAAATGTTCGCCGCTAAGTTTTTTCGGCTTTTTGCCTTTTCTTGACAAGACAACGTCACTCAACCTAGCGGAGGTCCAGCTAGTCGGTAAATTCGTTTGCGGTGTATTCTTAGACTGCTTCAACTGATCTATTTCTCTAACATTACCAATAATTCCCTAAGATCGTCAACCAAATCCTTGACTTGGTCGATAGTATCTCTGATCAGGTGTTCGGCCGTAACACCATTGTAGCCTGCATCATCGGTATCATCTTTTAACCAGCTGATATCGAGGTTATAGTTTCTTTTCTTAATATAATCCAATGAGTACTTTCTAAAGCGGCCTTCCTCCCCCGAATCTTGTCTCCGGCTGTTTCCGTTAACATCTGCACCGTATTCTTTTACGAATTCCGAAAAATGTTTTGTTGCTAGGGGACGATCCTTTTTAGTGATGCTCTCTACATTGCTCCTTGCATCGAAATACCATACATTTCTCGTTGCAGTTCCCTTCTGCAGAAATATTACCACAGCCTTTACATTTGCATATGGTAAAAATGTTCCTTGGGGGAGTCTCAAAATAGTATGGAAATTGCATTTTTCAAAAAGAATTTTCCACAATTCAATCGCCTTGTCATCGGTAAGAACGCTATCAGGAAGAACGATGGCTGCTCTTCCATTTTCTTTTAAACAGCTAAAGACATGCTGGATGAAATTCAACTGCTTGTTACTAGTCTTCACAATGAAATCCTTTCGATCCGGAATTTGGCTGGCCCCTTTGTTTCCGAAGGGAGGATTGGTCAGCACACAAGTATAAGCCTGTGTGTCCAGTGGCTCGTAAATGGTGTCACCCAACCTAATATTTGGTATGATGCCATGAAGATACAGGTTCATTTGTGCCATCCTGCGCGGCCGAATTACAAGCTCTTGTCCATAGTAGGTCTGTTCATAGACTTTCTTCTTCTGAGATGCTGATAATTTATGACCTGCGTTTTTGCTTTTCCACCATTCATAACTGGAGATAATAAACCCTGAAGTTCCGCAAGCAATGTCAGAGACATTGAAATCGCCTGATTCAAAGGGGTCCGGTTTCATCACCTCAACGATCGCCTCGATCAGCGGCCGAGGAGTAAAATATTGACCAGCTCCCTTCTTACTTTCATTAGCCGCTTTTTCCAACAAGCCCTCGAACATCGCCCCAAGTACGTCCTCGTTGTAGTCACTCCAATTGATTTCGTCAATCAGAAGCAGTAGCTTCTTAAGGCTTGCCGCGTACCTGATCTTGGCAATTGGCTGTATGAAAATATCACCTAGGATATTTTTTTCTCTGCTAAGCTGAGATAAAATCTCGTTATACCTGATCAGTAAGTCTTCCTGGTCATGTATAATCAAATCATTCCACCTGCAACCCACAGGAATTGCAACTCCCCTTTCTTCAGCAATTTTAAGAAATAATAAATATGTAAGTTCTTCAATATAGTCACTATAGTCCACACCTTCGTGTCGAAGGGTGTGGCAGAAGTTCCAAAGCTTGCCAACAAGATCCATTTACTTAAAAAGTATTTTTTAAATTTTTATTTGCCTACGTTGAGAGGCAAAACTTTACAATACTACTAAAACTTCTAGTCAAACAGCAATCAGCTTTGCAATTTCCTGCCCTAGAGATTGTAAATTCGTCGTTTTCAACATGAATTAAAAAAAGCCAGGGGTATTGTTGAAAACTCTTGATTGTTTTTTTGTCTCTTCATGAATTTACTTGTTGTTATTTGGCACCCAATGCCGTCCCCAAACTACGAGAATTCCCAACGTAATAGTTTACTCATCCTAAGGATGTTTAATTGCCGGCAGAACTCGGGAAATTACAAATTAAGAACCCGTCTCATTTTATCATGTGTGAAACGGTCATGGTCGTTGTTCATCCTATCGGCGAAGTTTCACAACCCATAAAAATGACTGAGTAAATTTGAAAACTCCAGCGTTCGCAAAAAAAAGCTAGTACTTTTTAGCTTTTCAAAATGCACGCATCAGATTCCGAACCGTTAGTTGCTATGATCTATCCGATGACGCTTATCTTTTAGTGTTTGTTGATATCCCTTTCCCATCATACCAATCGCCAATAACACTAACGCAATTGCCAATAACTTTCCGAGTCTTTCTAGCCAGGTTGTGGCGACTGCTTTCCTATAGCTATTGAAATGCTGCAGGCCTCTAGCGCCTCTCCTATAGAACCTCCTTCTATTGATTGCAGTGTTGATCCCAAAGGCCAAGGCTACCAAGGCCACGGCTGCCACATAATAAAAATTCAAGCTAACTCCTTTCTCTTAATGTTGCTTTCTGATTTAAGCTAATTTATAAAAATATTTTATCATATCTAAGTAGCTGTATTCCCATTTCTTAGGATTTAAATTTATCACCCAATACCAAAGTATCATAATTACAAATCACCCATAGCCAATTTTGCCACCGTACCCGATGGTCCGATAACCGCCCCTTAAGACGAGGAGGCCAGAATGAAAGGACAGAGAAAAATCAGGCACGGAAGCTTATTCAGTGGGATAGGCGGCTTTGACCTGGCGGCAGAATGGATGGGGTGGGATAATGTGTTTCACTGTGAGTTGAATGCATTCTGTAAACAAGTGTTGAGTTATTATTATCCAAAAGCAAAAAGCTATGGAAATATCAAAGAAACAGATTTCAGGCCGCAAAGAGGCTGCATCGACATCCTTACCGGAGGTTTCCCCTGCCAGCCATTCAGTGTCGCAGGAAAGCGGCAGGGAACTGCCGATGAGCGCCATTTGTGGCCGGACATGCTTAGAGCAATACGAGAAATTCGACCCCCGTGGATCGTGGGCGAGAACGTTCGCGGAATCATTAGTTGGAGCGAAGGTGTGGTCTTCGAGCAGGTGCAGATTGACCTGGAAGCTGAAGGATACCAGGTTCAACCGTATGTTCTTCCTGCTGCAGGTCTCGGCGCTCCGCACCGAAGAGAAAGGGTCTGGTTTATTGCCTACTCCGGTAACAATGGATACGGGGGCAAGCGATATCCTGAAGATAGACCAGCGACGGGAGAAATTAAAGGCAATGAAGATCAACGGCAACGGTTTTGGAATGAGCCTGGCAGAGATGGTGCAGCGAATGCTTCTTCCAACACCGCTAACATCAGATGCGACGATGGGGAGCATCATCGGCAAGAACGACCAGTTCAGAGCTACCCGTGGGCTGCCGCGAAAATACAACCAGAATGGGAAATCGGGCAGCGTGGGGCTGGCCCGCTTGGTGCAATTGCTACCAACGCCAATAGCAAGGGATTGGAAGGGGAAACAGGCAAGAGAATACAACAGGGAGGTCAAACCCACGAGCCTGCCGGGCACTATGGAATTCCGGGTTGGGAAAACTTCCCACAAACTCAGCCCACTATTTGTCGAGGAAATGATGGGATTCCCGGCAAACTGGATTTTGATGCCCTTTTTGAATTGTACCCATCTACCATCATGCCCATAACATTTCCCAAATGGCGGACCGAGAGTATAAAGGCATTAGGCAACGCGATCGTGCCCGGCCTGGCATACCAAATATTTAAAGCTATAGAGAAAACGATGGCTGGTTTAAATAGAACATTATGAAAATACAACTTAAAAACATCAAGCATATGCCCTCCCTTAGCCAGGAGACCGAAGCATTTACCGCCAATCTTTATATAAACGATGCTCATGTCGGTTTTGTAGAGAACGGGGGATACGGTGGCAATACGGACTATTTTTCAACCTAAAGAAGTTATGCATAAGACTGCGAAGAAGAATAAACCCCAAAGGTTATGAACGAAGAAGAGATGGAAACGCTACTTAAAAATCTTGAAGCAAGAGGGTTTGCGGATCAAAGGTTGAAGCTAGGCATAGAAAAAACCGAGCAACTGGGACTACCCACATTTTTAATTCCCTTCGACAGAGCATTTGACGGTGGCCAAATGTTTTACAAATTACAGATTCAGTGGAATGATGATGCCCTTGGTTTTGAGCTTGCGGCAATACATGCAACTCTTAGAACGCCCGTGAGTATCGATCGAAATGTATTTCAGGGATTTGATACGGTTGTACTGGATAAGCAAATGGATGAGATCGACTGGCAGCAGTATTGGAATTCTACAATCGACGGGCCTGCGTTGCCAGACAATTTTCAAAATGCAATAGGCTGTATCGATGGCATTGCTCAATTGCTGTTATCCGAATCTACGCAAGCAAAACATGCTGGAGATCTATTGATGTATAAACACTGGCCTGCTAATATCTACAACATTTTTTCTGGAGAACCGGACAAAATGAGACGGGCACATGAGCATAGTTACACCTTTAAGCTAAGTTCCTATCCGGACATTTCTGCGGCTACAGCTTATACGATCATTTCGGAAATGGCCGCCTCCTTTTTAAACAGCGACCAACAAAATAGTGCATCGTTAACCCTGGAACATTCAAATCTACAGCAGATTCAAAGAGCTATTGCAACTAGTATTGTTTTTGGCAATCCCAATGGTAGCCTCAGTCAATTGACCTTTAACAGTCCCATTCAAGAAATTCTAAGAACACCTTATGGTGAGATAATGATTATGTATGCAATTACAGACCACGTTGTGCCCAGACTTAAAAATGGTGATCGGGTTTTGAACGATAATATACCTACGGAGATTTATGTGGATGCAGGGCTTAAAGAAAGCCAATACACTGCGTTTAAGCATAAAACAGCAAGACCGAAACACCCACATAGGAAAGGCAAAAAACTATAAGGCTTTTTATGGGCCCCAATAAAAAACTCTATAAGCAATGATTACCCAATAATATAAGTAGAGAATGGATAGTGAGAAGGAAGAACAATTATTAAATTATCTGAATAGCCTGGGCTTTTACGGGGATACTTTAAAAGAAGAAATTCTGTACCATACGAATTTGTATCAGCCTGTTTTTTCCGTAAATCATAGAATTGATTATGGAGAAGAGGCAATGCTCTTCCGGCTGAGGTTCGAACGGGATTTGCAGTTCGACGCTTACCGCCTGGCCAGTTACAAGGCTACACATCAGGAAGCCATTACAATTGACCATAAGACAATTAATGATGTCGACACCGGTAAGCTTGAGCAGTATATGAAGATTGAGGATTGGCCTGCATATTTTAGCAAGAATGGTGACTCGCGGCTTAACGAACAGGATAAAGCTTCTATTGAAAAAACCATTGAACAGCTCAATAGATTATCTTCCGGGCAGAACTTTGATGGGATAAAGATACAGCAAGAGCTGATGTTCAAATATTGGCCAGAGGACATAGCAAATCTTCCAGATGGCAATGAACTGAAGTACATGCATCAACGCAGCCGGGATTTTTCTGCAGGAGCATCCGGTATCTGCACCAGTACTGAGGCGTACCTGCAGGTTTCTGGAAGATTTAATGATCTGCTTGAAAAAATGATGGCACTTAAGCTTGATCAATATGCAAACTTTGATACTTACAGCGCACTTACCCGTTTGCCGGCAGACAATCCAAAAGAGTTCTTGATAACCTGTTTCCATAACAACACGGAGGCTTATGGGGAATTTTCCATTCCTGTTACAAGCGTTGATGGCTGGTATAGTATTGATGAATATCGTGCAAGTCTGTGGATATATCCTGAGATTGAACATGGAGTATTCAATGGCATAAACACATTGGAGTTGGAGAAAGTCATGCAATCCGTTGACTGGTCTAATGATGGCGAACTGTTTGTAATTCACGATGATCGCGAACCAGAGTTTTATCCCAAGATCGATATGATTCAGCAACAAATATTTCAGTTACAGCAGGACGAAAAAGGTGCGGTAATTGCAGATCTCTTCCAGCTAAAGTACTGGCAATATTCTTCTTTCTTTGAGGCTCTGGTACGGCAGGAGGCTGATAAGCTTCTTGAGTCTCTTCCTAAAATTGAACGCTATTTCCCTTGTGAGGTAGATGCCGGCATTGCCTGGAACCTTCTCTGTGGCAGGACTGTTCTTGATAGTAACGTATATCCTCTTTCGCCGAGCAATGCCGAGTGGCTTCGCCTGGACACCAATGAATATTCCGGTGAAAAGAACCTTGCATTTACTGAAATTTATGAGGTTTCTCATGAAAGACTTTCGGCATTGGTTCAGCAGATACCAACTAAACCAGATCATGGTGTCGTGTATGACCTGACTAGGGGTAATATTGTTCCAGTTACTCTTTATAACGGGGCAAAAGTTCTGTTGCAAGCTAATCCGGAACACAAAACAATTGATTTTTTTACCCCTGAAAACAAACCAATACCGATCAATTTAAACTTTGATCCTGACTGGAAACCCTTGTATTCAGTCCCCCCAGCATTGTCTGAAGGGGAGCGGATCAAGCTTGCGCAACCAAGTCGCACGCAACATCAGTTCCGGAGGAAAAAAGGTAAAGGAAAGGGAATCTAACGCCGGTCAGGCAGACGAAATTAAGATGAGACAATAAGATTATGGAAGATATTGGTAACAGTTATACGGCATATTCTTTAGGGAACCTCGAGAAATTGGTTATAGAAGCAGAACGGTTAAACAGCAGTAACTTACTGGAAGCTATTTTAAAGGATGATGGCTTTACGAAGCAAGGTGACAACCGATATTCCGGTAAAGATCCGGATCAAATAATTGAGCTTACCCCCGGCGAAAATGGATTGTCCTATGTAAATAAACTACAGGAAGCAGACCGCGGGCAGCTCATCCAGTTCCTGCAGAACAGGATGATAAGCGAGCAATATATTATCCCCAATACCGATTTAATATCTTCCTATCCGCTGTACAGGTCGCCCTACAATTTGAAGAAAAGAACAAAAGAAAACAGATAAAGATAACGAACCGGCCAGTACGAAAAAAAGGCAAAGGCAGGGGTATTTAATTAATAAAGATGCAGATAGGAATTGAAGATTTAAGCTATCATTTTCCGTTAACGGAACCGTTTCCGGTGTTCAAGGGGACACTGCTCATCGACGGTATTGATGTAGGCACAACGTGGAATGAAGGGTATGGTGCAGCGACCCACTATTCAGCAAATGATCATGGCATTGTGCTTATCAGACAAGCAGAAGATGAATGTCTGAGTAAAGAAATGGTCTTTAAAGCAGAGAATGGAAACGGAGAGTTATGGCTAAGGCGTACCCTTTCACTGAGCATCGACCAAAAGGTTATGGGGGACATTTACAGGCATGGTCGGGAGCTGGGTCGGCATAATAGAGCGGCAGAGAACTTGTTACCAGCAATGACAAGTCAGACGGAATTACCAAGTCGTGAAAAATTATACAGGGACATGCAGCGAGGGATTCTCACTGGCAAACTTAGTGACTATTATATTCACGACTTAGGTATCTCTCTTGCCCGTATTATAGAACATCCCGACGCAAAAGAAATACTGGTGCCCGCCCTGATGAACATCTCCAAGGCGTACAGCAGAAAGCAAATACTAAACACCAATATCGCTAACGCCATCCTGCAGGCTGCTGGATTGAAAAACAAACGAGACAAACGTTACCGGAAAGGATTGTAGAGCATAAAACAGGCATTAAGAAGAGAGAACACGTTTTTTGGGTGTTCAGCAAGATGTAGGTTTGTCGACAAACCATCTTGCCCCCTGCTACCCGCAGGGGGATGGAAAACCCTCCGGAGTCGGGTTTTCTGATGTTATTAGAATGAAAAGTGCTGTATGGGAAAGAGAAAAAGTGAGGAAAGAAAACAGCTTAGCTATAGGATACATACCCGTATTTCGAAAGAAAAATACGAAGAGCTCGTGCTACTTTTAAGCCAGAGCAAAAACATAAAATCCCTGAGTGCACTGCTGCGCCATATCCTCGATGGCAACAGAATTCTGGTCAGACACCAGGATATAACCAGCGATAAAATGCTGGCTGAGCTTGGCGCTGTCCGTAGGGAGCTTCATTCCATTGGCATAAATATAAACCAGGTGACCAAACGTTTTCATGCCGAAAAACTTCCCGAATCCCGTATTGCACGCGTGCTTGATCTGACCCGCTTCTACCAGCAGGCGGAAGAGAAACTCACCGAGGTGATAGCGATAATTTCTAAAATCTCAGCGAAATGGTTGCCCGAATAGCGCATGGGCAGAGCATCCGGGGGGTGCTCAACTACAATGAAAATAAAGTTGTGGACGGCGATGCTAAACTGCTCATGGCCTGCGGCTATCCCTTGGCCCCGGAGGATTTATCCTTTAAACAGAAGCTACATTTTTTTGAAATGCTGACCAGCCAGAACGAGATGGCGCGGACCAATACCCTGCACATATCGCTCAATTTTTCCAATAGGGAAGTCATAGATGATCAGCTCATGGAAAGGATAGCCATTGACTATATGGAAAGGATCGGCTTTGGGCAGCAGCCCTTTCTTGTGTACCGGCATTATGATGCGGCTCATGCCCATATGCATATCGCGACGGTAAATATTGCGGACGGTGGTGAGCGGATTGAAACACATAATCTGGGACGTAACCAGTCGGAGAAAGCACGTAGGGAAATTGAAAATGAGTATGGACTGATCAAGGCCGAAGATCAAAAAAAAGAAACAGAATTTTTGCTGAGTGCGGTTGATCTAAAGAAGATCAGCTACGGCAGAACAGAAACGAAAAAGGCAATTTCTGCTATCGTCCGCGAGGTAACCGGGAGTTACAGATTTACTTCTATCCCTGAATTAAACTCTGCCTTGGCCCAGTTTAATGTAACTGCCTACCAGGGAGAGGAAGGTTCGAAAATGAAGGAGAACGGTGGCCTTACCTATCATATCGTTGATGAAGAAGGCAAGAAATTGGGCGTGCCCATTAAGGCCAGCTCCATATATTCTTCCCCTACCTTAAAAAACCTGCAGAAGAAATATGCTCCAAATAAAGAAGCAAGGAAACCTTACGGCCAGCGCTTGAGGCATCTGCTGGACAAGGCCATCGCCAGTTCAAAAACCAGAGAGGAACTGGAAGCGCAACTTCGGTGCCAAGGCATCCGGATACTGTTCAGAGAGAACGTACAGGGACAGATCTATGGTGTCACTTTTATTGATAACGGAACACGCGCGGTATTTAATGGCAGTGATCTGGGCAAAGCCTATGGTGCGAAAGCTTTTCTGGAAAGGCTGCCGAAACCGGTAGAGCCCAATGAAAGAAATAGCCTCGTTATGTCGACAGGTAATATTAAAATAGAACCCGCGCCAGTAACATATCCTGCCGGATTTGATTCCCCCAATAAAAATTATCCCGCCCATGATCAGCCGGTCATCCTGATCCTGGTTGATACTTTGCTGTCCGATACTTATCAGGAAAATATGCCTGATCCTTTCAGGAGAAAAAAGAAAAAGAGAATACAAACAGAATAGTGAGTTGAAGATAAAGCCGTGAAGTATGAATACTGGAGAGAACGCAGAAGCTTTAAGAAAGATCATTGACCTGACCCGCAAATGCAGCATCATAATACTTGCCCTGCATTTTTATGTTTACTGTTATGCCGCTTTTGAGCGGTGGCATCTTGCACATGACATCATAAAACAGGTCTTAACAAATATTGGGAATACCGGGCTGTTCCGGCATTTTTATATTTCAAAAATTGCGGCACTACTCCTGCTTTTTATATCCCTGATCGGTGCGAAGGGAAAAAAGGATGAGAAGTTAAAAAGTGCTACTGCCATTCGCTCTTTGCTTTCCGGCCTGGTTATTTTCGGAGCCAGCCACATTCTCCTTAGGCTTCAGGCATCGGCAGAAGTTCTGGCCGGGATGTATATAAGTGTAACATCTCTTGGATACCTGTTCATCCTTAATGGCGGAGCGTTGCTTACCAGGTTATTGAAGCAGCGCCTGGATGAAGATATCTTTAATCAGTTGCAGGAAACTTTTCCCCAGGAAGAGAGATTACTTGAGAATGAGTACTCAATAAACCTTCCGGCGAGATACAACCTGAAGGGTAAAATCCGAAAGTCGTGGATAAATTTCCTCAACCCCTTCAGATCGCTTTTGGTAGCGGGAACCCCTGGTGCTGGTAAGAGCTACTTCGTAATAAGGCACGTTATCACGCAGCATCTGAGCAAGGGCTTCAGCATGTTCATTTACGATTTTAAGTTTCCGGACCTCTCCATTATTGCTTATAATTCTTACCTCAAGAACAAGCATAGATACAAGGTAGAGCCGAAATTTTATGTTATAGACTTCGACAACATTTACCATCGCTGCAATCCACTCTACCCGGAAAGCATGACCGATATTACCGATGCGACCGAGAGCAGCCGTACTATCATGTTGGGACTGAACCGCGAATGGATCAAAAAAACCGGGGATTTTTTTGTGGAAAGTCCAATCAATTTCCTGACCGGTATTATCTGGTACCTGCGCAAATATAAGAACGGAAAGTACTGTACACTGCCGCATGTCATAGAGTTAATGCAGACAAATTATGATCAGCTTTTTCCGGTGCTCAGGACCGAACCGGAAATAGAAGTTCTGATCAATCCTTTTGTCACTGCGTATGTAAACGGGGCCATGGAACAGTTGGAAGGTCAGATCGCCTCTGCCAAGATTACCATGGCACGGCTGGCTTCTCCAATGCTCTATTACGTGCTTTCTGGCAACGACTTTACACTGGACATCAATAACCCGAAAGAACCCAAGATTGTCTGCGTAGGCAATAATCCCCAGAAGGCGCAGGTCTATGGCGCTGTTCTATCCCTGTATGTTTCCAGGATGATCAAGTTGGTCAATAGAAAGGACCAGTTGAAATCATCACTTATCTTCGATGAGTTTCCTACGATATATATTGGTGGTGCTTCAGGTATCGAAGGCACGATAGCAACTGCCAGAGGGAATCGGGTCTGTACCTGCCTTGCAGTTCAGGATATATCTCAGTTGCGCAAAGACTATGGTAAGGAAAGTGCTGATGTGATCTTCAATATAGTGGGTAACATTATTAGCGGCCAGGTTTTAGGTGATACAGCGAAGACTTTGAGCGAGCGCTTTGGCAAGATCATGCAGCAGCGGCAGAGCCTTTCGATCAATGCAAATGATACCTCAATTAGTAAGTCCACCCAGCTGGAATATGCTATTCCCGCTTCCAGGATTTCGACGCTTTCTTCTGGGGAATTTGTTGGTTCGGTTGCCGATAACCCAACGGAAAAAATTGAGCTGAAAAATTTTCACTGTGAGATTATTAATGACCATGACGCTATAGCTGCAGAAGAAGCCGCTTATGTTCCTATTCCAAAGGTGAGGAATGTTTCTGCTCAAGAAATAGATGATAATTATATTCAGATCAAAGAAGAGGTAGCAGTCATTATCGAAACAGAGATGGATAGAATTTATGCGACACCTGAATTAGCGCACCTTCTGGTGTCTAGGGATGATTAAACCGGGTATCATTCCCGATGCTTCAGCGCTACGATGATGGTATAATTTTTGTTTTAAAAACAGGACCTAGTTAACCGATTATGAAGGCTAAATCTTCAGAAAGATATATGAAATCAATGATCATTTTATTGGCTGCAGTGTACAGTTCCTTAGCCAGCGCCCAAAGCGATGTGCGCAGACAAACTTCCGTCGAAGAATTAAACAGAACAAATAGAAACGCTGGAAAGGCAATTGAGTACCGTGCTAATATACAGGCAGGGGCCTGCGCTTTCGAATTGTTCGTGAACGATATTCCGGTAGAACAGTTTTTTGGTAATGCAACCGGAACCTTTAATACCAGCAGTCCCATAAATGACTGCATCCTACGCTCAGGCACGCAGCAATGGAAGCTTATTGTATATCCAGGCTATAAAGACGGAAAGCCGACCGAAGCTCTTTCATCGAATATAGTGATTGATATAGAAGTGGAAGGACTGGAACATGTCACAACTGGAACTGCAAAAACAGTGGATAAGCCAATACAGCTAATAACTGCGCCTGTAAAAAAAGACGGTAATGGAAAAGAAACGTATTCGGACGCAGGAAAACCTATGGCGGTTTATGAAGGGACTTTCAAAGCACAGGTTCCTTATAGTCTGCCTGGGTGGTCGAACAGCAAAGATTTGAGCAAAGAGAATCCTGAAAAGTTATTGGAGGAAGTATTATCATATTACAGGGAGTATGCCGGCTATTATGCGATGAAAGATACGGCTGCAATATTACAGGCAGTGTATCCCAAGGAAAAAGAACGCGCCCAGTATTTTTTTATTGATGAAAACGGGGCCAGGGAAACCTATAAGGATTATACTGAGTTCCTTTCATTTAAAAACGCGGAAGTCCAGCCTATTGAAAAGTACAAACTAAAATTTTACGGAAATGGCAGAATTGTAACGCTTGAGCGTTCAGATTTTCCGAATATCGGCGAACCTGTTACCCGTATACACCACTACGGTAAAAACAACAATCTGCTTATAGACTACATGTTCTGCTATCTTCATAAACGGCAGGGTAGCGATAAATTCGAGATGATAAGATAACGGGCTATTGTAAAAAACTAAACAGTCTGTACCTAGGCCACACCTGAACTCGCGCACTTGCTTGTTTCAAGGGAATATTAATTTGCCGATACATTTCTAATTATAGCCATCCAAAAAAAATAACAGCTATTACCGAAGTAATACAAAGCCGGTTTTAGGCTATCCATTTTTGTTTTGCCATGGCAATGCAGCCATGTGTGAATTAAACAAAGATGAATAGAATTTACGTTTTGGCATTGCTGGTTATAGTAGCCACTGCCTGTAACAAAGAAGCGTCGGTAGAACAGAGGCTTCAAAGTGCTCCGGTCATATCAGGCCTGACTATTAGGGGCGCTGGGATCGGAAGTCCTTATAACCCGAACAATCCGGCAGATAGTATCGGCATCATCCATAATCTTGCGCTTAATTATGTCTATAATAAAATGCTCAATAAAGGCGATACCAGTCGCATGGCCAAGCGAAACTATATCTTAGACTTTTTCAGAAATAGATATGGACAGATAAATCCGGAACAGTTTCTTGAGAAGGATGAGAGCTATAAGCCTTTTAAATCGATACCCATCGGAGAATTGACCGCCCGGTTTAAATGTTCTCCAGGAATGGGAAAGTACATTAACAGAATTATCAATGATTGTTACCTGGTCAAAAAGCCGCGGGATTACATGGAATACTTTAAAAGAATGGCTGCCCTCGAGGATGAGTTAATGTTACCCGATAGTTCGGTTACAGATGAAGAAAAGCAGCGGCTGCTACATTTGACTTCAATAACCCGTCATTCGATGTGGTTCTGGATGAACGCAGTTTCTAAGGAACAGGGAGAAACTGCGCAGGGCCTTCGCAAATTTATCCGCGCCCTTCTTGGCTTACAGGCAGATCAGCATTACGCAATAACTGCCTTGCTGACTTTTCAGGAATACCGGAATCTCGCGGAGTATGCTGCGGATGAAAGCGCAGGGGCCCTCTTTTACTTTGATGCATTTCTATAAAGAGAGTGGTTTGTGACAAGGTTACCTACAGGGGTAGCCTTGGTCATTGTGGACAATTATTTTAGTTGATCAGAGAAAGAAGGTGTTTTTTAATTCTCCCGCATCAATATTATAAAACAGGTATAAAATTTGCTTGGCATAATTCAGCATTTAATCTTTATGAATACAGCCAAATATTATTTAACGCTTCACGGTTCATCAGCAATCAACCTATCAGATCGAAGCTTCTGACAAAAATATGGACCAACCAAAAACCAACAGATGAAACATTTACACATGAACCTGAGATCCTTACTAATAGTATTGATTGCAATATCGGTGCAAAGTGCCTGCAGTCAGCCTAAGGCGCAACAGATAACCAAGGAGAAGTATAACAATATATCAAAGGAAATAAAAACATTCGATTATAACCCTACCTACCAGATAAGGTTTACTGCAGTGAACTGCACTTATGAAATTTATGTAAATGATATGCTGGCAACTTTTTCATTTATTACCGGCAATAGTGCGGGCGAGCAGCATGCGGACATCCCGCAGTATATCCTTGGAAGTGGAACTCAAGAGGTCATGGTGAAAGTTTTTCCTAAGGCTATTGAAGACGGTCGGTTGCAGGAAAAATTAACCAAGGCTGCATCCTTCCGCGCACGGATTGTACATGGTGAGTATGGGGTAACAGCTTTCGATAATTTTGCAGAGGTTGCAAATTTAAAGGTGCCGATAGAAGAAGGAAAGACAGTTGCGGTGTATAAAATGAAATTTGATGCGAAGGTGCCTTACGCATTGGCCGGCTGGAAAAACGGAACCGATCTTACCAAAGAAGATAAAACAGCATTGAGCAGAGAAGCTATCGCAATAAATGAAAAGCTCGCAAACGCTTTTTCAAAGAAAGATATTCCGGTTATTGCTTTAATGATATACAATAGGGAAAAGGAAGTTGCGCAGGCCTTTTTCTTTAAATCAGGTGAAGAGAAGAGCTATGATCATGGATGGGAGAAGCTTGCCAAAGAAACGAATGACCTGGTTAGTATGAAGCTGGCAAAGGATACAGATCTCCGCTATCTGGCAAATGGCAGGGTTGTAGCACTTCTGCAGCGGTCCGGAGAAAACCGAGACTTTCCGGCTATCGAGGGGGAAACTGAAGACAGTTTTGTTTATTACGCTCTCTATCTCTTCCGTCCGAAACCGGGAGCACCTTTGGAAATTATCAGATAACGAAAATCAGAACCTATGTTTAACTTCTTATTTTTGGCCATACTAATTATTTGTATTGTTATATGGATATGCTTTAAACTGAAGAACTGGAAACAGAGAGGCCTGTTCCTTGTGGTGATGTTCATAGGTATTCCTCTGGCTCTGCTATACTGGTTCCATATGGGACGAGAGAACCGAGAAGCGCAGTTATTGAAAGCACGCACTGAATGCCGGGCGCGGAAGACAATTGACGGGCTGCATATAAAGTTCAACGGGTTTACCGAAAAAGATATGTCAAGTAAATTTTTTACTGTTCATAAAAATCAAATTGGAGCAGTATTGGACAGCAATAAGCAGAAGGTCAATACAGCGAAACTTTCGGGCGGAGTTTTATCTGCAGATTATGAGTACCGTGGTCCGTTTCAGAACAGTGACATTCTCGAAATCAGGGCAGGCAGAAAAACCTATATCCTCAAAAATTTTATTCTGACTGCAACCGCGAATTACAGCATGGGCGGCCCTATTGTAAGAGGATGTAGAATTGATAGTGCTGATATAAATGGGAAAAGAAGAGCTTTAGATCAGCATATAATAATTTACAATTCCGACAATTATTGAAATAAAAGAAGTCAGGTTTTCAATAAATCCAATTAGAAAATCCAGAACGATGAAATTTACAAGATACCTCTATCTGATGCCGGCAGTGATCTTAGTTATATCCTGCTCGAATCCGCGCCTCGGTGAGCCGATATTAAACCTGGAAAACTTTGACCTGAATATCAATGTTGACAGATTTTACTCTGGCGAATTTAATAAGGCAAAGGAATACGATGCCCAGCAGAATGAGATAGCACATGGTAAAAAAGAAGAAGATTTTGGAGACAAACTAATTGATCCCTGGGCTTTGCACATGATTGCGATTGATAGCGTTTTTAAGGACACGGATGATCTTTCATCACCCAAACAATTGATCGGCTTACAATACAACATGAAGTCGTGGTCACCAGGCGACAGTTTAGCCGTTGTGGGGGAAATGTACTTTGAATCCATCAATATGATGAAAAGCGCCGATGGAAAGTTCATGGCTTTGGTCGCATCAAATGAGAGCGATGGAAAAGAACCGTTTGAAAAATTGCTATCCTTCCTTAAGCAAAAGCATGGGCAACCAAAAATTACCGAAAGGGATTTTTTCGGTAAGTATAAAATTTATTCTTGGCAGCTAAAGGATATGCTGTTGGCGATCTCATCAAGGCACAACGACAAAAAAAATGAACTGAAAATAGAACTGGATTCTGGAAATGGCAAGGCTGACACAACAAAAAATCCTTCGGTTGATAGCAGGTTCTTTATTGTCAAAAACTCATTTAGAGATTCAGTCATTGGTAATTTAAATTCGGGTTCCTGGCTATATTTCGATGACCTTTTGGAACAATAGTATTCGATACTCAAAACTAAAATCAAACCTCATTTATACACCTATTAAAACGCACGTAAGATATGGACACCAAATTTAGCCAATTACTTATGACCCCTGAAGAACAGAACGCGATGGTGCAAGAATCCTTTGCCAGTCATCAGGAGTTACTGACCTATCTGTTGGATCACTGCATATTGCTACAGGTGGATTGGAAAGGAGAAGAAGAGGAGCAGCAGATCGGCAGGTTCCTTCAGGATAGGGCTGCGATCCTATTGCCCGGAACAAGTATTGACATTGAAACCCCATATACGAAGCTCAGAGAAGCTGTCAGCGAGGGAAATATTGATGTCGGTGATAGCGTACCCCTCCTGTTGAAAAATTTTCAGAGCCAGCAAAAAAAGACCGATTTAACGGTTGTTTTACTGGATATAGGAAATGATAGCTACTATATCGGCCTGATAAAGCAAAGTGACACGGCCAAACTGAAAAAACAAGCAGGTCTTGGATGGAGATTCACTGCTTTTGGCAGTTTAACTGGCGAGGTTCTTTACACTGTAAACTGCGACTGCGGTAGTATGAATGTCTGGCAGGTGAAACGGGGAGAAAAGTTAACCGACGATGTTTGCCAGGATTGTGGCAAGCAGATTTTTGATGAAGAAGGCCACTCCTCATTTCAGGTTGTCAAGGATTATATTTAAGTGTCTTGGTGGACCCTTCAGAAGGTATGGCTGCAGCAAATAAAAAACGGAGCCAAATGTTTTTTTTATTTCGCTCCGTTTTTTTGTTACAAAGTTATTATACTGAATAAAGGTAGATTGAAGCGACTAATTATTTAAAGGATTTGTAAGTCTTCCAACCCGGATCGGGCTTATTGAAACTCGTTAGCTCGTAGCGGGGATATTTTGATTTGATATTTTCAAGCCCTTCTTCAAACTTATTGATATCTTTTGTATAAATAACAAATTCTCTAAATCCTGACGTAGTTATAACTATTGGAATTACAGAGTTGAAATCAAATTCTAGGGTCTCGAAAATATCATCTTCCAATTTGTTTAAGCTTGGCTCAAGCTCGAAATTTGGCAGACCATCTGCAGTCGGCGCTAAAAGATTAAACGCTATGCCACAATTAGTTGTATATGCTTTGTGGCCAGCGATTTTATCACAACCAACATTCTTTCTGACTATCATTGGCATCCCATTATTTTTACCTTCCAAGACACTCCATGATTGTGGTATCGAGGTGATATCAGCAGCTTCAGGAATATTAGGCTTGATGCCGAATAATTTTTTAAGTATGCTCATGTTCAATTTTAGTTTGTTAAAAAATTTGATCAACTAGTCAAGACTTAATCATCAATTCTACTTCTGTCCGCTATCGATATCCAGGATTGCAACTTATCCATTTCTGAAAAAATTGGAGCAAGCGTTTTAATAAATCTCTCCTGGATTTCCGAACTGTCACAAGTACAATAAAATCTTTCGGTCTCTGAGTCGAACTCAATTTGTTTATGTAATTCAGGATCTAATTTTTCAAGAATCTGAATTACATGGCCTTCCCAACAATAACCATTTCCCTCGTATCCATTGGCTTTAAAGAGGTGATAGTAACTAGGGTAAAGGTCACTACTTTCTAAATTAGCAACTATCGAATTGCCCGTCTTCTTGGTCAGGAAAGGGTAACATTCTGTCATTTTTTGATGAGTTTTAGAATACTATTCAAATTTTGGATAGTTCACTAAATCGTAGTGGCCAGTCTGCATTCGATAAACAATGCTCTTCGGGTTCATCACCATCCCGATTTCTGCATTGCGATTTTCACCAATCAATTCACTTACACGTGTAAATTCTGGGTCATTAATTCTCCAAATGACCCATTTTTTTGAAATGATAATTGGGGAACCTCCTTCTGACCGACCAAAGTCGTAGGTATCTCTAAAAATGACATTAATGTCACCTACCTCCTTAATATTGCCTGCTTTAGTCCAATATCCAAATTGTATTCCAAGTTTAATCAAGCAGTGTGCATAAAAATCTATATCATCTTTGATGATTTCGGTCAAATCGGGAGTTTGATTTTCTTCATATGTTTTTTTGTAAACCCTGATTACATTACTATCTAATTGCCTCTCGTCGTCAGCAACATATTGAAAGAATTTCTTTTTATTTTCACTCACTTTAGCAAAAAAAATATCTCCGTGTTTTATGATTGTTCGAGCCATGTGCTAAACTACTTATTTTAAGGTTTTACGCCAAACAATTCCCACCTAGAAGGAGAAATTGAGTTAATCTTGTTGTATAAGTTGCCTAAACCTTGCTGATTGATCACCGTCTGTTCGATAACCCGGGCTTGATTTCTCGTCAGATTTTCCGCTCCATCAACAACCCTCCAAGTCAATAGCTCCTTTCCGCCGCCTTTACTGACATGTTCCGCCCATCTCAATACTGGATTCCTGTTCGTAATTCCGACGTATTTTATAACACCCACAGCATCCACTCCTTCATAAACCTTATAGGCGCGTTTCGCCCATTTTGCCCCTGTAACGTAGTTTCCCGCAATCGGAATAGCTGATGCAAAAGCCCATGCAGCGTTTTTGCCATCTCCTTCGATCGAGTAGTATAATCCGTTGACAATATCGAAGCCTTCCCCAATTACAGGCAACATACCGCCTGTCTCTAGTGCATCGTGGACAGTACCCATTGGCGGCAAGTATCCCAATTCGCCGGCTCGGAAATGGGCATTATCCATCGCTTTGTTGTATGCGAAATCATAGTAGCCATTACCTAATGGTGATTTAGAACCCAACGATGAGTATACGTCTTCACCCCATTTCCAGAAGTTGGGTTTATGGTCAACAACTTCAATTTCTGGAAGCAAGAGTCCCCAACCGAGAAAAAGTCTATCCACAAAATATGCTGTTTTTCCAGCTTGCTCGGCTGCTATATCAACCATTTGTTGAGAGGTAAGGCCTTCTGTTTCTCCACTTGCACCATCACTACTAATACTTGAGCCGCTACCTTTCGACGCTCCAACACTGAAATAATCCCCGTGTTTCTTGAAATTACTAGGCCCCGAAGCACTTGAGTACAGATCAGCTGAGTTTTCAATGCTTTGCCCAGCATAGGCAAATGAAGCTAAAGATGGATTAAACATCTCTCCGTTTGGATCTACCATACTCTCAGGGGCATTACCCATCGCTGCATACGGTGAGTATAAATCCTGCCCACCCATAGAGCCAAATGGATCAACGCCAAGGAACCTGCCTATTTGGGGATCATACTGCCGAGCATGGAAATCCATCCAGTTAAGGCCTATATCCTTGATGTATTCGTTACTTTGATATTTGTGTCGTTGACGTTTGGTATTATTATCTGCGGCACTACTTAGCCCAGCCATTGGCAAACCGAAAGGATAATAATGCATTTCTTCCAGTTGTCTCCCTTTCTGGAGTTTTATTACCAGTTGGTCAAAGTTGACGTTGGCACACTCATAACAGTTTATGCCACGGCTTTGATTGCTAAGGTAAACCGCGAGATAACCATTGGCAGGTATCGTCAGAGCGCTATTTGTTCCGATCTGTTCCCAACTTCCGTTGCTATTGACCTGAAAGGCATTGCTAAAGCTTCGATCAATCTGCATATTTTCATCAAAGAGCACATAGTTCAGATAGGCTTTTGGACGGGTTGGGTCTGTGGCGCTATTGATAATATTGTCATATTGATCTAAATAGTTCTCAGGAGTAAACAGCTGCGGTACCATGTCGGGATTGTGCCCTTCACTACCTTCAAAACCACCAACACCGCCTGTGAGGGTACCGACAATACTTACCAACATCTGATCACTAACGACGGGATTGTCGTCCTCTTGGTCATAACTATCGTAAAACGAGTTTACGTTCATTTCCACCTGATCCCCTGCCATTACATGCATTAGAAGGGACGTGCCAATACGCTGGTCTTCACCGTTCAATCTGCCCGCTTTTAGATCACCAGGATCGGTACTTGCAGGTTTGTCATCTCTAATTTCGTTGAGCTGTTCAAACAACAAACCTTCCAAATTGGCACTTGCCAATTCGTAAGTAGCGAGATACTGTAAAAGAGGTTTTTGAGTAATATCTATTGTAGATCTTACATTTCCCAGGTGATCTTTTACAAAATACTCTTCCTTAAAGGCATCGGTTGCGACATCGCGGACTGTGCGTCCATTGGCATTTAAAATATATTGTAGAACATTATTTTCATAAATATAGGAGCCTACATAGTCGATTTGCTTATTTGGCTTCCCTGGCTCCAAGACCAATTCTTGCACCTTTTTGCCAGATACATCATAGCTGTATTCTATACTTTTACCATTTGCAAAAGAAATCACCTGTGGCTTGTCAAAATGGGTATAAACTACACTGGTAATTCCTTTGTTGGCATCCTTTGTCAGGTTCCCGTTAAGGTCATATTCGTAATCTTTAGCGGCGCCATTAGTATTTACAAAATCGCCGAGTTGATAGTCAGTTGCAGAATCAACAACCTTGGTTAATCGGTTGCTCAGTTCATTTTCTTCGTAGCTGTAGCGCAAATTATCAATGGTCTGTACCCCTGCAGTCGGTGACACGCCCCGCTGATCCATGGAGAGTAGGTTGCCATTTTTATCATAGTGGATATTACTTACGGTATAATCCAGATCAGTTTTGTTCCAGCCTGTTGTACCATTGGTGCGGTACTCGGCGTTCTTTAACCGACCTGCCATATCATAATCGTAGCCATAGGCATGGCTATTACCACTGCCACGCCATATTGTACCCGATATTTTGCCATTGTATTGCGGTTGGGTAAAACCGCAATCGTATTTTATTGATTCTCCAAAAGTTCTGCTTTCAAAGCCCTTGTAACCGGTCTCGGCATACACAGCATTAATGCCCGTTAACTGCCCACGGATATTATAGGACAAGTCCTGCACCTCCCCGTAACTACCAAGGGTTTTGCGCTTGACTCTTCCTAAAGCGTCATAGAGATATTTAACGCTTACTGACCACGGGTTATCATTTATTTTATGGCTGGTCTGAAGCAATGCTCCTGTTCCGACCTGGTATTCATTTTTGGTAAACTCCTTGTACACAGAATATGAAGCAAACAGATTTTGAAAAATGCTTTTACTTATAAGAGGCCTGTTAAGGAAATCGTATTGCGTCCCTGAGAAAAGATAATGAACGAGACCGGCCTGGTCAGACCAATCAACTTTCAAGCTCCTGATCAACCTGCCTTTATCATCATAATAATTATGATTCCAGGTCCAATCACCGGTTGATATTTGCACAGCACCCGGGGACCGAAAAATTTTGCTTTTGCTACCTGTCAGTAGTCCTTGAGTCCGTAAACTTCGTACTGGTATCTCGGCTGCCGGTGTGTTTTCAAGTTCGGTAAACTGTAATTGATTATTATAAGTAGTATAGTTTGTATTGTTCGGGTCAGTATCCTCATAGTTATCATAAAAGTGGTAACTCACAAGTTGATGTCCGGCGATAGCATTGTCCCCCGGTATCACACCTTCTTTATCAAAACCCATATAATGCCTAATATCACTATTTGAAAAAGAGGTGCCTGGGGGATAATCAAATGTTGCTTGCCAGTCATATGGAAGGTCAATGTTGGAATATTGAGCAGTAGCAATAACCCTGTCTAACTTGTCATAATAAGTTAGCTGATACTGATTGGCCTGCTTATCCTTTGGAGTCTGCAGCATGACAATCCTATCTTTATTGTCATATACGTAATGCGTAAATCCGCTTTCTCCTGGAAATTGAACGGCCTTTAAACGACCCGTGTTGTCATATTGATGCTGGAAGCATAGGTTATTCAATACCGTGGCACTCACTACCCACCCATTTTGTTGGATCAGTTGTACGGCGCGCGGCGGCAAAGTGTATCGTAGTTGACCCAATTCATCGTAGACATAATAGGTGCTTAGATAAGTTGTAATATTTTGCGGGACACCGCCGCCTATCGCGTAGCTAGAATCGGCGACCATTTTAAGCACAATCCTTCCATCTTTATCTTTAAATGCTTTTGTTGATAACGCACCGAAACTGTTAACAGCATTTGCATTCGGAGCGGATATTATTTGCCCAAATAGTTCTCCCGCTGCATAAGTTCCAGTGGATACTGGATTGCCAGAAGCGTCAATATCCCACATCCTTACCTCCCCAGCAACGTTACTTATCCCGGTTGTTACTGAGCCCCGATTTTGGCCTACCTGGCTTTTACCCGCTCCATAATTTATGTTGCGGGTTCCTGATGCGTCTGATATAGTGGTAGACTTCGAATACGAAGTATAACCTTCGTCTGGATAGACGCCATTATAATAGCTCTTTTGTGCCTCGAAACTATTCGGTTGCAGTCCAAAATACTCACTGGCATAAGGCAGGAAGCTATATTGATCATTCTGAAACCTGGTGTCTGCTATCTGAACCAGATGCTTATATGTACTGTTTTCCAACGATACATTGCTTTGTACAGACTGGATCGTACGGTTAAATCCATCTACGTATGTGTAGCTCTGCTTAAGATTCTGTGAACCAATCGAATTGATCGCAGACGCGTCCGAAATTGGAACCATCGGAGTACTGCTTTTTATATAATTGACTCCGAGCGTTGTAATAGGAGCAGGTGGTACTTGAATTGTCGTAACGCTTCCCTGAGGAAACGTTTGATTGAGCTGAGGCACATTCTGGCCCCATATCTTTGATGCAGATACTACAACAAAAAGCAGCAGACTTAAATATTTTGTGTACATATTTTTTTGTTTTCGGAATTAAGAATTTAGTTGCTGAAGAATTCAGTTTTGGAAAGTATATGTCCTTCCTGATCCCTACTGAGGACAGGTCGGCCAAGTTTATCATATTCCAGGTAAATTATCCTTCCTGCTGCATCTGTCGTAGATGTCGCTCCACATAGAGGTTTGTAGGTCCAGGATTGCATCATAGCATCTGCAGGAAACAACCTGATCTCGTCCACGAAAATCTGGCTGTTTGAGGTAAAGCTCATAGTGCCATTATTGGTAGGCGTAAATTTACCCTGGTAAAATGTCCATCCATTCGTTGCATATAGAGCTGCAAAGGTTACGGTCGCGCCCGCACCGGAAAAGTTGGGTATACCGTTTTTAGACCAAAAACTGACGATATACACTTTATTCGGTGTAAGACCTGACACTGAAATGTTTACACCATTTGGAGTGAGGCTATAAGCAAATTGCCCGCTAATGGCGCTTGCAGCCAAACCGCTGTTCTGATAGGTGAATCGACCATCGGTGATAAAGGTTCCTGCAGGATAAGTTGCACCAGTTGAAAGTATTTCAAAACTGGTATAAGCAATCTCGTTGTAACGTGCATTACTAACATCGGCCAGTTTATCACCGGTAACAGTATCCCAGAGCATAGCTTTATAACTATTCAAATCGCGAAGCTTGGTTTCTAAAGGATTACCTTTTTGATCAAACAGGATCACTTCCGTTGTCTTTTTGAATAGGGGAATAGCAGCACCACTATAAGCAGAAATAATTTTGTTATATCGGGCGGAAGCCGGGGATGTAGTCAAAATGCCTGTATAGGTAGGATATTCTATAGGTGCCCCATTGTTTAAGGTATACAGCTTTTTTGACCGCAAGATACCATTGGAAAATTCCAGGCCATTAATTGAGGCATCTAAAAGACGTTTGTATTCCGGCCTATTAAGGCCTGATGTTCCTAAACTCCACCGTTCCGTACTTATTACCTTTTCAATTCCATTATTTTTCATGTCATACAATGGACCAGAACCACTTCCTTCTACAACATCATAGTTGTATACATATTCGGTAAGGATATATTCTCCTTTACTGTTTCTAGTTTTGATCCATTTTTGCCTGTCCCTACTATCATAACCATATGACACCTTATCCGAAATTACTGGACTGCCATCAGGAAATTTCTCTGTTAGTGTTTCTTGGAGAAACACCTTCCCTGTATATGGCAAGAAGGTATCAGTAGCAACAATAACATCCAAAAAGGGATTTATGCTTTGACCTGTGCGGGCGCGCATCGTCTTTACGTTCGGTTCTAATAAAGCAGAAGAGCTCATGTCAACAGTGCTAGAATACGTATTGGCAGTGCGGGTAACCAACTGGTTGAACTGGTCGTACTGTGTTGTTTTTAAGGGTAGGCCAACAAGCCAGTCTTTGATGTATTGCTTGTCTGTAAAAGGCTCCTGAAGATAATCTCTTGAACCGCTTTTCAAATAACAAGTGTCTGTACCGGTAATTATATTTGTAAACACGTACTCTGTACGTCCTATTAAATTTCCTGATTGATCCCGGCTCTCCACCTTCACCTCGGAGTATCCGTGATTTGAGCCATTGATTAGTTGGCGAGGACTTATGCTATATCCTCCAACCGTGTAAGCTGTTTTATCAAGATTACCAGTACTGGAGGAACCGCCAACATCGCTTAAGTAATGAAAATACCCACCGGTCAGAAAGCGCTGTCCGCCGCTATAGATGAAATTCTGTATCCTGGAATTGCCAGGGTGGAATTTGTCGGTTTCGGTTATCGACTTTATTCGAAGGCCATCATTATCGTTTACACCAAGAAAGAAAGCTGGATCTTCTGGGGAAACAGACCTGGTATTCTGCAGTCCTGAATGTAATTCATAAGCAAAGCTTACACTTCCTCCTAATGCATTTTTTACCTTAACGAGATTAGCCGCAGCCATTGTATTGACATCGGTTGTCACCTCTCTATTAACACCAAAGCTAGCGCCAGCAAAGGTATGCTGAGGTACTGAATAACCGTCCTCAACACCTTGCGCCGCTCCATTGTTATAACCAAAGCGATCCATGCCTCCGCTCATTCGGGAAGGAAGTTTATTTGAAGAATATTCGAAAGAATAATAAGGCTCTGTAACAGTACCATCACAACTTTTGATTTCAATACCTGTTAAAATCATTCGTAGTTTGGTGTCATTGTTAAAATCGCAAATCGGGGTATAGGGCACAATAACAGCGGGATTTGGATTGTGACTGGCAACATGGTATGCCTTAGAAAGGGTGAAACGGGTACAATTCTCCGAACCCGAGCTTATGACAACCTCTTTTAAAGCCGTTGCACAAACAGGCTGGCCGATTCCAGGAGAAGCGGTGTCATACACGAATGATGCGGTAACTCCATTTGGATATCGGATGGCTTTTAATTGCACCAGATCGCCTGTAACTTGGTCTGCTTTTACCCATGAACTAGGGATATAAATAATTGCACCGTCTGTTAAGCGCTCTTGCCATTGAGCCTTTCGGTAAAGTGTGGTTTTCGGAGTTAATGTCTCATCATATTCATAGGTAATCTGATTGCCCTCGGCAAAAATGATCTTTTCTATCACCCAGCGTGAAACATAGCTGTAACTAAGCAATGTATTATTGGTAGCTGCATTGTTCTGAACGCGTCCCTGATTAAAATCGCCGGGGCGAAAAAAATATTGGTTACCAGATTCATCGGTAATCTTGAAATTCAATTCTCCGGTCAATAATTTTTCTATCTTTACATGTCTGTTGGGATGTGTAAAAACATATCCATCTTTGCCGATTTTGAAAGTAAAGTTTAACCCTCCGACGGAAACAATAAAGTCGTCATTTTCACCGTCAGGATGGATATTGCCGGGAATATAAGCCATATTATAAAGCCCCCATCTCCCCACAGAGGTCATGACAGTTCCGTTTGGTGAAGCAGGTAACTGATGCACTTGACTTAATTCATCGGGCAGGTCGCGCATTACCCTACTAATTCCTCCCCCAGCGTTAATATTCCAATGTAGGCCTGCTTTTCCGGCAATTTCATCAACCTTCACACCTTTGGTATTGTAACTAAATGAAACCCCAAAACTACCATGGTTGTTGCTGAACTGGTAAATAGGGATATTTATATTGGCGCTACCATCGAACAGGTTGGGGCTATAAATATTGCCAATGCTACTGTTCTTTCCTGTAATAGACGGAACAAACTTAGCATCCGCTGTTGGAGCGCCGGGCTGGGCGTTTCCGTTTGGGCCACACAAAATAAAAGCAGCACCAAGTAATCGAAGAAAGTGTTTCATAGAATATAAAGAAGAATTGTTTTGGGTTGTTGAAGGATTAAGCAAAGATCAAGTATGTCTACGCCAACACTTGGCGTCCCATATTTTTATATTATTAATTTTCATTTTGACCATCCGAAACGAATCATAAACGGTGTTCTTAAATTGTTTTGCTGCCACAGGAAATTATAACCTGCTAGAAAAGTACCGCCCCACTTGCTGTTGATCCGGTACCGTTTCATAATACCCGCATAGGTGGACTGCTGCCCGCCGCCGAAAGCGGCTTTCAGGGTATTATCACTTTGCTGTGGTTGCGGATTATTAGGATCGGCATGCTCCTCCAGGTAAGAACGGTTTAAAGGACGGAATATCTGTTCATAACCGGCGTGTATACTGAAGCCATATAACATAATCCAATCGGCATAAGCGCGTGCGCTGATGCCTTCATAGGTCAGCTTAATGTTTTGCCAGTTCTGCCCCAGGCCTATACTGGTTGCTAAACCAACACCATAACTGAGTTTGGGTGTATGTTTAAATGCTACCGATGCTCCCAGTTCCAGCATAGCCGGACGCAGGCCATCAGGCGTAGCCCTCATGGTCTGGAAATTATACTGTGTTTCGAGCCTTTGCCAGAATGGTTTTCCACGTTCGGGGTTTTTAGTGAATGCCGGTGCCTCGATATGTTTTAATTTAACTTTCGCTGCTTTTGCTTCTGCAAGGGTTTGTTTGGCTTCGTTTGCAGCATTCTTTGCTTCTTTTACTTTATCGGTTACACCATTCAGCTTTTCGCTGAACTGCTGCACCTGCTCGCCCATACTTTGTTGTACCGCCTGCAGGTTATTGCCAAATTTATCCTGTAACATTTTACCCATCTGGCTTTTGGTCTGGTACCCCATGCTTTGCAGATCTGCAGCTGTAGCATTATTGCCGAGTCCGCCAAAGGCATTTTTATTGGTGTTGAGATAATTGTCAAAGCCTTCTACGCCCTGCAAATATTCCATTGCTTTTTCTTCCGCTTCATCCGGATCGTCCGCCAGTTCGCGCCAGGCTTTCATTTTTTCCTGGGCATAGTAAACGTTCTTTTGTATGTTTTGCAGACCGGCAATATTTTTACCGCCCGCTAATTGCTCCAGGGCTTTGCTGCGTTGTTGGATCAGGTCTTTGACCTGTTGTTCTGCATTCAGTTTGGATTGGAGCTCCGAAATCTTTGATGTATAATCACCACCCGGCAATTCTTTGCCGGCAAGACCGGCTACCGAATTCAGTTTACCGGCTTGCTTTTGTATAAATTGCTGAATGCCATTCAAACTATCGATGGTAGCATTCCGTCTTCCTGTCCTTTGATTCAGTACCGCAGTATCCTTCGATAAGCTGGTTATAGAATCATAGGTCAGTGGCATATCCAGGTACTGCTTGTAAAGCGCTGAATCTTTGGCTGCCAACTGCTTCATCATACGCGCTTCCTGTTTTTTCAGGCGGCGCAATAATTTCTGTTGTATACGCTGGGAACGTTTCAGATATTTGTCCAAAGCCGAAGTTCTGTTGTCCAGGTAATTCTGTGCTGTGATTTCTGGATTATTTTCCTGACCATGAGTGTTATCAATGGCAATAAACTGTATGATAAACAGATTCATCAAGAAAAATATTATTTTCACTAGAGAGTTTTAAAATTGTAGCCCAAGGGCTGGGAATGGATGAACAACAAGCGGGGACTATTCTAGTAGGGCCAGGTACGAACAATTATACTCTCCGTTTTAATGCAGGCAGTTGCATCTGTTCCGCACAGTGTTTCACAGAATCAAAATCTTTAGGTTTACCCGAGGTGCCACCATCACCTGTTGTGGTAATAGCAAAGCCTATCAATAATAAAAGAAGTAAAAAAAATGCACAGATACCTAGAAAAAATGCCTTCATGTTTGTCTGTAAGACCGCCACTAACTTTTAGTGGCGGTAATTAGAAAAGATTTTTGTTCTAATGGTTGGTGTTCAGGGGCGGCATCTTTTCAGCGACAAAGATTGGTCAGAAATTTTCCGCCTGCAAGGGTGAAACCCCGGTAATTCAGTAGGGGAAATTTCCCCTGACTTTATTTTATTCAACCATTATCCCGCAAAGATTATATCAAAATTTGTATCCTGTATACAGTTAAAAACCTGAAAATTACACACATTGCATTTTGCTATTTGTTGCGGTCATAATGCCAATTTTAATCGGTTGATTTAATTTAACTTTGCTTACCGAAGTGGGCATCTTGCCATATTTCATGGGCATTCTGCCCACTAAAAATCTTCAACTTTAACAAAATTTTATTATTATGAATGATGGCAGTACTCCTATAATCAACAATATCGGAAGGAAAATAGAGCGGCTTAGAAAACTAAGGGACATGAGCCAGGATACTTTAGCAAAGGAGCTAGGGATTTCCAGGCAATCGGTACAAAGGATAGAACACAGTGAAGAAATTGATGAAGAAAAGCTGTCCCAGATTGCAGCAGTCCTCGGGGTAACTTCCGATGCAATTAAGAACTTTAATGAGGAGGCAATGTTCAATAACATTGTCAATGACCATGGTACTGTATTCAATTACATCTCAACATATCAGTTGAACCCCATCGATAAAATCGTGGAGCTGTATGATCAACTATTAAAGAGTGAGCGTGAAAAAGTAGAAATCCTAAAAAGTCTGCTTGATAAAAAATGAGTTTTTAGCAGATGCACAGCTTCAGGTTAGCTGTTAAAAGGCAAATGGATTTGATACAGAATTCCGTGGAACAGCGGTAGGTGATTCATTGGGTAAACTAAATTATAATGCATGGAATCAAAAAAAACTTCTACAATTTTTGAACACCGGGAATATTTTTACGCGGTGAAAAGCATATTAGCTTCAGAGATCATACTCGAGATGTATAGTACAACCTATGTACTCGTAAAAGATAAAGACGGTGAATGGGTAAACCATCAGAACAACCGTTATCAGTTAGGGAAAGGATTGTTAGCGTCAACAATTGCCGCTATAGGGGCATGATCTAATTCACCCGTTGCCCTTGAAATATTAAGATGCCCATCCCAAATTGATTTGACTAGATGCAGTCTATCCTATTTGTTGAGCCATTTATCAAGCCCTCCACGCAAAGTAGGCTCCTTGTCAAATTCATCCCGGGTCTTCTCCAGACAGGCCGAAGCATAGTATAAATAGTATGTTTCAAATTCCTTGAAATCCTTAAACCTATTGGTTTTCTCTTGTACTATTCCGAATATCCAATTTGATACATCATCAGTTGCTGAAACCATCCGTTTGGATATTTCATTTGTGATCAACAGGAAACGCATTGATTGTTTTAGGCTGAATGTGACCTCTCCATTTCGAAACTGTTTCAGCAGGCCATCGATATCATCTTCTTTCCAGGTTTTTAATATGATTTCTTTATCATCAAGGGATACTTGTTTCGTAAGGGCCTTTAGCCATAACTGAATGGTAAAATACCCATACTCCCAGCTGTCCATTCCTTTCTTGAAATACATTCGTACTGCACCCATATTGAGTTTTGTTTTGTAGTGACCTTTGATTCTCTAAAATAAAATACGATAAAATTTAGATGACTTCAAAACTTCAGAACTAACTAATGGATTGTTATCAGGTATGATTCGAATAGACGGTGAAGTAGGTAGCCCAATACTTTGCTTTAACTGCGTCCTGCTCAACAAGGGCCAGATACGCCATTTTTTTTGCAAAGACAAAGATTATTACCCTTTCACAAATGGACAGCGTCTCTTATTTAAGCAATCGCTGTATTTAAAAGTGCTACGGGTTCTTCGCGAACAAAGATTTAGGGAATGCCCTGATTTTTATAAGCCCCAATAATTTGGACATTTTTATTAAAGATTTGCGGTTTTGATCGCGCTTTTTCCCCATTCTGCATCAAATATATTGCTAAAAATAAATATAACTTATTTTTTAGTTGCATTTTAATATTTCCAAATGTATATTTGGCCATACAACAACGTAATATCTTATAAACGTGAAATTTTAAATTAACTATCGAACACTACCTATTATGAAAAAATTTTTCTCTCTGCTGTGTTTAGCGCTTATCGCTATAACAGTATTTGTCATCTCTTGTAAAAAGGATTCCAATAACCAAAAAAGTGACCAGGAAACTTTAGCTATAGACAAAGCAAAATCTTGGTACAACCAGAGTATTCTAAAAAACGGTTCCACAAAGTCAAATACATCGCCGCTCTGGGAAGAAGCTGAGGTCCAAAAATCCAAATTCGGGGAAGATGTGGTTATTGTTCCGGCTAGCAGTGGGAATAACACAGACAATCCGCAGGTTGGTATGTTAACGTCCTTTTTGTTTACTGGAAATTCAACGGGAATAAAAACGGGCAACATTGTCAAGATACTTGGAGATGCTCAAGCCATCAAGAACCAAGGGCAACAGCTTATTTTAAAATACAAAAATCAAACTGTTCCCGATCTTAAGTTGGGGGCTATTTTTGTATATGATATACATAACAGATATCTGATTGGAGCATCAATAAAAGACGGTAATTTAAATTCCAACGTAGGTTCACAGTTTGTTAGTTCGTCAGCATTCAACCAATATGATGGTGACAATATCGCGAATAAGAAACTGTCTAGCAGTAAGTTCGGGCAAGGTTTACCTTCTACATTTAGCACACAGGGAGAAGCCGATGGCGAAAACTGCACCAATTGGTATTGGACAACATGGGATGCCAATACAGGTCAGGTACTTAGCGAGACATTCGTAGGCAAGACCTGTGAATCTTCAAACTCTGGAAGTTCAACCACTACAGCTGCATCGACTAATGCACCTCCGCCATGTTATGAATCTTATCATTATGTAACCAAAGTAACGGCAGAAATAGGACAGATAGGAGATATAAAATACGAGGGCGGATGGCAGGTTGCTGCTCTTAAAAATCTCCATACAAGATTGGTAGACGTGCCAGTAGCAAATGTTCCTCCGCGTCCTCCTGTTACCCTTGCATTCGGCACCCTGTACTTTGGATTACCTGTATTAAAGGCGAATGGAAACAATATTACCTATGAAATAGCGCAGAGTATCACCTCGCTTGCGGTTGAAAATGCTGAGAAAGCAGCAAAGCAAGCATTCAAAGATAACTATATGGTAGATGCGATCAACGTAATTTATATGAACACACTTAAAGCTGGAATGGAAGCGGCTGGAGGTCGTGTTAGCGACAATCCAGGTTTGAATATTGTGGTTCCAACTACAGATATAGTAACTGCAACTTACCCTTCAATATTTGGCATGGGCTGGGGGTGTTTCTAATGATGATTTTTAACCTTATAATGATAACGATAATGTTTACAGGTGATACTTCAGCCAAGCAGATTAGCTTTTCAGCTAAAGGGTTAAATCTGTTACATATGGGATCAAAGGCTTCGACCGATATAGAATCTGACCTGATTGACATTGATACATCAACTACAGAAGGCTTTATGGAATATCTATCGATAATGGATTCGCCCGCGCATGAAGGTTATGAGTATAAAAAATTGATATCAAAAGACTATGTCTTCAAAGGGATGGAAAAGGTTCCTTTCGATCTGCTTCTGGCGATAAGTCCAAAAGATGGAGTTAAAGCGATAAAGATTAATTTCAAAACCTCTAATCATCAGTCGATCAAAGATATACTGACAAACGTTTATGGGAAACATAATACGGAGGTTTCAACAGAATATTCCACAGAAATAAATGATGTATCCTATCAGTCTCTCTATTGGTCATACTCAGACTTTGAAATACGGTTTTCTGGTTCAGAGGTCAATATTTTTTACCCTCTGCCCAAAGAGCACATTGAGAAATTGCTTCGGCAGCCAATAGATTAAGATAAAATTTGAGGGTACCTAATGGATATCAGAAGATTGAAATGCGATTTTAAGATTTTTATTGTTTTATTTCTGATTTTTATTGTCGCATGCAAATCTGGAATCAAAAAAATGCCCGTCGGTGTACAAAAAACCCTTGTTACAGCGGCCGAAAACCGCGAAGAGCTTGAAAAGGTAATTTCTCATTATTCAGGGGAATCCGATTCATTAAAGTTAAAAGCCGCATATTTTCTAATTGAAAATATGCGGTATCATTTTACTTATAAAGGTAAATCGTTAGAGTCTTTTAATACTATTTTTGACAGGATCGAGCAAAGAGAAAAACAGACCCCATTTGTAGGTAACATACATTTTCCATTAATAGATTCATGGGCAGATTCAATAATGAGAATAAACGGCATTCCGCATCCCGGGACTCTAAAGAAGGAATTCGACCATAGGATTATTTCTGCAGAAGTTCTAATTGAAAATATCGATTGTGCATTTGCAGCTTGGGAATTTCCATGGGCAAGGCACCTTACTTTTCAAGAGTTTTGTGAATATATACTGCCCTATCGTTTTCAGGATGAACCAGTAGAATCATGGAGGTCGGTCTATATGGAAAAATTTAAATGGCTGATAGATTCCATGGGCAACAGCCGCGATCCGGTTAAAGCTTGCTCCATCATAAATAACGATATCAAGAAATGGTTCAGATTTAATGAAGGATTCAAGGTTTATCCTAGCGCAATTGGCCCTTTAAATCTATTAAGGGCGAAGATGGGCAGATGTTTGGATCAGGCAGGTATTGCCAATTTTGCAATGAGGGCAATGGGCATCCCAGTTGCACATGAAGTTATCCCACAGTGGGGAGACAGAAGTATGGGGCATGATTTCAGTGCTGTGCTGGATACGAACGGAAAATTTATAGATTTTTTAGGTGGAGAGCTTTCCCCTGGAAAAAATGAAATCAGAAATAAAGCATCCAAGATTTTTGAGCAGCATTTTTCTGTTCAAAACCAATCCCTGCTTCAATTTGATGATGGCCTTTCCACGGTTTTGGGACGACCGTTCGGATCTGATGCGACATCCTTATTTTGCGTTACTACCGATTTATCTATTCCCAAAGTTAAGAAATACCCCGCCAGCAATGTGTTTCTGGCTGTATTTGACGACACCAGATGGGTGCCTGTTTTCGGGGCAAAAGAGAATAAGGACAAATACCTCTTCGAAAAGATGGGAAGAGAAATTGTTTATCTGCCCTGTTCGATAGTTGATAATTCTCTGTCACCCTTGTCCGATCCGGTCTATATCGATAAATCAGGAAAAATCCATTTTATAACGCTTAATCAAACCACACAGACAGTCCGGTTGGAGAGAAAATATCCACTGACCAAAATAAAACAGTGGTGGATGACTTTGATGGGAAAAGGAAGGTTTGAAGGGGCGAATAGATCAGATTTTAGTGATCGTGAAACTATTTTCATTATTCCAGATACTATTGCTCTTAAGTATCATATATCCAAAGTGGATAAGTCAAAAGACTACAGGTATGTCAGGTATCTATTCCCAGATAGTTGTTTTGGTTCTCTTGGCGAAATTTCATTTTTCTGCAATCAATCGGCAGTGCCTATAAAAGGATCACCAATAAAGTCTGCGAAGGTAAATAATGAAGATCTAGTCATAGCATTTGATGGAAAATGGGATAAGTTTATACATACGCCGTTAAAAGATGATTATGACAGAGAATGGATCGGATTGGCTTTTGACCAGAGCAAATACATTACACATGTTGGCTACAGTCCGCGTAATGATGGGAACAATATCGAAAAGGGCATGGAGTATGAACTGTATTACTGGGATGGCAAATGGGTTACGCTGGGCAAGCAACGGGCAATAACCGATTACCTAATGGTTAAAAAAGTTCCGGGCAATGCTTTGTTGTTGCTTAGAAACCTGACAGCCGGTAAGGAAGAAAGGATTTTTCTCTATGAAAATGGCAAACAGATCTGGTTCTAGATTTCTGGCGTTAGTTCTTTCACTTGTATTCCTAACGCATCTGTTTGTCCTGGAAAGATACCGGAACAGGTTTTTAGAGTACGATAATCATTATCTGGTGTTTTCCAGTCTTCTATTCTTCGTATGTCTAGTGGTATGGAAATATTCAAATTTTAGTTCCGACACCAATTTGAATATTGATCTACCATCGGCAATTGGGATTTCATTGGTGATCCTTATTACATTCCAGGTCAGCATCTCTCAAAACCCGGATATGCGATATCTTTTCTTTTCATGCCTGCTTCTATTCCTGTTTTTTGTGTTTAAAAATTCTGCTGACAGCCTTAGGACTTTATCTTGGTCTTTTGTTCTTCTGACTTTATTGACTGCTATAGTTCATATCTGCAACCTGCAGCTGTTTTCAGGGGTGTTCTTCTTGAAAAATGGATCAGCTATTAACACCGGTGAAAACGCCAATTATTTTGCATCGGTAATCCCTTTTATTTTTTCGCTCTTGCTTGAAAAGAAAGACAAACTATATTCAAAGATATTTTTTGTGCTGACAATGGCAACTTTTGTTTTATGTACCTATGTACTGTTTACCTGCCATGCACGTACAGCTACTATCGCAACTATTTTAGGGATAGGTATTGTCTTATCCAGGATCGACGCGTTTCGAACGATAGCGGTCCAAAAAGCTAGCACAATTGGCCGCAAGCTGCTGTTGATTTCAATAATAACCGTTATCTGTTGGTTGTCCGGCAGGGCCCTATATAACCGAAACCCGGATTCAGTAGATGGGCGTTTCTTTATCTATGAAGTTAGCTGGCAGATGATAAAGTCGAAGCCAATTTTTGGCCATGGCCCGGAGAGTTTTAGAACCAATTATAATATTTACCAGAGCAACTATATAAAGGCACATAATATATCTTTATCAAAAAAGCAGTTAGCGAATGATAATTACTTCGCCTTTAACGAATTCATCACTGTATTTGTTGAGCTTGGTGCAATAGGGCTGATCATTGTTGGTTTAATTATTTTTAGTTTTTTTCGTACTCGAAAGTCTATTGCCAATGATCAATACTATCATGTTCATATTGGTGCATTAGGAGGACTTGTTTCGATCTTAACTTGCGCATTATTTTCTTATCCCTTTCATACCCTTTCCGTAATGATCAATGTTGTGTTCTTCGGTGCGATAGTATCGGGTAATAGCAAATCAATGTTTTTCATTAATCCAGGAAAGGCTGCTTCAATTTTTCTGTATAGTGCAGGGCTTTGCCTGCTTTTTGTATTTTCTATAAAAGAATATAGAAGGGTTATCGCGTTGGACAGCTGGGAAAATGGTGCACACATAGCTGTAGTGGCCGATATGGACCATGCAGATCCGTTTTATAAGAAGGCTCGGGAGGAGCTGCTTAACAAAAGTGATTTTTTATACAACTACGGAGCAGAGTTATATAGGGCTGGGGATTATGAGCAGAGCCTTTCTTTGCTAAAAAGGGCGAGTTTGTTCATGAGCACTACAGATCTATATATCTATCTTGGAAATAATTATAAAGTGATAAATGATTTTAAGAACGCAGAATCATGCTACCAGACAGCTGAATTTATGCATCCTGCTAAATTCTCTCCGAAGTTTCAGCTTTTGCTCTTGTACCAAGATTTTGGTTTTAAAAATAAAGCTTTGTCTATGGCAAAGAAAATAGCGGACTATCCGGTAAAAATTCCCTCTATCACAATAGATAGCTATAAGTCATACTCAAGGGAATTCCTAAATATAAATAGGGTCAATTAAAATATCACGTCTGTTTGACATCTGGTGTAAGGGCACCATGCGGGTATAAATTCTCAAGTTCTCCTCGGTTCAATCCTCAACGGATGCGTTTGATAAATTCATTTTTATATGTAGGCCCAATGGAAGCGCGAAAGCCTTTTTCCAGCATGACCTCATTGCCTTCAACGTTGACTATTTTTTCAAGATTTATGATATAACTCTTATTGATCCGCATAAAATTCGAGGAATCCAATGCCGCAGCCATTTCAGCAATGGAAATGTAGGTCGTATAGATATCGGTGTCTGTATAAACCTTAACCTTATGGCGTTCGCTCTCTACCATGATAACCTCCTGCTCTGGAATCTTCACAAGACTTCCGCCGATTTTCAGGAATAGGCTCTTGCCAGCCGTCGATAGCGGTAAACGATCACGCAAGCTGAGCTTAGCGAGTACCTTGTTGACGGCCTGTAAAAACCTGGCATAGTCGAACGGCTTGTGCAGGTAATCTACCATATTAAGGTTATAAGCCTGCAAGGCATAAGCATCATGTCCTGTTATAAAAACGACTTCCGTAAACGGCATTAAGAGCGGCGCTATCTGGTCACCCTGCATCCCTGGCATTTCTATATCCAAGAACACAATATCAGGTTTGATAGCGTACCGCGTAATCATATTCAGCGCATGCACGGGTTGGGTTGTTGCACCCAGTAGCTCCAGACCAGTGGTCTGAGAAACATAGTCACTGATCATATCGATCACAGATTGATCATCATCTACAATATAAACCTTGGCATTCATAGCTTGATTTTTAAATCCACGACAAAGCGGTTCCCGGTTACTGCGGTACTTAACTTAAAATTCTTACCATAGGCGGCTTTCAGCCGCGCGATGGAATTGTTGATTCCAATTCCATAACCTCTGGAATCCGTATCGACCCGGATCTCGTTTTCTGTCCGGAAGGTGAACCAGCCACCGATAACCGCCGCAGATACAGAGGCAGGGAACGCCATATCTGCAAGCATCCCATGCTGGAACATGTTTTCGACCAGTGTCAGCAATACCAGCGGAGGCACTGAAAGTTTCGTTTGCTCGGGCACTGAAAGAAGCAGGGATATCTTCACGCCAGGCTTCTTCAATTTCCAAAGGCTTATATATCTCTCGATTTGGAGTAATTCGTCTACTAAAGGGACGAGCCCATCTGTATCTGCTTCGCCGAGGTTGTAACGCAAAATATCGGAGAGGATCATAACCGATTGTTTCGCCTTTTCCGGCCTTCGGTCTATTGTGGAGTAAATCGAGTTGAGGGTATTAAAAAGGAAATGCGGGCTGATCTGAGCCTTCATCAATGCATTTGCAAGCCGCATTTTCTCTTTGATGACCGCCACATTGACCCTGCCAATGTGAAATAACAGCGCCAAAATTGAAATGAATACAGCACGGTATAGATACAGGAAATAATGGGCCTTACCAAAGTGGATCGCTGCCCGGCTTGAATAAATAACATTAAGGATTTCATTAAAAGCATTGTAAAGCCATAAAAATAACGCCCAGGCTATTGGAATGGCAATAATCCCAATTACCCATCTCCAGCTTCGCTTTCTGAATAGAGGAAATACTAAATAGGCCAATGAGTAGAACAGTCCAATGTCTGCAGCGAAGAAAAAAGCAAAGTCCCATAGGCCTGGTTTACTGCCACCCTGCATAACCACGGTCGCATCATTGACCATGTATAAAAATATAAAGCCAAGATGGCTCAGTATCCGCTTTGTCGTATTAGTGAGGGTCATAACATGATATAGATTGGTGCTGCCATATGGCACTTTGGTGCTCTTATGTAAATTTTGGTGCCGAACGTTTTGAATGAAGTCAATGGTTTTATTATTATTGGACTGATCAATAGACAATAACCCAGCATCATGAAAACACAAAGAATTGTCCCACAAAAAAGAACGCTGTTCGTATTCAAATCCGTAAATGCCCTAATCCATGGGTTAAAGGCAGCATCAACAACAGTCTTAACCACAGGAAGCCCAACACAAAGCAGAGGCTGCGAAGATTAGTTTAACATTTTCGTGTCGGCATCAGCCACTTTGGTGCCGACTAATTTGTTTTCGTGCCATGTCATTTTTCTTTTGGTTCAGGCACATCTACCTTCGAGTTAGAAATCACAAACCCTATTTTAACAGGCATTTATTAACGCATAAAATTAAATAAAGTACGATTCGTAATTCCACCCTGTAACCGTTGCTTAACAGGTGAAAAACTCAATTTTTTGAGTTTAAAATCTGGGTTTTAAATAATTAATGAACACGATTCCTCACCGCTTATAAAAGCCACTCTCTGAGGCGGCAAAAGCACCACAACCATTTTTTTAATTCTAAAATCAAATCAAATGAAAAAAGTGTTTTTCTCCGCCCTTTTACTGGGCTTCGCCGTAGCCTCTTTTGCTGGCTCTACCAAAACAGAAACAAAATCCGGAGCAATTTTGTACTGGTACAAGGTTTCTTATGACAACCCTGCTTACCTGAACGGTTATGTCAAAGCAACCGAACCTCTTGTTGCCCACGATGAACAGTCTAACTTCGACTCTCCATGTGACGAAGGAACCAGCAGGGACTGCATCCGGGGTTTTATGTCCCCAGTTACATCCGAAACAGATGCACCTGGAACAGAACAGGTAAAAACAGACGAAGAATAATAATCAACAGGTAAGAAATAAGGACAGCCAATGACGCTGTCCTTATTTTATTGTGTGGCCTGTCTTTTTCTTTCTCTGGACTCTGTTGAATTGTACACCCTGCGCGGATGAATTTCCAGGTCCCTCATAAGGCTATCCAGTTGCGCTTCCGAAATTCTGGAAGTTATTGCCTTTACAATACCGTCAGGATTTGCAACTACTATATAAGGGCAGGATCCGATATCAAATTTGGAAAAAAGAACAGAGTCGTAAGCAACAGTTAAACTCAATTTGAACTCTTCTCGATTCATTTCGTACAATTTGCGAATCTGTTTGTCATCAGGCTCTTTCGCAGATTTATAATATTTTGAACCGGTATAGCCAACCATCACGACCTGTGCTTTTCCCTTGAAGTTGCTTTGAAGGTTACTCATTTTTGGCATTGAGTTTAGACAAACGGTACAATAGCGGTTCCAAAAATCAAGTATCAGCCACTTTCCTTTAAAATCAGACAGGGTGGCGGTTTTGCTTGTGAAGTAGTTTATGTCACTTAAATAAAAATCGGGGCATTTTTTGCCGATAACCGGCAGATCCTTAATTGGTATCTGAGCATTCACAAAATTAAATGAGAATATTAGTAGTATCAATAGTTTTATTGTTTTCATGATTTTTAAGATTAATTGGCATAGCCATCGTTTTGTATAAGATTCGGATTTCTTTGAATTTCAGTTTGCGGAATTGGATAGAATGCATCCCCTCTATTCCAGGTAACGCCCTTTATGGGAGCAAGGACTGCATCTACTTTGCCGAGTCGCTTAAGATCAAACCAGCGATGGCCCCACTCGCAGAATAACTCTAATTGCCTTTCCTTACCGATTGCAGTAAGCAGGTCTTCTTTACCTATGGTGGGATTAGTAATTTTGATTTTCGGCAGCCCTGCCCGGCTTCGGATCATATCCAGGTCATCGATCCCTTCGCTGAGCTTATTGAGATTAGCCCTGGCTTCCGCCCGTATCAGATAAATCTCTGCTAACCTTTGAACGATCAAAGATTCTGTTATCGGTGTTGAAGCGCGCACTTTGTATTTATTCGGATAAAAATAGGTCGTGCCTGCAACTGTATTGCTCTTTAACCAATTGACCTTCCTGTTATCAATTGAACTGAATGCAGCAAAAAGCTGGTCGGTTAAAGCATAGGTTGGCCGTACGGTACCTGAAGAAGGTATAAATAAAGTACCGTCCACAGAATTTCCAGTTGTTTTGGTAATCGAAAACAGAGACTCTTTTGACGTTCCAATAAAGACAGTCGGCAGGGTTTCCAAAGTGAACTTACCTGAAGAAATTACCTCCGAGGCGATTGATTCGGCTGCTTCCCAATTTTGCTGGTATAAATATACGCGTGCTAACAACCCACAGACCGCACCTTTGTTTGGCCTTGTGCTAACGGAAGAAACAAACGTTGGGGTCAACAAATCTCTGGACATTAATAAATCCTCGATAATTTGTTTATACACCGCTTGAACAGATGTTCTGGGCATCAAACTGTTTATTTCAAAATCGGTCGACTTCAGCAGGGGAACATCTCCATATAGGTTTACCAGATAGAAGTAATGCAGCGCCCTTATATAAAGCATCTCTCCCAAGAGTTGGGATTTGATAGCTGGCGTTAAAGTCAGCGAGGAACTAAGTCCTTCGAGAACTGCATTCGCCTGGTATATGTTTTTATATGGATTAGTCCAAAACATTGCCCTCACAATACTGCTGCTGGATAATAAGGAATTTGATCTAAAGGTTTCATCGTTTGCGCTTTGGCTTACGTTATAAACTTCATCAGCAGATTGAGCGGGATATAACGTTAATCCTGAATTGCAGAAGTTAAGCCCGCTGGTGGTAAATTGCGTATACAAGCCAACCGTTGCCGATATTGCAGTTTGATCATCGGTAAATATCCTGCTTAACTCTGCCTGGGTCTCAGGAGGGTCAATCTGCAAAAATTTCTTGCAAGATGAGAACATGACTGCTGTCATCGCAGCTATCACAATATTGAAAGGTATTTTTTTTCGTTTCATGATTTTAAAAATTAAGTTGAAAACCTGCAACCACAGTTCTTAAAGGTGGCAGGACAAAAAAGTCCTGGGTTTCCGGATCAGAGCCTTTATAGCCAGTTATGGTCAGTAGGTTCTGCGCTTCCATATAGACCCTGCACATACCGATACGAAAACGGTCCAATAACCCTTTTGGCAAACGATAAGACAGGGAAACATTTCGCAGTTTTATAAACGAAGCATCTGTATATTGACCGTTTGACAATGCAACACGCCCAACCGCACCGGATACAGCACTTGGCTTTGCAGTGAACCTTTGAATTTCGGCTTCATCCCCAGGCCGCTGCCAGCGGTGTAATACCAACGAAGGTTGGTTATATACTAGTCCCGGAGCGGTGAAACTCAATTGACTAATATAATTAGCGCCTGTCTGACCAACTATCTGGAAGAAGAAGCAGAATTCGAAATTTTTGTAGGTAAGGTTGTTTTGTAATCCTCCAAAGAATTTAGGGTCTGTGTTACCGAAAACCTGATAATCTCCGGCGGTGGTAAACTGTCCGTCTTTGTTTAGATCCTCAAAGGAATACACTCCGGTCTGTGGATCAACGCCAAGGTACCGATAGCCCTTTATTATACTAAGAGATTTCCCTTCTAAGTACCTGGCACTATAAGTAGAGGAGGCCAGTCCTGGAAAGGAAACGAGCTTGTTCTTAGGAATTGAGATATTGAAAGAAGTATTCCATTTAAAAACATTACCGTTAAAATTTTTACTGGTCACAGTAAATTCCCATCCTGAATTTTGCACGAGTCCTGGGAAGTTTTTTACAACGTTTGCGAATCCCGTCTGTGTCGGTAAATTATAGTTGATAAGCTGATTGTTGCACCGGTTTAAATAGTATGTTGAGGAGAACAGTAGTTTATCGTTTAAAAAGCCAAGATCGAGTGAGACTTCAAACTTTTTATTTATTTCCCAGCTGTATTCCGGATTATAAAGGCTTCTTGGATACAACCCCGATATGTTATTATATGGGTTGGGTGTGCTGCTCCATAAATTCAAAAACTTATAATCTCCAATTTGATCGTTTCCTGTCGTACCATAGCTAGCCCTTATTTTACCAAAGCTCAAATAACTAAATTTATCTTTGACAAATTTCTCATTGGAGAATAGCCATGCTGCTCCAATGGAGCCAAAATTTGCATTTTGCTGATCGGGGCCGAAACGGCTGGAGCCATCTCTGCGCGCTGCGAGATTTAGGATGTAGCGGTCAAGGTAATTGTAATTAAACCTTGCAAAAAAAGCTGCATATCTATATTTTGTCCTGTCGTTTGTAGCCTTAATAGCGCCCGCTGCAGCAATGGAATTTAACAACAGGTCAGAGTTGTAGTTAGACCCATACTGATAGGTGAGCAGGCCGGATTTATCCTGGGTTGTGTTTCCAATGAGAATGTTAAAAGTTCCCGCTTTTGTTGATCTGTTGTAATTGATCTGCGGCTCAATGATCCAGTTCTCGTTTTTAGAGTTGGCGAAATATGCAGATGGCAGAACGAAAGCGCTTAGATACGGATCAATAGAAGTGGATGGCTGTATGGATACTTCATCCGAGCCAAACCTATTATATCCCAAATTCAGCCTTATATCCAGACCGGTAACAACGCTATAGTTCAAATTGAAATTGCCCGATAAGTTTTCATTACGGGAAACATATCTTTGATTGAGCATGCCCAATGGATTAAGATGGCTGTTAACAGTATTGAATACCACTCCGGCCTCATCCCAACTCAACTTACCGTTTTCATCGTACAGCCGAAGGTTAGGCGGCAGATTTAAATATCTGGTTAAGTCGACCTGCGGGAGCGTGTTTTTGTCGTTGGCGTACATGCCGGTTAATGCAATCTTAAATTTTTGGTTCTGGGATTTATGATTGATACTGAAATTTACTGACGCTACATTATCTGCAAAATCCACTGGATAAACAGAAGTCTGCCTTTGGTAACCAGAACCAATGCGAAACTGTGTAAAATCATTACCTCCGGAAATAGTGGCCTGTGCATTTGTTGCATGTGCTGTCCGTCCGATAAGCAGGTCTTTAAAATCGGTATACCGTGTAGTATCCCACAGCATGATGTCAGGGGCATACCCCGGGTCGCTTGACAGTTGGCTTGGAGTCAGGCCGTCATTTGCGAACGCCTCTTTTCTCATTTGTACGTACTGCTGTGTATTTAAAAGCTGCATTGATCTGCCGATCTGACTAAATCCTGAATTTGCATTTAAACTTATCAAGGTGCCGCCGGACTTTCCTTTTTTTGTTGTTATTATGATGACACCATTTGCCCCTCGGCTTCCATATATGGAAGTTGCGTCAGCATCTTTAAGTATATCAATACTCTCAATGTCCTGCGAATTAATAGTGTTGAGCGGGCTAAGGCCACCGTTATTCGTGGAAGTGGGATTGTTCGCAGCAGAGGTTAGCTGGTTTGATACGGAATTACCAGACTCAAACGGAACGCCATCGATAATAAACAAAGGGTTGTTTTGAGATAAACTGGGGTCGAGTGATGATTGTCCACGTATTTGTACTTTAAAGGCTGATCCAGCAACACCACTGGTTTGGGTTACGACCATACCGGGAACCCTTCCCTGTAAGGCAGCCAAAGGATTACTTACGGGTTGGCTCTCAATATCTTTTGCAGTTACCGTAAACACAGATCCGGTATTGAGCCTGCGTGTCGTTGTTCCATAAGCGATTACCTGTACCTCATCCAGCTTGGATGTGCTAGAAATCAGTTTAACAACCAGTGCTTCTCCTGCCTGAATTTCCTGCATCTCATATCCAACACAGGTAAATTGCAAGGTTGTGTTTTCGTTGGTAACCTCGATCTGAAATTTACCTTCTTTATCGGTTGCGGTGGCGTGATCCGTTTTTTTCTGCCGGACAGACACATTGGGTATTGGAACTCCTTTTTCGTCTACAACCCGTCCGGAAATTTTAATTTCCCTGGTTGATCCAACAACCTTTTCTTTGGCCTTTATAATTATGGTTTTCCCCTTAATTGCATAAGTAAGTGCCTGGTCCTTTAAACAGGCATCGAGCGCCTGTTCCAGTGTAGCATTGGTGATTGCAACGTCAACGGGACGGGTCTTTTGCAGCAGTTCTTTTTCGCACCAGAAAAGATAACCGCTCTGTTTTTCAATCATCTTGAAAACATTTTCGAGCGGAGCCTTCTTTACGGAAATGGTTATACCCTGACCATAAGCAGCGGCAGGTGAGTGAAGGCAAAAGAATGCGAGAAAAAAAACAGTGATGTTTATCCGCATATAGATTGCTGTTGAATATCTGAACAGTACATCCGGTTTGTCTATCGGAATGCGCATACAGATACGCTTCCACTTTTCGCAATTAGCGTTGTGAAAGCATGTGTAAAAATTCATACTTTTGGTTTTGGTTGGTTGATAAAATGTTGGTTGTGCTGACATGAATCACCCCCAAATTTGCCGGAACCGTCTTGCCACGGTACCGGCTTTTTATATTGGGGGAATCATTAACTAAAACTTCTCTTCTTTTATTGCTTCATACAATCGGGTTTAGGTGATACAATCCGTTATTTATTATCAGGGACGAACGGTTAATAATTTTTTGCCTTTTACGGGTTCGGTAAGTTCAAAGTGGATCTTATTTTCCTCTAGGATCTCAAGTAGGTTCGAAAGCTTCGCATCTCGGTAGATACCACCGCTGTAAAGCTTTGCAGATAATTTTCCCTCAAATTCTACATCGATATTATACCATCTCGATACCTGCCGCATGATGCTTTTGATATCCGCATCCTTAAAATATATCTTGCCGTTTTTCCAGGCCAGCGCACTTTCCAGATCAGCATGCTGAACTTCCATGTTTCCCTCGGAGGATAGGACAGTTTTTTCGCCAGGGCTGATGTTCAATGACACACCGCCTGATTCCACTTTTACCTTTCCTTCTTCAAGTGTGGTAACTAAATAGGGCTCATCACTATAACCGTTTATGTTGAAGTGTGTACCCAGAACTGTAACTGTCTGTTTTTTTGTGCTGACGATAAAGGGATGGAACTTATCTTTTGCAACCACAAAGTAGGCTTCGCCTTCGAGCTCTATCCTTCGTTCTTTTAAGCCATAAAAGGAAACCGGATATCTTAGGCTTGAACCGGCGTTGAGCCATACTTTAGAACCATCTGGTAGCAGCACAGCGTACTGCCCGCCCCTCGGGGTTGAAACCTTGTTATATAGGGACGATAATGGTTGCATGTCTGTTGGGGTATAGATGATCTGGCCGTCAGCAGTCTTTTCAATTGCTGCGCCCTGATCGGTTACGAGTTTGCCATTCGTAGCATCCGTAAGGTTTATGGTACGGCCATCTGAGAGCGTAAGTGTTGCCCGGTTGCCACCAGGCAAAACTTCGATTGTTTTTCCGTAACCTGAAGGACGAGTAACGGGCCTGAGAGTCCCTGTTAGGACGAGGAATATATATCCGATGACCAATGTTACAATAGCAGCGGCAAGAATTTTGATATAAAGACTGACGCTCATGCCTTTCTTTCTGACCGCTTTCATAACCGAAATGTGATTGCGTGCAAGCAGAGTTTCAATTTCAGACTTATCGTTTCCAGTGGTTAATTTGGTATCTAACGTTTCATCGATCATTTCGGCTAACACGGCAGTGTCGGAAACCTCAAAATGCTTCATCAATTGTTCAATCTCTTCGGGCGAGCTTTTCCCCTCGAGATATTTTTCATAAAGTAGTTTGAAATCTTGCATAGGATAACCGTTTATATCCATTACGAACGGGATTAGGAAAGTCTATGCTCTGGCTAAACTTTTTTAGAAAAGATGCGATAACCCATAGAAGGTAAATAGTAAACAATCCCAGTAATGCAATAAAGAGACCCCCAGAAAGTGTTTAACTTTTGGGGGCCGTGCAAGAAGCGAGCTTCTTATGGTAGATCATTAAAAATAATCAATTCGCGGAGGAGACTGATATTGTTGCTAAAACCATACCCGATGGTGTAACACTTTGTGAAATTTTACAGTCATATTCAGAGTCAAAGGCAATTTTAGAAAAGGTGATGCTGGCTGGGGCAGGATAAGTCCCTCCTCCAAATATGGAGTATGAATTTGTAACCCCAACGGTCATTACCGTTTGGCCGTCAGCAGTTATTTGAATTCCACTACTACTTGAGGAACCCTGCAGAGATAGTGGATCATCCTCTTTATTTGATGGATTGAGATAACACCAGGAAGCTCCCGCGAATTGCTGTACGCCATGCGGCGCAATCAAATAGGTTTGGGCAGTATACTCAAACGGATAGCTAAAATAGCTTCCTTTCCCCACTAAAGAACCAAGTGTTAAAGTAAGTGTTAGCTGACTATTGGTGAAATTTTCCACCGTTACAATAACGCTGGCCCCTGCTGGTACTCCCTGTGTCTTTGTACCTACCATCTGTTGATATTGCACCGGAAGATGCCATCCGTCCAGTCCCTTAAAAAAGCAAAATGGAGTAATACCATAGTTCCAGAGCATATCCATTATCTCCTGGTTTACCGTTGTTGTAAAAACATTCTGCGTGCCATCATTATTATTTTCAACAAATGAACCATTACTTTGCAATCCGGGAGGAAGTGGTGATGAAGCCTGGTAATTCGTGTGCATCGTAGCTTTGATCACATTGGCGGCGTTTGCTGGCAAAAGGGTTCTTAGCACCCCAATGGTATATCCGGTCAACATCTGATTGATATTCATCGCACTCATCGTTGAGGGCCAGAAAAGGGATGATATATGCCCTAAGCTGTTAGTCATCTGATATACCGCATGAAGCTTACCCCAATCCGAAAGGATAAATGTTTCAATCTTACCCAAAGCAGAAACTACTGCTTCAAATTCGTTAAGAAGCTCTTGTTGTATCTCAGCAACGGTCATTTCATAGTTATAGAAATTCTGTTCCGCTTTTTGAAGGGCTGTTACGTATTTCGCTGTCAGGGAACCATCCTGTTTTGCCCCCTGGGCGGTAGCCCATCCTGCAGACATTAGATTAGCGATGCAGGGTAAACCATTCTTGGTGAATTTTGCGAGGTCCGAAGCCTCTGTCCCTGCGTCAGGATCACCTACGAAACTGCCTGCTACGTTCATTCCTGCATAGAGCAGGCCCTCAACCAGGTCTCCCAGCCATGGCCTTTTCTTTTTTTGCGGAGGTATTTTTGTTTGCAATCCCTGTGGCAGAGCACAGAGCGTTATCAGTTCAGAAAGCATCATTTCCTGTGCCTGGCTAAGGGAGAGAAAAAGTGTTGTCATCTGTTGGAATAATAACTGGGTCGCGCTGACAGCCGTTATTTCTTTGTTCAATTGAATTGCCACACTATGGAGGTCTTCTATCTGTAGCTGGGTAGGTATCACTCCACCTGGTAAAGTCCCACCATTGAGTAAACCTGTGACCATCAGGTTCATACTAGACTGGTAACTATTTAAAGGCGCTGCAAGGTTTACGTACTGTGTACGAATTCCGCTTGGTACACCAAGCTGCGAGCTAATTGAATTATAGGCGTCTTTTTGGTTAGCGGTCCAAGCAGGAAAGGGATACGAAGGTTGGGCAAGTACTGTTTGCAAGGCCATGCCAGGAGAAAAGTCCCAAACCTGGAATGAAGATTCAGGGGTTGCAGGAGAGACAGCCATAACGCCTACCGTTACTGATGAATTGGTTGCTGATCCGGTAAGCACTGAGTTGTTTTGTTGGTTAATGATGTATCCTTCTGGAGTTATCGACCAAAGTTGGAAGCGCTGCGGACTGGCTTGAAGCGGGTAAGCAACTACATTAGTAGTAAAAATCGGTGCTGCAATTGTGCTGCCTGGGGCAACCTCTAAAGAAAGGGCTACATCCGGGTATGCACTGTTTATGATATACCCTGGATATTGGTATTGCCACATAGTGAGCTCCTGTTGACCAGAAAGCGCAGCGGTAGAAATCTGGAAAATTTTGGACTTATCTGGCTTTTCTGGCATTGTTAAGAACAGTCCTGCCGCTTCACCTGAATCGGTTACATTTCTGATAGTGGTGCTCTGACCAAATGGCATCGCATAAGGAAGTATATACCAAGAGTTAAACTCTGTTCCTTGAGGTTGCGTACCTAGCCCGACCATCCCCCCATTCGCATAAAGCGACTTATTTTGTCCAACGTTCCAGAGTGTCCCAGCTGGAATTTTTTTTGTCCCTCCGCCTGACTGTATGGACTCAGACTCGGCATATTCCCATTGCCATTGCTGGTTGGTGTTTCCTATACATAATGGTGCTACTGAGACGGTTATTCCTCCCGTTAGCGCGAGGTCTGGATTAGCTGCGCTGAGGATATAGCCCTCAATAGTCCTTCGCCATAACTGGGTTAATGTAGGTTGAGCACTCGGGTTCCAGGGATCGGTCTTTGGTGCCACTGAAAGCTCAAAAGTTAGAGAAGTCGTAAGTAGATTATCTGGTGTCGTAATTGGCAGTATAGTGAACCACAGGTCGGAAACGTTGAGGGGGATCAGTTGCCAAAGTTCATTTGTTCCACTGGTAAGTGCATATGTAATCAAAGGTTGACCTGGTGCTGAATTTCCACCGCCATAGACGTTTAAATATAAAGCGCTTCCGGAAGCGTCTGTTGACAGCAATCCGTTTTGAAACGTCCAAATTTGATTGATTGCTCCCTGCACGATGGGTTGCATGGTCACGTTAGTGCCTGCCGAGGAGCCGGCAGTTAGCGCCATGGTAAGGTTAAGTGCATTGATGATAACTCCCTGGGAAATCATCATCCATCGCTGGCCGGGCGAATTAGCTTGCAACGGCTCAATAACAACTACAGTGCCAGCCGAAAAACTAGTCCCTGACAAGGCCATTACAAAGGGTACGCTTTCACCCGACCCATCGGACATTTCTGATTGAAGATAGAACCATTCCCCCAGGGCAATGCCCGAGGTTGTAGTTTGTGCGTTCGGTTGTAAACCGAATGATTTCGGATCTGCCATAGGTTTGGATTTTAGTTAAAGAGGTTAATTGCTATTAAATGTAGTGATGATTATTATACATAGCCATAATAATACATGTGCCATTTTATTCATTTTGTTGGATTTGGCAAAGCCAAAACACACCCGACGGGATAATACAGAAATTATTGCTTTATAACTGAGATGCGGCTATAATTAAAACGAAAGAGGCGATTTTGCCCTCAGGGGTAAGTAACTCCGATTTGAGAAACCGGCTCGCCTTAGCCATATGATCTTTTATTGTACCGATTGAAACACCGAAATGTTCAGCAGCATATTCATAGGTTTTATTCTCCAGTTTGATCAATCGGAATACCTTTTGGCGCTGCGTTGGTAGTTTATTAATGGCAACTTCCAATGCCTCATTTGTTTCCTTTAACAGGATATGCTCGTTAACAGGATCATGATATTCCGTCATGGTCAGGGCGATCTGTTCCCGAAGCGAGCTGTCCCTTGACGCCTTGCGATAGAAATCAATAGCCATGTTCCTGGCAATCTGTTTCAAAAAGGCGGTCACAGGGCGGTCCGGATCAATCCGGCTTCTGTTCGTCCATAATTTTAAGAATACATCCTGATGTATTTCTGCCGCGATTTCATTGATGCGGACCAGTTTGAGAATATTGTAAAAAAGCTGTTTGTCATACCGCAGATATAATTGCTCAAAGGCCTTCACATCTCCCTTTTTTATTTTTTCGAGGAGGCCTTTTTCATCGGTGGCATTTAAAGCGGTCATTTATAGTTAGCCTGCAATTATATAAAAATAATTATTATGTAAGGCAAATAAAAGTCTTTCGGCAGAATAAAAAATATCAAATCGGAACATTACTTTGGCATGGCCGAAATGCTTTTGCTATTGATAGTCTAATACCCGTTAGCTATATTTGAAACGAGAGCGTTAATAGATCGGGGCTGCAATTCTTTGCGCCCCTTTCCTTTTCTGGGCACACTAATATTAATCCACAACAATATAACTCAGCGATAACGTAGTTGCCCCGCCGAGATCTCCGATACCGGTAAGTGGTGGAAAATAGGTATTGCCGCCTCCAACGGCAACAACGATCTGCTTGGTCCTGCGAGGTGGGCCATAATTTGGCACATCTTCTTTCCAGATTACCGACCTGCCGATAATGGCCGCCCCGAACTGCGCACCCCAATAGAATTTTACTTTAGCAGGCGCACCTCCAATGTAATCCTGTTGCTTTAAGGTTAGATTAAAATTGGCATAAAGCCAGGCTACGATATCTGTAGCCATAGCCCTGGCTTCCGTTAATAGATCTGAGTCGTCCAGGACATACAGGTCAGCTAGCTTAGCTCCTATCCCCGAGCTTGTAAAGTCGTATAAAGGCATAATTGTTTTTTTTTAGGTGTTATATATTGAAAATCAATATACATATCCTTGAAAAAAACTTACAGGAGTGTAATCGGAATGTTACGATCCTCAAAACATATTTTCCCTATTTTGAAGTTTTAACCGAAAGCGAACGTTGTACGAATTACTGATTAGCTCATGGAAGTCATCTCTTACCCAACGGGAAAAAAAATAAAATACAATGACCTTACCCTCCGGATTATTGCATCCTTTGCAGCCGCACACATAGTAACAGAATTTGGTGGAAACGAGCCATGGCTCAGCCGCTTATTAACAGGCATGTACTACATCGAATTCGGAACCACCCTGGTTATTACATTGCTGCTTGTCTGTTATATCTACCGCTGTACCTGTTATCTTGACGTAAGGCTGGGATGGCATGAGAAACCGTTGAAGCGGGGTATACTCCAGTTTATCTTTGGCGTTATTTGCCCGACCCTTGGGGCATTTTTTTTGGCCGCCCTATATTTTGCATACTTCGGGGTCAATATTTTAAAAACCAACTATCACCTTTATGCGCTCCCTTTTATCGCGGCATTGATCACGCTCTTTAATGCATATTACCTCGTATACTATCTATTGGCGGAAAGTAAATACTACAAGGCCATTGCAGGCACTGCACTGGACACAAGCGGCAGTCAGACCTACGATACGGAAACCTCAAAAGAGGTCTTTATAGTTCATACTTTAACCAAGAGCTTTCCTGTACAGACAGGCGATATTGCCTATTTCTTCCGGGATAACGGGCATGTGCTTCTTCGTCTATTCCATGGTGCTGATCACCTGCTATCACAAAGCCTCGATCAGATTGAAAAACAGCTCGACGGCCAGGACTTCCTAAGGGTAGCCAGACATATGATTATCAGCCACAAAGCCGTCGTTTCTTTTATGCCGCTGACTTTCGGCAAGATCGGGGTCACCCTAAATCCGCCATACAAAGAACAGGTTAGTGCAAGTAAGCTTCTTGCACGTAATTTCCGGCTGTGGATGGACCGGTAAACGCACCCTTTTGCTGGTAATCGATCCACATTTGTTTGCGTATTTTGATAAGATGTTTGCAGATAACAATAAGTAGATAGCGTATATGACAATTATCAAAATTTGTTTTATGCTACGCCATAAATTTGCATTTTCAATGTCGGAGATCAGATATTTGAATACCATTCCGCAGTAAAATCTGGCATTTCGGGAACTTTTTTTACCATTTCACCCAAATTTCAAACCCACAACTTAGCCATCGCCCTGGTGCGGTAACTAGATTTGACCCAATTAATCACATCAATTACCAAATACCTATGTTATGGAACTATTCACCACAAATCTGTATTCGCAGATGCAGGAGGAGCTTCAGAGTATCGGACGATCAGCAGGTGATCTTCTGTATGTAGCTGAACAATCCTATCTGGTTGCCTGCGGGCACCTTCGCGACCTAAAGACCTTTACCAAAGAATATAACTTTAAAGACGAGGCAGAAGAAATCAGATTTTTTAAAGAAATCAAACCATCCTTTTTAAAGGAGGTCGTCTATTTTATGAAGGTCTACGATGTCGAATCCTTAAAACCTGTTGGGGGCAATGATGCCCAACGCAAATATTATCTTGACTGGATAGAACAGGCTCAAAAGTATTTTGAGCGGAACAGGTTCATCTATCTTTATCACCGGATGGAAAAATCCCACCTCGACCATAAGATGTTTGTCCGGGAACCGGAAGATATACCGATGGTACCCAATTATTCGGTTGATTCCGATCCACTCTTTTCCAATGTATTCAGCTATAAGATGGCCAAGGTAAAAGCGATGGAAGACCTGATCGATTTTCTCCAGGTCCATTTGCGGACGCTGGATGATCCAGAAAATGGGCAATCTTTAGAAACAGGCCCGCTGTTTACCGGCAGCAAGGCTCAGTTTTATGAGCTCGGCTACGCCCTGCAGGCAGCCGGTGTATTCAATAATGGCAATGCCACGCTCAAGCAGGTATTTGACCACCTCCAGTATTGTTTCAGGATAAAAGCCGCAAATTATTATGGTTATTTTAATCAGGCTATCCGTATCCGCAAAAAGAACCGGACCCCGTTTATAGATCTGCTCAAAGAATTTGTTATCCGTAAGATGGATGAAAGCGATGAGTTCCCGAGATTTTCCGGATAGATTTTAACCTACTTATGAGGTACGGAGGCTGTCTCATAAGTCTCTTTTTCAAAAGAGGCGCAAAATAAAATTTGCCTCAAATCTTTAATAATACCAAAAAGGGCAATTTTCGATTTTGAAAATTGCCCTTTTTATATTCGAATCAGGCCATTGCTGGTGTTCAGCCAAATTAAATTCTGAGACGACTGCCTTGTTTTTGCTTTTGAGACAGCTTCTTTTTTTTTATACTTTTATCGCTCGCTTCCCTTTAACAGATATAGTGGTTCGATCTTGCGTAGATCGTAATGCTCTTAATCAGAGCCATAGTTTTGGTTGTACTAGCTTGCGGTTGTAGCATAGCATATGCTCTTTTTTAAGATTGAAAAAAGAAGATACTTCATCTATGCTCGGATCGGGGAGATAGGTAATTTCCTCTTTCAAGGAGGAGATGACAACTTCTAAGCCGTAAAACCTGATAAGCTCCTGCCAGTGCTCACGCATACCACGCTCAATCACTCGCTGGATAACCATGGCCCGACTATCTTGCCAATCTATGAGATCGCAATTGAACTCCCAAAAAAACATCCTCGGCAGATCCGGCTTTACTTTTTCTACAATGACTTTTTTTTCAATATGAACTTCGTCATTGTCAAATACCGTCCTGCTAAAAGAAAAAGCATTTCTAAGTTCTACCAGGTCAAATCGCGGGTAGGACATACAAAAAATTTCCAGCCCACCGAAAATCTCCCAATGACCTTTTTCCTTTTTCCAGTTTACGAGAAATACTTCCTGACGGGAATGGTTGTTACCTTTTTGCATATACCAAATTTAAAAAACGTCTGTCGGTTTTCCTCAAAAAAACGCATTTCGACTGGTATTGCCTTCTAATGTAGTCAGCCACCGGCAAGGATTTTAGGGATGCAGTTTGTTCACAGAATGCGACTTTCAATTGCATTTTCAAAGAGGACGAATAGGTTATGCAATCAATACTTTACTTATTACCCTGTAGGAAGTCTGTCGAAAAATATTTTTAATACCTGATACTTTAGTATGAGAAATTGAAATGCGCATCCGACAATTTTGCCTTCGTAATCATCGCGGTAATGGTGCCCGGTGACAAAGCAAAAAAGTCATGCTCAACAATCTAACATGGGGAACTTATTTTACGGCTGTGATTGCCATCCTGGCGATCTATGAAGCAGCAATTATGCTTCTTTTCTACAGAGCCGAAATCACCGCCTTGTTGCAACGCAGATCTACCTCTGCAGGAAACAATAATAACGACAATAAAAAAACGGAGGCTTTCCCGGGCAAAGATGAAATATTCGAAGGAATCGACTCCGTAGTTGCAGGTTTGCGTGATATTCTTGCAAAAGCAGGGAAAGATGCCAGTAAGGCTGAGCTGTTAAGCCGGCTCAGCAAACGACTGGAAAACTACGCTGGATTACAGCACCGTGTTTTCGGACCCGCAATCAACAACGATATCATTGCCCATGCGAGGAAGCTATGCGGAGTGAACTTTAGCATTGAAGAATTAAACAATGAATGGAAGCGATTCTCCGGCTAAACTCTGCTCCGACCAGGATTATCCGCTCTCCCAAAAACACCCTATCAATTCAATTAATTTAAAACATCATGAACAAAATTTATGTAAAAACACTCTATGCTGTGCTGACATCGATATCGCTGCTCTATGCCTGCAAACGGACCGAAAGTATGGAACCAGATAAAACTTTTGCACCATCGGGCCTTCTGTCACTTCCTATTCAATCTAATGCTGTAGGGCCGACTGTTTCAAGTGGCTGGCTAAATTTTACAAGCCACGAACAGTTTAATGCAGTGATGAAGACACTTCACGAAAAATATGATCAGCCTGAAAAACTATCTATATGGGAAACTGCATATAACCGCCAGGGCTATACCTCGCTCCGTAGATTCTACGAGCAGACAGATGCGGACACTTCAGAGTATAGAAAGGCACCTACGGCTGATTCACTGATCAACGCCAATAAATTACTGGATTGTCCCGATAGCTGGTTTGCAACAGTACTAAATAAAGATGGCTACATACAGATTGCCGATACCGTTTATAGCTTCAGGCCAGGCAATGAGAAAGGAGAGGCATATGCAATTCCAGCCAAACATATAAAGAAAATCCTTAGCGGGGTAAGGCCGACAACGATAGAAGGTACTAAGGTTCATTTTTCCTCTTTCCTAAAAGTACCTTTTATCCGTTGGCCTGAGCAAGGCAATGAACAGATTGGTCCCATGCGGTTATCAATATGCGCATTCCCGGGGCCATTGATGCCCAACTTCTGGGGGCAAAGCGGTGGTGATATCTATGGCGGTGATAATGGGGACACCTTCCCCGAACACAATGGACGTACCGTAAAATTAAACTATCACCGCTGGCGTGTCGGCTATATCTTTTATGCCTCGACCGGCATACGCTGTAAGATGTGGAAACATACCCGCTTTGCAGGCTGGCAGAGCGTCACCTATGCCGATCAGATGATAATGGAAGCTTGCTGCAAAGGATATGCTGCAACTGCAGGTTCAAGTCCATATCCTTTTAATTCTTCTACTTCGCCAACCTGGCCCGGCTTCACAAAGTATGCTGAAAATAATTTTGAGAAAACAATGAAATGGGTAGGCTCACCGATTTTCAGTGAGATACTTCTTGAACATTTCAATTTTCATTTCAAGGTCAACTACAGGGGAAGAGTAGCAGAACGGTCGATAAGACAATAAAGAAAAAAAACAGAACAGGCATGTACCTGCTTTCAGCGAGAAACTGAATGCTTAATGGGGATGCTATGCTTAAAAAAACCGGCGGTAACAGAGAGCGGGATAGCGTGAGAGTGGGTTTGATGTGGTGACGAGTGAGAGAAGACCGCCGGATTCTGAAGGCCCCTGCCCATCCGGGCAGGGGAACCACAGAAAATATATTGATACCAAAACAAGACAGATTTAAGGGATTAAATTTTAATCAGTGAAGAATGGAAAATGTGAAGAGGGGATTAACACTATCCCACAAATTAAAACCAGTAGTGGCATTTATCTTAATCATGGGAACAGTTGTTTTTGCCCATGCACAGGATGGCAACGCAGGTATTACCGAGGCCACCAATAAGGTTAAAGGCTATTTCGCTACAGGGACGAACCTGATGTATGCGATCGGTGCAATTGTCGGTCTGGTCGGCGCGGTTAAAGTGTACAACAAGTGGTCAGCAGGCGAGCCCGATACAGCAAAGGTAGCCAGCTCCTGGTTCGGGGCCTGCATTTTCCTGGTCGTTGTTGCCACCGTGCTGAAAAGTTTCTTCGGCGTATAAAAATCAACAACAATTTAAATATATGAACTATGGAACGGCAACTTCCTCTCGTAGATATTGCAGGCACCGCATTTTATGTCGATGTACTGCACGATGAACTCCGGCAAAAGGATAATCAAAAAAACAGAATCTCCTTTAATGTTTTCGATCAGGACGGTGACGGCTATACTTTCCTGTATGATACAGCGATCAAAAATGTCCCTGGCCCTGCAGAAGAGCTGACCCATATGAAGGAAAGTTATCAGTGGGTAACGCTGAAGGCCTTGATGGAACTGGACCCCAGAGGTATAGCACTGAAATATAAGATTCCGCTTTCCATCCTTTGTCCGGAGCTGGTGGAAGAAGACGAAGAAAATGAAGATGACTATGAAGAAGAATCTTTTTACCGATAATCCGCTGGTCCGACGTAGACTGGAAGACATTTTACCCACCATAGACCTTGCTGGTAATACCTACACAGTAGACCTGGAATCCAGGGCGCTTAAGGGTGAGGATAATATGGTGCCGCTTATCGATCTGGATAACCTTGTGCTTGATAAAGATGGGTTAAACTACCTGTGTTTTTACCATCTGCCAACCAAGGCTCCGGTTATCATAGGCCCAAATATCATAAGCCTGCCTGCCGATACAATCTATCTGAAAATTCCAGATGAACGGTTTCTTGACCCAATTGGACTGGCAAGGCAATACGGTATGGAAGATACCGCTCTGCTGGAGCTCTATCCTATCCGTGCCGATCTGAAAGCAGAAGTCATTGCGCTTGAGGATTCAGGGTTGCCTGAGCTCATTAAGATCAATCTGGCTAAAAAAAAAGCGCGGTCCAGTCGGATAACATTGGTCTGTAATCTTTTTAAAAAACCGGGGAAGAAAGCAAAGGGAATATGACGGGCAACATTTCATACGAAATAAATAAGGGGGTTAATCGCCCGATAGAATTCCGTGGGCTGAAAGCGCAATATATCTATTATCTCGCTGTAGGGCTTGCAGTTCTTTTGATCGGATTTTCCGCAATGTATATAGCGGGGGTACCTGTTTACCTGTGCGTGCCGGTCGTGTTGTTGGCAGGATCGGGTTTATTCATAGGGGTGTACCGGTATAGCCATAGGTACGGCGAGTTTGGGCTCATGAAAGCCCTTGCTCACCGGCAGGTGCCCCACGCTATTTTATGCAGGACAAGGCAAGATTTAAGGACATTGAAAAAATAAGAGGCATTAACCAAAGCCAAAGCAGAAGAGATGATTGTGATAATGATAATGGCAGGGTTCCTACTTGTTGCAGTATTGCTGCAGCATAAAGCACCGAAAGTAAACAGCCGGGATTTAGAGAATATACTTCCGGTCTGGAAGATAGAAGATGACTGCCTTCTTTCCAGGAACGGCGATATAACGCTTGCCTTTGAGGTTGAGCTTCCGGAAGTTTTTTCGCTTTCCAACGATGAGTACGAGGCTTTGCACAATGCCTGGCTCAAAGCAGTTAAGGTACTTCCTGTAAATACCGTATTGCATAAACAGGACTGGTTCATCAAGGACAGCTATAAAGCTGTGCAGTCCGAAGGAAACAATTTTTTAAAACGGAGCGCTGAAAAGTTTTTCAATGAGCGGCCTTACCTGGACCACAACTGCTTTTTGATGCTGACATTAAAACCTGCAGGCCGCAGGGCTGCGAGCTCTGCCTACTCCAATTTACTTCGAAAAAATATAGTAGATGTGCCAGAGCAAAATGGTAAACAGCAGCAAGCCCTGCTGAACGCTGCCGGCCAGTTCTCGCGGATACTCAGCGATAGCGGGTTTGTCAAACTGCGCAGGGTAACAGCCGATGAGCTATCCGGAACGGAGAAGCAGACCGGTATATTGGAGAGATATCTTTTTCTTTTGAACAGTCGGCAGCAGCCATTGCTAAAGGATATCATATTTAAGCCTGATTGGAAAATCGGAGAAAATTATTGCCAGCTCTATAGTATTTCTGATACTGAGGATTTACCGGCAAGCTGTAGCCCGAGGGTTAACTATGACCGGTATTCAACCGATAAAACAAAATTCTCTGTTGGCTTTGCTGCGCCTGTCGGTCAGCTGCTGCCCGTTAACCATATATACAATCAGTACCTGATCATCAGCGATGTACCAAAAACGCTAAAGAGACTGGAGGCCAAACGCAGAAGACTACAATCCCTTTCCGCTTATAGCCGCGAAAATACCATCGGCAGGGATGCGACAGCAGATTTTTTGAACGAAGCTATTGCCCAGGCACGGACGCCGATCAAAGCACATTTTAATTTACTCTGCTGGACTGATGATCACCAGGACATAAAGGAACTCCGTAATCAGACGGCGTCTTCGCTTTCGCAAATGGATATTGTTCCACGCCAGGAAAGCAGTGGCGCTCCACAGATCTGGTGGGCAGGGCTCCCAGGTAACGAAGGGGATTTTCCAGAAAATGAAACCTTTGAAACTTTTGCCGAACAGGCTTCCTGCTTTCTGAACATGGAAACGGCTTACCGTTCTTCAAAGAGCAGTTTTGGTATCCGCCTGGGTGATCGCATTACTGGAGTGCCAGTGCATGTCGATATATCGGATGAGCCGATGAGCAAACACATTATTACCAACCGAAATAAGATAGTGGTAGGCGGCTCAGGCTCTGGAAAATCAATGTTCATGAACCACATGCTTCACAGCTACGTACAGCAGGGCGCGCATTGTGTGGTAGTAGACGTGGGGCACAGCTATGAGGGATTATGCAAACTTCTGAATGGATATTACTTTACCTATAGCGAAGAAAATCCGATCAGATTCAATCCATTCTATATCCCGTCCGGAGAAGTGCTGGATACAGAAAAAAAAGAAAGTATAAAAACACTGTTGGTTGCTTTATGGAAACAGAACGATGAATCGTTCCGACGCAGCGAATACGTAGCTATATCAAATGCTCTCCAGTCCTATTACTTATACCTGGATAAAAACACGGCCATCTTCCCCTGCTTCGATAGCTTTTATACCTTTTTGCAGGTTGAGTTTATTAAGGAGCTGGAAAGTGACCGGGTTAAGGACCGGGACTTTGATATCCATAATTTCCTTTATGTTCTCAGGCCCTACTACAAGGGTGGAGAATTTGATTACCTGCTCAATGCTACCGAAAATCTTGACGTATTACAGCAACCATTCGTGGTCTTTGAAATTGACACGATAGCCGGGCATCCCACGCTGTTTCCCGTCGTAACGCTCATTATAATGGAAATGTTCATTTCAAAAATGCGCAAGTTGAAAGGAATCCGTAAGGTGATCTGCATTGAGGAAGCATGGAAGGCGATAGCAAAGTCTGGCATGGCAGAATTCATGAAGTACCTCTACAAAACGGTGAGGAAATATTTTGGAGAGGCCATTACCGTAACGCAGGAAATAGACGATCTGATTACCTCGCCGATAATCAAAGAGGCTATCATCAACAACGCCGATTGTAAAATACTGCTGGACATGAAAAAATTCCAGAACAAATTTGAGCAGATCCAATCGGTGCTCGGTATGACCGATAAGGGCCGTGATCTTGTCCTCTCGCTCAATATATCAAATGATCCGGACCGGAAATACCGCGAGGTGTATATCGAACTGGGCAATCAGCTGATGAAGGTTTATGGCTACGAGCCTTCGGTAGAAGAATATTATGCCTATTCAACGGAACAGACCGAAAAAATGAAGGTACAGGAGTATACAGAAAAATATGGCGATATCAGAAAAGCGCTGTCCGTAATTGCAGCGGAACAAGCAGCTTAATAATAAAGAGATATGGAAAACCCGGCAGATTTTAATTATCCAGAGTTTGATGTCTCCTTCTATAAATCCCTTAAAGGAAAGGAGGCAGTAGCAGAGCGTTTGAAAGGACGTCAACCTGTTATTGATATAAAAGGCCAGCCTTATACTATCAACCTCAGTTTTGGCCTGCTGGAACCGGCTGGTAATTTCACTATTGATGCCATTTACATAGGTAATATCGAGATGGATAGGGCTACCAAAAAGATCCCATTTTATTTCAATACGGAGACAAGGCAAAGGGTTTTCCTAGCCGATAATATTACCGAGTTTCCTAAAGATGTTGTCCGCGTAGAAATTCCCAATAAATATTTCCTTGATCCCGTTGCGATGGCCAGGGACAACGGAAGGGGTGCCGAGAATTACCGCGATTACGGAATACCACTGATAATGTACCGGAAAGCTGTCATCATTCCTTTGGTAAAGACCGAACTGCTTTCAGTCGTAAACCGAAACAGGATGCGGGCCGGGATGGAAATACTACCACCAGAAAAACCAAAACATTCAGTACAAAAGAAAAGGAGTATAAAAAGATGAAACGGATTTCAACAATCATTATGATATCGCTGCTATTGATAGCTCCTGTTTACAGGAGCCAGGCACAGATTCCTATAATTGATATCATCAAGGCAGGAATAAAAAAGGTTATCAAAGCAGTGGACCTGCAGATCCAGCGCCAGCAGAACAAGGTAATCTGGCTCCAGAACGCGCAGAAGACTTTGGAAAATGCGATGTCGAAGCTAAAGCTGAACGAAATATCGGAATGGACCGAAAAGCAGCGCAAGCTGTATGATGATTACTTCCAGGAGCTCAGGAAAGTAAAAAATGCCATTACCACCTACAAGAAGGTAAAGTCCATTATCAACCGTCAGTTACAGCTGGTGGAAGAATACAACAAGGCCTGGGGCCTGCTTAGACAGGACAAACATTTTAGCACCAAAGAGCTGGACTATATGTACGGGGTTTATTCGGGTATTCTTGATGAAAGCCTTAAAAACCTTGACCAGTTGTTTCTCGTCACAAATGCCTTTGTTACCCAGATGACCGATGGCAAGCGGCTGGAACTGATAGAGGCCGCAGGCAATAACCTTGAAAAGAACCTTACCGATATGCGCGGCTTTAATAACCGCAATTACCGGCTTAGCCTTTCAAGGGCAGACGATATCGGACAGGCAGAAATACTGAAAAAACTCTACGGCTTACAATAGACCATTATGAAGCAAGAACATAACAGGGATGTCTCAGATTTCACATCCTTTATCTATCAGAAGGGATACCGAAAGCACTTCAGTATTGACCTGGTGGCAAAAGAGCGTATAGTCTTTGCAGGCAACCTATCAGATTGCCTCAAGAAAATCCTTAATTGGCTCAGCCGGGAAAATAATAGTGCAACTGGTTTTGAGCTTAGGACAACTGCACCTTATGCCGATAATCTTGAATGCATTTTTAAGGTACGCTTTGATGAGGTAAAGGGTTTTCTGATCAATGGCGTCACCTTCCATGATAAAAATTCTGGTCTCGATCACCGTTACAGTATAAGCAGCAATCACCAGATTCCAGGAGCCAATTCGGTTGAGGGACTTTTCCCAAAACCCAAACCCTGGGCACATCGGTTAAAGGGGAAATTTAGGCCATAAACCCAGAGCGACCAAACTTTAATACCAATTCAGATGAAAAAGCTACACACCATCACCTTAATGCTATTACTCTTTGCTACTGCTGCTTCAGCTCAGACCTGGGGCGAATGGTTCAACCAGAAAAGTACGCAGAGGAAATATCTGTTGGAACAGATCGCCGCACTACGGGTATATAAAGGTTACCTGGAAAAAGGTTATGGTATCGTCAAAGATGGTACAGGGATCATCCGTGGTATTAAAAACGGCGACTTTAATATACATAGCGGTTTCTTTAACGGCCTTGAACTCGTCAACCCCAGGATCAAAAGCTATGATAAAGTGGAGGCCATTATAACCATGAACAATTCCATGATGCAGCAGCGGCAAAAAGCCCTGAGGATTGTCCAAAACAGCGGCCAATTTAGGCCAGATGAAATGAAAACCTTACGGTCGCTGTATTCGAACTTAAGCGAAGAAGCCGCAAAAGACCTCGAAGAACTGCTGCTCATAGTGCAGGATGGGCAGCTAAAGCTCAGTGATGATGAACGGATCAAGCGGATTGAAGAACTATACATCCGTATGCAGAACAAATCGGTGTTTCAGCGGAGCCTGAATAAAAATGTCACGGACCTGGTTTCGGGCAGAAAGCGACAGATAAAAGATGTACAGAATAGCAGGCTGCTTTTCGGTTTGCAATAGACATGCGACCCCTAAAAAACCGGCCCGTCGGTTTTTTAAGACCAATGGAACCAATTTATACCACGATGATGAAAAAAATTTTTATAGCATTACTCCTATGCTGCACGATGCAGCTACACCTTGTTTCCGCCCAATCGGCGGAGGTTCAGCAGTTACTGCTTAATGTAGAAAAGCTAGCCCAGTTAAAACAGATATTGACCGATCTGAAAAAAGGTTATGATATCGCCAGTGCCGGCTACGGTAAGATCAAAGATATCTCGCAGGGTAATTTCGGTATCCACGAACTCTTTCTGGACGGACTGCTTACCGTAAACCCGAACCTAAGAAAATACAGGCGGGTAGCGGATATTATCAGTTACCAGGTAAAACTGCTCAATGAATATAAGGCGGCCTATAACCATTTCCGGGCCAGCGGCAGCTTTACCCCGGAAGAGCTCTCCTACCTAAGTAAAGTATATGGCAACCTTTTTAACCGGAGCCTGGAGAACCTTGATGAACTCGCTATGATCCTTACTGCAAGCGAACTCCGGATGAGTGATGATGAACGGCTCTCCGCTATCGACCGGCTCTATGATGATATGACCGAGAAACTCAGCTTCCTGCGGGCCTTTAATAAGAAGACCAGTGTACTCGATGTTCAGCGGCAGCAGCGCATTAAGGAGAACACTCAAATGAAGAAGATCTACGGGGTGAATTAACAACAGGGATAACCTATAAAAAGTGAGATAAGAAAATGTGCAGCAGAAAAATTTTAGGGTTGATTGTCATCTGTACGGTGGCACCCCTGGTATCCCATGCCCAGGGCATGGCCAATAGTGTTTATAGTTTAAATGAAGTACTGGACCGCCTCTTCGATGAAATGTTGCCGCTCTGTGGCCGCCTAATAGGCGTTGGGCGGGTGATTGCAGGCTTCGCAGCATTGTGGTATATAGCATTCAGGGTCTGGAAACATATCGCAAAAGCAGAGTCTATTGATTTCTTTCCATTGTTAAGGCCTTTTGCCATAGGAATGACGATCCTTCTATTTCCCCAGGTTATTGCGCTGATGAATGGTGTACTAAAGCCTGTTGTGGTAGCAACCAAAGCAATGTCCGAGGACAGCCACAAAGCTATATTGTATAACATTGAGCAGCAGGAAAAGGCTGTGAAAGAAACACCTCCCGTAAGCATCTACCCCGGCGGTAATGATGACATGGAAAAATACGAACAGCCCGATGGCAGTTCGGACGAAAGCGGATTCTTTTCCGGGCTTAAGAGCGCTTTTAGCATTTTCAACATCAAGAGCATGATCAAGGTATTCATCTCTGAAGTGATGCAGATGCTCTATGCCGCCGCTGCCCTGTGTATCAATACCGTCAGGACCTTTTACCTTCTTATACTGGCCATACTTGGGCCGCTTGTGCTGGGCCTGAGCGTCTTTGATGGTTTTCAGCATACACTTTCCAGCTGGTTTGCCCGGTACATAAACGTATTTATGTGGCTTCCCGTCGCCAATATTTTTGGCGCGATTACTTCGAAGATCCTCGAAAATATGATGACCCTGGACCACGATTTTTCCAGTAGCGTGGCCTACATCATTTTTATGATCATCTCCATCGTCGGATATACGACGGTCCCCAATGTTGCCGGCTACATCATCCAGGCCGGAGGTAAAGATACCCTCCTCCATAAAGTAAACCAGATGACCCAGACCGCCGGTAAAGCGGCTCTTGCCAGTGTGCTTTAGAAAACCATTTAATGCGAGAAATTATGTTCCGTCAATTGCAAAATATTGATTCGGCTTTTAAACACGTGCGCCTATTCAGCTTTGTGTTAATAGCCGCCTGTATGGTCATCTGTTGTTATGCCATTTTTGAAAGCTATAGGATGGTGACCACCGCGCAGGAGCGCATTTACCTTCTGGCCAATGGCAAGGCCATTGAAGCACTTGCTGCCGACCGTAAAGACAATATTCCTGTAGAAGCCCGTGACCATATCGGTATGTTCCATCATTACTTCTTTTCCCTCGATCCTGATGATAAAGTGATTGAGGCCAATATTAAAAAGGCGCTTTATCTCGCCGACGGGTCGGCAAAGAAACAGTACGACGACCTAAAAGAAGGCGGCTATTATTCAGGCATCATTTCAGGAAATGTAAGCCAGGAAATCGTCGCAGATAGCATAACGCTCAACATGGATGCCTATCCCTATTACTTTAAATATTATGGCGTGCAAAAAATGATCCGGCCAACGGCCATTGTCAGCCGTAGCCTGATTGCTGATGGCTATCTGCGCAATGTTGCCCGTTCGGACAACAATTCTCACGGGTTCCTTATTGAACGCTGGCGCATTTTAGATAACAAAGATCTGGAGGTGCAAAAACGATAGTATATGTGGTTCAGAAAAAATAGAGATAGAACTGAGGATAACCCAGGCCTTTCAGCAGGCTCAAATCGTTTGACGGATGAGGCTGCGGGGTGGATTGCTAAGGGGATTATATCCTTTCAGATGGGAGTTGCCAGGAAACTGGCGAGCTGGGAGAAAAAATGTAACCGGGCGCAGAAGAAAATTGCCCTATTCCTTTTTTGTGGGATTGTTTCCTGTTACCTCTTTTTCAGTTTGAGAGACGCTCTGTCCGAAAAGCCTGGCCAGGCGAAAGGTACGGACCGGGAGATAGGCACGATGAGCGTTCCTCCGCTGCCTACGCCTTTACCGCCCCACAACAAAGGTGATACTACGGTGAAGCCAGTCCTCCCATTACACCGCAATAAGTAAATAATTTTTAATTAAAACATGATAAAGATGAAAACAAATTCAGAACAGTTTTTAAAGAAAAGGAAGTTCCTGCTGGTATTGCCTTTTCTTGTATTACCCTTCATAACCCTCGCTTTTTGGGCGATGGGCGGCGGCACGGGAAGACCGGAAAGCAATGTCCCCGACCAAAAAGGCTTCAACAAAGAGCTTCCTGGTGCCAATCTATCTACCGATCCGGTGGATAAAATGAGCCTGTATAATAAGGCTGCAAAAGACTCGATAAATCTGCATAGTGGGAATAAAAATTTCCCTAGTGAGGATTCATTGCAGAGAATGCCTGAAGATCCGTTCGCTACTGATTCCTACGCCCAAGGCGCAACGGGCATGAACGGATATCGAGGCTATCAAGATCCTAATGAGACTAAAGTAAGGGATCGGCTGGCAGCACTGGAAAGAGCGCTAAGCCAACCATCGGTACAGGGCTCTGGCGATTATAGACAACAAGGCGGTTACAGTAGCGAGCCAGCCTCTATATCAGCCGATATTGACCGCCTGGAAGCCATGATGAAATCCATGTCCTCTGGGACAGCTGCGGACCCAGAGATGCAGGCATTAAACGGCATGCTGGAAAAAATCTCAGAGATCCAGAACCCTGGTCTGGCGCAGGCTAAGCTCAAAGAACTATCAGTCAAGAACAAAGGGCAGGTTTATGCAGTCAGCACTTATTTGCCCAGTAAAGAAGCTGATATGATTGGCCGCAAAGTAGATGTTGCGACAAAGCAGAGTAGCTCAGCGCCAGTATTAGCCGGCAATAGCTTTTACGAAATTGACGGGCCAGTCCTCTCAGATTCGATGCAGACTGCAATACCTGCGGTAGTACATGAAACGCAGACAGTAGTGTCGGGCTCTACGATAAAGATGCGGCTCGAAGAGGACATTTTTATCAACGGGACGCTGATTCCTGCAGGAAACTTCATATTCGGCACCTGTGAAGTCAGTGGGGAACGCCTGCGCGTCCAGATAGAAGGTGTAAGGTTTGGCAAAAGCCTATTTCCGGTATCCCTTAATGTTTATGACCTGGATGCCATCGCTGGCATTCATATTCCCGGGGCGATAGCCAGGGATGCTGTTAAGGATGGATCTGACAGGGGGCTGCAAAGCGTACAGTTCATGAGCCTTGATCCGTCCATCGCCAGCCAGGCAGCGGGTGTTGGCGTGGAAGCAGCGAAAGGGCTCTTTGGCAAAAAAGCAAAAATGATCCGCGTAACCGTGAAAGCAGGCTATCCCATTTTGTTAATGGATGATAAAACCCTGCAACAACAATCCAATTAGTTTAACTAAATCAGTCGACGATGAAATATCTGATCTTAATATGTGTTTTCTTTTCTACGATAGTAGTAAAGGCGCAGGAAATTTTAAATCTCAATAACAACACAATCATTCCAGCTTACAACCTGGATATTAGCTGGCATAAAACAACGCTGCTTATTTTTCCGGCCCCAATAAAAAGTGCAGATCGCGGCGATAGTTATGTCCTTGCTGAAAAGGTGAATGAGGCAAACAATATCTTGAAGGTAAAGGCGGGGCAGAAAGGTTTTGAGCAAAGTAACCTTCAAGTGGTTACCTCTGATGGTAAGATATATTCTTTTACCATAAACTACAACGAAAACGCCGCATCGCTGCCAATTGATATGGGTAAGCAGCCGCCTTATGCACCTATTACCTTTAGGGGCATTTCCTTAAATAGTAAGGAGCTGGAAAGCTGTGGAGCCAAGGCCGCTGGCAGCGTGCCATTCTTGAAAGGTGGACGTTTCCAAAAACATGGAATGACCTTTAGTCTGGACGGGATCTACATCAAAAATGATGTACTGTTTTTTCAGCTGTTGCTAAAAAACGATACGCAGATTCCGTATGATGCTTCATCGCTACGTTTTTATGTCCGTGATAAGAAAACAGTTAAGCGCACGGCTGTGCAGGACAAAGAAGTAATCCCCGTTTATGTCCAGCATACGGGCTCTCCAGAATCCGGCAAGGGTGAGGTGATCGTTGTCGCTTTCCCAAAGTTTACGATTGCCGAAAAGAAATTTGTCACCGCTGAGCTTATGGAGCAAGGTGGTGACCGCAATCCCATTATCCGGCTCGACCAGAAGAAATTGCTAAAGGCCAGACAACTTTAGCGAATATCTTTTAACCATAAAAACACGATCATGGAAAATTCATTAGTGGCGGAAATGATGGACTGGAATAGGCTTGATGGCGTTATAAAGAGTTCATCGGGAAAAGACCCACTGAAAATCCGGGAATATTTAAAGTTGAAATTAGAAGATTTTGATCGGATGGTATCAGTCTATGGGGGCCGTTCCCTTACCAGGGACGAAAAAGCATTCACGATTATATTAAAATATCAGCGTGCAGAACTGGAAAAAGCGGTGTACCCCCGATTGCCCAATCGGCTTCTTCGACGGCTCATCGCATACTTCAGCGAACCAATAAATATAAAGAAGGAGGTTGAGATGGCAACGCTGGCTGGAAGCTTCTCTGATAGGGATCTGGAAATGCTCAGGACAAAACCGGACGCACAAGAAGCAAAACAGGGTGCAGTTGAAACTGTGCGCAGACAACAGTATCAATCAATAAACCTGGGCAAGAGAAAACAGCCCAGGCAAAAACGGAATAGAGGCCGTTCAGTATAGCAACAATATCAAATGACATAAAAATATAAATATCATGAACCAGGAAAATTTTGAAAAACTAACGGAACGGCTATATTACGCTGGCTTCGGTGACAAATTAAATGCCGAGCTGAAAGAAAACCTCGCGGCGGGGAAACAGGAATTTGCGATTAGAGACGCAGCTACTATTGATAAGGACAATGTGGACTATGGCCTGAACTATCGCAAAGACGACAATAAGGACTGGACATACTGGAACACTCTGGACGTGAACTTGACCGGCCCAGGTATTGAAGAGCAAGGTCGCCAGCATACTTTTTTTGCAGATAAAAACATCACTGCAATGGAAGCGCACCGGCTGCTAAAATATGGCGATCTGGTCGGCGTAAATAAGACGCTCTTCAATGCAAACAATGAGAAATACAATACATGGATCAGTGTTGATGTTCATGGTGTAAAGGATCAGTACGGGAATTTCCCACTGAATACCTATCATGAAAACTATTTTAAAAAGCATGATTTCGACATCAGGACAGCCTTGAAGGAAAAGCTTTCAGTGCCGGTTGTGGAGTTGGAGAATAGTAGGAAGATCGATGACATAGAAAAAGACTTCAAAAAGGGCAAACTCCCTGAAGTAACGATCATGCATAATGGAGAACAAGCTACCGGCTACCTTTCTTTAAACTTGAGGGACAGGAAGATTGATGTCTATGATCAGGACATGACGTTGATCGAACGTCAAGGCCAGGCACAGCAGCAGGCACCAGCGGAACAGATTAAGGAAGCTACACCGGAACAACAACCGGACGATGTAAAAAAAAAGCCCATGAACGAACAACAAAGGCCTCCGTGGAACCAACCGAAGAAACAGAATAGAGGACTGAGCCATTAATATGATTTGTCAATAAAGACCGGGTGTAAAAAACCCGGCCTATTTTCAATAAAAACAGAGCGAGATACGTGAAGATGGAAGAAAAAAAAATTAAGACGCCAATTACTTACTACGGTGGCAAACAGACACTTGCCCCGCTGATTATTTCCCTTATACCAGAACACACCCTGTATGGCGAGCCGTTTACGGGAGGCGGAGCGGTATTTTTTCAGAAACCACCCTCCAAGGTTGAGGTCATTAATGATACAAATGGTGAGCTCATGAATTTTTATAAGGTAGCCAAAGAGCAGTTTAAGCCGCTGCAGAAGATGATCCAACGGACACTGCATAGCAGGAATGCCTATCGGCAGGCCGAAGTAGTTTATTATAATCCTGACCTGTTTGATGAGGTCAGGCGTGCGTGGGCTGTATGGGTGATCTGTTCACAAGGCTTTGCTTCCAAAATGGATGGCCCCTTTGGATTTGATAAAACCGACAACACAACTTCAAAACGGATCGCCAACAAGCGGATAAACTTCACAGAAGTTTATCAAAGGCGGCTTGAAATGACTCAGATTGAATGTACAGACGGTCTTTATATAATAAAGAGCAGGGACCACGAAGATGCATTCTTCTATTGCGACCCGCCTTATATCGGTTCAAACTGTGGCCACTACAAAGGATATACCGAAGCTGATTACGAAGCGCTGCTACGCCTGCTATCGGGCATTAGCGGTAAATTCCTTCTATCGTCCTATCCTACAGATATCCTTACGAAATACGCTAAAGAAAATGGATGGTATTCCATCAGCAAAGAACTGTTGATTACAGTAAACGCTAAAGGAGGAAATCCCAAGAAGAAGACAGAGGTATTAACGGCGAACTATCCGATCAATAACCATGGTTAGTATGGAATTCGCAGGTACATAATATCAATTAGCAAGATATGGCAGACATCAAAAAACGCATATTGACCCTAAGTTCGGGGCGCAATATAAAATTATATGGCAATAGCATTGCAATAAACAAGTCATTGGAATTATCGGAAGGCTATGCGCCAAATGTTCTTGGGCTGCAGATCGACGGCATCGGAGAAAAAGCATCAATTGTTCTCAATCCGTTGAAACTTACAGCAGATGAAATACAGGAAATCGCAGACTATAATATTAGATTATGGATGCAATTGAAAGATAATATCAGGCAGCATGGTCTAACGAATTCCAAAATCTTCTATAAGGATGCGGTATTGTAGGCGAAAGGCAAAAGCTATAACTCTTCCCCCATATAGGGGGTATTAAAAATTATGAAAAGAAATAAAGCTATCGGATATGTAAGATCGGCAGTGTACGATCCTACCGGTGAGGTCATTAAAAGGATGACCGAAGAAGTTATCGATTATTGTAAAAGCAACAAACTGGATCTCGACCGCATTTTTATGGACAACGGTGCGAGCGGAAATAATTTTAATCGATTAGGTTGGAGCGAAATGAAAGACTACCTGCAAATTGAACGAGGCAAACTACGTCATTTGGTAGTTCCGGATTTGAGCAGAATCGCTAGAAACTTTTGTTTGTTTAGAGAAGAGATAAAATATTTAAAGGAAAATTTTGGGTTAAAAATAAAGCCGATAAACTATCGGCAAATGAGTTTGGCACCGGAGTCCTTGAAAAAAAGCAGAGCGCTTAATGTTGAAAAAGGAAATAGAATGAGATAGTGCTCTTATCTGGTTGAATCGATCAAACATTGAGTATAACTGGTCATGTGAGTGCAGTCTACTGGACAAAAAAGGCTTCTAAAAGAAAATGTAGGGAGGGGAAATGAAACAAATTAATCCAGAGTCAGTACAAGAATTTCTAAGAAAGCGGGGAGTTGAGGTTACCATTGAACAGGCAATTAAGATTTATGATTTCATGTTGATGATTGCCAGGATATCAGTTACAAAATTTTTGGAGCAGTAGAAAGGGAGGAGCTTGAATTATGTTGATTGCAGATTTATATATTAGGGTATCCACGGATGAGCAGGCTGATAAAGGATATTCGCAACGCGACCAAGAAGACCGGCTTAGGAAGTATTGTGAGCATAATAATATTAGCGTAAATAATATTATCTGGGAAGATCATTCCGCTAAGACATTCCAGCGTCCAGAATGGTCAAGATATCTTTTACATCTCAAGAAAAATAAAGGTAAGTCCGATATTGTTCTATTTACAAAATGGGATAGATTTAGCCGCAACGCAGGAGATGCTTATCAGATGATAAGCATTTTGCGTAAATTAGGGGTTGAGCCTCAGGCAATCGAGCAGCCCTTGGACATGTCAATACCAGAAAGCAAGATAATGCTTGCTGTATACCTGGCTACGCCAGAAGTCGAAAATGACCGCCGGGCAATTAATGTTCTTAACGGTATGCATAGGGCGCGAAAGGAAGGCCGCTGGATGGGGCCCGCCTGTGTTGGATTTAGAAATATGTCTTATGAAGATGGTCGTAAGTATATTGCTGCAAAAGAGCCTGACGCCAGCATAATGAGGTGGGTATTCAGCACTCTTGGTGACGGGGTATACAATACCGAACAAGTATGGAAGCAAGCTCTGAAAAAAGGACTGAAATGTAGTAAGAACAATTTTTGGCTTGCCATTAGAAACCCTGTATACTGTGGGCGGATAGCGGTTCATGCTTATAAAGACGAGCCGGCCCACGTCGTAAAAGGGCAGCATGAAGGGCTAATTTCTGAGGTACTTTTTTATAAAGTACAGGATATTCTGAATGGGCGGAAGAAAAAGCAAAGAACAAAAATGGTGGCGGATGATCAGCTACCATTACGGGGCTTCCTTAAATGTCCGAAATGTGAAAGAGTACTCACGGGGAGTGCGTCGAAAGGGCGCAATGGCTATTATCATTATTATCACTGTGTGTCAGCTTGCGGATGGCGTATTAAAGCTCCGATCGCCAATGAACGGTTTGTAGAGGAACTAAAAATGCTGGTTCCCGATCCCTCGATGGCAGATTTATTTAAGGAGTTTGTCCTGCATGAGTTTAAAACTGCAACGAAGTATGAAAAGGATGAATTCAAGACTACAATGGAAGAAATTGAGGAGTTGACGAAACGGCTTAATAATGCAAGGAACAAAGTTTTTGCTGATCAACTCGATCCTGCTGATTTCAAGATTATGAAGCTTGACTGTGAAAGCGCCATTGAGAAACTTGAACGAAAGCTTGTAGGGTTAAAATCAAACAAACCGAAAAGCATTGACAGCCTTCTTGAAACGGGTATTGAGACCCTTTTGCAATTAGATCAATTGTATATCGATAATGGAATTGACGTGAAGCGTGAGATAATTGGTTCGATATTTCCGGAAAAATTGACGTTTGATAAAACACATTATCGAACCGCAAGAGTCAATGAAGCACTTAGGTATATGTACCTGATAAATAGGGACTTACTGGTACAAAAAAAAGGTACAAGTGACATTTCTGACAACTTGTACCTTCCGGCGGAATGGACGGGACTCGAACCCGCGACCTCCTGCGTGACAGGCAGGCATTCTAACCAGCTGAACTACCACTCCTTTTGTTCTTCTTTAAAGTTCGAACCTCTTATCTCTTTCGAGGTTGCAAATATAGAGACTATATTTTAATTCGCAAACTTTTTTTTCAAAAAACACATAACTCACTATCCTACAGCGCCTTCCTGCATCTTTTCTGCATTTTCAGCAAACTGAAGGGCACTAATAATCTCCTGAATATCGCCATCCATAATAGACGGAAGGTTGTACATCGTTAATCCGATACGGTGTTCAGTAACACGGCCCTGCGGATAATTGTAGGTCCTGATCTTAGCAGAACGATCTCCTGTTGATACCATTGTCTTGCGTTTTGCAGCAATATCACCATTCTTTTTCTGCAATTCGATATCATAAAGCTTGCTACGCAACATCTCCATCGCAATAACACGGTTACCCAATTGCGAACGTTCCTGTTGGCAAACCACCACCAAGCCAGAAGGTTTATGTGTTAGCTGCACCTTAGTTTCTACCTTGTTTACATTCTGTCCACCGGCACCGCCTGAACGCGAAGTTTGCAGTTCAATATCGGCAGGATTAATGTAAAGATCAATTTCTTCTGCTTCTGGTAAAACCGCTACAGATGCCGCCGAAGTATGTACACGCCCTTGAGTTTCAGTATCTGGCACACGTTGCACACGGTGTACGCCACTTTCGTATTTTAACTGACCATAAACATCATCGCCACTCACTTTTAAGATCACCTCTTTATAACCACCGGCGGTACCTTCAGTTACATCAACGGTTTCTACTTTCCATCCCTTAGTTTCGAAATAACGGGTATACATGCGGTATAAATCGCCGGCAAATAAAGCCGCCTCATCTCCACCGGTACCACCACGGATCTCGAATACCGCGTTCTTCGCATCTTCAGGGTCTTTAGGAATCAACATCAAACGGATATTGCTTTCCATTTCTTCCTGTTGTTTTAACAAAAGATCGAGTTCTTCTTTTGCCATCTCACGCATTTCAGCATCTTTCTCAGTAGCTAAAATTTCTTTGTTGGCATCAATATTACTCATCACATTTTTGTAGATTTTATATTCATCTACAATCTTGCCCAAGTCTTTATATTCTTTATTTAAAGCCGCAAAACGTTTCATATCCTGAATTACATCCGGATTGCTCAACGATTCTTCCACATCTTCCCAACGCAGCTTTATAGCTTCTAATTTATCTAACATATTTATTCTTGTTGAAATTTCCTGACGGTCGGTATAGGCCCAAAAATTCAGGAAATGCAAAAATAAGGAAAAAAGCTGAATTAGTTTGGAAAGGAAGGATGGTTAATTGGTCAATCCTTTAACCATAAATGGAAATTGCGCTAGTTTAGTTAGAAAATGAAAGGTTCTGTACTTATGGCAGCCGATAGCCCCGCTATCACTTCAAGTCCTCACTCGTTCCTCGCTCCGGGCTTTCCGTTCTATCTGGTTTAGGAACAAAGAACAGTGCATTTTAGGCATCATGCAGCCTCAAATAGAAGTAGAAACTGATGTATCTAAACGGGATTGAAGTGGCAGCTCCCGATTCTTCATCGGGACTACAACGAAAAGCCCAACGAACATTAAAAAAAGCTACAGACACTGCTTTCCAAACGAGAAAGTTCTTCATCTACCCTGCAAGTATGAAAGGAATTTATCGTATTATCAAAAAGGGGGTTGAAAACGAACAGTTCTGTACCCGTGGCAGCCGATAGTCCCGCTATCACTTCAAGTCCTCGCTATGCTGTGGGCTTTCCGTTTTATCGGGTTTAGCAACAAAGAACGGTGCATTTTAGGCATCATGCAGCCTCAAATAGAAGCAGAAACTGATGTATCTAAACGGGATTGAAGTGACAGCTTCCGATTTTTCATCGGGACTACAACGAAAAGCCCGACCAACATTAAAAAAAGCTACAGACTTCGCTTTCCAAAAAATGAACTTAAAAATTAAGCATCTGGCTTGTAATACTCCAATTTTAAATCCACACCATCAAAAACCCCATAAGAATTATAGTTGAGCCATTCGCCAATATTAACATACCGGCTCCCATTACCCAAATCGATATCGAGCGGCAGGTGCCTGTGTCCGAAAATAAAATAATCGAAATGCTTCTTATGCAATTGCTCTTTGGCATAAATGGCCAGCCATTCTTTATCCTCGCCTAAAAAAACTTCCTTCTCGGTTTGTACAGCCCTACTACCCTGGCTCCAGCCATTGGCAATACCAATACCTAGATTCGGATGCAAACGGGCAAACAACCATTGGCAAAACCTGCTTCTAAAAATCTTTCTTAAGAATTTATATTTGTTATCCCCTGGCCCTAAACCGTCACCGTGGTGCAGGTAGAATTTCTTGTCACCCCTTTCAATGATCATTTCATCGCTGATGATTTCCATGCCGATTTCCTGCGTGAAATAATCATGCACCCACATATCATGGTTACCTTTAAAAAAATAGATTTTTATTCCGGCATCGGCCATAGCCGCCAATTTACCCTGTAAACGGATAAATCCCTTCGGAATTACTTTAGCATACTCGAACCAGAAATCGAAAATATCGCCCATTAAAAATAGCTCACTGCAATTCGGCTCAATAAAATTCAACCAACTTACAATACGCGCTTCACGGGCACGGCTTTCGGCATAATTTGGCGTGCCTAAATGAAAATCGGAAGCGAAATAAATATTCTTAACCATGTACAAATTCAAAGGTAAGGCAAAAAGCTGAAAGACTATAATCTGTGCAATCTCAAAATCTGTGTAATCATCCCGTAAGGAAAAAGCTTAAAGACTAAAGCAGAAAGACCAAACCCAAAGACTAAAGCAAGAACGCTAAAACTAAAATCGCCTTAACAAATCTGTGAAATCCTAAAATCGGTGTAATCAACCCGAAGGTAAAAACCCAAAGACTAACATAACGAGCCAAATTCCGTGTAAATCTGCGTTTCCGTGGCAAAAAACTTAATGCCCTTAATTTCTCAATGGTGAAAACTCCCTAAGGAAAAAGCTTAAAGACTAAAGCTTAAACCGCCTTAATCTGTGAAATCCTAAAATCTGTGCAATCACACCGAAAGGAAAAATCTGTAAAATCTCAAAATCTGTGTAATTAATCCAAAGGAAAAAAAGACATATATTAGTAAACAAATCTTATTAAAGATGAAAAAACAAATTCTATTAAGCTTATTTGCATTAAGTCTGTTTGCCTGTAACCAGGGCAAAAAACCAGCAGAAAAAATAACATTGATGAAATACCCTGAAACAAAAAAAGACAGCACAAAAGATAATTATTTCGGTACCATAATTGCCGACCCTTACCGATGGTTAGAAAACGATACCTCGGCTGAGACAAAAGCCTGGGTTATAGCCGAAAATAAGGTTACCCAAAACTACCTGAAGCAGATCCCTTACCGTGCTGACATTAAAAAGCGCTTAACAGCATTATGGAACTACCCTAAAGAAAGTGCACCATTTAAGGTTGGCGAATATTATTTCTTCGCCAAAAATGACGGGCTTCAAAACCAAAGCATCTGGTTTATTAAAAAAGGGTTAGATGGCAAGGAAGAAGTTTTTCTCGATCCAAATAAACTTACAAAAGACGGAACGGCAGCCATTTCGATTTTGGGCTTCTCTCACGACAAAAAATACCTGGCCTATTCGGTTGCGCAAGCAGGATCAGACTGGAGCAATATTTATGTAATGGAAATAGCCAGCAAAACCAAATTAGCTGATGAACTGAAATGGACCAAGTTCTCTGGCGCAGCATGGAAAGGCGATGGTTTTTATTACAGTAAATTTGATGAACCTATTAAAGGAACTGATCTTTCTGCCGCCAATAAATATCAAAAAGTATATTTCCACAAATTGGGCGATCAGCAGCAAAATGATCAATTAATTTTTGAAGATAAAACCAATCCAAATCTATATTTCGGCGCCAATGTAACCGAAGACGAACGCTTTCTGGTGGTTTACGCCAGCGCAGGCACCTCAGGCAATGCATTATTCTATCAAGATTTAAAAGCACAGGGAAGCAAAATCGAATCTTTGATTAAGGGTTATGAAAACAACCACAGCGTTATTGATAATATTGGCGATAAGCTATTGGTAAATACCGATCTAGGCGCTGAAAACAAACAGGTGGTTTTGGTCGATCCAAAAAATGCAGATCCTAAAAATTGGCATAAAATCATCCCCGAATCTAAATTGGCACTAGAAGGTATTGGAACTGGAGGAGGATTTCTATGGGCATCCTATCTAAAAGATGCAAGCACCAATATTATACAGTTTGATTTAAGCGGAAAGAAAATCGGCGAAGTAAAACTACCCGCAATTGGCACTGTTGATAGCTTTGGCGGCTATAAAGAAGATAAAGAATTCTTTTACAATTTTTCTAACTTTACTACTCCAGGTACCATTTACCGTTACGATGTAGACAAGGCAGAGTCTGTATTGTATAAAAAATCGGGTTTAAAATTTAATACCGAGAACTACGAAACCAAGCAGGTATTCTATCCATCAAAAGATGGCACAAAAGTACCTATGTTTATTGTACATAAAAAAGGGATCAAGCTTGACGGCAACAATCCTGTTTATCTTTATGCATATGGTGGCTTCCAAGTTAGTTTAACGCCTGGGTTCAGTCTTTCACGTTTGTTGTTTCTAGAGCGTGGTGGCATTTACGTTCAGCCGAGTTTACGTGGTGGAAGCGAGTATGGCGAAGCCTGGCACAAAGCCGGAATGTTATCGAAAAAACAGAACGTTTTCGACGATTTTATTGCTGCAGCCGAATACCTGGTTAAAGAGAAGTACACCAATCCATCTAAAATCGCTATTTCGGGCGGTTCGAACGGCGGACTGCTGGTAGGTGCCTGTATGACCCAAAGACCCGATCTTTTTAAAGTGGCTTTACCTGCTGTTGGTGTTTTAGACATGCTGCGCTACCATAAATTTACGGTTGGCTGGGGCTGGGCAGTTGAATATGGTAGCAGTGATAAAAAAGAAGATTTCGATTACCTGATTAAATATTCGCCGCTCCATAACCTAAAAAGCGGTGTTAATTATCCGGCAACATTAATCACAACAGCAGATCACGATGACCGCGTAGTACCTGCACATTCATTTAAATTTGCAGCAACCTTACAGGATAAATACAAAGGCGAAAACCCGGTTTTAATCAGGATCGAAACCAAAGCAGGCCATGGTGCAGGCAAGCCAACAACGAAAGTGATTGAAGAAGCGGCTGATGTATGGAGCTTTGTGTTTCAGAATTTAGGAATGAGTTGGTAAAATTCGATGCGTCACCCTGTCCCGATTTTATATCGGGATCAGGGTCTAAGTAGCAAGATAGATGCTGATCCCGAACATTCGGGACAGCATGACGATCTACCGAGAATATAACAATAATCATTTCCCACTAAATCCATAGACCAATTATAATTTGCTTTAAACCGCTAAAAACCCTTAACTTTTGTTTTTACCCAACGCAAAGCATATAAAATATTGAATACAACAGGATTACAAAATTATCTAGAATATTTCTAAATAGCAGGATTGATAATACTTTATTTTGTAACTTTGCGTCAAATTTTTTTTAATGATCACTACTGATATAGCCGTAATAGGCGCTGGTCCGGTTGGCTTATTCGCCATTTTTGAAGCCGGTTTATTAAAAATGCGTTGCCATTTAATTGACTACCTGCCTCAGGTTGGTGGTCAGCTGTCTGAAATTTACCCTAAAAAACCGATATACGATATCCCAGGTTATCCTTCTGTGTTGGCCCAGGAACTTATCGATAACTTAATGGAACAGGCAAAACCTTTCCATCCAACGTTTACTCTAGGCGAACGTATTGAAGGTTTAGAGAAGCGTGGCGAAGCAGATTTCGTTTTAACGACCAATATGGGTACTGTTATCGAAGCTAAAGTGGTGGTAATTGCCGGTGGTTTAGGTTGCTTTGAGCCGCGTAAACCTGCTGTAGAAAATTTAGAGAACTTTGAAAATGGTAAAGGTGTAAACTATATGATCCTCGACCCGGAGAAATACCGGGATCAGAAAATGGTGATTGCCGGTGGCGGTGACTCTGCTTTAGACTGGACCATTTACTTAGCAGAAGTTTGTTCTGAATTAACTTTGGTGCACAGAAGTGAGAGTTTCCGTGGTGCGCCAGATTCGGTTGCTAAAGTAATGGCATTGGCAGAAAGCGGTAAAATCAATTTGATTTTAAATAGCAATCTTCAGGCGGTACAGGGAACCGACAAATTAGAACAAGTTGAAATTGTGCAGAACCGTACCATGGAAAAAACGGTTGTTGAAGCTGATCACTTAATTCCTTTGTTTGGTTTGAGCCCTAAATTAGGTCCGATCGAAGATTGGAACTTAAATATCAACAAAAGTGCAATCGAGGTTAACGTTGATGATTATTCGACAAACATCCCTGGAATTTATGCTATTGGCGATATCAACACTTACACCAATAAACTAAAATTGATTCTTTGTGGTTTCCACGAGGCTGCATTAATGAGCCATAGTGCTTATTCTTACATGAACCCAGGTGTGAAATATACCATGAAATATACAACTGTAAACGGAGTTTCAGAATTTTAAGCTTTCTACTATATTTGTGAATCAATATAAGTAAGCTAAAAAATGGAAAACAATATTAATATATACATGCAAGAGCCGGATGGCTCGGTTACTGAACACGTTGCACCAACCGACATGGGTTTAAGCCTCATGGAGTTTTTAAAAGCATCAGAGTACGATATTCTAGCTACTTGTGGCGGAATGGCCTTATGTGCTACCTGCTGCGTTGATGTGTTAGAAGGCGAAGAAAAACTTAACGAAATGACAGATGATGAGTATGCCATGTTAGATACTTTGCCTGATCTGTTACCAAATTCGCGTTTAGCCTGCCAACTGCAGTTAAACAACAATATGGATGGATTAAAAGTGAAATTACACGGCGTAAGCTAAGTTATAAAACATATTAAAGAGAAAAGGCGACACTTTAGGTATCGCCTTTTCTTGTTGGTATCGTCATTGCGAGGTACGAAGCAATCTTAAAGTGTTGGCCCAAAAACTAGCCGATGTTTTTTTGGAAATGTGGGGTTCTGTTTTAATGGCCAGAGCAGTCCTGCTATCGCTTCAAGTCCTCACTCGTTCCTCGTTGCGGGCTTTCCGCTTTATCAGGTTTAGAAATGAAGGGCTTGTTATTAGAAGCAGCAAAGACCTATCAGGTTTCGAAAACCTGATAGGTCTTGTAATTCTGTTAGTCGAGATTTGCAATCTCGACTTTGAGTTTCCCCACCCAGGATTAAAAACCCTAAGTTCAGAAGACGGGATTACAAATCCCGACTAGCAATTTTCTATTGAATATTTACTTTCTGCTTTTCTACATTCCAGCCATATACCTCCACAGCTAAATTACTTTGTTTCCCTGTATATTCTACCGTTACGATTTTACTTTCTCCGGGTAAAATACTTACATAGTTATCATCATAAAAAGCAGGAAGTACACGTTCACCAGTATTGCCATTTATTAAAGCAACACGGTTAAAAAATGCCACAGGATTTCCGTTTGCATTGCTCAAAGTAACTGCCACCTTACCGTTTTTCTGATCAACTGCTGCAATTTTTATTGGCGCTTGTTTGATGCTTTTTAAACCCGAATATTCACCATCCTTACCTGGAAGCCAGTAAATATTCTCACTTAAAATATTTTGCTTTTGATCTAAAATCCTAAGCGAAACAAATACACCTTCTTTTTTATCCAGCTTGGTTAAGAACTCGTTCATAGGAAAAAGTCTTCTCACCGAAGATGGACCAACCGAATTGAAAGCCTGAGCGTAGAAATAATCTTTTCCGTCCATATCATAAGCTTTCGCTTGTACCATCAGGTTATTTTTGGTGCTAAAGCCATTGTTTACAATGGTAACCATGCTATCCAAGGGATTCATCATCACATGCAAAGGTTCACTTCCTTTCCTTAAGCCATATAAACAGGCATTAGGATCAAGGTAATAATCGTACATCTGTCCACGCATGGCTGTCCAGGGGTTTTGGGTTTTCCAGATGATAGAACCGGTATACCAGTCCCACATTTTGTTCGAGAAACCCTCCATTAATGCCCTGTATTGATCGTAATTGGCCAATTGAGCCTTCATGGCAAAATCTTCTGCATTTTTTGGCTTACCATACGGATTAAGGTATTGCTCGTAAGAGATGTATTTATGATAATCCCACACCGAATCGGGCTTGGCTTTATATTGCGGCGCAATCAGGTTTTCTTTTGGAATAAAACGGAGCAGGGAAACGTAGTCGCCCACCCCTACCGATCCTACTTCCGAGTTGTAAGGGAAGGTTCTGATACCCCAAAAAGTTTTAATATCCTGTATGCCGTATGGGCCATCACCATTCCCTCCAATGGAATTGAACGACATTTCGTCGCTATTGGAAAAATCGAAAAGTTTTCTCGTTCCATCTAAGCGCTGCAGAATATCGTTCTTTAAAGGCTCCAAAATATCTTCCGGTGGTGTAATCTCATTTCCACCACACCAAAAAGCAAGTGAAGCGTGGTTTCTGATCATCTTGATCTGATCTTCAATCGCTGTTAAGGTTAAATGATGATCATCAGGATAATTTCTTCTCGTCCACTGGTCTTCCTTCTTCATAGGATCTACCCAACGACCGTTGCAATCGCCACTGAACCAAAAATCCTGAAAAACCAGCAGACCATATTTATCGCAGGCGTTGTAAAATTCAGGCCTTTCTAAAATTGCTCCTCCCCAAATCCTGATCAGGTTGAGGTTCATATCTTTATGGTAACGCACCTCAGCATCGTAACGGGTATCGCTAAAACGGAGCATCGCGTCAGAAATAATCCAGTTACCACCCTTAATAAAAATCTTTTGTCCGTTTACAAAAGCGCCCATACTCCTGGTGTGCTCGTTCCAGATATTGTCTATCTGGCGGACACCTACTTTAAGCTGTTCTTGATCTAATACTTGATTGGCCACTACAAATTCGATTTTTACATCATACAGGTTCTGCGGTCCGTACCCGCTTGGCCACCATAACTTAGGGTTGTCGAGCAGCAAATCAGGAAGTTTAACCGTAGTAGTCTTATTGGCCGCAATAGTAGTTGGCTGTTTAACCAATTTTCCGGCAATTTGATATTGTAAAGTACCCGAAATAGCCTGACCTGTAGGGTTTTCTACTTCAACTGAAACTTTAACGGTAGCCGGATTTTGTTTCCCTTCTGGCAAGCGCTTGCCTGGAACCAAGGTAATTACCTGTGGATTCAGGATATTGATGCTTTTTGTTTTCTCGATGGTCACTTTATCCCAAATACCCGTATTACGATCACGCGTAGGCTGAATCCAATCCCAGCCAGCGGTGTATTGTGTGGTTAAACCTTTGGCAATAGTGCCATCACCACCCTGGCCACCGTTCGGGTTACCTGGAAAATCCGGAGGATAAACAATTACGGCCAGCCTGTTTTTCCCGTTTGAAGATAACAGTTTGGTAATGTTATATTGCGCCCTAAGGTGCATCCCAACCTGGGTTTTTGGATTAACTTTTTTTCCGTTTAAATAAATTTCGGCTTTGTAATTTATTCCCCTAAACTGCAACCAAACCTGTTCGTTACCCACAGCGCGCTCTTCAAAATCTTTTACAAACCAATAGGTGTAATAATCGTTGCCGGTTTTATACACATCAGGAATTTTCTCATTGTTCATTCCATAAAATGGATCGGGTACTTTTTTGTTGTTCAGCAAAGTAGTTAATACTGTTCCTGGTACAGTTGCAGGCATCCAACTGTTAATCGAAAAGCCTGTTTTCGAAATTTCTGAACCAGTAGATTTAGCATCTTTGATATTGGTACATACCCAACCCGAATTTAGTTCATAGCGCTGTTGTGCATTTACGGTCAAAACCGAACAGAGTAAGAGAAGTAGGAATATTTTTCGCATTTATTTAAGATATTTTAGTTGATGCTTGTTTATTTTTAATGAGGATGTATATAAATATTGGTGTCATCCTGAGCTTGTCGAAGGACCTTCCACAACGCCGTATAGGGGCGTTTCGACAGGCTCAACGTGACAAATTCTAGATAAACCAGACTTAGAATATAACCTCACTCTTTATTTAGAATTATTTTCCGGATATTGGTCTATCCTCAGGTTTTACACCCCAGGTTGCTGATGGTTTGCAGGCATGATCGAAATATCGCCCAAATCGCCGATTCCGGTACCGCTTAAATGCGTAAGTGCAAAACCGGTAATGGTATTACTAACATAATTATAACCACTGCACCAATCCCACCTTCAAAAATGTTGTTCGGTCCGAGCTGAACTGCACCAAAAGGAACATTTGCACCTACAAAAACGTGACCGTGTTTTGCTGATCCGATTAATGGATCTACATACCGGGTAAGTTTGGGGTTCTGCTGCGCAGCTGCATTAAGAGAGAATAGAGAGGCCGTTAGAAATAGAATAGACGAGGTTTTCTTGAACTGCATGTGTGCTTATAATTTCTTATATTAGAATTTAAAGCCTAAAAGTAAACCGTTTTACGTTTATTTTCTCATAAAGAGGGAAGAATTGTGCTAAAATTAAGTAAAAGCATTGGATTTTGTCAATTATTGGGAGATAACAGCAGGAAAATTGCTTTTAAAACATGTGCAAAAATTAATTAGCCACGGAAACACAGAAAATCACGGAGAAGAAGTAAATTTTTCCGTGTTTTCGTGCTTCCTTGGCAAACATAATGCTTAGGTAT
>NZ_JAUG01000006.1 GCF_000708285.2 Pedobacter borealis DSM 19626
TAACCTGAGTTCGATTATTAAATCTCATTTTGTGGCGTTTTAATCAAGTTTTCTGTTAAGACGGTCGTCACCCTGAATTTATTTCAGGGTCTTTCACGCTAAAAAGATGCTGAAATAAATTCAGCATGACGATTGCCTTAGGAATGTGTGTTAAAAACAACTATAGAATTAACAAAAGATGTGTCCACACGGTAGGATGTTGAGTCGAAATAGAAATCTTTGAACCATGTTTATTGGATTGTTCAAAGATTTCTTCTCAGAAGCAGTTCCTTTGGACACTGCTGCCGAAATGACGATCGATTTTTTTAACTTAAAATTTCATCAATCAGTTTTACTTCAGTATCACTAAATTTTATATTATCTAAAGCTTTAATTGAATCCGTAATCTGCTCTGGTTTACTGGCGCCTATTAATACCGTAGTAATTCTCTCGTCTTTCAGTATCCACGATAAAGCCATATGTGCTAATTTTTGTCCACGCGATTTGGCAACATCATTTAGTTTGGCAATCACGGCAATTTTCTCGGGCGTAATATTGCTTTCTTTCAGGAAAATACCACTGGTGGCTACTCTCGAATCAGAAGGAATGCCATGTAAATATTTATCGGTAAGTAAACCTTGTGCCAATGGCGAAAATGGAATACAACCCACACCATTTTGTCCCAAAACATCAAGTAAACCATCTTCTACCCAACGTTCAAACATCGAATATTTAGGCTGGTGAATTAAACATGGAGTACCATTATCTTTTAAAATTTTGATCGCTTTCACGGCCTCTTCTGCCTTATAATTCGAAATACCTACATATAAGGCTTTTCCCTGTTGAACCAAAAGACTTAAAGCCCCCATAGTTTCTTCAAGTGGAGTTTCAGGATCTGGACGGTGGTGGTAAAAAATATCAACATAATCCAGTTTCATGCGTTTTAAGCTCTGGTCTAAACTGGAAACCAGATATTTTTTCGAACCCCAGTCGCCATAAGGACCATCCCACATGGTATATCCGGCTTTGCTTGAAATAATCATTTCATCACGATAGCCCCTAAAATCCTCATAAAGAATTTTTCCGAAAACTTCTTCAGCGGAGCCTGGAGGCGGACCATAATTATTTGCTAAATCGAAATGGGTAATTCCATTGTTAAAAGCAGTGTAGATTAGGTTTTTGCTGTTTTCAAAAACGTTAACATGCCCGAAATTATGCCATAAACCCAACGATATCGCAGGCAATTTTATGCCACTGTTTCCACAACGGCGATATAGCATTTTGTCGTAACGGTCTGTTGAAATGATTTGATTCATATTTGGAATTTGATTGCCGCAATAATAATCAGTTTTACTGGATTTTAATTGATATTAGGTTAATATTATCTTCAAATCAGTAAAAACGCTGAAAGTTCAATTTAGCTGTATAATAATCGTCATGCTGAATTCATTCAACATTGTATTTAGCTCATCTTTAAAAAAGACCCTGAAATAAATCTGATGGTTATCGGATCAGGAAGACGATAAAAATAAATCAAAGATTTTCAATCGTTCAACATTTTGTTATCACCATTTCTACAAATCGTATCATTGCTGATGTTTAATTAAATTATTCTTTAATAATATGCATTTTTGATTATTCTAAATCGTTTTTTTGTAAAGTTATGTCATATACTTATATTTAAAAACTTAATTAAAAAATCTAAACCAAGTATCCACTTTATGAAATTACAATCCATAACGAGCCTCGGTATGCTAGCTGTAATCGGCTTTGCATCTTGTCAATCCGGAACCAAAAAATCTTCATCAGCTGATCGTTTAAAAAACGACTCAATAGCCGTTGTAAAACTTGTCGCCGATTCTTTTAAAAAGGAAATTGATGGTAAACAAACAACGTTGTATACCTTAAAGAATAATAATGATGCGGAGGCTATTTTTACCAATTACGGTGGCCGTTTGGTTAGTTTACTGGTGCCAAATAAAGATGGTAAGTTAGTTGATGTGGTAGTGGGTTTTAAAAGTATTCATGATTACGAAAAATCAACCGAGCCCTATTTTGGTGCAACTATTGGCCGATATGGCAACCGCATAGCAAAGGGTAAATTTACGCTTGAAGGTAAAACCTATTCGCTGTTTACCAATAATGGACAGAATACCCTTCATGGCGGAAAAAAAGGCTATCAATATGTTGTTTGGGATGCTACGCAGCCAAGTGCCAATACCTTAGTGCTTCATTACTTATCAAAAGATGGCGATGAAAATTTTCCAGGCAATTTAGATGTTAAAGTAACTTATACCTTAACGGATGATAATGAACTGAAAATGGACTATGAAGCTAAAACCGATAAAACCACTATCGTAAATTTAACAAACCACGCATTCTTTAATTTAAATGGTGATGGAAGCGGTGAGATTTTGAACCACGAGGTACAGATTTATGCAGATGAGTACACGCCTGTTGATTCTACCCTGATCCCGACAGGAAAGATTGAAAAGGTTAAGGGAACACCGTTCGATTTTACCAAAGCAACTACCATTGGTGCGCGTATAAACGATAAAAACGAACAGTTAACCTTTGGGAAGGGTTATGATCATAACTACGTGCTAAATAAAACCAAAGCTATGGGCATGTTCCATGCGGCTACGGTTAAAGGAGATAAGTCGGGTATAGTGATGGATATTTATACGCAGGAGCCAGGCTTACAATTTTATAGCGGCAACTTTATGCAAAGTAAAAATACTTTTAAAACTGGGGCTAAAGATGATTTTAGAACAGCAATTGCATTAGAAACACAGCATTTTCCAGATTCACCAAATCAACCCGCTTTTCCATCAACGGTTTTAAAGCCTGGGCAGGTGTATAAAACAAGCTCGGTATATAAATTTACCAAATAATTGTTTTGGTGATTTTCCAACAATGATAAAATTAAAACGGCCTGTTGAAATGCAGGTCGTTTTAATTTAGAAAAGTTCTTGTAAAACTGGATCTGTATAATCTTCTATGAAAGCTATAATGTTGTTGTAAGCTGCAAATTCTTCTTTAGTATGCATGGTTGTAAGTACAACACATCTCATCCCGGCATTCTGTGCTGCTTCAACACCTTTGGGTGCATCTTCAAAAACTATGCATTGGCTGGCTGTAATGCCTAAAATTTCTGCCCCTTTGGTAAAAGTTTCCGGATCGGGTTTACTATTTACCACATCTTCGGCACTTACTATGGCTTTAAAATAGGAACGGACATTTAAATTATCGAGTACAAAATTAATATTGAAGGGAATAGCAGCAGAGCCAATCGCCATTTGAATGCCTGATTGTTTTGCTTTTTCTAAAAAATCGCCTAAACCTGCTATTAACGTTAAATGTTTTTTATAAGCAGCTTGATATCTATGTTCTTTTTCGATTGAAATCTGATCAATCTGTTCCTGAGAAAAATGACCAATACCAAAAACACGTTCTAACAGATCTTGGTTTTTACCGTACATCTGTTTTTTAACCGCATCGAAGCTAATACTTGCGCCTAAATCTTTTGTAAGTATGTTATGCCAGGCATGATTGTGGAAAGCCATATCGTTAATCATGGTTCCATTAAGATCGAAAAGAAAAGCTTTTGGTTTATTATTCGTCATGGCGGCAAAATTATTAGATTTTTTTATGATTAAGTAAAATATAGTTATCAAAGCGAAAATTTAACAAATAATTTATGCTTAAAAGTGGTATTGAAAACGGATAGCCTGAAAAATAAATTTTCCACAACTGTAATTTTTTGGCTGTTGAACTCGTTTCCATATTTGGAAATCCGGTATTCAAGCAATAGCTTGCATCGTTTTAAAACCCGGGATAATATTATGACTGCTGCCTATCATGAAAGTGATCCTCTTATCAAGTATTTAAATGAGCTGCAGCCATTAAGAAAAGAAATAATTGAGCGGGCAAAAACTGAAACATTCAAAATCACCGTACGTAAGAATGAGATTTTGCCTGATCTTAGCAATATTAGTGGCAATTGTTTATTCTTTATTGTTAAAGGCTTGGTACGGGCTTTTGTACTGGATGAAGGAAAAGATATTACCGCCTGGTTAACTGACGAAAATCACCTGATTGGCAGTATTCGAAATCCAGGTAGCCTTGTCCCAACTTATCAGGAACAATATCAGGCGCTGGAAGATTCGGAACTGCTTATACTCCCATATCGTTTTATTGACGACTTGTATGTGCAATTTCCTGAAACCAACATTTTGGCCAGAAAATTATTGGCTATACATTACCATATGTCGCAAGAGCGATCTATTTTATCACGAATCCCCTCAGCAGAAATAAGGTACAAACAATTTAAAATCGGGTATCCTACTATAAAGTCAAGGGTTCCTCTAAAATTTTTGGCCAGCTACCTGGGGATGCGAATCGAAACTTTAAGCAGGATCAGAAAGAAAGAAAAGATAGAAGAAAAGACTTAATTTGCTTTCTTTTTGAAGTAAAAATAGCAAAGCGGGAAAAGGCAGATTAAGCCTAACAGAAAACCACCAACTGTATCGGTAAACCAATGTGCACCCAGATAAATTCTGGATGGGGCAATGGTGATCATCAAAAATGCTGATAAATAAGTCACTATATTTCTAGTTAACTTTGGCACATCTTTCAAAGTATTCATCAAAATAATCAAGAAGCCAAAAAAGAGGGTATAAGAAAGTACATGCCCACTAGGATAGCTCTGAAAGCGGTTTATTTCCACCAGCCGTACATAAAATGCGGTAGGGCGTGGGCGGTTAATCACATTTTTTATACCCAGGATAATTAATCCAGACAAGAGCACCGTTGAAACGAAAAGGCCTTCGCGTTTATACTTTTGCTGGTAAAATATGATTGCTACCACTACTACCGAAAGTAATGAATAGGGGAGTTCTCCAAAAAAACTGATGGCCAACATCAATTTATCTAACCAATCTGCATGATATTGCTGAATAAACAACGAAGTTTTAATGTCAAAATCAAGTATGGGATGCTGCGCAATGAAAAAACTTAAACAAGTAAATGCAGCAATCAATAAAATGAGTATAAAAATTAGCGTATTTCGTTTTAAAAGCATAGATATAGGTTGATCAAAAACCAAAACTATGGATTTTATACCAATAGATGCAAAAGTTTCAGCTTTTTAGAAATGGATGAGGTTGAGGATCAAAATCGGTGAAAGTCTAAATTTAAGTATAAGAAAAGCTACAAGACCAAAAATATTCATCAAGGAAATAAAACGATTCATCAAGGAAATACGCCTATCTGTATAATCCGTTATGATATGTTGAAATGATTTTCAATCTTCGAATCAGATAATAAGGATATCTATGCTTACGAGGTTGGCAGGATTAATTTCCTGCCGACTGAAGGAGCACACCGTTCGACAATTTACTCATAAATTATACGTTTTGTATTAACGCTCCAGCCTAAGCTCCCCTCCTTTAAATGAGGAGGTGCTTAGGTTGATCAATATTGCCCCTTTCTGTCGCCAATATTTTAAACAATTTATACCTATTAATGGTTTTCTTTGGTATGGAGCCTAAGCCGTATAAAGATGAGGATATTAAAGTCCCCCGCTTTGAAGAAAGTGCCGGTTTTTACACCACTGCACAGCGGAGTAAAAATATGTCTAAAATTAGGGCGAAAAATAGCTTGGCCGAGTTGAAACTGCGCAAGGCGCTTTGGGGCAAACATGTTAGGTTCAGAATCCATCCTAAAAATTTTCCTGGCAAACCCGATCTGGTTATCAATAAGTATAGGCTCGCCATATTTGTAGATGGCGATTTTTGGCATGGTTACAAATGGGATGAAAAGAAATCAGCTTTAAAAACAAATTCTGGTTTTTGGATTCCGAAGATTGAACGAAATATGCAACGCGACAAACATATTAACCAACAGCTACATGCTCAAGGTTATACCGTAATGCGCTTTTGGGAACACGAGGTACAAGAAAGTTTAACAGCTTGTGTTAATCAGGTTTTACTTTATATCGAGGCAGCTAAAGCGACAATAATACCGCAGTTTGATGATTAGGCTGTTTATTTTACGGTAATCTGCTTCGGATCGGTAACTAAAATCTGTTTTTTGCCCTTATAATCAGATATAATTCCGGTAACACAGATTTTATTTCCCATAAACATGCTCGACGGTTCTGAAGGGAATTTACTCTGATCTTCTTTGTTGATGACTACGGTGATCAGCTCTTTTGGATAGGCACCACCTAAATTAATTAAAATTAATTTATCTAAAGCTTTTGCGCTATACACTGAATCGCAAATGGTTACATTTTTACCAATATGTTGAGCGGCATCTTTGGCTAATACTAACGTTTGGCTCTTTGTATAAAATGCCGAAGCAATTAGCAACAACAGGAGAGATAATTTTTTCATAGATGGGATGATTTAAATGAAAAGTTAATAACGCCAAAAGCATTAGTTTAGCCTTTCAAAGGTAAGCTGAATTTCATGAAAATCAATAAATAAGATCAAACAAGCACAAATATTACATGAATTAGATTTTATGTTGAGCTAAAAATTTTCTAAATTGTAAAGTAAATATTGCTGGCCAAATATTTCTTCGCGTTTATATGAAAGTAGATTACATTGCGTTATCTGTACCCGTGTTTTTTATTCTGATCGGAATAGAATTGGCTTATAATTTTTATAAAAAACTAAATTATTATCGGCTTAATGATAGTATTGCCAATTTAAGTCAGGGTATTGGGCAGCAGCTCACCGGGATATTTATGAAAACCGCATTGTTTTTTGGTTACAAATATATTTTTGAGCACTGGCGTTTATTTGAATTACCTAAAACAATATGGGTTTGGATACTGCTATTTATTAGTGTCGATTTTTTCTATTATTGGTTTCATCGGATGAGCCACGAAGTAAATGCTTTATGGGCAGCACATATTGTACATCACCAATCAGAAGAATATAATTTAACCGTGGCTTTGCGGCAAAGCTGGTTTCAGGGCTGGTTTAGCTGGGTATTTTACCTTCCATTGGCATTTGTTGGTTTTGATCCGATTATGTTTTTAACATTAAGTTCTTTCAATACTTTGTATCAGTTTTGGATTCATACCAGAGCCATTAAAAGCATGGGCTTTTTAGAGTATATTTTAAATACACCTTCACATCATCGGGTACACCATGGCTCTAATCCAAAATATATCGATAAAAACCACGCAGGTACATTGATTATCTGGGACCGCTTTTTTGGTACTTTTCAGAAAGAAGAAGAAGAGGTTTATTATGGTATCACCAAACCTTTGGCCAGCTGGAATCCTGTTTGGGCTAATCTTCATTATTGGGATGATCTGGTTAAAACAGCAAAGCAATCACCTAAATTGAGTGATAAAATTAAAGTTTTTCTTAAACCACCTGGCTGGTTTCCAGCACACCTGGGTGGATTTCAACATGCGCCGGAAATAAATGTAGAAACCTATAAAAAGTATAATCCAGCATATCAATCAAAGTTAACGGGTTATGTTCTGATCCAGTTTTTAGTTGCTTTAACTGCAGGTTCCGCAATATTGTTTTCTTATCATAAAATGGAAACCATTGCTTTAGTGTCGGGAGCTATTTTTACCATATTCACATTAATTACCTGTGGTGCATTATTAGAACAAAAGGCATGGCAAATTAAGTTCGAGTATTTTAGGCTGCTGTTTGGTGTTTTGCTGGTTTTATTTTTGAAATTTCCGGTCGGATATCAAGTAATTTTTGTAGCTATCCAGTTAATATCCGTAATTTGGTTTTTTAATTTGCAAAAGGCAAATCCCAACCCTGATGAAGACTAAGCTATTTTCATTTATATTTTTCCTTGTATTTGTAATTCAGCTATATGCCGAATATGCCAATAATATTGAGCTCCGAAATTTCTCTAAGCCATTAATTGTGGTGGTACTTTTGGTATGGCTTTATCTGAGCACAAACTTGAAAGGGCGTTTCCATAAGAGAATTTTCATCGGATTAATTTTCGCTTGGGCTGGTGATATTTTGCTGATGTTTCAAAGCGGTAAGCCAAGTTTTTTTATCTATGGGTTAATCGCTTTCGTTGCCTGCCATATTTTTTACATCAGGGCATTTACACTCGATCATAGATCGAATCCCAACCATAAAACGCCTTATTTTTTGTGGGCTGTAGGCGCATTTGCTATTTTTTGTTCGGGCCTGTTTTTCTACCTGCAACCAAAACTAGGAGCAATGCAGTTCCCCGTTTTAATGTATGCCATTATTATCACGGTTATGGCTATTATGGCCGTTAACCGCTATGGGAAAGTGAATATTTTCAGCTTTAAACTCATTCTATATGGGGCGCTGTTTTTCTTATTGTCAGACAGTGTGTTGGCCGTGAATAAATTCGCTCAGCCCATTCCACAAAGCGGGGCTTTAATTATGGCAAGCTATATGATTGCGCAATATCTAATTGTGTATGGTACGATAACACGCGAATTAGTGGTAAAACGCACGGAGATTTAAATCAAATAAACGCTGAATTTTTTGTTTTCAATTGTCTATTGATACATGTACTCGAGTGCAGTTGAAATTATATTATTTTCTAAAATAGCTCAACAAATAATTTCGTAATTGAACTGGGTTAAAAAAAAACTTAAAATATCAAACCAGTATCATTAATTATACGCATTTAAAGGTACTTTGTGCGCTTTTTTAGCTTATTTAGCTAATCTGGGCGGTTGTTTTTAGAAAAATAAAATCTTTTTCGGTCTGAAAAAAGATTTATTCCCCTGAGTTGCTTTTAACAACTTGATTTTTAGTGTGTTAACAACTATTTCTTTAGGTTATTAATTTTTGTGAAAAGTATGGTGTTTACTTTCCAATGACAGTTTTTTAGTCACTATTTAGTGTTAATAACTTTTTTTGAAATTGTTAATAACTATAGCGCTTTTCCTATTTAAGTTTATATTAACCGTTTGATTATCAAACAAATTCTGCTCCAAATATTTATCTATGATTAACACGGCACTTGATTTTATTTCGAAAGAAATTAATGGATATTTAAACAATATTGCCAATACATCAAACGACGATTTTATTGTGGTAAGCAGTGTCGTTTCTGAGGGGAAACTGGCCATACCCGAAAAAACAATGGGTATCACTTTAATGAACATTGAAGAGGATAGAGCAATAAAAGATCAGCGGGTTACCGTAAGGAATATGTTTGGCGAAATAGAAACTCGCAATCCTGATATCTACCTGAATCTGTACGTACTTATTTCTGCAAATTTTAACCATGCCGGTACCGAATCACCAACTTTAGATTACCTAGAGGGCTTAAAAAAACTATCGCAGGTAATTTCATTTTTTCAAGGCAAAAACGTGTTTACACAAGCCAATTCTCCTTTGTTAAGTGCTATTGACAGTAACATTGAACGTTTAAGTGCGGAGCTTTTTAGCTTCAATTTTGAACAGATGAATCATTTCTGGAGTATTATCGGTCACAGCTATCTGCCCTCTGTTTTATATAAAATCAGGATGATTACCGTACAGGAAAATGTTCAGTTGGTGCCAGATGGATTAGTAGAAAATATTTTATTAAACACAAGAACTAAGTTATGACAGCTTACCGCAAATTATTTTCAGTTAATGTGCATCACAATTACTATGAAGATAATTTGTGCAATGACTTGAGTTTTGTAGCTACAACAGTTTCAAGAAAAACAATCATTAACCAACGCTGGCTATTTAAAATATTTGATACCGGTTTTAATATCATAACTGAAATTGGAGCAGATTTAAAACCCAAAATAGAATTTTTAGATACCACATTGCAATTTGGTATTCACCTCAATAATGCAGCAAAATTTTTAGCCATTACACAACTAAATGAAACGGCTCCAAACAAGGATTTTTTAAGCAATAAAAAGATTTATTTTTCGAACAACGGTTTAAGCAGCAATCTCGAATACCAGATTATCGATGGAATCGTAGGTGATTTAATGAATTTGGATTTTATCCTTCCTCCTGCAAATACAGAAGTTACCCTGAGGCTAAATTCATCAACAGAAAATAATCTGGTTATTGCTTTTGATACGGATGGCTTGCCCATAAATGGCCCTTATAAAATTAAAGTCAATAGCAGTAAAGTTTTTGAAAAACTGCTCGATATGGGTAGATTACCAGACGGTCTATATAACTTATCGATCAAAAATGCAGCAGATACAGGAAGCGATTTACTAAGTTATAAAATTTTTAAGAGCAACGCATTAAGTGCCCAGTCAATTTTTGGTGTATTGGAGTTGAAGCTGCCAGCAAGCAATACGATAGTTACAGAAACAAAATTCCTAATCAATTTTTTAAGGAAATCTACCATCTGGAAATATTATATAATTAATCAGAGCGGAATTGATTTAGATGATTTTGATTTGTTGGTAAAAGATAAAAGTTTGGATGGTACACCTAGCGGCATTCCGGCTTATGCCAAATATACTTTTGCCGGGAACCCGGTGCCTGCCAATGATCCCGATCCGATTAATAAAATAGCCGATGCGGATATATTACTCTTTAAAAGCAATGTTAAAATTCCTTTTTATCAAAAGGTAAAAGTGGGCTTACAACTGAGTAAAAAAGATGGAGGAACAGAAGTTATTTTAACCAAGAATTTGCCAAACCCAATGCCCGAAAAACAAGCGGGAGAGGAGAGTAGAATATATGTATATGTTTAAAAATAATTCATGATGATATGGCGCTAACATATAAACATCCGGGAGTATATATTGAAGAGATTTCGACAATACCCCCATCAATTGCACAAGTAGAAACCGCAATACCAAGCTTCATCGGATATACCGCAAAGCGGGAGAAAAACGGCGTAGCTTTCGCTATCAATACCCCAGTGCGTATTACCTCTCTGTTAGAGTTTGAAGTTTTTTTTGGTAGTGCCTTTCCAGAAGTGCTCGAGGTAACCATTAATGAACCCGAACCTGGTAAATTAATACCAAAGATTGAAGTTACTCCGGCCACAACTGTTTCTGGCTATATCTTATACTATCATGTAAAAATGTTTTACGAAAACGGGGGTGGCCCTTGCTGGGTTGTTTCGGTGGGTGACTTCGAAGATACACCAGATATAACAAAGTCTGAACTAAAACTTGGTTTACAGGCCTGCGAGCGGGAAGATGAAATTACACTCCTGCTTATCCCCGAAATTACAGCTTTAACTTCAGGTGCGGATATTAAAGAATTAAACGATGCCATGCTGGCACAATGTGCCAAACTACAAGACCGTTTTACCATAATGGATACGCCACAAGCAGGCTTAACAACAGCTTATTTAGTGGCCGATAAATTTAGAAATGATTTTGTAAGTGCAGATAACCTTAAATACGGAGCCACCTATTATCCTCAGATACAAAGTGGAGCCACTTATAACCGCGTAACTGACGAAAACATAAAAATAGCGGCTGATAACCGTGGCGGAAGTAACCTGGGTATTTATAAAAAAGTTGTAAATACCAAAAAAGCCATTACAAAAATTATTGAAAAAGATGCGGTTACCGCAATAAAAGCCACAGGTACAATAACTATAGGGGGGATTACCTTAACCGGACACTCAATTGCCATAGCCGGGTTTAGTTTTACTTTTGGCGGTACAGGTGGCATTGTAATCGGTGCCGACGAAACCGCTACAGCAGCAGCTTTAAGAGCTGCAATTGCAGGTAATGCCGATTTAATGACTTTGATTGATGTTGCTGCAAATTTAGCTGTAGTAACCGTCACTGCTAAAGCAGCTGGCAATGCCGGAAATGCTATCCCCATTGTTTATGATCCAAAAGGAAATATCCCTCGCATAACCTTAAGCGCGCCATTTTTAAAAGGTGGATTTGATAGCAATGATTTTGCCTTATTCAATCAGATAAAAGTAGCGCTTGATGCGTATACGGTTCCACTTTATCCTTCTGGTATAGTTGCAGGTATTATGGCGCGGGTAGATAACGAACGTGGTGTATGGAAAGCGCCAGCCAATGTAAGCGTGCTTACCGTTGATAAACCACTGATTACAATAAGCGATGAAGAACAAGATTACCTCAATGTAGATGCAACATCAGGGAAAAGTATTAATGTAATCAGAAAATTTGCAGGTAGAGGAACCTTGGTTTGGGGAGCCAGAACATTGGCGGGGAATGATAATGAATGGCGCTACGTACCCGTAAGGCGACTTTTTATTATGGTTGAAGAATCGATAAAGAAAGCCACAGAGTTTGTGGTTTTTGAGCCCAATGATGCCAAAACATGGATGCGTGTAAAAACCATGTGCCAGAATTTCTTAAATCAACTGTGGCGACAAGGAGCTTTGGCTGGTGCAAAACCTGAAGATGCATTTTTTGTAAATGTAGGTCTGGGCATCACCATGACGGCTCTTGATATTTTAGAAGGACGGTTGATTATCGAGATTGGAATGGCAGCCGTTAGACCAGCAGAATTTATTGTTCTTAAATTTTCTCACTTATTAGCAAAATCTTAAAATTATGGCAACTAATTATAAAACCCCTGGCGTTTATATAGAGGAAATAAGTAAACTGCCTGCATCAATAGCACCTGTAGAAACAGCTATACCGGCATTTATGGGCAGAACAGAGTTTGCTAAAGATGAAAATGGAAACAATATTCTGCCTACAGGAGGAAAATTACCAACACCCATCCGCATTACTTCATTTCTCGATTATCAAAAGTATTTTGGTGGGGCCAATTCTGAAACTGCTGTTTTCGAAACCAGTGGAATCCCAACCATAACCGATACGGAAGTTGCCGGTAAGGTAGTAAAACGCGTAATTACCTGTAATGCTAAAAAGAGTGCCACAAGTGGTAAATACATGTACTATGCTATACAGATGTTTTATGCAAACGGTGGTGGCCCTTGTTATATAGTTTCATGTGGCGATTACGATGTAGCTTCAACCATTACAACCGTAAAAGCTAAAGCCTGTTTAGATGCAATTGCAAAAGTGGATGAACCAACCATGCTCATTTTTACAGATCAGCATACTTCATTTGGTGCTACTTCGGGTTATAAAGATGCCTATGATTACGCTTTGGCACAATGTGCTAAACTGCAGGATCGGATTGCAATTTTTGATGCCTGGGTACTATCCGATTCTCCCTTTACCGATGCCGGAGTGATTAGAGATGATATCAGTGCCGATTATTTAAAATATGGAGCAGTTTATTACCCTTGGCTACAAAGTACTTTAAGTTATGGCTACAACGATTCTATTGTCGTAAAACATCTGGTAAATGGCGCTAACGGACCATACAACGATGCAACCTTATCAGCCATAAAAGCAATGGATTTAAATACTTACCGTGCTTTAACAAATGAGATGGATAAAAACGTAATCGATTTACCACCATCGAGTGCTGTTGCAGGGATAATGGCCAGGGTTGATAACAATCGGGGCGTATGGAAGGCACCAGCCAATGAGAGTGTGAAAATGGTTACCGGACCATCATTAAAGGTGACTGCACAACAACAGGAAACACTAAATATTGATCCAACTACAGGTAAATCAATAAATGTAATCCGCTTTTTTACTGGCAAAGGCACGTTGGTTTGGGGTGCCCGAACCTTGGCTGGAAACGATAACGAATGGAGGTACATTTCGGTAAGGCGTTTTTACAATTTTGTAGAAGAAAGCGTTAAAAAAGCCACCGAATTTGTTGTTTTCGAACAAAATGATGCCAATACCTGGCTGCGCGTGAAAGCCATGTGCGAGAATTTTTTAAACCAGCTATGGCGACAGGGTGCGTTGCAGGGGGCAAAACCCGATGATGCCTATTTTGTTCGCATAGGCTTAGGTGTTACCATGACTTCCCTTGATATTTTAGAGGGTAGAATGAATGTGGAGATAGGTATGGCAGCTGTGAGGCCAGCAGAATTTATCATCCTGAAATTCTCACATAAACTACAAGAATAATTCATCATAAATTATAAAATTATGGCAAATACTTATCCATTGCCGGTATTTCACTTTCAAGTGGAATGGGGCGGCTCGCGAATTGGTTTTACAGAAGTTAGTGGTTTAATGGTAGAAACTCAATCGATAGATTATCGCGAAGGAAATTCACCAGAATACCATGTTACCAAAATGCCAGGAATGCAGCAGTATACTGCGATTTCGATGAAAAGAGGCATAACCAAAGGTGATAATGAACTTTTTCAATGGTTTAACACGGTGAGTTTAAATAAAATAGAACGGAGAGACCTTACTATCAGCTTACTGAACGAAAGTCATGAACCGGTAGTGGTTTGGAAAGTTAGACAGGCCTGGCCATCAAAAATGGATGGACCAACGCTAAATTCTACCGGTAACGAGGTAGCTATAGAAACGGTTGAGTTAGCACATGAAGGTTTAAGCATCGAATTTACCTAGGTTATATGTTCTCTATATCCAATTCACCATCGCCAAATCCTCCGGTGGGTTTTCATTTTCTATTGCAGATAGAGGGCTTGTCTTATGATGGAGTAGACGATATAGGTTTTACCGATGCCACCGGTTTAGAATCGAGCATTGCTACCGAAGAGTATAAGGAAGGTGGAGAAAACCGTTTTGCGCATAAACTCCCAACGGCAGTAACCTACAGTAACCTTACGCTAAAGCGTGGTTTGCTATTTAACTCTAAAGCAATGCAGTGGTTTAAAGAATGTGTAGAAAGTTTTACGTTTAGCCCGAAAGATATCACCTTGATTTTGCTTAACGATGAACATCAACCCTTACAGGCCTGGAATTTTGTTAATGCATATCCAATACGCTGGTCGATAGAAGGCTTTAACGCACAACAAAACGGCTTGGTGATCGAAAGTATCGAGTTTGCCCATCAATATTTCAGGCGGGTAGAAATTTAAAGGATTCAAATATGCCAGTAGAAATTAGAGAATTAAACATTACCGCAACGGTAACCAATAATGTAGCCGGATCTACAGTGCCAGGCAGAACCGGTCAAACAGCTACAGATAACAAAATGAAAAAGGCATTGGAGGAGTTGAGATTACAGATCAAAAATAAGAATGAGAGGTAACTATGGCTTTAAGTCAGCTTCATGATGAATTGGGTAATTTAGAAAAACTCGTAATAGATGTTTATTCTGACAATAACTTTTCGGGTTCGCCAATCGAAACCTTTAAGGTATTGTACAATCCCAATACTTATTTTATCGATTACAAAAATGAACTCGATCATGATGCGCCTGTAAATGCAGCTGATGGTGTTGGCGAGTTTAAATCAACAAGGGGCAAGGAGCTAAATCTCGATCTTTTGTGGGATGCAACATCAGCTTCTTACTCAGGCAATTCTACTTTTCAGGCCGATGTTCAGAATGATAAAACAGTACATAAAGTAATCGAAAAATTTATCGATACCTGTTTTAAAATTAAAGAAGATACCCATCAGCCAAATTTTTTAAAAATACACTGGGGCGAGCTCACTTTTCAGGGAATGTTAACAGCTGTTAAAGTTACCTACACCTTGTTTGATAATACGGGAAAACCATTAAGGGCCAAAACAGATTGTACTTTCACCAGTTATACCTCCCTTACCGAGCAATCTAACGAGCAACGGCGCAGTTCGCCCGATTTAACACATTACAGAAATGTTGAAGGCGATAATTCGCTTCCATTAATGACTTATAATATTTATAAAACCGATAGATATTACTTAGAAGTGGCCAAAGCCAATAAACTGAACAATTTTAGGAAATTAAAACAAGGACAAAACATTTCGTTTCCTCCGATTGAAAAATAATACACCATGCCAGCCAACTCAGGAGTACAAAGCTTTAGCATTACCGTAAACGGACAAGTTCTGCCCGATGCTGTTGGTATTTTGGAAATTGTGGTAACCAATGTCGTTAATGCCATACCAAAAGCCAAAGTGGTAGTAATGGATGGTAGTGCGGCTGCGCAAAATTTCGATTTAAGCAATGGAACCAATTTTATCCCAGGGGCTGAAATAAGCATTTCTGCTGGCTACAATGGCGAAAACGAAGTGATATTCTCTGGTTTAATTATCAGTCAAACCATTAGGGCTAACGAGGATGGAAGCCAAATGGAAATAGATTGTAGAGATAAAGCCGTTAAACTTACCGCAGGGCGAAAAAATAAGATATGGGAAGACGCAAGTGATAGCGATGCAATAACCGATCTGGTAGGCCAGAATGGAATTACGGCTGATATTGACGGATTGGGTTTACAACATAAACAATTGGTGCAATTTAATTGCAGTAATTGGGATTTTATTGTTACCAGGGCCGAGCTAAACAGTGCCTTGGTTATAGCAGAAGCAGGAAAATTGACTATCGGTATGCCCAATGCCAGTCAGGAAAGCACGGCAACTTATACCTATGGATCGGAGATTTATGATTTTGAAGCCCAGATGGATGCCCGCACCCAATATCCACAGGTATTAACCAAAAACTGGAATTATACCAATCAGGAAGTAAAAGAAGGTACATCGGTCGCAAAAACTTTGCCCCAGCAAGGTAATATTTCCGGCGATGATTTGGCCGAAGTATTGGGCTGGGAAGATAATAGCCTATATCATTCGGGTAATGTAGCTGAACAGGAATCGACCGAATGGGCAACAGCACAACTGTTTAGAAGCAGGTTGAACAGGGTTATCGGCAATTTTAGGGTGCAGGGCGATAACAAGTTAAAACCCGGAATTATAGTTGAATTATTGGGAATAGGCGAAAGGTTTAGTGGGAAATGTTGGGTTACAGGTATAATCCACAGTTACTCTGGCGAAGCCGCCTGGTACAGCCATGTACAGTTTGGCCTTGATAAAAAAATGCATAGCTACAATTTCGATGATATTGTAGAAAAGCCTGCCACAGGGATCATCCCCCCGGTAAATGGTTTACAGATCGGCATTGTTACCCAATTGGAAAACGATCCCGATGGTGAAAATAGAATAAGGGTACGTTTGCCCACTGTCGAAAATGAAGGCGATGGTATTTGGGCAAGATTGGCCAGTGTAGATGCAGGAAAAGAACATGGATGGGTTTGGAATCCCGAAATAAACGATGAGGTAATTATTGGTTTTATAAATGATGATCCCCGCGATGCAGTGATTTTGGGTAGATTGTATAGCAGTTCATTTCCACCTCACCTAGAAGCAAAAGATGATAATTATTTAAAAGGATTATCTACCAAATCAAAACTTCAGGTATTATTTGATGATGAAAAGAAGATCATAAAGATAGAAACACCTGGAGGCAATTTTATTACACTGGATGAAGATCAGAAACAGGTTGCCATTCAGGATATTAACGGGAATAAAATAGAGATGAGCGAGGATGGGATCAAGATAGAAAGTATTAAAGATATCATACTAAAAGCATCAGGTGATTTTAAAATAGATGGAACCAATATTACAACCAATGCCAACGCACAATTAAAATTAAGTGGAAGCGCGGGGACAGAAGTCAGTTCATCCGCTATTACAAAAGTTAAAGGAAGTATGGTGCAGATAAATTAAAAATATGGCAAACGCAGCAAGAGTTACCGATACCACAAACCATGGTGGAACAATTATAGGTCCTGGCGTACCAACGGTATTAATTGGGGGCATGCCTGCCTGTGTAGTTGGCGATAATCATGTTTGTGTACTGCCGCCCAACACTCATCAACCTACCGTAAGTCCTTTTTCGGCGGGAAGTGCGACAGTGTTGATAGGTGGTTTGCCAGCGGTTAGAACAGGCGATACCTGTATATGTGGTGCTAGTGCTGTAGTTGGGTGTCCGACAGTTTCAATAGGTTAAAAAATGGATACAGAAAGCAATTTTTTAGGTAAGGGATGGGCCTTTCCGCCAGAGATAGTCAAATACGAAGGTATAAACCGCTTTGCTACCAACATGGTAAGCGATGTGGCAGATATTAACCAAAGTCTCGAGATCCTGTTCGGAACAGCGGTTGGCGAAAGGGTGATGCAGGCTGAGTATGGCTGCAATGTAGAAGATATGATTTTTGAACCCATTAATGTTACGCTGGTAACGCGGATAACCGAAAGGATTAGAAGAGCAATAATTTATTACGAGCCACGCATTAAGCTCGATAAACTGGATGTTTTTAAAAATGTAGAGTTTGGGGTAATTAACCTGGTGGTAGAATATACCATTAGAAGTACCAATACCAGGAACAATATTGTTTACCCATATTATTTAACTGAAGGAACAAATATTTGAAAAAATGAGCACCAATTGCAATAAAAATACTGCACCAAGAAACGGAACAAGCCGTTTAAATCGCTTGCCAAAAGCTTTGGATGCATCTTTTGTTGCCATTGATGAAAGAAGTAAAGCAAGCCTTTATCAATTTTGCGATAATTTGGCGGCTTATATTAACCATTACTATTTTGATGGAACAGAGAAAAAGACAGATTGGCAAAGTGTTTTTAATATCGGTGAAATTAAAGAGGACGGCACCTCAGAACCACATTTGGCACTTTTCGATTCTTTTTTGGATTTATACGCCATTGCTCAAAAAGACCTCAATCAGTTTACTGGCAAACATTTAGATTATTTTTTTGAAACCGTTTTAGGCTTCGAAAAAAAGGCAGCCGAGCCCGATAAAGTATATTTGATTGTAGAATTGGCGAAACACATTTCTCAATACATATTAAACGATAAAACAGAGTTTAAAGCAGGCAAAAACAGTAAAAAACAAGAACAGTTTTATAAGCTTTTATCTTCTTTTAGCTTTAGTCACGCACAGGTAGCGAGCATTAAATCCATTTTGGTTGATCAAACTGAAAAAACTAAAATTTATGCTTCGCCAATCGCTAATTCTGGTGATGGCAATGGGGGCGAGTTGGCCAATCAGGATGGAAGCTGGGATACTTTTGGCAATGAAAGCCGATCTCCTGCCAATATTGGTTTTGCCATAAGTTCGCCTTTGTTTAGAATGGCCGAAGGCAAACGGAAAATAACACTTACCTTTTCCTATCGTGTGCCTTATCTGGCAGCGCTGGTAATTAAGCCCGAAAATTTTAAGGCCAGTATTACTGCAGAAAAAGGGTGGACAACAGTAGACATTATTGCTGTATCCTTCACCAGTACCAGTGTGCTCGAAATTGTGCTCTTGGCTGATGAAAGCAAACCTAAATTGGTCGATTATAATCAAAAACTTCATGTAGAAGATTTCAGAACAGCTTTTCCGGTATTAAAGATAGAAATACTATCAAACCCAAATATTTATGCCAGCTTAACCTTTGCCGCAATAGATAATGTGGCCATTAAAACGGATGTACAGGGGGTAAAAAATCTATTTGTACAGAACAGTTTAGGTAAACTCGATGCCGCTAAACCTATGGAAATTTTTGGTCCGATTCCCAGTATTGGTGCTAATTTTTATATAGGCAGCAACGAGGTTTTTCAGCATGATCTCAGTAGTTTAAAGCTAAATTTTGAATATTTAGGTCTACCTAGCGTTCCTTTTGTTACTTATTACGACCTTTACACCAATTTGGCTAATTCTAGTAATGGCCGTGATGCAACCAAATATGTTAACAATAGTGATTATAAAGCCGAAGTTTCCTTTCTCTTACACCGCAATTGGATAAATGCCACATCGGCAGAGGTTGCACTTTTTAGTGCAGCAGATACAGTGGCACCCAACACGAAGTTCTCTGCAGATTTAAATATACCGGATACTTTCGATGCAGATTATAATACTGAAGTAAATGATGCTTATAACCTTGAGACAGAACGGGGCTACCTAAAACTTAGATTTTCCAAAGGTACATTTGGTCAGGCCGATTATCAATTGGTATTTAGTACCGCGGTAATTGGTAAAACCACGGTACCCAAATTGCCCAATCCACCATATTTGCCGCTTATCCAGAATTTAACGATCGATTATAGCTGCACAGCCACTATAAATCTTTCGGTAGCTGGCGATGTTAAGTCAACCTACAATAACCGCATCCACAGGTTTTATTTTATTGAGCCTTTCGGCCTTGCCGAAGCCCATCCTTTTACTCACGGTTCTGTATCGCTGCTTCCTGTTAAACAAAATGAGGGTGAACTATACATCGGTTTAAGCAATTCAGTTGTTCCGCAAAATTTGAGTTTATTGTTACAGGTTAGTGAGGGCAGTGCCGACCCTGATTTCGATAAAGCCATAGTAACATGGGCTTATCTTCAAGATAATATCTGGAAAGAGTTTAAAAACATGGAGATTTTAAGGGAACAGACAAATGGATTGTTAACCATAGGCATTATTACCTTATCTATTCCTAAAACTGTAAATACCGATAATACTGTATTGCCAACCGGTCTGCTGTGGCTAAGGGCCTCGGTAATAAACAATGCAGCTGCAGTGTGCGATATTATTTCGATTACTGCTCAAGCCAGTGAAACTCAATTCGCTGTTTATGATGATGTTGTGCCCGAAAAAATAGCCATCGAAGCAGGGCTGATTACCAAGCTAAAAGAACCCGATAGTGCCGTGAAAAAGGTAATTCAACCTTATGGCTCATTTGATGGAAAGGCAATGGAGAGTGGTAATGAATACTATTTAAGGGTTAGCGAAATTTTACGGCATAAAAGGAGATCCATCACCCTGTGGGATTACGAACGCCTTATTTTAGCCCAATTTTCTAACGTGTACACTGCAAAATGCATTAACCATACTTTTTATAATGGAAATGTAAGCAGCTATAATTCGTTATCTCCTGGCCAGGTAACTATTATTGCCGTGCCCGATATTTCGATCAGCAATGCGCCAAATCCATTAAAGCCAAAAGTTTCTAAAAATACATTAGAACAGATTAAAACTTATTTAGCCAAAACCAATTCGGTATTTGCAAAACTGAATGTTCAAAATCCAATATTTGAAGAAATCAAGCTTCATTTTCACCTCAAACTCCGTGATGGATACGAAGAAAATATTTATCTGCCCAAACTTAAAACGCAGCTTAAATCACTTTTGGCTCCTTGGACAAGCAACGCTGCTACGCAGATGGAATTTGGGGGTAAAATAGAAAAATCGACCATTATCTATCAGCTCGAAAAGTTAGACTATGTAGATTATATCACCTGCGTTAAAATGTATCTGTTTAGGCCAGTGGGTTTAGAAGACATATCGACAAAAGATTTAGAAACTGCAGAAACAGCTACAGCGGCAAGTATTTTAACGGCCTATCCCGAGCACAGCATCATCAATATTAATGATATCCCGGGAATCAATAATCCGGATTGTGAATGTGCCGATTGCAATGACAACGCAATAACAGACAGTAAATTTATTCCAATTAACGAATGCGGTTGTAATTAAATGAGCGATTTAAAAACCATATCGAAAAATATTCCGCAACAGGATAGCATGCAGTTTGATAAACTACGTGAAATTGGTATAAACCGTATTCAGGCTTTAAGTAAAAACAATTGGAGCGATTATAATCTTCATGATCCGGGGGTAACAACGCTCGAAACACTTTGTTATGCCATAACAGATTTAGGTTACCGCTTGACTTTCGATATGCAGGATTTACTGGCCAGTGATCCTAATTCTGCCGATGCTGATATCGATTTCCGTAATTTTTTTACCGCAAGGCAGATATTGCACAACGCTCCCGTTACCATTAAAGATTTTAGAAAACTCTTAATGGATGTAGCTGTACAAGCAGGAACAGAAACTTTGGGGATAAAAAATGCCTGGGTAATTCCTGCTGATGAAGCCGAAATGAAACTTTATGTAAATCAGTTACAGCAGAAATTAGACTATTTCCCGACCGCTACAGATGGAACCGGATTTTTTGTTAAAGGACTTTATAATTTTCTGATCGAATTTGATCAGTCGATAACCTACGGCGATTTAAATTCCAATTCTATTTCCGCTATATACATCATCAATAATTTCGCACCAGATCCATTATTGGAAGGGGTAGAAATAAAGGTAGAAATTCATTTCCCCCGCTGGGACGATTTAAGTGTCGATTTTAACGATGATGCCACAATAATTGCGAAAATTAAAAGCCTGAAAATAAAGGCCGATGAATTGCCTGACGATTATAAATTGATTGATAGCAACGATGCAGATCACACAGTTACCCTTGCAGGTACTAAGACAGTTGCCGAAGTTCCTATTGCTCTTGTAGGCCTTGATGCAATTGATGCCGATTTAAACTACTTCATTTTTAATGCGCCCAATGGATTATTGCAAACCTACAAACGCAAAATAGGTGTAATAAAAAACATTATAAAAAAGGCTGAAGATAGGTTGAATGATAACCGGCCACTTTGCGAAGATTATTTAAATACCAGAGCACTCAAAGTAGAAGAAATTGCCATTTGTGGCGATATAGAAATAGATCCTTTTGCTGATGCCGCAAGCGTTGCCGCCGAAATTTATTTTCAAATTGCACAGTTTCTATCACCTGATGTATATTTCTACAGCTTGCCCGATATGAAAAACAAAGGAAAAGCTACCGAAGATATTTTTGATGGCCCGGCTTTAGAACATGGCTTTATCGACGACGATGAACTTAACGCTTCCGAACAAAAATGTACCATCCATGTAAGCGATCTGATCAGGATTATCATGGATGTTAAAATTGATGGCAAACAGGTTGTTCAATCGGTTAGCGGCTTGCAATTGGCCAACTTTCCAGAGGATAATGTACTTAATATATCAAAGAAAAGTGTTAAATGGTGCCTTTCGCTGGCTATAGATCAATTTTATGTACCCCGTTTATCCACTAATCTTTCTAATTTATCGTTCTACAAACATAACCTTCCATTTTCGTTTGATAAAGATGAAATGGAAGCAAAATATAAAGCACTTTTTGCTCAGTCGAGGAAACGTTATCCAGAAAATCCAATTTTAGATAATGCATTACCTGTAGGCGACTGGAGAGAAATTACAGATTATACCTCGATACAACAAGATTTTCCACTGGTTTATGGCGTAGGTTCTGAAGGGATCCCTAATTTGCCAACTACTGATGATGAAAGAAATCTTCGGATAACCCAGGCCAAACAGTTTAAAGGTTTCTTGTCGTTTTTTGATCAGTTGTTATATGGTTATCTTCAGCAGGTTAATGGTTTAAAAGCACTGTTTAGCTTAAACCAGGAACTGGATGAATTTGGTCAGCCTTTGTTGAATAAAACGTACTTCAGCGAACCCTTAAAAGCAACTGCGGGTAATGTAGATATTGTGCCCAATGCAACTGAACAAAAAATATTTATTGATGGTTATGCGGAACATTTGCAGGGAATTACTGAAAGTAAAACCGATTTTGAAAAACGTAAAAACCGCTTTCTAGATCACCTTTTGGCCCGCTTTTGCGAGCAGTTTAGCGATTATGCCTTAATTGCCTACACCATAGACGGTCAAAGGGCTGGAGCAGAGCTGATAAAAGATAAATTGTCGTTTTTAAATGCCTATCCGGAAATTAGTAGCAATAGAGGTAAGGCATTTAATTACCACAATGAACTTACCTGGTTTTATAAAAATGTTTCAGGCTACGAAAAAAGGGTAAGCCTACTGTTGGGTATAGATGCTAAAAGAGTAGAAGATTTACATTTTTCGAAAGCGTTTAGAATCTTACCAGTGTCTACAACCTGGAATATCGAAACCAAGGTATTAACCAAAGTTCTTTTTGAGGGTGTTGGTAATTTTACAGATGCACTGGCTGCTAAATCTGCTATGGAAGAATTGATTAGCGCTGCAGTACATATCAATAACTATAAAATTGTGGCAGGTAGTGTTGCCGGTAAATACCAGGTTTTGCTTTTGGCCGATTTAATTCAGGAAAAGGTTATTGCAAAAAGTAAAAACACTACATTAACCTTATCTACTGCCAATACATTAATTAATAGTCACATTGATTTATGTACCAGAGAGTTATGTGATCAGGTTTTGTCGAGCCGTAAGAACTTAACACCCCCGATTTTAAATTATTTCGAAGTGCTTTCGCATACGGTTAACAATACCACAACGCCATTTCTACATAAAATTGAGTATCAATTATTTGATAAACCTGTTGAAGATGCTGGTAGAAAAGTAATACTAACCGGCGAAATTGAAGGACCGGAAGTTAAAGGCATTGACGCAGCTGAAACGATGACGGATACCGAAATGAGTTTGATCTGGAAATTGATCAGATTTGCTGCCGACGAAGATTATTACCGCTGCATACCGCAAAATGTAACCGTTTACACTCCCAATTACCATTTCGAAGTTTTCGATATTTATGATAACATAATTGGTATAGATAAAGGGAAAAATTACAATTATCCATTGGCCGAAATCATTGAAGACAGCATCACTTCACCGGTAGTTAAGATTGTTGATTCGCTTTCCAATAATGGGGCCTATACCGTAAACAATACCGTAGCATTGGGGCCAAACATCAAGGTAGAAATTAATGAAACACTCCCTAATAATTATCCTGATGGAAAATTAAGTTTTACCGAAACATTTAACGCTTACCTATACGAAAATGGCCGTAAGCTAACCATAACCGGAACCGATTTGACTGATAGATTGCGAATCGGCGATACTATGAGCTTAATCAAGCCTTCGGCAGCTTTAATCGATTTTCGGATACTAACCATCAGCTTTGCTGATAATAAAACAACCATTATTTCGGATATAGAACTAGATTTTTTAGTAGCACCCAAAGTTACCTATACCAAGTTATTTGCAATTAAAAACGTTACGCCAAAAACAATCGTAATCAGGGCTGGGATGGAAAAACTGGCCATTTCGGATATGGTTGCTTTTTTTAATAAGACATTCATTGATAGAGAAGGTATCCACTTGATTGAACATATCCTGTTAAGGCCAAAAAAACGCGATTTTGATAAACTATTAAACATTCATACCGATGTAGATTGTGTACAATGCAAAATTGCCGATACCTATAGTTTTGTAATGACAGCCGTTTTGCCCTATTGGCCCGACCGTTTCCGCGATCGAAACTTTAGAACTTTTATTGAGAAAACATTGAGGGAAGAATGCCCCGCGCATGTTGTACTCAATGTGTGTTGGATAAATCCTTTGCAAATGGGGCAATTCGAAAAAGCGTATAAAAATTGGCTCATTCAAATCAATACCACAAGTACTGGCGATGCCGAAAGAGTTAAGGCACTTAAAAATTTAATAGAAATAATACAAGGTTTAAGGAGTGTTTATCCATCCGGAAAGCTGCACAGTTGCAACGAAAACGAAGTGCAGAAAAACCCACTCATTCTAAATCAAACTAACATTGGCATTTTTTAATTAATCTAGCTATGGAACTCATTAATAAAACAACGGTTTTTGAAGAAAACCAGGTACTTACGGCAGGTCAGCTTAATACCATGCAACAGTTCTTGTTTCAGGAAAGCAGATTAACCAGGATTAGATTGATTGGAAGAGGGATCGTTTGTGGCTTACATGCAACTTTTGGTGTAAATACCGTTCATATCTCAAAAGGAGTAGGCGTTACCTCCTGGGGTTTTCTAATTTCGCTTGGTGAATGCGATTTAACACATTTTAAACCATATACTCCGCCGGATGGATTAGATTATAAATATTTTAATAAAGCTCCGCTTTTAGAATTGGTTACTGCAGAAAATGCAGCTGCAGTAGCGGCCACACCAATTAATGCGTCATTAATTTTAAGCGATTATGTGGTTGTGCTGTTTTTAGAATCAGCATCAAGGGATCTTAAAAGCTGCTTGGGCAAAAGCTGCGATGATTTAGGTAAAGAAAACACCTTTACCGTGCGTAAATTATTGATCAAGATAACCGATCTCATCGACATTAATAGTTTTAATAAAAATAAAGGCGGGGCGATGTATCCCGCGCTCTATAATTTAGAAACAATCGAATATCCACGGGCATTAATTACATCAATTGCAGCAGCCAATTACCCTGCTTTAATTAATACCTATTTGAGTCCGGTTGCAGCTATATTAGAAAAACTCACCAAACAGTTAAGCATAATCTATAAAGAATTGCCTGCATTGGTGCGTTATTTTCCAGGAGTTGATTTCGATAATATCCGATCGTTGTGGGAAGCGAAATTGATAGATCTCTCCATTCAGTATTTAAGTGGAAAGGCTTACGGATTTCAATATGTGTACGATGCTTTCGAGGATATCATAAAATCGTACGAAGAATTACGCTGCATCGCCATGCATCTGCATAGCGTTTGTTTACCCAATGAAGATGCCTTTCCAATGCATTTGATGCTAGGTACTAAGGCTTGTCCTCCTTCCATTTACCGTCAGGAATTTGAATATTCGCCTTTATTTAACGAATATAAAGATTGGAGCAAAAAACTGGTTTCGGTTTTTGGAAGAACCTTGACCATGTTAAACGGTTTTTATGATTCCTTAACTGAAAAAGGTGAAAGGGGTATTTTGGCTACGCCAAGTAAAGAGAAGTGGCAAAACATTGGCAAGCGGGCATTCCCGATTTATTTCGATCCCAATATCGATGATTTTGAAAAGTATTGGAACGAATCTTTATGTCATGGCTGCGATAATGGTCAACCACTCAGTTACCACTATCAAATGCCTGCAAACCTGCAGCAGTATGGTATGAGCAAGTTAGAAGCACCATTACTGTATAATTTAAGCGATACCAGCTTTTTTAGAATGGAAGGCCATTTAGCTATGCGAGAAGATACAGCCGTTTTGCAGTACAAAAAACTACAACGCCGGTTTAACCTGCCCTTTAAGGTCCGTTCTATTTTTATGGGCGAAGGAGGCACGGTGAAAACGATATGCCGCTATCCTGATCTCGATTCGCAATATCTGGTATGGCGCAATGTAATGTTGTATTATCTCAATAACCTGATCAAATACAGCACCCTGGCTGAAAAAATGGTCGCCCGTTTTGATGATGTAAAAGATGCGGCTAAAGATGCGGTGAGCGGCGTGAATGTTAAAAAGGAAGCTACAGCGCATACAAATGCAGCTGGAAAGGAAACTTTCAGTGATTCAGGCGTTAATACTGAGAAAAAATCTACATTCGGCAATATAAACACCGCTTTTATTAAAGCTGGTATGGTTAACGAACGCATCAACCAGGCCAATTATAGCAAAATAAATAATAGTAAAGGCAGACTGGAACAAACACCCGACGATCTGCAGCGTGAAGTATTGCACCTGGTTGCCCGTTTCAACGATAACATCGAGGAGTTAATCGCTACGCTTACTTTAGAATTTTCTGATTTTGATGAAAACCGTTTTAAAACGGTGTATACAGATTTAATTGTAACCTACGTAAGTGGGATGAAGCTCATGGTCAAAATCATTAATAACGATGGCAATGTAGAGCTAATGGCTTACCTCATGGCTGCCACCTTGTTACATAGAGGCTTAAATGTGTTGATGATCAGGCCTTATATCAATATTGGTACTTTAACTGATATTCGGTCGCAAAGGAATAAAAGCCTGGCTACCAATATTTCATTTTATGATTATATCCGCAAAGCAGGTGCTTTAGAACATTTGGCAGGCGTAAATAAAGGCAATACCCTGTTATTATTGTACCATACAGGCAGAGAAATCGAATACCAAACCATTGGAAAAGCGCCTGAGGCTGTGCCCGTAACGCATAAAGAAGCAGAGGTGGCGGAACTTGTAACAGCCGAAAAGGCAATTAAAGCCAATTACGAATTAAAGTCTTCAGAAATAAGAGCTCGTATAAAAGAACGTGAAAATGAACTGGCTCAGACTGAACTTCAGTTAAAAAAGACTTTAGAAAGTAGAACAGCCGAAATAAAAAAACGTAAGGTCTTAACAGGCGATGAAATCAAGAAAGAAGAATCTGTCTTAAAAACTGAGATGGAAACGAAAAGAAGAGAACTCAAGTCAACAGAAGGCGATACCGTTAAAACAGAAGCGCTTGAAAAGGAATATAAAGAAAGAATAGTTTTACTTCGAAAAAATACAGAACTGGATAAAACAAAAGAGATAAACGAACTGGCCAAAAAAATAAAAACTGAATTGGCAGAAAAACAGAAAATCGGTGCTGAAGAAATAGAAAAAGCCAGGAGGGAAGAAACTGATGCACAGAAAGAGTACGAAACCCATTTGGCTGTAATTTATGAAAAACGTAAAGCGGTAGAAAAAGGAAAAAAAGAGAAGGAATTAGAAGAGATTGCAGTAATAGGCACAAAGAAAAATAGAGGTAAGTACCTAAGCGGATTTGAAGCAAAGTTTAATGAACATTATGATAAATTGGTTGAAGAAATAGGCAAACAGGGTTTAGAAAACATCGCTTCGAACGTAATTGCTGATTTTACCCTTTACGAAGATGATAGCTGTTGCGAATGCGATGCGAAAGATTACGTCAATAAAGAACTTACACCGTTGGCGGTGCCAATTTCTCGCTTTGTGGTATATAATCAAAGTAGAATAAACACAGCCAAAATACAGGTGCTCAATAATTTATATCACCCTGGTGCTTACAAGGTTATTGTTAAAAGTGACCCGAGATTAGGCTCCGTGACCTTTGAAGAAGAAATTTACGAGCCTAAGCCAAACCTGAAAAAACAGATTTTGGTGTATAGTCTTGATCCGAAAAAGGTAGCCGAAAATAGCAAAGCCAGGAGATCGATTATTGCCGTAGATGAACTTGAATATGTAATTGTTGAAAGTGAAACTGGCCAAGAAGTTGGTGAAGCAAAAATAACTTTCTTTATTGGCATGGGTAGAATCCAGGAAGAAACCTATTTAATAAAGGGTAGGGTTGCTTTCGCGCAATCTTACAAGATAGAGATTTTTGACGAAAAGGGTAGTCAAATCTTGTATTCACAAACGCCAAATGGTGAAAATTACAGTATAAGGGTAGCACCAGGTAATTATTTAATGAAGGTGATCTCAGTAGTATATGGCCTTCAAGAAAGACAAACGAGTGTAAAAGATGCCGATGTAACCGAAAACTTCGAGTTTGGAAAAAACTAATGGTTTAAGAACATGAACAAACACCTCATCCAATCGCAAAAAATGTTGCTCACTGTTGATAATCAACAGGATTGGGAAAAGGTGCAGGCAGAAATCGGCCATTTCTGTAAAACCAGATTGCCGGAAATCTTCAATACCATTTTCGATGAATTTGCCGTAAATAATACCATTCGCATCGATAAATTAGAGATCGATTTGGGTAATTTCTCTTTAGATAAGTTGATTCAAAATGTTGAAGAACAAATCATTACTCAAGTCCGTGGCTATTTTAAAAATCACAATTTTAATAAAGTAAATGCTGGTGTTGTTCTAGATGAGAAACTCGGTTTGTTTCTTGAAAATCTGAAGTTTCATCCTGAAATACTTTTAAAACACAACCCAGGTTTATCTGCTAATAGTGGAACTGTTGCTAATGAGTATGAATCGCTGACTTTATATTGTCAAACAGGCTTAAAGCCCTGGTGGTTACCTTCTGAAATTGTTTTTAACCCTTCTGAAATTTTATTGAGGCTTTTCAATATTGATCGAAATCTTTTCTGTCAATTTATTGTAGCGTTAAAGCACAATTCTAGTAGTTATAGCAGATTAATCCAGCTCATTAGCAGGCAGTCATTTTTTTATCATTACCATCAGTTTAAAACAGATATTATTCTCTTAAAGTATTTTGAACCAAATATTAAGCATGATTTATTTAATGTTATACTTAAGTATTGGCTTGATGGCTTAAAGCAGGATGAACACTTACTGGATACTGAAGATTTCGGGCTTTGGCTTTTCTCGCTGCTGCAGCATATGCCATCATTGAAACCGGCTTTAATAGATAGTATTAAGTTAAGTATCGCTGCCGTTCAGCTCAAAAAAGAAAAGTTGGTACTTCAGCGTTTTAATAAATTACTAGCAGCCATTACAAGCAGTAAAGGATTGCCTAAACCTGAATTAATTAGAGAAGAGGAAGTAAGTAAAACGGTGAAAGTAAAGCAAACTAAGGTTCTGGATAATGCATCTATCCTAATCGAAAATGCAGGTCTGATTATTTTGTATCCATATTTTAAAAATTTGTTTAATGTTTTGCAATTGCTTAATGCCAATCAGTTTATTGATGAAACGTGTAGACATAAGGCAATAGTGTATTTGCATTATTTGGTTTATAACGAAATGCCTGAAGATGAAAGCAGGTTAATTTTTAATAAAATATTGTGTGGGGCAGATCCGGAAGTGGTAATCAAGCTCAACGAGATCGCATTCACTGAAGAAGAATTAAAGCAGAGTACCGAATTAAAAGCAACGGTGATTAAACATTGGACAAAATTAGGTTCCACTTCGATAGAAGGATTAACCCAAACATTTTTAATGCGGAATGGAAGTTTAATTTTTCGGGAGGGCAATTATAATTTACATGTAGAAAGAAAAGGATTTGATGTTTTGTTAGACACTTTACCCTGGTCATTATCCATAATACGCTTACCATGGAACAATTATTTGATAAATCTGAACTGGTAAAGACCACGCTTTTGCGCGGAAATGCAGATGCACTTTTGGCCGAGTTAAACTGGTTTGAAAAAGTGTTGCAGTTACGGAGTGCAATAAATGCGAGCAGTGTTGCTGCGGGTACAAGTATTTTTACTGTACAACCCCCCGATTTAAGTGCTTTTGATTCTACTTACGCCAGGTTTTTAACTCAACACCAACTTAAGTTTGCTGATCGGTTTTTGCTTTTTTTGGCAATGGTGAGTCAGATAAAACCACAATGCCTGGATATCTTTTTAGTGCAAAATCCACAAACTGGACAGATATTTACTGAATTTGGAGGAAAAAAGGGAAATGTATTCAGCGGCTTTTTACCAACGGCAGAAACATTTTTGTTTTTACTGGCATCTGATAACTTAATGTTGCGCTTTGATTTGTTAAAACTATTTGATGCCAGAAACCCACTTTTTGCTTTAAATGTTTTAGAGTACGAACCACTTCCACCTGGCGAACCCATTTCAAGTATTCCCTTACATATTAATAAAAACTGGTTCGAAGAGTTTACTACTGGTGAAAGGAGCAAGCCCCGTTTTTCCGCAGATTTTCCAGCTCATTTAATAGAAACCAATATGGAATATAGTGATTTGGTTTTACCTGAGCATACTATAGAACATTTAGAATTGTTAAATTCCTGGTTAACACACAACGTTACCATGATGAATGATTTGGGTTTGAAACATAAATTAAAGCCAGGTTTTAGAACGCTTTTTTACGGACAGGCAGGAACCGGAAAATCATTGGCTGCAGCCGTTTTGGGTAAAAAGCACAATTTACCCGTTTACCGCATCGATTTAAGTAGAGTGGTTAGTAAATATATTGGCGAAACAGGCAAAAACTTGGCAAAGGTTTTTGATGCGGCCGAAAATCAGGGGTGGATACTATTTTTTGATGAAGCAGATGCACTTTTTGGGAAACGTACAAATGTAAGCGATGCACGGGATAAGTATGCCAATCAAGAAACAAGCTATTTGTTGCAACGGATCGAAGATCATAATGGTTTGGTAATACTGGCCAGTAATTTTAAGCAGAATATTGATCAGGCATTTCTACGCCGGTTTCAATCGGTTATCGAATTCCCAATGCCACAGGTAAGTCAACGGGCTATCCTTTGGGAGCAAGGATTTTCTCCGTTTACCAAGCTGGAAGAAAAAATAAATTTAAATGAAATTGCCCAAAAATTCGAACTTACAGGCGGAGTAATCATTAATGTGGTGCAATATGCAACCATGCAGATGCTTAAAGATGGTGGCAAAGAAATAAGACAAAAAGATATTATAGAAGGTATTAAACGCGAATTAAAAAAATCTGGACGAACGTTATAGCAATGAGTACTGCATTGGCATATGGAAATTCTCAATCAAAGTCTGTTACACATAGCAGGCCAGGGGCTGGTTGCGTTCAGGCCAAATTAAAAGTAGGTGCTGTAAATGATCCTCAAGAAAAAGAGGCCGATCAGGTAGCCGAAAGGGTAATGCGAATGCCGTCTAACACTGGTTTTGCGATGTCGGGTTCTGGTGCAGCTACCTCAGGGATGAGTGTGCAGCGTAAATGTTCGAGCTGTGAACAGGATAAAAAGATATCCAGGAAAGAAAAATCAGTAATGAGAACCCTTGCAAGGCCATCAATCCAGCGCAAATGTTCCAGTTGTGAAAATGAAGAGAAAGCATCAAGAAAAGAACAAGAACGAGATGAACCTATATTGCAACGTACATGCAATACCTGCAAAGATGAAAAAATAGCACCAAAAGAAAAAGCGATACCCGAAGATTTAGGTAAGGCAAAACTCCAGCGTAAACCTGAAGAGCTGAAAGAAGTAGATCAGCCCAAAGTATTACAAGCGAAATCAGAATCGGCTTCATTTGCAGGGGGAAATGCGCCTTCTAGCGTACAATCCGGTATAGCAGCTACAAGGGGAGGTGGAACCACTTTACCCGGGCATGTCAGTAATGATTTGGGCGGTAAAATGGGGGGCGATTTTTCGGGAGTAAGGATTCATGATACTTCCCACGCTGCTAAAATGAACGATAGCATTAATGCCAGGGCATTCACAGTTGGCAATAATATTTATTTTAATAAAGGCGAGTATAACCCAAATTCGCAGAGCGGAAAATTTTTGTTGGCACATGAGTTAACGCATACCATGCAGCAAGGGGCATCCCCAGAAATACAAAGATATAGCTGGGATGAGTTTGCCAATGATGTAGCCGGAGGAGTTGATACTGTAGGTGAAGGATTGAGTGATGCGGCTGGTGCTGTTGGAGATGCCGCAAGTGCTGTAGGTGGAGCTGTATCTGATGCGGCAGGTACTGTTTATGATGCAGGTGTAGATGCAGTAGATTGGCTTGCAACCCAAGCGGGACAGGCGGCACAGGCATTGGCCGATGCTTTAGGTGTGGATGTAAGGATAACCACCAGTGGTTTAGAAATCGATATTCCTGGAGGTTGTCCGTTAGATGGCCATAGTCAGCAGTTTACGTTAGATGCTATGGACCAGGATTTTATGACCCCAATTTTTGCCATGCCAATCGCTCCTGATGTTTTCATTTCGGGCGAAGTAGGGCTTACGGGTAGTATTACACCAGAAGTTCAGGTACAGATAGGGCCAATTTGTTTTGACCCGACACATATTTTAATCAATCCTTTAACCAGCAACTACAGTATTAGCGGTGGTATTAGCATTACAAGCGCTTTATCATTAGGTGCAGAATTACGGGGTGGAATAAAAGGCGAGCTTAGTTTAAGCGGAATTATACCTGTTGGACCTATACCAGTACCGGTAAGTATTCCACTAATCAGTGCCGAAGGTGGTCCAGCAGTATTTGTCAGGGCTATCGGAATGCAAACTACACATATTGGTGGCGCACTATCATATGGTGGAGGCACCATTACGGCTAGTCCTGATATTGATCTCGATTTGGGTATTGCTGCTGATTTATTTGCTGGAGCTTATGCCCAGCTAAGCGTACTTGGTTTTAATCTGTGCCGTATTTACTGGCAACCGTACGAATGGCATGGTGATGCAGCAGCCTCACTTGGTTTATCAGGTAGTATTAGTGGTGTACCTGGCGTTGGAATTACAGGTGTAAGTGTAGCTACACCAACTTTAACAGGTATTCCTTTCGATAACATCGGATTGGCCATTGATCGGAGCCAAGGTTTTACAGATGATTGTCCGTTGATTTCAGGATTATGCGGTATTTTAAGAGCCCTTAATTACCTGCCATCACAAAATGGTGGTAGTTGGGATTGGAGCGCAACAGGTGCTCCTGGAAGTGGCTCATATGGTCCTGGCCCTAGGTTAGGCGGGCCTTTAGAAGCTTATGAAAGAAAACCACTTCTGGCCAGCGGATCAGAATGTAGAGGCGCTTGCGGACCCAATTGTGATACATGCCAACATGAAGCCATACATCACGAAATTGATCCTGCTACTGGTATATTATGGGAATATACGAAGTTTGAAAATTGCCATACTCATGATGGTTGCAGAGAACATGATGCCGGATTTGATTGGGCAGCTGACGTTAAAGGAGAAACAGGTGCTTGGGCGATGATTTTACCTTGGCACATGGCAGCAAATATAGAATGTGCGTGCAATAACCTGGCTGGAAATTGCCCAGCTTGGGCTTTTGGCTTACCGCCTTACGATCCTCGCTCAATGTATTTTGCAAAAACAGCTGTAGCTATTGGTTCTGTAACACCAATAACACCGCATGTTCCACCAGGTGGTGGCGGGCCAAATAATGAAGTTGGACCAGATTTTTATCATTATAGCATTGTGCCACCATCGGGAGATTTTGCTGCAGGTGGAGAAAGATGGACAGACTATAAGACAGATTGTAGGGCAGAAGCCCAAGCTGCAACAGGTGTTCCTGATGATTTACAATATATTTCTACCCTACCAGATACCGTGGCAAGTACCTATATCGATAGAAGCAATTTTACGGTAAGACCAAGAATGTCAGTAGTTCACGGCATCTTGTATCCTTATTATCACTATCGAAACCATACAGTGATTCCTGCTGGTACGTACACAACAGGGCCTTTAACAAATTTTTCGCCAAATTGTGAATCCGACTTGGGTAACGACGACACCTGGTATGATAGGACCGAACCTTTTGATGATGTAAATAATGAGCATCATTTAATTTTTATAAGAGGTACCGAAGGGAATCGGATAGAAATGATGGCCAGTGAGCCCATTACTATCGAGAAATTTTTACAGGATATTATTGATACAACTTCTGATACAGATCCAAAACATATACAGGCCGTTACTGCGCAAAATTTATACCGTACTGGGGTAGCGCCAAATCTCCAAAAATTAAATACCATTAAAGTTGATGACAATACGGGTAGAGCAATAGATCCAAGTAAACAAGCAGATTTGGAAAAATACGCTAATGATTTTTGGACAAATTCTATCGCTTTAACCACTATTTTAAGATCGCTAATAGGAAGAGAAAACTTATCAGATGCCAGAAACCGTTATGCCTTAGAAGGTTTGGCTGGTACCTATGGAAGTGTACCAATACCAAAAGGAGATCAAATGACAGGCGATCACCAACCTCAGGCGGCGGCACTTATTTATTCGGCTGCACAACCTTATTTCCCACCAAGCAATCCGATAAAAGATGTTTTAGACGGCAGCCATGCACCTTCAGCCTATGTAATCAATTTACACAAATATAGGCATGAAGCTGGTAGAACTTTTGGACATAAAAGTAATCCGATTTTGAAAGCCTTTACGGCTGCTGTTGATACCATAAGGCACGATAAAACTAAAACTCCTAAACAAAAACGGTCGGATAATGTAGATCTATTGAAAAAAGAATTGGGTGCAGATGTTCAGGCGATGAGAGGAGTGGTTAATCAGGCAGAGACGCATGATAACTGGAAAGATTTGGGAGAAGTTGGTTTTACAGGTACCGATAAAACCGATTTATACAATGAATTGAAAACGCGTATTTTACAAGGAGAACAAGCTATGTTAACGCAGAATTTAGATCGATATAAAACATAGATATGGAAAATCTCGTAAGTAAATTTCAAGCTTTTTTGGATAATCAACAGGGCTTTTTGATTGATTTAGAGCCTGCTGACAATAGCGTATTGACTAAATTAATAGCCAACTATAACGCAAAAGATTTGGAGGTTTTCGCAGAATCAAATAATGGTTCTGCTTGGGCAATCTGGAAGCATGAAAATGGCTTTCCCGTTGTATTAATAAGTTCTGAAGGCATTCCTTTTGATATTGCAGCCAAGGATTTTGAAACTTTTTTAGCCATATTATACTATGGTACAGGCTTAATGTACCAATGCTTAACTTTTCTGGATTTTGCAAAACGGATGGGCCAAACAGAAAAGCAGGTATTAAAGCGTTTCAATAAAAATTATCTCGAAAAGGAATTGCAAAGATTTCATACAGACTATCCGGATTATAATGCGCTGTATAATTTTATTGATGAACAAGGTGTTGGTAAAATAGAAGATCCAATACAAAGTTTTTTGGCTACTTCTAAATTAAGAAAAGCTTTTAGCGAGTGGAAAGAAAGTTTTCAGTAGCTTAAATAGTTAACTTAAAAATTCCTTCTTCACCCATTTATTATCGTTACTTATTTTACACCAGCCATTACTTTCTTCAACGATAAAAACCTCCTGATTTTTTGTAAGCGCAGAAACTTTCGGAAAGTTGGTGCCAGGCCCACTTCTAACATTTAGGGTAGTGGCATTTACAGTTGCCCTGGTTACATTTTTGGTGAAACTTCCATTTACCCAATGCTGTTGCGATGCTGATATTTTATACCAGCCATTTTTCTCTCCGTATACACGAAGAATTGCACCTAAGGTTGCTGGCTCAACTCCTGTAACTTTTTTACTTTGGGCATTCGCGTCTTCCCTAATGTTTAAGCTATCGGCGGTAACTGCAACATATTTTATAATATTCTGCGCAGGTTGTGGAACGACACCGTTTAAAGCTGCACTTACCAGTGGTAGGAAATTTTGATTGCAATTTTCAACCTTGTTACCGCCAAAAAAATTAGTGCCCGGGCAGGTTTTATTGTTGCCCGTTCCATTATTTCTTATTCCGGTGGTTAAATTAAACCAATGGTGATAAACTACGTTATCGCTGTTAACTGTGATACCGAATTTTTTACACAGTGCTGCCGTTATCCTTACAATAGTATTTTTGTGTTCAGCGGTCATTAAATCCTTTCCTGTATCGAAATCGCCAAGATTTTCAATACAAATGGCGTGGCTGTTAAAACCTAAAATGCAAGCAGGTGTATTTTCAAGGTTTCTACCGGTTAAAATTGTACCATCAGGGAAAGTAGTAAAATGTTGACCGATATCCATCCAGCCATTATGGCTAACATGGTAACTTTTCATTCCTTGTTGTAAATCAAAGTGATTATTACCCTTAAAATTGATGTAGCTCGGACTCCAGGTATGATGCTCCTGAATGTGTATGATGGTTCGGGCAACTCTTAAATTTGAAATCCACGTTTCAAATTCATTAATATCCATTTTCGTAAAACCGAATTTACTAGTCATAACAAGGTTGATTTAAGTTAAAACTTAACTGTTACAAGGATGAAAATTTTTGAAATTCAAAATGTTTTACTAAATATACTTAATTAGTTTAAATTTTTATAAGTTTTTTAATATCAGTTTATTATGTTTTTATTAGCTTTTATTTGTTGTTGTTTTCTTTGTCTAAAACTGTAAAAGTTTGCACCAGCCTTTCTCCATTTTCATCAACCAGGGTTAAAGTATGTCTACCAGGCGGTGGACTAATGGCCAGTTGATGAAAATTAGTAGTGGTACTAACATATTCATTATCAATATGCCAATATATTTTAGAACCTGAATTTCTGTGGGCTGCATTAATCACAATTTTGCCTCTTGTTCCATCTAGCTCTAAAGGAATGTAAACTATCGCATTGTTTTTCGGGTAAATTACCTCCATTACGCTATTTCCACCTGAGAGGTCGCAGCCACTTTTAAAAGGCGGGAGGGATTTATAGTCGCTATTCTTTATTTTGTAATAATACTCCATTGCTGGCGGTAAAATAAACCAGCTTTTATGCTGCATATGGGTTATGCTTTCACATTGGTCGGTAACCCTAAATGTGCCTGTTCTGTCCAAATGAACCAATTTATGGAAAGGACAAACGGCAGTTTTCTCTCCTGCAGCCGGCACTAATTCTTCTGCCACATTGGTACAATATTCTCCGGCTTTATAACCGCTTTGCTTGCAGATTTTTATCTTTTTTAATTTGGTGGTTGGTGTTTCGAACCATTTTCCATTGGGCAGTAACCTAAAAATGTCAAATAGGACTGGGGCAGCTGCTTCAATTCCTACCAGGCCTGGTCTTCCTTCTCCATCGGCATTGCCCACCCAAACACAAACCACATAATTTGGTGTTAAGCCAACAGCCCAGGCATCGCGAAAGCCAAAACTCGTTCCAGTTTTCCAGGCAACTCTTTGCGATGAGGAAAACTGCTCCCATAAACCTTCATCGCCTGGGCGCATTACCTCTTCCATTGCATTAAAAGTAGCCCAAATCGAACCATGGTCTAAAAAGGAGGTACGCTGATAATCTTTTTCATCTTTATTTTCGCTATTGAAATAGTTTGCAGGTTTATAATCTTCAGGGGTATACAAACCTTTATAGGTATTGAAATGGTTCAACGTGCGCACCATGCCCATGTAGGTATTGGCCAAATCCCACATCGTAACTTCACTACCGCCTAAAATTAACGACAATCCATAATGATCTGCTGGCTGGTTAAGTGTTCCTATTCCAAGTTTTTTTAGTTTATCGTAAAAACGTTCATATTTGTATTGTTGCAGCATTTTCACTGCGGGGATGTTTAAGGAGCGGCTCAGCGCTTTATCTGCAGCAATTGCACCATCGTAGCCCAGATCATAATTTTGTGGTGAATAGCCCGCTATTTGAGTTGGGATATCAGGGACTAATGTGTGCGGTAATATAAAGCCATCATTCATCATACTGGCATAAAGCAAGGGTTTTAAGGTACTGCCAGGACTTCGTGGTGCTTTAATCATATCCACGTGGCTTTGCAGGTCAGCATTTTCTGGCTGATAAATATTACCTATATAACTTACTACTTGACCGGTTTTGGCATCGAGCACCAGCGCCGAAATATTATTAATATCGTTTGCCCGGTAACGGTTATTGTACCGTTTTAATATGGCATTAACTTTTAGTTGGATATTTTCATCCAGCGTAGAAGTAATTCTGGTAGAGGAGATTTTAAGACTCGCTCGTTCTATTTTAAAACGGTTCAACAGATGCGGCGCATTTTGGGGTAGAGGCATAGGCTTACCTGGAACGGGTTCTAGCTTAGCTAAATTAGCAGTCGCCTGATCGATGTATTTTAGTTTAGCCAGCTTATCTAATAAATCGTTTCTTTTTTTAATTAATCTCGTGGAGTTTTTACCCGGATGAACCAAAGAAGGGCTATTGGGCAATACAGCCAATGTCGCCATTTCACCCCATGAAAGGGTTTTGGCATTGCGACCATAATATCGCCAACTTGCTGCTTCTAGGCCCACAACATTACTGCCGAATGGCGCATTTGCAGCGTATAGGCCTATAATTTCCTCTTTTGAATATTTTGTTTCTAAGCGTAAAGCTAAAATCACTTCCAATAATTTCTGCCAAACTGTTCGGTCTTGTTTTCGCGATAAACGGATTACCTGCATAGTTAATGTACTTCCACCACTAACTACATTTTTAGCTTTCCAATTCTGACGCATGGCCCTGCTCATGGCCAGAAAATCAATGCCAAAGTGGCTATAGAACCGCTTATCCTCGAAAGCAATGATGCAATCTTTAAATTTTACAGGAACACTGTCTGCCACAGGGAATCGCCATTGTCCATCGCTTGCAATTGCTGCACTTAATAAATTGCCATTGCTTGCCTCAATTACAAACGAAGTAGGTGTTTTAAACAGTTTTGAGGGTAACGAAAAAAGAAAAGCCAAAAGCAGGGCAAAGCAGATAACATCGGAAATGAGGAAAGCTTTTGGAATTTTGTTCATTTAATTTTTTAAAAATAAATTTCGGTCCGTGTCTCCACGGACCGAGGCTCGTTTTTTTAGCATTCGTGCGTCATGGTTCGTGTCTTCACAAACCAATTCGTGAGTAAAATTTATACTCGTAATTTAAACGAGGTTGTATCATAAATATAGATTTGTCATCCTGAGCCCGTCGAAGGACCTACTTAAATACTCTTTAAGGTGTTTCGACAGGCTCAACATGACAGCATCTGGCATGAAATTGCCGATATGATACAAACTCGTTTTATAGTCTTCATACGCCTTGGTTCGTGTTACCACGAACCAATCGATTAATAGCGTTTTGTTAAAATTCTATTCTCAAATCTTTTAAGAATGAATAGTTAATTTCATTGTTCTCATAAAAAGAAGCTGATGAATATAAATAATCTTGAGGTTCGTTGGTTAATTGCTAGTGCTCTGTACAAGGATTGTTGTGTAAATAATCTAGTTTTTGATAAGCAACTTCTGGAGAATATAGATGTATTGCCACTGGGTCTCTCTGACAAAATTCATGATTTTTATTAACCGCATTTGTATAATAATTCATCAGCTCATTTCGACTTAATAATTTTTTGAACTCATGCGCTGTATATTTTAAAAATGAGCCTTGTGCTGTTTCTTTTCCATTTAATTCTTTTATTCGCCAAATTGTGTGAATATGATTAGGCATAATTACAAACGCAAAAACATCGATCTTCTTTAACCTGTTTAGATATTCAAATGAATTTAATATTACTTCTTTAAATTCTACCTTTTGTAAAAGTTTTTGCCAATTGTTTATGGTTGCCGTCCAAAAATAAATTTGACCTATTTCAATATAACTCTTTCTTTTTTTTTGAAATAAATTATCCATTCTAGTTTAAATTTCGGTCCGTGAGGACATGGACCGAGGCTTCGATTTTTATTTTACACCGTGTTTCTCGTCTTCTTTTTTTAGGTCGTAGCGCGATGCTACGACCAGTATTTTATTGTTTAAATTTCGGTCCGTGGAAAACACGGACCGAAGCTTCGATTTTTATTTTATGCCGTGGTTCGTGTCTCCACGAACCACCAATTATTCTACTTCACTACCTGCACCCACTTGCCTGCTTCAGTAGCCGAAATATCATTGTTGTACATCGCTTCGCATTGAACGGCTGATAAGTAATATTTACCTAGATAAGAGGCATTAAGCAGTACCTTGTAAACTAAACTTTCACCTTCTCTTACATTAAAATAAGTAAAAACGCGGTCATCTCTAATATCTTGATAAGTAAAAGGAGATGAGGCTAAAATGCTCTGATTATCGTTAACGCGGGTATTGATAATTTCCCAACCTGAAGGGAAAATCTGTGTGAGCGCCATTTGTTCGTAATACCCCATTCTGCCAGGATTTTTTACGGTTACCTCAGCATAAAAGTCTGTTCCCTGTTTTAAAGAGGTTGGATCCAGTACTTTACCGTTTAAACGTTTGTAAGTCACATTCATATCCAATACCTCTGGTCGGTTTGGCAAGAAATTGTTCTGACCAGCAATTGGCTGTCCTTCTAAAACCAAACGCACAAACAATACATTATTGCCATTATTGGTAATAGAAGCCGTATTTCCTTTAAACGTTACAGGTGTACTGCTGATGTATTGATTTGAACTTACAGGAGCCGATTTTCCGTCTAGTACATACTGATATTGCAGTTTATTTGCCGATTGGTTTGAACCACAGAATTTGGCAATAGCCAACAAACTATAAGCGGTTGTTTGTGTACTGTACCAGGTGTTTTCACCCAATTTTGCCGCTAAAGGTTGTAGTAAACTCGCAGCTTTTGCCTTCTGACCGAGTAGGGTTAGGGTTTCTAAAATCATGGCTTCGTCGCGTACATCGGAGCCATAAGTTCCGCCCAATTGTTTGTAAGCCTGAATGGATGTATCTAAACCTCTGATCATATTTTGAGCAACATCATTTTGTCCGGCCAGTTTATAAGCAGCTGCCAATCGCCATTTAGCAGTGATTGATAAATATTCAAAAGCTTTTAAACGGTTCATTGCTGCCATTTCAGGTTTTTTAGCTAAGGCAAGCATATACAAACGATAGGCCTGAGACAAATCTCCACCATAAAAATTATTACTGTTTGGCGCCCAGTTTGCTGCTTTTGATTTTTGATAACGCAAAAGTTCATCCAAAAGGCCAACAGGAAGGGTATAACCAGCATTTTGTGCTTCAACAAGGAAATGTCCGGCATAATTGCTTCCCCATTCATCAGAACTACCTTCGCCCGGCCAGTAAGACAAACCGCCATCTGTAGTTTGGAAACCTTTCAGCCTATTTATACCGGCTTTAATGTTTTTCTCTGTTGTGGCTTTTTGTTGTTCATTCAAGGGACTCAATCTATCCAAAAAGAGTTGAGGAAATATACCCGAAGTAGTTTGCTCAATACAGCCATGCGGATATTGGATAAGGTAACTCAATCTTTTACCAAGGTTGATCGCAGGGATAGAAGAAACTTCCAGTGAACCAGAATTTGTTCCTGTCATACCGATTGGCAAATAGTTTACCGCCCATTTGGTATGCGGCTGAACCGTTGCAGACACCACGTTGGTTACATATGGGTTTGGATTTCTGATATCCATTTCCACATCGTAAACAGTTTTTTCAGCACCACTTTGTGCAATCACTTTTACTTTGGCAATGCCTACTGTGTTGGGTGCTTTCACCTCGAAATAGGTCATTTGCTCACCTGTTTGTTTGTAGTAAAGCTGCTGTTTGTTACTTCCTTGAACAATTAAATTATTTGCCTGGAGTTGTACTGATACATTTTTAAGGTTGTTCTCTGTAGCAAAAACGGTTACTGGTAAGGTGAAACTTTCTCCCGGACCGATAACCCTTGGCAAAGTAGCCAAAACCATTAAGGGCTTCTTAACTTGAACTGATTTTTCGGTAAAACCATATGCAGCATCCTGCCCGGCAACTACCATAGCTCTTACCGCACCAATATATTGAGGCAATTTAAATTTGTGTGTTTTACTTTCGCCTTTGCTAATGGTAAATGGCCCCATAAATTTAACCACTGCTTTAAAACGGTTGGCTTTTGCTGGATTTAAGTTCTTGTTGATGCTACCATCACCACCAATGCTTAAAATGCGTTCTAAATTCCCTCCCCATGCACCTAACACATAGTCGAATAGGTCCCATGTTTTTACGCCCAAACCTTCGCAGGCATAAAATGCACCATGTGGATCAGGTGTTTTAAAACGTGTTAAATCTAATAAACCTTCATCTACTAGGGCAATGGTATAGGTCATTGCTTTACCGTTTTGCTCAGCAACAGTGATGGTGTTTTCGGTTTCAGGCTTGATTTTATCCAACATTTTTATGGTTGGTTTTAGGATGGTCTGCGGATCTTCAACCGAAAGCGGAATAGCACCATACATCCTGATTGGTAAATCGTTAACCGTTTGTGCATGCGGCTGTAATAAAGTAATATTGGCAAAAACATTAGGTGCCATCTCTTTCTCAGCTTTGAACTTAAATTGCGTTTGTCCGGCTTTGGTATCTACCCAGAAGGTTTTTAATACCCGGCTTCCATTTTCAATGGAGATTAACGCTCTTCCGTTTTTACCAGTTGGGATGGTTAAGGTAATATCCTCTCCAACAGTAAATTTTTCCTTATTAGCAGTGAAAGATAACATAGACGCCTCAGTTGGGTTGCTGCCCTGTTCGCGCTGTGCCCAGCCCGGCCAATCTACATAAACAGATTTTCCGGTAATATGTCCACCATTGGCATCACGCACCAAAATTAAATAACGGCCCCATTCTGGTTCATCAATACGTAAATCCCAGCTCCCTTTTCCGTTAGTCAGATTCACTTGATGGCTTTCTATCAATTTGTTATACTGGTTTTGGGTAAAGTTAGCGTAGGTATATTGATCGTCCTGTTCCCACCACCAACGCCATTGTGTTTTATATAATTCTACCTGAACGGTTTTGGTTCCGCTCAACAGTTTTCCATCGGTATTTACATTTACAATTTCGATTTTATGCGCTTTGCCAGTAACCAGCATACCGCTCAAACGGTCGCCTTTTTCTGATCGGATACCCAAATAACTGCTATACACATGATAGGGTATGCTGAAATTATCGATGCTGAAATTACCTCCGGGTTCGAAAACTTTGGTTGTAAAGTTTGCCCTTAACACGCCAGGAGCGGTATTGTTCTCATTGAGGTTGGTGTTAATCTGCGCTGTACCGTTCTGGTTTAAAGTGCCTTCGAAAATGGTTTTAACCTGCGATTCGAAGTTAACCGTTGGGTTATCGAAACTAAAACCCTCAAAGCCTTTAAATTTAGTCTCTGTAGTGTTTAAGTTTACATCAACCTTCGCTTTTAAGTTTTGCGCAACAGCACCGAATAGCCATTTGGCCGATAGGGTAGCGGCTGATGTTCCTGAACTTAAATATGCCCTATTGCCAACGTTAAAATCAATTTTCAAACGGTTTGGCATTACGGTTTCGATTTTTAGGGTTTTGGTAAATGTAGCACCGCCTGCTTTAACTTTCGCCATCCAGTTACCCGTTGGCGCTGTACTTTCAGTAGCGGTTTTAAAGGTGTAGAATCCGTTTAATGGCTTGCCATTAATTAATCTTTTATAAAGCTGGCCTTTGGGATTATAGAACTCCATGGTTACCGGATAATTAGCAGGAAGTTTTTTTAGTTTGTCTTCCAGCACGAAAGAAACAAATAAACTGTCGCCCGGCCTCCAAACGCCACGCTCGCCATAAATAAAGCCTTTTAAGCCACTTTGAACTACGTCACCGCCAACATCGAAGCGGCTTAACGGAAGTGAGCTTCCGTCGTCTAATTTAAGGTAGCCGCGTTCTGAACCATTTTTAGCGATCAATAAGAAAGGCTGACGTTTCAGGTCAAAACTTGCAAAGCCATCACCATCAGTTTTAGTAGTGAATATGATCTGTTTTTGGTAATCCATCAACTCCAGGTTTACACCACTTAATGGTTTTGCCGTTAATAAGTCTGTTGCAACAATAAGCATGCTGTTATCGTTACCACGTTTGGCCACCAAACCAATATTCGAGGCAACTAAGTTTCTGCTGGCCCAGCGCTGGTTAGTGTAAAACGATGGCGTACATGGATTGTCTTTATCATTCCACCTGTAATTTGGCGGGTAATAATTATTGTAACGCTGCCAAAAGTCATCGTCTTCGTCAATCTTTTCACCATAACCTTCATCATCTCCATATTCGGCTTCTTTCTCATTACCATCGGCTTTTTCTTCTCCGGTTTTACAATTGTAAGCATTGTATTCCCGTCTGAAAGCAATGGTAACGCGGTACATGGCACCAGGCTCAGTACGGATCATTTTGTCAAGATCGAGGGTGAAACGGTTCTTTTTATGGAGGTTAAGCGCCTTGTCTTCATCTAATCGCACCGTTTTTTGCAGAATAGGTTTTGCTACCCTACGCAACTCGTTACCATCTTTATAACTATTCGTTTGAAAAAACTGCGGTATGTTGTTTTCGTAGATTTTGATCACGGTAACATCAACAGCCTTTAAATTAATCGCTTCGAAAGGTAAAACCAGCTTTCCTGAGTTGGGTAAAATGATACCATTACCTGCAATGGTAACGGCCGGTAATTTATCCTCGAAAACAAGATTGGCTACTTTACCGTTTGGAAGTGTTTTCGCATTGATGTTTTCTACTCCTGCATTCACACTTAAAGTATAATTGCCTTTAAGTTCTTCGGTAGCATAAACTTTAACCTGACTGGCATCAATGGTATATCTTAAATCGCTCAGATTGCCCAGCGTAATCATACCTGTTAAATCCTGTCCTACACCAATGGGTTCAGAAAATTGTACCAATGCATAATCTTCTTCGCCCTGAATGGCCTTCATATCCAGTATTTCGAATTTATTTATCGCCGGAACACGGATTTCTACTTCTCCTTTTTGTTCTGCGTCGATGGCATCGCCATCCCAATCTATTTTTAAATTTTGATCGTTTCCAGTCTTTTTTATGCTATCGATAGTGAATTTTGAAGTGTTTTTTGCCGGATCATGCTGCCATTTGATTTTTAGCTTTTGGTCAAAATCCAATGAAATCGTTTTCTCTATTTTATTGGTTTCTTCTACGTCAGCAGTAGCCACTTCGCCGGTTAATTTCATATAATCCATTGCAGTATTGTTCTGCGAAACCAATCCGTTTTGAGAAAGCATAATCCCTGGGGTAATTACTTTAAACTCAAAGTCGAAATCTTCAAGGCCTTTTTCTGTAGCAGAAACTTCCGAAAGTTTGAATGTAGCTTCGTAGTTTTTGCCAGGTTTGAGGTTTTCATCAGGTCTAAATTCAACCGTTTGCGGATCTATCCAATAGGTTTTGCCCGAGATAGAAGGGGAGAAGTCGAACAGTTCGCGTGAATCTGCTTTGCCCAGATCCTGCATACCTGTTGCCGCATTGGCTAAATGAACTCTGATAAAACTCTTTTTGGAAATGGTTCCGGAAGTATAGGCTTCGATATATTTTGCATAAGCCTGATTTTCTTCATGATTTTTTTTCTTTCTATTGAAATAAATAAATACAATTGCCGCTATAGAAACAGCAAGTAAACCGATGAAGATAAATTTCTTTTTAGAGGAAGATTGGTAGGTAGATGGTTGTTCCATGTTTGAAATTCGTTAAGATAAATGAGGGTATAATGTTACGGTAAAAGCAATAGATGTGTCGCAATTTATCCTTTGCATCCGAAACCCTATATTCCATCCGAAAATAAACTAAAATTCACGTTAAAATAAATTATGTTGAAAATTAACACTTAGGGTTTGTTCCTTTGCATGGTTTTGGATAAGTTTACAACATTAACCCCAATACAACCAGATATGATAAAGAAACTCTTGATTTTTTCGGGCCTGTTATTTTCGACCAGTTTTTGTTTTGCCCAAAAAACTGAAGTAGAAGATGCCGTAAGCAAATTAACCAAACTGATGGTTACACCAGATAGTTTGGCGCTTGATAAAATAATTTTGAATAACCTAAGTTACGGGCATTCGAGTGGAAAAATTCAAACCAAGCAGGAATTTATGCATTCGTTACTTTCTGGAGAATCTGATTTTGTGGATATTAATTTAACTGATCAAACTGTCGTTGTTCAGAATAAAACAGCTTTGGTTCGTCATACACTAAACGCCAAAACAAATGATAAAAATGTTCCGGGAAATGTGAAATTGTATATTCTTTTAATCTGGAGTAAAGAAAAATCGGGCTGGAAATTAATTGGAAGACAAGCGGTTAAGGTGCCTTAGTTGGATGAATTTACAATTTCGGAATTTGATTCCGAAATTGTAAATTTGTTTATGATCCAACGACTAGCTGAAAAAGAACTACTAGAATTAAGTGCGCAATTTAAATCTGTAGCAGTAATTGGCCCCCGCCAGTCAGGTAAAACCACATTAACTAAAAGTGTTTTCCCAAACAAGCCATACGTTTCTTTAGAAAATCCAGATACTCGTTTGTTTGCGGAAGATGATCCTCGCGGTTTTTTAAGTCAATTTCCTGAAGGTGCCATTTTAGATGAGGCACAAAGAACACCTAATCTTTTTTCATATCTCCAACAAATTCTTGATGAGTCCTTATCTCCAGGGAAATTTATTATTACAGGTTCTAATAATTTTCTTTTACAGGAAAGTATAGTTCAAAGTTTAGCGGGTAGAATTGCTTATATAAAACTTTTGCCTTTTTCAATCCCAGAGTTGAAAGCTGCAGATATCGTTTTTGATAATGTAAATGAGTATCTTATTAAAGGGGGGTATCCGCCAATTTATGACCAAAATATTCCTTCATACAAATGGCATCAAAATTATATTCAAACTTATTTAGAAAAAGATGTAAGGCAAATCAAGAATATAACAAATTTATCCGTATTCGAGCGGTTTTTAAGGTTGTGCGCAGGTAGGGTTGGACAATTACTGAATATGAATAGCTTAGGAATTGAGGTAGGGGTGGATAGTAAAACTATAGCATCATGGATTGGCATTTTAGAAAGTAGTTTTGTTGTATATCTTTTAAAACCCCATCATCAAAATTTTAATAAACGAGTGGTAAAAATGCCTAAGCTATATTTTTATGATACTGGATTAGCGGCTGCACTTCTAGGCATACAAAATGAATCTCAACTGGATACCCATCCGGTTAAAGGAAGTCTTTTTGAAAATATGATTGTTGTTGAAATGTTAAAGAGCAGGTTTAACTTAGGTTTGAGCGACAATATTTTCTTTTGGCGAGATAACGTGGGGAACGAAATTGATATGCTGATTGATGATGCAGAAAAATTGGTGCCTATTGAAATTAAAGCTGGTAAAACGATTAACAGCGATTACTTTAAGGGAATTACTTTTTGGAATAAATTAACAGGCAGTACAGGTGGGCAAATAATATATGCAGGCAATGAAAAACAATTAAGAAGCAATGATATTAATATATTTCCGTGGAATAATACAGATTTTTAATCTTTTTGCTTACTTAATCATCACCCCAGGTCTGTTTACCAGCGGAATCTTGATCATATTGGAATCGATGATGCTTTCAGGCAAGAAAATAAATTTTTTGTCATAAATAGTGCTACCAATGTAATAGCTTAGCCAATATTCGTTGGTTAAGCCGAAAACTTCCGGATCTATGGCTTCCACTCCTGCAAAAGAATTTGCTTCCATGTCGCCTACAAAATGCCTTAAAACAGAAGTTTTTACCTGCTTTCCGTCTTTTTCTCCATAACCTTTAGAGCTGATCAATACATTGGTAATCGGTTCGTTTTTTAAATTAACGAGATAAACCGTCCAGCTTTTTACTTCAGGTGTTTCGCCCATCAATACAACGGCCATTGCGATATCTTCAACTGTATTTTCTGGTAAATCTGCTTTCATAACCACCATTTGTCGTCATGCTGAATTTATTTCAGTATCTTTATGATAAAGACTCTGAAACAAGTTCAGAGTGACGGTACTAATTTATTTTTTCTTCGCTACAGCCTTTTTAGCTGGGGCTTTTTTCTTTGCCGGTGCTTTTTTCTTCGTTTCGAAAGCATTAGGCACCTGCTCTACAATCATTTTTTTAACCACTTCCAAATCAATATCAACCAATTCTTCCGGTGTATATTTTTGCTTGGTAGCCTCGTTATTCCTCAATTTAAGCATCAACTTGCCAAAACGGATAAATGGTCCCCAACGGCCGTTTTCGATAGAAATTTTTTCAGCATCCCAGGTTTTAATGTATCTGTTAGCCTCTTTTTCTACTTTTTTGCCGATTAAAGTATTAATATCTTCTTGCGATAGGTTGTCAAAATCGTAGCCTTTTGCTGGAATATTGATAAACAGATCGTTCCATTTAATAAACGGACCAAAACGGCCTTTGCCCTTTGTTACGCCTAAACCTTCGTAATAGGCAATAGGTGCATCATCATCCATTTTCTGGCGGATAATTTCAACTGCTCTTTCATAAGTAACCGATAAAGGCTCCTCGTTTTTAGGAAGGGAAATAAAACTTTCGCCCCATTTTACATAAGGACCAAAACGGCCAACACCAATCATTACTTCTTTACCTTCAAAATCAGGAAGCTGGAAAGGAAGTTTAAACAGCTCCAGCGCATCATCTAAAGTAATGGTTGCAACAGATTGTGTGCGCATTAAGCTCGCATACCGAGGTTTTTCGGCCTCATCAAGCTCTCCAATTTGAACCAATGGTCCAAATTTACCAACCTTGGTATATACATTTTTACCCGTGGCAGGGTCTAAACCCAACAAGCGTTCGCCAGTGGCACGTTCTGCAGTTTCAAGCGTAGTTTCTACTTCGCTATGAAATGGATTATAGAACGAGTGCAGCATTTTAGTCCACTCTTGTAAACCCTGGGCAATTTCATCAAATTCTTTCTCCACCTTTGCCGTGAAGTTAAAATCGACAATGCCTTTGAAATGTTCTACCAAGAAATCGTTTACTACCTCACCAATATCGGTAGGGAAGAGTTTTGATTTCTCCGCACCGGTAATTTCTGATTTTATTTCTTTTTTTACCTGCCCATCAGCTAAAATGATAGAAGTAAACTTACGTTGTTTGCCATCTCTATCTTCTTTAACCACATAACCACGGTTTTGTACCGTAGAAATGGTTGGTGCATAAGTAGACGGGCGGCCAATGCCCAGTTCTTCTAGTTTTTTAACCAAACTGGCCTCAGTATATCTTGCTGGCGGACGCGAATAACGCTCGGTTGCCTGCATTTCTTTTAAAAATAGTTCCTGTCCCTTGCTTAACGGAGGTAAAATTGCGCCACCTTCTTTTTCTTCGTTTTCTTCATCATCGGTAGATTCCAGATAAACTTTTAAGAAACCGTCAAATTTTAATACCTCACCTTCGGCAACTAAGTGTTCTTTTCGGGTTGAGGCGGTGATCTGAGCGGTTGTTTTTTCGAATAATGCTTCGCTCATTTGTGAAGCAATAGAGCGTTTCCAGATTAAATCGTACAGGCGTTTTTCGGAAATATCGCCGTCTACACTGTGTCTGTCGAAATAAGTAGGGCGGATGGCTTCGTGAGCCTCCTGGGCACCAGCAGATTTTGTTTTATAAACGCGGTGTTGGTGGTATTTATCACCATATGCAGATTTAATCTCAGCAGCAGCCGCATTTAATGCAGTTTCTGATAAGTTTACAGAGTCTGTTCTCATGTAGGTAATCTTACCTGCTTCGTACAGTCTTTGTGCAACCTGCATGGTTCTGGCTACCGAAAATCCTAATTTTCTGGAGGCTTCTTGTTGTAAGGTTGAAGTGGTAAATGGGGCTGCAGGATTACGTTTTGCCGGCCTTGTTTCTAAACTAGTGATATCGAACCTGGCATTTGCACAGTCCTGAAGAAATTTTTCAGCATCAGCCTCATTTTCGAAGCGTTGTGGCAATTCTGCTTTTACAATTTCTTTTCCTTTGCCGGTAGCAAACTGGGCAGTAATTTTATAGGCAGCAGCTGCATTAAAGTTTAAAACTTCTCTTTCTCTGTCAACAATTAAACGTACAGCAACTGATTGTACACGGCCTGCAGATAATGATGGTTTTACCTTTTTCCATAAAACAGGAGAAAGTTCGAAACCCACCAAACGATCTAATACGCGGCGTGCCTGTTGGGCATTTACCAGATTATAATCAATTCCCCGCGGACTATCGATTGCTTTTAAAATTGCTGGTTTGGTAATTTCATGAAAAACGATGCGTTTTGTTTTCTCCACTTTTAGGCCTAAAGTTTCGAATAAGTGCCACGAAATAGCTTCCCCTTCACGGTCCTCATCGGATGCTAGCCATACCATTTCGGCTTCCTTAGCTAGTTTTTTAAGCTCGGCGACAATGTTTTTCTTGTCGGCGGGTACCTCGTATGTCTGCGCAAAATTATTTTTGATATCAATGGCCATATCACCTTTAACTAAATCGCGGATGTGGCCATAGCTAGATTTCACAAGAAAATCTTTGCCTAGGTAGCCTTCTATAGTTTTAGCTTTTGCGGGTGACTCGACGATTAATAAATTTTTGGCCATGAAATACGTTTTTGTGCAAATAAAGCTATAATTAAAGCATAAATCAAAACATGAATAGAATTAAATACAATTTTTTTATTAAATGCAGCGGAAATATGTTGGTTTATAGCTTGATTTCAATGTGGTTTTAATCTTTTTTTTGGAAAAGCAATATTAGTAATTTGTAGGTAAGGCTTTGTCCCGCCCTTTGCTACAAATCCTCAACCTCGTTCCCCGGTCTGCGGGTTTTTCGCTTCGGTCGGGTTTAGGCGGCGTGTGTAGTTCTGCTATTTAGGTTTTAACGGCGTTGTGCCAAGCTGAAGGTACAAAATGGCATCAGGCTTTGTTAATTAAACCAGATAGAGCGGAATAGCCCACAGCGTAGCGAGGACTATAAGCGATAGCGGGGCTGTAAACCGCCAAGAACCACTGCCCTCAATTTCCTAATCAAAAAAGACACTTATTTGAGCAATGAAATATATGCTTTCATTTTCAAATCATGCTCACAGTTTGTTCTATTAGCCAGTTCTCTTACTTAATTTGCTACATTTAATTTACAACAACGTTACGTTGGCGCAACCTATTTGTGCTTATATTCGTATATAAAAATAAAACAACGATGATCAGCACAATTTTAATCCTATTAAACTTATTGGTATCTCCACCAAAAAATGTTTACGAGTTCAGCTTTAAAACCATTGATGGTAAAGAAATTAAACTATCGAAATTTAAAGGCAAAAAAATCTTAATTGTTAACACCGCTTCTAAATGTGGTTTTACCCCACAGTATGAAGATTTGGAAAAACTTCAAAAGCAATATGGCAAAAAGGTAGTATTAATTGGTTTCCCTGCGGGTAACTTTGGCGGACAGGAGTTTTCTACCAATGCAGAGATTAAAGAATTTTGTACCGGAAAATACAATGTGTCGTTTTTACTTGCCGAGAAAAGCAGTGTTAAAGGTGATGATATCAGTCCATTGTTCAAGTATTTAACTTCTCAAACCAATACGGAAGAACAAGGTGATATTAAATGGAACTTTGAGAAATTCTTAATTAATGAAAAAGGAGAATTGGTACACCGTTTCCGTTCTAAAACAAAACCTACTGACGAAGCGATTGTAAAGAACTTATAAAAGGCGGGAAGGCGGAAGGTTTAAGGTAGAAGGTTTTTCCTTCCAGCCCTTAAACCTTCCGCCTTTTACCTTATCAGTTTTTCTCCAAAACTGTTTTCCAAACCAAGGCACTGAGTGCCGCACCAATAATGGGTGCTACAATAAAGAGCCAAACCTGGCTTAAGGCTTCTCCGCCAACCAAAAGTGCGGGGCCAATACTTCTTGCCGGATTTACTGATACACCCGTTAACGGAATGCCCACAATATGAATGAGTGTTAAACTTAAGCCAATTGCAAGTCCTGCAAAGCCGCCGTTGATATTTTTAGTAGAGGTCGAACCGAAAATCACCAACAAGAAAATAAAGGTGAGTACAATTTCGGCAATAAAACCAGCATGCAAGCTGTAATGCTGTGAGATAGTGCTGCAAAACCATTTTGCCCTAATCCATTTGTTGCCAAAGAATATTCTGGCTTTCCTGAGGCAATTTGCAGTAAAATAAATGCGCCTGCAATGCCGCCTAATACCTGAGCCACAATGTAATAAGCGGCTTCAGTAATTTTCATCCGGCCAGCGATTACCATTCCGATTGAAATTGCGGGATTAATGTGACAGCCTGAAATGTGCCCAATAGCATAAGCCATTGCGGTGACTGATAAGCCAAAGGCAAAAGATATGCCTAATAAGCCTACGCCGGTTGTGCCATTTGCGCCAGCTATAACCGCGCTGCCACAGCCCATTAAAACCAATACGAGTGTGCCTAGAAATTCGGCACTGAATTTAGAAAGTTTACTTGTCTACATATAATTTATTATTTAAAGGTTTAAATATTATCCGGATGATTGTCAATCGAATATAACTAAAAATTTAGAATATAAAATGGAATAAAATGCTGGTGATTTAGCCTGATTGAATTACGGAATTTTAGACAAGAGAAAGGGACTTAAATCCATAAGCCCCATTTAAACCAAACAAACTATTTATGAAGTTTATATAAAACCCATATTAGAATAAAATGTTTTGATGAAAATTAAGAGCCTGTTTAAATTTGATACAATTATTTTACTTATCTAACATTTTTGTCACACTGAGGGTTAATTTATTTTGTAAAAATCAATATGAATGACAGATGGATAAAAGCAGGTGAATGGTCTTGAAGTATCGTCATTTCGACCGCAGTGTTCCAAAGGAACTCCTTTGGAGGAGAAATCTTTTGAATTTGATTCAATAATTTGTACAAAGATCTCTCTCCCGAAAGTTCGGGACTGCGCTACAGTCGAGATGACGACGATTCTATTGGAGCCTGTCAATGATAGCGGAGTCGATTGCTTTTAATATACCGAAAAACGAGTCCTCGACTACGCTCTCCACAGGAGTCCTTTGGACAGACTGACATACTAATAATTTACAATGAAATTTAAACAGGCTCTAAATCATTTACAATTTTTGAGGACAATTATGCTTTTGTGTATTCAATTGCTGTTTTTTGCTTAAAATAAGTCCTACTGTAAGTAGCTAAATTGATAGAAAACGGCAAGCTATTTTTGGCTTTAGGGTGTTAAAATAGGTTGAGTTGTTCTGGCTGGTATTGGCTAGGGTCGAAATTGTAAACTTCGGGTGTGTTTTGAGTATTGCTTACGTAATACAGCGCTGTTTCCTCATATCTTGAAGCTACTTTAACAAAAGTATTGCCGGCAACATTTTTAAAAAGATTTTCAACCAGCTCTGGGTCGTTATTATCTTTTGATAAGTGGCTCAGTAATAAATGACTCATGTACGGGGCTTTATGGTTGATGAAAAGCTCCAACGCCTGTGTATTGCTTAAGTGACCGTGACCACTTGTGATCCTCCGTTTCAAAAAATAAGGGTATCGGCCATTTTCCAGCATCTCTGTATCGTAATTGGCTTCTAAGAAAGCGGCATGACAGTTTTTGAAATGGGCAATTAAACGATCGCACACCGAACCAATATCTGTAAAAACACCCAGTCTTACCTCGTTGCATTCAACAGTAAAACTATAAGGATCGGCTGCATCGTGAAATTTAGAAAATGCAGAAATCTTTAGACCGCCAATCTGAATGTGCTGTAAATGGCTTAATGAAAAGGTATTGTTTGCATCCAAAACTAACCGGCTGCTTTTTAGGGTAGCTGTGCTAATGTAAACCGGGAGTTTATGTTTTTTAGCAAACACCGCCAGCCCCTTAATGTGGTCGCTATGTTCGTGTGAGATAAAAATGGCTTTTACTTTACTGATTGATAAACCTAAACGGTTCATCCGTGTTTCAACCTCTTTGCAGGTTAGGCCAACATCAACCAAAATTGCTTCATTATCGTTACCCACATAGTAACAATTGCCATTACTGCCCGAATTGATTGATGTAAAATATAGTGCCATTTTTCAGCCTGCAAGATAAGGCTTATTTGGCGAAGGAAAAAGGAAAACTATACTCTTGCGCCATTGTGTTCTACCAAACGTGAAAGGAGGGGTAGAAAAGCCTGAATCAAGTTGATTTCTTCTGAGGAGAAGATTTTTTCCATGGTTTGTGCCAGCCATTCTTCTTTTATTTTTCTGCTGGCAATAATGTGTTTTTCGCCAAGCTTGGTTAAGCCGATAAAAATCTTTCGTTTATCCTCTTTGCTCGGAAAGCGTTCCACACATTTGGCATCGAATAAGCGGTTGATGATCTGCGAGATAGCTTGTTTTGATACCCTTTCCATGTCTGCCAGCTCTGTAGATAACATTTTGCCATGTTGTTCGAGCAGCGACATCGTTAACAGTTCGGCATTGCTAAAGTCTGAACTTACGTTCTGTTTGCGTAGCTGCCTGGTTAAGCGGGTAACTGTGCTTCTTAGTTTTGCGGCTATATCTTGTGTTTGAGTAGGCATCTTAATGGTAAATAAACTTTACAAAAATAAGATTTTAATTTTGTGGATAAACTAATATGGGTCTTTTTTTTTGTTTGAATTGTGATTCTAGTGTGATAAAAATTTCTGTTTTTGGTTTTTTGATCTGATTTTAGTTTTGTACTTTTGTAAAGTTACTTTACTATTTTAAACATGAGTATTTTTCGTTCGCTAAGGCATTATAATTACAGGTTATTTTTTACAGGTCAGGCTATTTCATTAATCGGCACATGGATGCAGTGTGTAGCCATCAGCTGGTTGGTATATCGTTTAACAGGATCGGCTTTTTTGCTGGGACTGATTACTTTTTTGAGTTTAATCCCTTCACTGGTACTCGCGCCGTATGCTGGGAGCTATGTAGATAGGCATAATAAGTATAAGATATTGGTGATTACCCAGGTGATCCTGATGCTGCAGGCTGGTGCCCTGGCTTTGATGATCTGGTTTAAAGTATACGATATGTTCTGGATTGCAGTACTTTCACTGGTTCAGGGCTTGGTAAATGCTTTTGATGTTACCGCCCGTCAATCGTTAATGGTAAATTTAATTGATGATAAAGAAGATTTACCAAATGCCATTGCGCTCAATTCTTCCATGTTTAATGCAGCCAGGTTAATAGGCCCGGCGTTGGCAGGGGTGATTTTGAGTACTTTAGGTGAAGATATTTGTTTCCTGATCAATTTTGTGAGCTTTATTGCGGTACTGGGTTGTATGGTGATGATGAAGCTTAAACCCACCGCACATCAAAAATCGAAAGAAAATATCTGGATCGACCTGAAAAAAGGTTACGATTATCTTAAATCATCGCCAGATTTGGCATCCATGGTATTGATGATGGCTGCATCGAGTTTATTGGTAATCCCTTTCACTACTTTATTGCCTGTTTTTGCAAAAGATATTTTTAACGGAAATGCTACAACATTTGGCTGGTTTGAAAGTGCAGCAGGATTTGGTGCATTCTTCGGCGCCATTTATATGGCTACATTAAAAGTGAAGCAAAACCTGCAGAAAATTGTAATGATGTCGGGTATTTTGCTGGCCATTTCGGTTGTAGCGCTGGCTATATCACCATCGCTTGTTCTGGCTTTAATCTGTACTGGTTTAGCTGCTTTGGGTTTGATGGCTCAAACCTCATCTATCAATACTTATCTGCAGACTCATGCCGATGATGCAATGAGGGGAAGGACTTTAAGTTATTATATCATGGCTTATCAGGGTGTATTGCCAATCGGCAGTTTGTTGATGGGGTATTTGGCACATCTTTTTGGTACCCAAACTGTAGTTGCTTTTGAAGGTGTTGCGGGTTTGTTGATTGTGGCTGCGTTTGTGTACAATGAAAAACATAGGAATCAATTGAACAGTAGTGCAATGTCATTAAATTAATATGTCATCTGGGATTTTTTTAATTTGGGTACGAGTGGTCGTCGAGGTTGTATCATAAAGGCGATTTCAGCCCAGAAGCTGTCATGTTGTCCAAAGGACTCCTACGGAGAGCCTGTCGAAACACCTCAAAGAGTATTTAAACAGGTCCTTCGACAAGCTCAGGATGACAAATTTATATTTATGATACCCCTCCTTAATAGATAGATAAAGATGCTGATCCCGAACATTCGGGACAGCATGACGATCGAGTAGATACAATATTGTGCACAAAACGCTAGACGCCATGCGCCAAACGCTTACCCATGCACAATCACCTTACAATCCACCATTACTTTCTGGTAATTATGAATATCAATTTCTTTGTTAATCAATTGTATCAATAGTTTAATTGCATTTTCACCTACTGATTCGGGGTTTTCTTCAATAGAGGCAATGGGAGGCGAATCGAGATAACTGATGAAGGAAGTGTTCCCAAATCCTATACATTCAATTTTATTAAAGTTAGGGTGATTTATCGACCTCAGGTATTTTATTGCATCGAAGAGAATAGGTTCTTTAAAAGCCACCAGCGCAGTGGGCATATTTTCTGGATTGGCAAATAAACTTTTGATTGCTGAAATTGTATTTTCCTTATCAAAATCGGTATAAGCAACCAATTCCGATGAAAAAGGCACTTGATTATCTTTTAATGCATTGATGTAGCCATTAAAGCGATCGTGCGTAAAATTAATCATTTTTGGACCACCTAAATAAGCAATCTTTTTATGTCCTCTGTCTATTAAAAACTTTGTGGCCTGATAACAGCCCTGAAAAGTATTGCCTAAAACTTTATGGCAGCTTAAGTTAAAACTCGGGTTTCGGGTATAATACACAACCGGAATGCCCATGTTTTCGAACTGATCTAAATGCGCAAAATCTTGAGTATGTTTTGAAATAGCCACAATTAAACCATCAACCCGACTCCGCAATAACATATTTGCAGACTGAATCTCTTTTTCCAGATCATCGTGAGATTGACTGATGATAACATTGTATCCATTTTGTGTGGCAAACTGTTCCACTCCATAAATACTTCTGGTAAAAAAATGGTCTAAAAGATTGGGTAAAATAATGCCGATAATATGCGATTTCTTTTCCTTTAAATTAATAGCTGATTTATTAGGGGTAAAATGCAAATCGCGAGCCATTTCCTGAACACGTTGTTTCGTGTATTCGTTTATGGTTGGGTAGTTATTAAGGGCTTTTGATACTGTTGATACTGACATCTTTAACTTCTCAGCCAAGAATTTTAGTGTAACAGGGGTATTATTCATCATCTTTTCCAATCTGAGTGCATAGTTAAGAAAAAAAACGCAATTATTTCAAACGTTTGAAATGTAGTTTCATTGGATTTTATTGCGTTTTGGCCTATTTTAAAACGTTTTAATCTTTCGAGCTTTTCTAAATTCGTGATCACTAGCACAAACTACCCAAATAAACACGATGAAATCATTACCTGCTCCCGGCAAATGCTGTCAAAAATCTAACTTATGCTTTTGGGGCAAATCCCTCGTTATTAATGAAAAACTAAATTTTGCTCAAATTTAGGAAGGCAGTGGAAACACCGTCTGTTAATTAATTGTTAGTTTTGAAACGATCAATTAATTAATATTAAAACTTAAGTTATGCTAAAAACAACCTATAGCGTATTTTTAATCTGCTTTTCGCTCCTTTCATCAATCAGTTACGGTCAGGTTACCGCTATACAGAACATTCAGGCCCGGAAAATCCAGAGCCTTAATGGTAAATGGAATTATATTGTTGATCCTTACGAAAACGGTTATTATGATTATCGTCACGATCCATTCGATCAGTCGAAAACCGGAACCGGAGGTTATTTCGATGATAAAATTCAGAAAGACAAGTCAGAACTGATCGAGTATGATTTCGATCATTCGCCACAAATGAATGTTCCTGGCGATTGGAACTCGCAATCGGAAAAATTAGAGCTTTACGAAGGCAATGTGTGGCTGCGCAAAAAGTTTGATGCAAAACCAGAAAAAGGGAAAAAATACTTCGTTTATTTTGGTGCAGTAAATTACGAGGCCCATGTTTACCTCAACGGTAAAAAACTGGGTGTACACAAAGGTGGTTTTACGCCTTTCCAGTTCGATGTAACCAACAACTTAAAAGTTGGCGAAAACTCCATTGTGCTTAAAGTTGATAATATCCGTAAACAGGATGAAATTCCAACCGTAAATACCGATTGGTGGAACTATGGCGGCATTACACGCGATGTTTACTTAGCTGAATTTCCTGAACATTTTATCAGCGATTATAAACTTCAGCTTGTTAAAGGAAGCAATAACCTGTTAAATTTTTCGGTAAAATTGGCTGACGCAACAGCAGGGCAGGAAATTACCCTTTCTATTCCAGAACTTAAGCTCGAAAAGAAATACAAAACAGATGGCGAAGGTAAAATTGTAGATGAGTTTATCTGGAATAATTTAAGCTTATGGTCGCCTGAAACGCCGAAATTATATGCGGTAAATATTAAAACCGATAAAGAAAATATTAACGATAAAATTGGTTTCAGAACCATTCAGGTTGATGGCGATAGTATCCTGTTAAACGGTAAATCTGTTTTCTTAAGAGGAATATCACTTCATGATGAAAATCCACTTTTAGCTGGCCGTTTACGCTCAGAAGGCGATATGCGCATGATGTTGCAATGGGCAAAAGATATGAACTGTAATTACGTTCGCCTGGCGCATTACCCGCATAACGAAGAAATGATCCGCCTGGCTGATGAAATGGGCTTATTGGTTTGGGCTGAAGTTCCCGTTTATTGGACCATCAGCTGGACCAACCCGGCAACCTATGCCAATGCAAAAAAACAATTGACTGATTTAATCGTACGCGATAAAAACAGGGCTAGTGTAATCGTTTGGTCTATCGGTAACGAAACCCCGTTAAGCGATGCCCGTTTGAGTTTTATGAGCAATTTGGCAGAAACTGCCCGCTCTTTGGATGATACCCGTTTAGTAGCTGCTGCTTTAGAAGTACACCGCGAAGGAGATAATATCATTTTAAACGATCCCTTGGGCGAAAAAATCGATCTAGTTAGCTTTAATGAATACGCCGGCTGGTACTGGGGAGGTAATCCATCAGAAATTACCAAATACAATTTCGATATTAAATATAAAAAACCTGTGGTGATTACCGAGTTTGGTGGCGATGCATTGGGTGGCTTCCACGCTGATGAAAATACACGTTGGAGCGAAGAATACCAGGAGGCGTTATATAAAAACCAGATCGCTATGTTGAGCAAAATTGGTGCTTTACGTGGAATGACACCATGGATATTAACCGATTTCAGATCACCAAGAAGACAACATCCTATTTATCAGAATTTCTGGAACCGTAAAGGTTTGATCAGCGAAACAGGCAAGAAAAAGAAAGCCTTCTTCGTGCTGAAAGATTTTTACGACCAGATGCAGGTCAAATACAAATAAATATGAACAGATTACTGAAAATTAGTTTCGCTTCTAAAATCATGCTTTCGATGTCGCTGTTAACCCTCTCTTGTGCGAAATACAAGAGCATCAGCATTAATCCTGGGACCTTAATACAGCCACAAAAAACAGATGCAGTTACGTCATCAGGTTGTTTTTGATGGCATTTTTAGTGATCGGTATCGTATATACTTTTTAGAAAAGAAAAAATTGCGTTTAAAAGTTTAATTTTCAAAATTTATGTTGAAGTTATTTAGATATATAATCTTATTTATCATATTGTTTAACAGCCAGTTATTGCTTGCGCAACAATCGATTCGCTTAAATAATAATTGGGAGTTTTTAAAGCAAGATTTAGGAGGGGCTTGGGAGGCCGTTCGCCCGGTTGGCGTGGGTAATCCAGAGGCAGTACCGCTATGGCAGAAGGTGAGTTTACCACATTGCGTTAACGCTGAAGATGCGGTTGATCCTGATGTAAATTATTATCAGGGGCCAGCCTGGTACCGCACGCAGCTTAAAATCGAAAATCCTTATCAAAACGGCAGAACGATCTTGCATTTCGAAGGGGCAGGACAAAAAACGGAAGTTTATGTCTACACCACCAAGGTTGCAACACATGTGGGAGGTTATGACGAGTGGACGGTTGATATTACCGATGCAGTTGCTACTTTCCAAAAAACAGATGTTTACCAAAAACAGTTTAAGGGTAAAGTTCCGGTTTCAGTAAGGACAGATAATTCAAGAGATCTCGAAATGATCCCTTCCGATTTATCAGATTTTAATGTATATGGTGGTATCTATCGTTACTTGAATCTGGTTTATACGCCACAACTTTCAGTTGATAAGATGTTTGCCAAAGCTGAGGTTGATGCGCAAGGCAAATTGGGTAAATTGTCTGTCAAGGCACGATTATATAACCCTAAGGGAATTACTGAAGCTACGGTTCAGTTAAAATTGGTTGATCCTGCAGGAAAAATCGTTGGTAAAACAGAGGGAAAGCTTAATAATTTATCTGCTGATATTGATTTATGGTCGCTGGAGATTAAAAAACCTCAGTTATGGTCTACAGATAAACCGTTGCAATATCGTTTGCAGTACGAAGTAATATCTTCATCAGGCAATTATAAAGGAGAAGAAAAAATTGGCTTCCGTAATATCGAATTTGTAGAGAAAGGACCTTTTAATTTGAACGGAAAACGCTTATTGCTGCGCGGGACGCACCGCCACGAAGACCATGCAGGCGTAGCAGCTGCAATGACCGAAGGGATGATTAGGGAGGAAATGCAGATGATGAAAGATATGGGGGTTAACTTTATCCGCTTAGGCCATTATCAGCAATCGCGTATTGTTTTAAATCTCTGCGATAGTTTGGGGATTATGGTTTGGGAGGAAATTCCATGGTGCCGTGGAGGTTTAGGCGGTGAGGTATACAAACAACAGGCTCGTAGAATGCTCACCAACATGGTTGAACAGCATTTTAACCATCCGGCCATTATCATTTGGGGAATGGGAAACGAAAACGATTGGCCAGGTGATTTTCCTGAATTTGATAAGGAAAAGATCAGGACTTTCATGAAAGAGCTGAACGATCTCTCGCATAAACTGGATAAATCGCGTTATACAGCGATCCGCCGATGCGATTTTTGCAGTGATATTGTAGATGTGTATTCTCCTTCTATTTGGGCCGGCTGGTACCGTGGTGCTTACACTGATTATAAAAAGGCATCCGAAGATGAATTTGCGAAGGTAAAACGCTTTTTGCACGTAGAATGGGGAGGAGATAGTCATGCGCTACGTCATTCAGAAAATCCGGATAAAGCCTTGAGTAAGATTAAAAGCGGAGGCAGTGCCGATGAAAGGGCTGGCGATGCTTCATTATACGGTGGTGCAGCTAGAATTTCTAAAGATGGCGACTGGAGCGAATCGTACATCACCAACTTAATCGATTGGCATTTAAAAGAGCAGGAAACCATGCCTTGGTTAAGTGGTACGGCTTACTGGCCATTCAAAGATTTTTCAACCCCCGTTCGTCCCGATAATCCAGTGCCTTATATGAACCAGAAAGGGGTAGTAGAAAGAGATTTTACCAAAAAAGAAGCTTATTACGTTTTTCAATCTTACTGGACAGAAAAACCGATGGCACATATTTATGGACATACCTGGCCAATCCGTTGGGGTGACGAAGGTGAAGAAAAAATGGTCAAAGTTTATTCGAACTGTGGAGAAGCTGAAATTTTCTTAAATGGTAAAAGTTTTGGTAGTAAAAAGCGCAATAGTCAGGATTATCCTGCAGCGGGTTTGCGTTGGAATCTTCCTTTTGTAAAGGGCGAAAACACGGTTAAGGTAATTGCCAAAAAGGGGAAAGAGATCATAACCGATGAAATTAAATTTAATTATCAGACTGAAAAATGGACAAAGCCCGCTAAAATGCAGCTGAAAAAAATCAGTCAACAAGATGATGTGGCCACCATGGAAGTAAGGCTTTTTGATGATAAAGGCGTAGCATGTTTAGACGCTATTAATTTGATAAGTTTTGGTTTAACTGGAGATGGCAAATTAATTGATAATCAAGGCACTTCATCGGGTTCTCGTAAAGTACAGGCTTACAACGGCAGGGCCATTATTAAAGTGAAATTAAACAAAGGGCAAAGTGCAGTATCAGTGAGTGCTGAAGGTCTGAAAACGGTTTTTACAACTTTATAATAGCTAACCAAATATATAACCAATGAAAAAAATTATCCCCTGTGCATTATTAGTGCTGCTCTGTTTTACCTGGACAGCATTTGCTTCCCTGAAACCTGATCCGAAAGATGTGGGTTTAAAAAAACAGGCAGAGGTCTTGTTAAAAAAACAGATTTTGGCCGAGGCGGCCTGGGCCATGCAGCAAAAACCGATTACGGTTACGACTTCATCTTCTCCAAGAAGTGCAGGTGGAAAGCATGATTTCTTCTCGGAAGCTGATTATTTCTGGCCAGATCCACAAAACCCGGATGGACCATATATCAATAGAGATGGATTGACTAATCCCGACAACTTCCTCGATCACCGTAAATACATGGTGCGTTTTAGTAAAATCATTGGTGCGTTGGCCTCAGCTTATAAAATTACGGGTGACGAAAAGTATGTTAAACAAGCTGTTAAACATTTTCAAGCCTGGTTTATCAATGCCGAAACCTTGATGAATCCTAATCTTAATTTTGCTCAAGCAGTTAAAGGTAGGTTTACCGGACGTAGCTATGGTATTATCGATACCATTCATTTAATGGAGGTCGCTCAAGGTGTACTGGTGATGGAAAAAGCTAAAGCGTTTGATAAAGAAACGATTAAAGGCATTAAACAGTGGTTTAGTGATTACATCATATGGTTAAACACGAGTAAGCCAGGTGTTGAAGAAAAAATGGCAAAGAACAATCATGCCACTTGTTGGGCCATGCAGGTGGCTTCCTTTGCTAAACTTTGTGGTGATGAAAATATGCTCGATTCGTTGCGAACGATTTATAAAACTATTCTGTTGCCAAAGCAGATGGGAGTAGATGGTAGTTTTCCCTTAGAAATGGCCAGAACAAAACCTTATGGCTATTCGATCTTTAATCTTGATGCGATGACCACGCTCTGCCAAATCTTATCTACTCCAAAAAATAACCTCTGGAATTTTGAAACTGCTGATGGTAAATCTATTAAAAAAGGATTAGGTTATTTATATCCTTTTATTGCCGATAAAAGCAAGTGGACCTTAAAGCCCGATGTAATGTACTGGGGAAATTGGCCTGTGGCTCAGCCTTTTTTGCTGTTTGGTGCAGTGCAATACAACCAAACCAATTGGTACCAAACCTGGGCAAAATTAGATCACCAGCCTCAAGTAGAAGAAGTAATTAGAAATTTACCTATCCGTAACCCATTAATCTGGTTGTAATATGAACTTAAAAGTAATAATAACAGTACTAAGTGTATTGTCTGTCAGTATAGTAAAGGCGCAAAAAACAGATGTGAAAAAAGCATTTGCTTCAGCAGCGCAACAAACAGATGTATTGGTTAAAAATGTAGATTCAGCCAGAAAAGTAAAACCTAATTTGGTTTCACCACGAACTGTAGAAAACGGCCAGTTTAAAATGGTGATATCGAGAGATTGGACCAGCGGCTTCTTTCCGGCCGAACTTTGGTATTTCTATCAATACACCAACGATAAGAAATGGCTGACACTTGCTCAGAAGTATACTGAGGATATTAAAAAAGAGCAATTTAACAAAGGGACCCACGATTTGGGTTTTATGATTTACTGTCCCTTTGGAAACGGATACAGTTTAACAAACGATCCGGCCTACAAAGCCGTAATTATTCAGGCGGCAAAATCATTGTCTACAAGGTTCAATGTTAAAGCAGGCGTTTTAAAATCTTGGGATCATAGTAGCGATAAGTGGAAATATCCGGTAATTATTGATAACATGATGAACCTTGAGCTGTTATTCGAAACGACCAAACTAACAGGCGATTCATCTTTCTATAAAATTGCGGTAACGCATGCCAATACCACGATGAAAAACCATTTCAGACCCGATTTTAGTTCATATCACGTCATCGATTATGATACTTTAACCGGCAATGTGCGTCAAAAAACAACCGCTCAAGGTTACGCGAATGAATCGGCCTGGGCACGTGGACAAGCCTGGGCGTTATACGGTTATACCATGTGTTATCGTGAAACTAAAAATAAAGCATATTTAGCTCAGGCTGATGGTGTTGCAGGTTTTATCTTAAATAATAAAATTACACCTGCTGACGGAATTCCGTATTGGGATTATAATGATCCTAAAATCCCAGAAGCATCTAGAGATGCATCTGCAGCATCAATTACAGCTTCTGCACTTTACGAATTGGCAAAGTACAGTACCAATGGTAAAAAATATAAAACCGCTGCCGATAAAATTTTAAACTCACTCAGTACTAAGTATACCAGTAAAATTGGCGCAAACTATGGCTTTATCTTAGAGCACAGTACAGGGCATCGTCCGAATAATTCCGAAATTGATGTGCCGATCAATTATGCCGATTATTATTATCTGGAGGCTTTGCTAAGAAGTAAAAATTAAAATACAGTTTGTGGATTAAAGGTGAGGCTGCAACAATAACCAGTTTGCCACACTCCATCACGACATTAGTAGTAGAATAAACTTAAAAAGAACTAAACAAATGGTAAAAGAAGTAGAAAGCCCTTTTTCGCTAAAAAACAAGGTTGTAGTAGTTACAGGAGCTACAGGTGTTTTAGGCGAGGCTTTTATTAACGGTTTGTGCGCCGCGGGTGCTACAATCGTTGTAATTGGAAGAAACGAAGAAATAGCTAAACAAAGGGCTGCAGATGTAATTGAGGCTGGTGGTAAAGCAATTTACATTATTGCCGATGTACTGAATGAGCGGAATTTAATCGACGCAAATGCAACTATCATTAAAACATTTGGACGTATTGATGCACTGGTGAATGCAGCAGGTGGTAACGTAGCTGAAGCCGTAATTCAACCTGGTAGTGATGTTTTTGACCTTAATATTCCGGCCTTAAAACAGGCTTTCGATTTAAACCTGTTCGGAACGATTATGCCAACACAGATTTTTGGTAAGGAAATAGCCAGGAACGGCGGTAGCATCGTAAATATATCGTCTGTTTCGGCAACCCAGGCGCTTACCCGGGTGTTAGGTTATTCGCTGGCTAAAGCATCTATTGATAGTTATACCAAATGGATGGCTGTAGAACTGGCCAACCGTTATCAGGATAAAATCAGGATGAATGCCATTGTACCTGGCTTTTTTATTACCAACCAGAACAGGGCATTGTTAACCAAAGAAGATGGTTCTTTAACTGCAAGGGGACAGGCCATCATTTCTAAAACACCATTTAAACGTTTCGGAGCCCCGGAAGAATTGATTGGCGCCTTAGTATATTTGCTAAGTGATGCCTCTAAATTTGTAAATGGAGAGAATGTTAAAGTGGATGGTGGATTTACTGCTTTTTCTGGCGTTTAAATAATATAGGTAATCTGTGTAATCATTAAAATCTGTGCAATCAAATACAATGAAGTATAAAAAATTAGAACAAACCTGGCGTTGGTATGGTCCGAACGATCCAGTTAGCCTACAAGACGTTAAACAGGCAGGCGCTACGGGCGTTGTAACCGCACTGCATCATATTCCACATGGTGAAGTTTGGCCATTACATGATATTCAGGAAAGAAAAGCCATTATCGAGGCAGCAGGTTTAACCTGGTCGGTAGTAGAAAGTGTTCCCGTGCACGAAGCGATTAAAACACGTAGGGCAGATGCCGGGCAGTATATCGAAAACTATAAAGCCTCTTTGCGTAACCTATCGGCCTGCGGGATTAAGATTGTGTGCTATAACTTTATGCCAGTTTTAGATTGGACACGTACACAATTGGACCTGGAAATGACCGATGGATCGAAAGCCCTTTATTTTAACTGGATCGATCTGGCCATTTTTGATCTCTATATTTTAAAGAGAGAGGGTGCAGAAGCAGATTATTCGCAATCTATTTTAGATAGGGCTGCAGCTAAATATGCAACTTTAACAGCGCAGGATTTAGTTGATCTTCGTATCAATGTATTAATGGGTATCCCGAACGAAAAAGAAATCGAGCTGGAGACTTTGCGTAATAGCATTAATGAATATAAAGCCATTGGAACACAAGGCTTAAAAGAAAATTTGAAATTTTTCTTGTCATCTATTGCTGAGGTTTGTACAGAAGAAGGTATTAAAATGACCATCCATCCTGACGATCCTCCTTATGCTATTTTAGGTTTGCCAAGAATTGCGAGTACGCTCGAAGATTTTAATTATATTATTAAAGAAGTAGATCAGGCTTTTAACGGTGTTTGTTTCTGTACAGGCTCTTTAGGTGCCGGAATGGGGAATAATGCTTTAGAGATCTTCAATGCGGTTAAAGAACGTGTTTATTTTGCGCATTTGCGTAACGTTAAAAAAGATGAGGACGGTAGTTTTTACGAAGCAGATCATTTAGGTGGTGATGTGAACATGTACGAAATTATGAAAGCCTTATCAGAAGAAAATGCATTACGCGATAAATCAATTCCTTTCCGCCCAGATCATGGCCACCAAATGTTGGATGATTTGGCCAAAGAAACTAACCCAGGTTATTCTGCTATAGGCAGATTAAAAGGACTTGCTGAATTAAGAGGCTTGGAAATAGGCGTTACAGGGAATTATTAACCCAACGGATCGACATTAAATAAGCGGCCGTCACCCTGAATTCATTTTAGGGTCTTTCCAGAATGCGCACAAATAAAAACTGATTTATTTGTGCGCATTTTTGTATTGGCTGGGCTTGTATCCGCCTTTCGCCAACCGACAAACACTTATCGCCGATCCTTATTATCTATAAATACACACCAACTCCCGAAATTTTAACTCACCTTTGCTTGTGGCTTGAAATTTGAGTCTCTTAAAATTATGGAAAACAGCAATAACCCCAAGAAGAAGATCTTAACGCCTTCTGTTGTACATGATGATTTACCTGAGGTTAAGAAGCCTGAGCATTTACGGAAGGTGCCGCTAAATCACGACAGTGGATTGCCAGAAAATCCTGAAAGAAATTATCACCATGAAGAATTAAAGAGTGTAACCGCGGCTCACGACAAAATTCGGCATGCCGATGATGATATTTGGAACGGAGAAGACGCGTAATTTAGATTTGATCATGTTTTTTGAGTGCTCGCTCTGTACTTTTGGTACAGAATAGGATGAAAAACAAGGTTTTTTATGGGGCAAAGTCAAATTTATTCCGCCCAAATTTAATTTTAATTGCTTCGTTCTTAAATACTTATTTGAAATAGAAAAAGTACCTTCTAAATAGTTTAAAATATATTTTTACATATTAAATAGAACTTCTATATTTGCAGCTCATTAAAAAATGAGCCTCGGTAGCTCAGCTGGATAGAGCGTCGGTTTTCTAAACCGAGGGTCAGGGGTTCGAGTCCCTTCCGGGGTACATTTAAAGGCTTCCAGTTAAAAACTGGGAGCTTTTTTGTTATTATCAATACTATTTTGTTTCGCAGTTGGTGTTAGTGGATCAATACCAAAAGTTGTGGAGGACGGTAAAAACAAATAGCTTTGCATTTTACTATTTCACTTTATATGACTTCCCCTGCAGCCTCTTTACTTAAATTGTTCTTACCAGATTTTATACTAGCAAACTTTACTATTACCGGTGTCATTGAAGATCCAGATACCTTCCATATCCACTTAGAGGAAATTAATAACCTACAGTCAGAACTTGAGTTTATAAAAGTGTATTCAAAAGGCTTCTTTCCAGAGATTACCGTTCAGGATTTTCCAATACGCGGCCAAAGTTTTTTATCATATCAAGCGTCGCCGATGGATCAATACCAAAAGCAATGAGTTGATTTACCGTAATTGGACTTTAATAGAAAAAGGAACGCGAATGACAGGGGAATTCGCGGCTTTTTTAAAAGAAATCAATCAATACCCAGCCGAATGATATTCATACAATTAGTAAGTTCTACGGTGTGGACGGAAGAAAGCTACTCCGACATTACCGTGATTATCTAAGCGAATTTAAGTCCTGGGATCAAAAGAGCCACGCAGATAAATGGCTTCTGTATCCGGAGAACCTCGGTAGGCATCTATCCATTGATGAAACCAGCCTATCCCATGGCGAACTTTACACCATCCTCACCAACAAAGCAGCCAAGGGTAAAAAAGGGTCAATTGTGGCTATTGTTGCGGGCACCAAAGCTGAAGCAGTTATTTCAGTACTTCACAAAATACCAGAAAAAGAGCGCAGAAAAGTTTCTGAAATCACACTGGATATGGCTGGAAACATGGAACTCATTGCTAAAAAATGTTTTCCTAAGGCCATAAGGGTCACCGATCGTTTCCATGTTCAGAAACTAGCTACAGAAGCTGTGCAGGAAATTAGGATCAAGCATCGCTGGGATGCAATTGATAGGGAAAACGATGCAATTGAAATCGCTAGAAAAACCAATAAAGTATTTCGGGCTGAAGTATTTAGTAATGGCGATACCCTGAAACAGCTTCTGGCAAGGAGCAGATATGTACTGTATAAAAAAGCTTTTGACTGGACGACAAGTCAAAAAGAGCGGGCGGATTTGCTATTTGAAAGATATCCGGACCTCAAGGTAGCTTATTCCTTGAGTATGGAGCTCAGCCATATATTTGATAAGACGACCGAAAAAGTATTTGGCCTGGCAAAATTAGCTAAATGGCATGAAAAGGTAAGGCAGTCCGCCTTTAAAGCTTTTAATACCATTGCCAGGTCGATTCAGAATCACTATCCGACTATTCTAAATTATTTTGATAACAGATCGACCAATGCTTCTGCCGAATCATTCAATGCAAAGATTAAAGCGTTTAGATCCCAATTTCGTGGCGTGAAATGCGTAAAGTTTTTCCTATACAGGCTAACTCAATTGTATGCTTAAAAATGACTACTCCACAACTTTTGGTATTGATCCGTGTTAGTTTTATTAATTGTTAATTAATCAAATCTAGATTCTTTGTATTTAGTATCCAAATTGTAAGATCATCCCATCATCAACAAAGCTAGGAAAAGTATTTTTACTTGCATAAAGTTTGCATATGCAATTATTTTATGTGTATATTGCTATTGACAATCAGATGTCTGACTGCTCTCAAATTAATTAATATGAAAAAGATTATTTTAGCGCTTTTCTTAATGTTTAGTGTGACCGTTTCATTTGCTTCAAATCCCAAAGCAAAAAACGAAACAGAAAAAAAACAACCAAATCAACAATCAAAAACTTCTAGTATTCGGCAGGTCAATTTTTATTACATATTATTTGAAGATGGGTGTTTTCACTTAGGATATGAACAGGCCGAGGCTGATGGTACTTGGTGGTATCCTTGTGAAAATGATCCTTCATCACAAACTAATTTTAAAGGGATGACATTTGTTGTTTGCCCTTATACCAGTGAGGATATGGGAGCCATTTGTTAGTTAAAGTTTTATCACTATACTTATATGAAAAATTACCTACTGATATTGTGTTTCTTCTATCTGCCAATATCTGGTTTGTCTGCCCAATCAATACCCGATAAAAGAAAAATGGGCAACGATATAAATCCAGCATTGATCAAATCCTCCGGTCATGTTAATACTGTCCAGCTATCTCAATATAAAGTTAATGATGGTGATTTAGTAATTATTGATGATAAAATATATAAAGGTGGAACTGGCAGAGCCTTGAAGTTAAATAAAGACTCGGTGGTTTTTATCCGCGCAATTGTTGATGAAGAATCTAAATCAGGAATAAATCGAATATTTTTTTACGAAAGCCGGAAGAAACCATGAAGTATGTATTGAGTTTATTACTTTTAGTTGTGTTGTTTAATGCATCTTATTCACAGAAACTTCCTAAAGAATACGTTTCAAGTGCTAGTGAAGCAGAGACACTTTATAGAAAACGAAATTTTAAAGAAGCCATCCCACTTTTTCAAAAGGCATTTACTTTCAATAAGGGAATGGCTACTGTGCTCCATAGATATGAACTAGCATCTTGTTGGGCCGTTTTAAACCAGCCCGATAGTGCTTTCGTACAGCTGAAGAGGATTACCGACAAAGGAAATTTTGCTGGTTATAGCCTTATTTCAAAGGATATAAATTTTATTAACCTGCATAATGATTCCAGATGGCCAGTTTTACTTGAAAAAATTCAAGAGAATGCTGACAGGACGGGTAAATTCTAAGTTGAGATAGATGGATATTTTTTAATTCTAAGCCATGCACCCGCATGGCTTTTGGAAAATAGATTTCATTTTCAATTATCCGCTCAGCTATTCCTTACTTTTGCAGGGAGTAACAGCTAAATAGCTTAATTAATCAATGGATAATAGATTTTCTAACAGCAAGCAGGTTGCGGTGGTTTCTACCTTCTCTCATCTTTTAAATACGAATTTTAAGGGAGATATAAACGCAGTTTGCTGGCAGAGAGACCTGATTGGGGATTTTAAGGAAATTGTATCCAAACTTGAACTTAAAGCTGACCTCACGGAAGTTTCTATGGAAGACCTCCATACGCTTAAGCTATCGGAACAAGGTAGTGTGGCAAGGGAAGTTATCTTAAGCGATTTTCAGTTGTTGGCAGATTCCGGAGCGTCGCCTTCGCTCAATTTAATCAAAAGTTATCAGCGGGATGAGGAACTCGGTTTCATTTCAACAGATGTATATTCATTCCATGTAGACCGTTCGCCTATCGGTACGGATACTTTTTTATGTACCTATTATGGTGCGGCCAGTGAAATCATCGCTAATCATCAGGCTGAACAAAAAATCCTGATCCCTGAAATCCGGCAAAAGCAGAGTTGCATAACGGTCCGGAATCGGAATTTGAAAACTTTTTGATGGAACATTATTTTGACCTGCATTACCAGGCCAAAGCTGATGCAAGGCCCATCAATTTGGGATTGGGTCATTTATGGAGGTTGGCAGTAGATTATCCTGGTAAACAGGTTTTACCATGCGTGCACCGCGCACCCAACGAAAAAGATGGTGAGTATAGATTGCTTCTGATCTGCTAAAATCAAATTTTCTAATCTAATCCCCTTTATTAGCTGTTAATCAGATAGGTTACATCAGTTTAATTATCTGCAGGGCGATCTGTCTGTTTAAAAAATACCCCTCGAAAAGTTTCGTAGTTAACATTTCTGCTTACTAATTTAACATTACTACTCTGTGGTCATGATATGGCGTTGTAGTTTTGCATCATAAAAACATACCACCATATTCTAACCAATTAATTCTTTGTTCCGTTATGAAACGATTCTCTTTCTTTATTATATTGTTATTTGTTGCTGGGAGACTGCTTGCCACTGAAGCTGTTGAGACGCTGCAGAATGGAATGAAGGTACACCCAAAGGGGGGAGTTGCCAAAACGATTGAAATAAATGTGATCAACAGCCGTATTGTTAGGGTTCAGGCTTCACCCGAAAGCACTATTCCCCAGGTTACAAGCCTTTGCGTAATAGCTAGATTGACTCCGACAGTACCTTTCAAAGTAACAGAAAATACAGAATTTGCCCAACTTTCTACCCAGGAACTTACCGTGAAGGTTTCCCTTGTTACTGGTAAGGTTTCATTTACCGATAAATTTGGGAAAGTAGTGCTGCAGGAGGCAAAAAGAAGTTTTAGTCCTATCAATGTCGAAAACGATAAAGGATATACCATGCAACAGGTCTTCTCGGGTACCCCAGGAGAGGCCATCTATGGGTTAGGGCAGCATCAGTCTGACGATTTTAACTATAAACATAAAAGCGAAGACCTCTTCCAGTACAACACGAAAGTAGCTGTGCCATTCATCATGTCTACAAACAATTATGGTGTATTGTGGGATAACTATTCGCAGAGCAAATACGGCGATCCCCGAGATTATAAAGACCTGAACCAGTTTACTCTCTTTGATAAACAAGGTAAAAAAGGTTTTCTTACCGCTACGTATAATCAAAAAAATAACAAGCCAATTATCCGTCAGGAGTTGGCAATCGATTATGAAAACCTCACCACTGTTAAGAAATTTCCTGCAGATTTTAATTTTAATAATGGTTCTGTAGTCTGGGAAGGAGAAATCCTTGCCAACCAAACTGATATTTACAAATTTAGCCTCTATTACGCTGGTTATACCAAAGTATGGCTTGACGGAAAATTGGTAGTACCAGAACGTTGGAGAACGTCCTGGAATCCGAATACTTATCGGTTTCCTTTCTCGCTGACAAAGGGAAAACGCACCAAAATAAGACTGGAGTGGAAACCCGATGGGGGCGTTTCGTATGTTGGTCTTAAAGCACTTTCTTCATCTCCGATAGAAAAAAATGGCAATATATCCTTTTGGTCAGAAATGGGCGATAAGATGGATTATTATTTCGTGGCCGGCAAAGACATGGACGATGTAATCAGTGGTTACCGCACGCTGACTGGCAAGGCGAGCATTATGCCCAAATGGGCAATGGGTTTTTGGCAGAGCCGTGAGCGTTACAAAACCCAGGATGAACTATTAAGTGTAGTAAGTGAGTACCGGAAGCGTAAGATTCCGCTTGATAATATTGTGCTTGATTGGAATTATTGGCCAGAAAATGCCTGGGGAAGCCACCAGTTTGACCTGAAACGGTTTCCAGATGCCAAAGGAATGGTAGACTCCGTGCATAAAGAAAATGCAAATATCATGATATCGGTATGGCCAAAATTCTATGCTACAACAGATCATTTTAAACAATTTAGCGAAAAAGGATGGATGTATATGCAGGCAGTGCAGGATAGTGTGCGCGATTGGATAGGGCCGGGTTATGTGGGATCTTTCTACGATGCCTATAGCCCCGATGCGCAAAAACTTTTTTGGAAACAGATGAAAGAAAACCTTTACGTAAAGGGATTCGATGCCTGGTGGATGGATGCTTCTGAGCCCAACATTCGTGATTGTACCGATATGGACTACCGCAAGAAACTGTGTGGGCCTACTGCGCTGGGTTCTTCTACAAAATATTTCAATGCATATGCGCTGATGAATGCCAACGCTATTTATAACGGGCAGCGTGAGGCGGATAATAACAAGCGGGTATTTCTGTTAACACGGTCTGGTTTTGCGGGTTTACAAAGGTATTCTACCGCTACCTGGAGTGGCGATATCGCATCAAGATGGGAAGACCTAAAAGCACAGATTCCTGCCGGGCTTAATTTTGCGATGTCGGGTATTCCGTTCTGGACAATGGATATTGGTGGCTTCTGTGTAGAGAAACGTTATGGAGATGGCCAGCTTATTTTTGACGAGACAGGCAATGAGAATGCAGACCTGAAAGAATGGCGTGAATTAAATTTGCGATGGTTCCAGTTTGGGGCATTTTGTCCGTTGTTTCGCAGTCATGGCCAGTTTCCTTACCGCGAAATCTATAACCTTGCTCCAGAAGGCCATCCGGTTTACAAAAGTCTGGTTTATTACGATCAACTACGCTACCGCTTAATGCCTTACATCTATTCGTTGGCAGGAATGGCATATCATAAAGATTATACCCTGATGAGATCGCTCGCAATGGATTATACCGCCGATAAACAAACTTACGGCGTGAGTGATCAGTTCCTTTTGGGTTCAGGCTTGATGGTTTGTCCAGTTTATAGTTACAAAGCGCGTAGCCGCGAAGTTTATTTCCCATCAGGAAACCGTTGGTATGATTTCTATACAGGCAAGCAGATTGAAGGCGGCCAAAAGTTGAATATAGAAGCACCACTTGAGCGTATTCCTCTTTTTGTTCCTGCAGGTACTATTTTGCCTGTTGGTGATGTGATGCAATATACTTCAGAAAAGAAAGCTGATGATATAGAGATCAGGGTTTACAAAGGTAAAGATGGAAAGTTCAGTTTATACGAAGATGAAGGAAACAACTATAATTACGAAAAGGGTGCATTTTCAACGATCAATTTTGAGTACAACCATGCCGATGGTACGTTAACAATCGGCAATCGCGAGGGGACTTACGAAGGAATGTTAAGCAAGCGGATTTTTCGTGTGGTTGCCATCGGTAATTCAACAGCACCGGCTAAAGTTGTTCAATACAATGGTGCTAAAACAGTGGTGAAACTCTGAAGACTTGATTAATAAGCAAATGCGTTGCCATAATTTTGTTTTTTTGTTTAAATCCATGTTCAAACCTAGCAGATTAGCAGCATTGGCACCTCATTTTGAGCTAAATTGAGCTAAAATGGGCCGTCATAATCGGGGCAGGCAGTGCAAGTGCTGTGCCGCTTGTGGCGCACTGCTCAAGGGCAGCATAACCGTAAGCGGTGGCGCTATTCTGCGAATACAAGCTCTGGCTTTACCTTTTAGGTAAAGAAAAGGTAACCCCGGGGTAACCCCAGGGTAAGCTTGGGGTTAACCTGGTAGCAACAAAGGGTAAAGAACAGGTAAAGCAGGGGTAATCAAAAACAGCCCTTTTGCTGGCTTTCCAGGTAGGCAGCTAGTAAATCTTTCAGGCAAAAACGATAAAAACTAAACACAAAAGAATATAATTTAATGAAATCAATATTTTTAACTATAGTAGCAACAGGAGCCTGGTTAATGGTTAATGCGCAACAAAAGTTGCCAGTTTACCTTGATATAAATAAACCCATAGAAGAGCGGGTTGAAAATGCGCTTTCAGCAATGACCACCGAAGAAAAAGTGTCGCTTTGTTATGCCCAGTCTAAGTTTAGTTCAAAAGGCGTACCCCGCTTAGGAATTCCTGAAGTTTGGACCGATGACGGCCCTCACGGCATTCGTGAGGAAGTTTTATGGGATGAATGGGGCGGAGCCAACTGGACAAACGATTCTTGTACAGCCTTTCCGGCACTTACCTGTCTGTCAGCTTCCTTTAATCCTAAATTATCGCTGCTTTATGGCAAGTCAATAGGAGAAGAGGCGCGTTACCGCAATAAAACCGTGTTATTAGGCCCTGGAATAAACATTTATCGCACACCATTAAACGGGCGTAATTTTGAATATCTGGGTGAAGATCCCTATCTCAGTTCACGTATGGTGGTGCCTTATATCCAGGGTGTTCAATCCATAGGCGTAGCGGCATGCGTAAAACATTTTGCACTGAATAACCAGGAAGAATGGCGCGGGCATATCAATGTTGATCTGAGTGATCGTTCATTATATGAAATTTATTTACCTGCTTTTAAGGCAGCTGTGCAAGAAGGGAAAGCCTGGTCGATTATGGGTTCTTACAATCAATTTAGAGGCGAGCATTGTTGCCACAATGACCTGCTTTTGAATAAAATCTTAAAAAAAGACTGGAAATTCGATGGTGTGGTGATTAGTGACTGGGGAGGTGTGCATAGTACCGATCAGGCGGTTAACAACGGGCTGGACCTCGAAATGGGTACCTATACCGATGGTTTAACAACTAAGGGAAAGTTTCCTTACTCAGATTACTATCTGGCCAATCCGTTCCTTAAAGGCATTAAAGAGGGGAAATATGATATTGCTTTGCTTAATGATAAAGCCCGCCGGATATTACGTTTGATTTTCCGTACCACCATGAGCGCCAACAGGCCCTTTGGCCGTTTCGTTTCTCCTGAACACAGTGAAGCTGCACGTAAAATAGCTCAGGAAGGCATTGTGCTTTTAAAGAATGATAAACAGTTTTTTCCTGTTACAAACGGTAAATTCAAAAAGATTGCTGTTATCGGTGAAAATGCCGATCGCAGTCTGGTAACCGGCGGTGGATCATCATCGCTGAAGGTGGCTTATGAAAAATCGCCTTTGGACGGGTTGATTGCTAAATATGGGAAAGACCATGTGGTATACAGTCTTGGATATACTTCAGGGCCATCAATGTATGGACGTGAAGAACCATCTAAGCTAAATGCTGATTCTTTGATGGATGCGGTGATCGAAGTTGCTAAACATGCCGACGTTGTATTCTTTATCGGAGGACTGAATAAAAACCACTTTCAGGATTGTGAAGGTGGCGACCGTAAATCATTAAGTCTTCCTTTCGGCCAGGATAAACTGATTGATGCTTTATTGAAAGTAAATAAAAACACAGCTGTAGTGCTGCTTAGCGGCAATGCGGTATCGATGCCTTGGGTAGATAAGGTGCCAGCCATTATTCAGGGATGGTATCTTGGTTCAGAGGCTGGATCTGCATTGGCTGATGTTATTTCGGGTGAGGTAAACCCTTCTGGTAAGCTGCCATTCTCTTTTCCAAAAAAGCTTGAAGATAACGGTGCACATTTTTACGGTAAAATTTCCTATCCTGGAGATAGTATTAACCAATATTACAAGGAAGATATTTTGGTCGGGTACCGTTGGTTTGATACAAAAAAAATAACACCTCGATACGCCTTCGGATACGGCCTTTCTTACACCAGCTTTAATTTAGGCACGCTTTCTGCAGATAAATCGGCTTATAGTAAAGACGATATCATCAAGGTCAGATTTACTGTTAAGAACACAGGAGCACGCTATGGGGCTGAGGTTGCTCAGTTGTATGTGAACGATCCTGTTTGCAGTGTTCCGCGCCCGGTAAAAGAGCTGAAAGCCTTTGAAAAAGTGTTCCTGCAGCCAGGGGAAACGAAAATTGTTGAAATGGATGTAAAAGTGTCAGATCTTGCCTTCTATGATGAAAGTAAAAAGGATTGGAACGTTGAACCTGGAGACTTTATCCTGCAGCTTGGAAATTCATCAGGTAATATTTCCCAGAAACTGAAAATAACTGTTAAATAGCCAATAGAGAAGAAGAACGTAAAATAAAACAGTATTATTTGGAGAGAAATGAGATTGTATCATAAAGGCAACTCCATCTCAGATGCTGTTATGTTGTCCAAAGGACTCCTACGGAGAGCTTGTAGAAATACCTTAACGGGTATTTCTACAGTCCTTCAACAAGCTATCTATGACAGGTTAAAAAGAGAGGTCGTCATTGCTGAGGAACGAAGCAATCTTAATGCGCACACCGGTAGCGATCGTTGTAAGATTGCTTCGTCGGCTGAAAGAGCCTTCTCGCAATGACGATTCTTCACAGCTTACCACTGAAAAAAAAAACGCTCCTGTCATTAATATTGATTTTTATCCAATAAATTATCCTCAGGATGACAAATCTATATTTATGATACAACTTCATTTCTTTTCAGTTTCAATATTTAATATGCTGCTATCGCTACTTTACCTAAATATTTTGTTGACAGCCAGCTGAACCTTAGCTGCGTCATTTTCGATGGTTTTTTTGATAGACTCGTCAAATGAAGGAGGGAAATCTGCTGTAACGGAGATCACCTGTGCATGATTAGTAACAGTAAGTTCAAAGGCATGACTCCCGAACTTAAATTTGCTTTTTATTTTGTCTGCCTGTTTTTCAATTGCCTTAGAAAATTCATAGCTGTTGCTAATTTCGTCAAAATGATCCTTTACTGCATGGAAGATCAGGTGTGTTTCTACATCCAATTCGTTGATGATCACCCTGGGATTCAACAGCTCTTGTGCTGTTTTTCCTTCAGCTCCTTCCTGTAGGTTCTTCAAAGAAGGAAGCAGGTCTTCACTGAAGATGATATCTTTAGGATCGTTAATGAAAATTGTTGAAGGATTACCATTTTCATCCGAGCGTTGTTGGAGGTATATGGTGTCATTGCCGTCCTTAAGTTCTACGCTAGCTGGGGCAATATATTCTGTTTTAATGTCGGTAATGGTGTTTTTGATGAGCTTAACAACATATGCCAACACAGGGTAATCTGTAATATCGTTCATTGGGTCTTTTTTACAAATGTACGGCTTCATTGCAGTGATATAAAGTGTGCAGGGCAAAGGGACTGATAGTTTTGTTATAAAGAGATCACCAAGAGGTAGTTAATTTTTTATTTGCACCGGTTTATTTATATTAAATCACAATCACGTCTGTGTTTAAACCATCGCTCTGATCAACTTAATGACATTGGGCTATCAGGAGAATATATCAGCGGAAAAAACTGCCCTTCCATTTTATGCCCAGCCCGAATCGGTTCCACTCCTTTAAGTAAAGCCTCGTCTGTATTCGATTCGGTACCGTCAGTAAATACATTTAAAACGAAAGCGCTTCTTGAGCGTGGTGATTTATTTTGGAACGAGCCATGAACCATTAAAGGGTGGTGAAACGTAGCATATCCCTTTTTAAGTTCGATCGGAACCGGATTAAATTCTGCTTTTTGCTCTTCGGTTAAATAAGGCATTAAGCCTTCCATGTCCCCGGCTAAATCTGGTTTATCTAACAAGCCCCAGTTATGGCTTTTAGGCACATAATATAAACAACCGTTTTCGGTGGTTGCATCATCTAATCCAACCCAGCAGGTTAAATGTTGCATGGGGCCGGTGCGTGTCCAATAAGAATAGTCCTGGTGCCAGGCTACAACTCCTCCATGTTTTGCTGGTTTACAGAATAATTGATCGTGCCAGAAACGTACGCCTTTATTGCCTAAAATCTGACTGGCTGCCATCGCAAAAGCAGGATTCCATATCACATCATGAAAGCTTTCGGTAATGCGCCAGGCGCCTAAAGCGTGAAATAAAACTGAATTGGGATCTGCAGATTCATTGCTGTGAAACTCGTGAAACAGCCCGTTTAACGGGTGTGCGGGGTCTACAATTTCTGCCAATTCTTTGTTCAACCGCGCAACCTGCCATTCATCCAATAATTTTACATCACTAATGTATCCAAACGTATGAAAAAAATCAAGTTGCTCGTTGCTGAGCTTGTACTGTTCCCATTCAGAAGCTTTGGTAGGCCATTTAAATAGGTCGGAAATGAGTTGGTGTTTTTTTGAAAGGTCTTGCAGATTGGGTATGGTCATCAATTTTATACGTTTTATGGTTAGAAATTGCTCATTTATTTAAAGGTAATAAAACATTTTCTTTCACAGAACAGGCAAGGCAAATTTGATTCTAATTTTTTCCCGATAAGCGGTGTTTTACGATTTAATGAGCAAATGCGGTGTAACCAATTTCAGATAACAAGTGATAAATATTTAACATTGAGTTAATAATCGGTCATTAGTTTTGTGGTATAAATATTTGGTTAGTATTTATAAGTTTAGGTTAGTTGATTATAAAAGCCCAGATGGATATCGGGGCTTTTTATATTTTAACCCATGCGATAGAAAAACTCGTCGGCTACGATTTTTCCATCTTTAACCTCATAAACACAGATTTCACTCATGGCCATTCTTCCATGGGCTTTATAAGTGGCATCAATGTTCATTACAATAGCAAAATGATTGTCTGCTACAATTGGTTCTGAGCATGAAGAGCTATGTATCTCTTCAACACTTTCTTCCCATTGTATGGTTTTCTTTTTAACGGCATCTTTGCCTTCTGTTAATTCCATTGGCGTGCCTTTTGGCTCTTTGCTTACAACGTTATCGGCGTAAAGTTCATCAATGGCTTGTTCGTGTTTGCCTTCACGGCAAAGCTGCACCAGTTTGTCAGCTACTTCCTGAGTATTCATATGCTTATATTTAGTTGTGATCTAAGTTATCTAAAAATAAACGCTTTACCAGGTTAAAAGGTTTTATGTTTAGGTTGAAGTACTAATGAAAACGATTGCAGCATCAAAATTCGTGATAATTAGTCTTGCGTAAATAGAATTGCAATCACAGAAACGGGTAAAAATTCATTACACCAAATATTTTGAGTTTCCCATTTCGGAGTTTAACTCCAATCGTTTGCCTCCCATTTGTATGTTAGCATATACGGTTGTAATTATTTAATCATTTCAATTATTTAGTTCTGCTTGGTTACCATAGCATAGATTTCCATTAAATTGTCTATTACCGCGTCAGGTTTAGCTTTTTCTAATTGTTTCTGTGTATGTGCGCCTGTGGTAATGCCAATGCTTAAGCCACAACCTGCATTTTTACCTTCTTCAATATCAATACTTGAATCTCCAACCTTAACAACCGATTTACCATCGGTAAGACCATGGTGTCTCATTGCCAATAAAATCATATCAGGTTCTGGCCTGTTTTGGCCAACCTCAGAAGCAGTAACGAGTGTGTCGAATTCGGCACCTGCCTTCCAGCCCAGTCTGCTCAGTATAGCCTCTGCGGTAACCCTGTCGTACCCTGTATTAAGCACCAAAATTATTCCTTCTTTCCGAAGTTTTTCAAAAAGTTCAATCGAACCAGGTTGAGGTAAAATTTCCTCAGTTTCATATACCAGTTTCAGTTTGCCAATAAATTTTTCATATATATCGAAAACCCTGGCTTCATCAAAAGAACCTTCGTGAGTTTTAAGTACCGATCTGATTGCTTCTTTCTTTTCCTTTCCTGCTGCAACAGCAAGAACCTGACCAAGGGTATATGAAAAACCAGCGGCATTTATTGCATCCATTAGGGTTTTGTAAACTAGGTTGTTTTCGTTCACTGTAGTGCCAGCCATATCGAATACTACCATTTTAATTTCAGGGTACATCTGCTTTCTATTAAATTGGATAAATTAATTTTTTGAACTTTATCGTCAAATATACTATTGGTATTTTTACTAAACAAATGTTTAGTAATAGTTAACATTTAGATTAACATTTGTTTACTTTAGCTAAACATTAAAAATCTTTTTTGCGTTATTGTTTGGTCATTAACAAAGGATGGACAAGAATAGCTAGATTTCAATTAACAGAAAAAGATAAATATGAAAAATACAATCCTAATTAGTTACGAATTTGCGTTGCTCAAAGAAAGTATTCAGAAAAACCATTTAACTTAAGAGGTTAACGGGGCGTTAATTGTAAAATCGAAAATATCAAAATTACTTGGATCGTCTTGTGCATTCGCCAGTACGATAGACCGTTAGTGGTTCCAAAATGAATGTGCGAAAAAAAGTGAAGGCACGCTTGTATACGTAAGATTTGATTAGCTTGAGAACAGGATATTTTACGTGGATCATTAAAATGATCTCTGGTTTTTTAGATATTGATCATGTGATAATCAGTATGGTTTGTTTTAAATTATAAAGCTTAATATAAAAATGTTGTTCGTTTCTAAAATGATGCACTTCTATTTTTTTTATCCGCCCTGAATATGATTCGTATGTAATATAATCACCCTTCCGGAGCGTTTGAAGCTCAGCACGGCTGGTCCATCTTTGTATTCTCATATTTGTGATAAACTGGCTCCAATAACAGGACCAACATTAAGGATTGCTGAAAGAGAGCGCCCTTTTTAACAGGATTTTCACCCGTTATTTGTCAGTATAGCTTTTATTTACTCACATAAAACATAGGTTACGCTAGTTTTACGCATACATTAAAATGGTTTGTTTGGTGCAGTAAAATAGTCATCTAAAAAACGTTTTTTGTAATTCGGTAACTCGAATAACTTTATAAAAATCGAAAGTCTGCCACATGTTTTAAATGTAGCTAATCATTAAAACAATATAATTGCTGGCAAGAATATACTTTTCTATAGCACAGCTTAAATAAATGTAAAGTAAATTGTTCGTCAATTGTGAAGTGCAATAAACCGTTAATTCCATAATTTGCATTTGATTAATTGTTGGATATGAAAAATAAAATTTCGCCTTTTTTGGGTTTATTTTATTCATTTGTTTTAGCTGTAACTCAACTAAGAATCTGACGGCTTCTCATGCTATCGGTACAACTGCTGAGCAAATAAAGGATGGTAACCAGTTAATTGATTCACTCTTTTAGCCGATCGGTTTAGTTACAACAAAGCGCTGATTGAAGATGGTTTTAATTCAAAAAAACAGCTTCCAAAACCCACAGCAATCATTAACAATACTCCGCTCAGAACCATATCGTTCAATGGCTTAAATTATTTAGTTAAGGACGATAAAGTTGTTGACATTAAAGGGCTTAAGCTATCCGTGTCAGCACTATCTATAGTAACCGAAAAGTTATCAAACTTAGATCAGATTCAGTACAATTGTTGTGAAAAAGCAAACCTGGAATACCAACAGAAAAATCGCGATATGAATGCCATTAAAACACTGGATCGTCAGTATTTTGCAGCACTGAATACCTTAAAAAATATCGTTTCAAGCATAGCCACCGAAGCCAGAAAACGGAATGCATCTGTGTCGATAGAAATGTCGCTAGCCAAAATCAAGATACCCGATATCAAGAATCCCGATATGAAAACTAAGCGTAATTATGTAGCCAAAATTGAATGATATCAGATGAAGTGGTACAAGAATACTACATCACCTACATATGCTGGTTTGGGTTGGTCCTTAATCACAAGCGTAGCTTGAATCGTAACTTTAGTTATTCCCCTCAAATTGCTAATGCAATTTAATTTTGCTTTTAATTGCACTTCGCTATCCACTAAAACTGCCTGACCAAATTTAAAACGTTCAATACCATAATTGATTTCCATTTTAATATTACGTACATCCGCAATCTGTTTCCATAAATAAGGAATTAAGGATAAGGTTAAATATCCATGTGCTATTGTTGCCTTAAATGGTCCTTCATTTTTAGCTTTTTCCGGATCGGTGTGTATCCATTGATGATCTAAGGTTGCATCGGCAAATTTATTAATCTGTTCCTGGTCTATGGTATGCCATTGCGAAACACCTAGTTCTTTACCTAGATGTGATTCATACTCTTCGAAATTATTAATCACCAACATATATTCTGTTTATAAGATTAGTACTGTTTACAACTCCTTTAGGTATAACAATCCTTCAGGTATTAATTCACTCTTTTGTATTCAATTATAATCATAATAACGGTGTATTTGCAGGATATGGTTGAAAATATTCAAAAGATTTTTTTTGTCAACATGATCATAATTTACAGATTATTTATAATCAGGTTTTTAAGTGTGATAATGGCGTATTGAAAAAAGTATTAAATTATTTATTTAAAACATTTAAGTAGCAATGATAGGTTTTCGGGTCGTCATTTCGACCGCAGTGTTCCAAAGGAACTCCTTTGGAGGAGAAATCTTTTAAGTATAGTTCAAAGATCTCTCCATTCCGCTGTGCTCCAGTCGAAATGACGACCGATTTTTGGAATCTGTTATTGGTAAATCAATAGGAGGTATTACACTATAGTTCTCCCATCCCACAGGTCTAAAAAAATACACAAAACGCTATGCATTCTAGGTCACCTGTAGCCATTAAAAAACACTTCTCGCCTTACGCTAAACGCTTATCTACCTTCGTCTTAAATATTACTAAATATTTAATTTGATATATTTAAATTAAAATTTAGATTTGTCTAAAATTATATTTAGACAAATCATTTATGTTCATGAAGCCATTCTTGCTATATTGCTCCTGTTTTTTTATATCGCTAAATGCCATCGCGCAAAAAGTTATGGTTAAAGGTTTGGTCACCTCCCAAAATGAACCTGTAGAAAATATCACCATTAAAATTTTAGGATCTAATGGATCTACCAAATCAAATGTTTACGGTACCTATCAACTAGGGGGTATTCCATCCGGAAATTACGACCTCATTTTTTCGGGCATAGGTTATCAATCCAAAAGAATTAAAGTAACGCTAAAAGGAGATACGGCACTGGTTAACGCTGATCTGTTAAGCTTAGCATCTGATTTAGGCGATGTGGTAATTACCGGGGTTAACCGGGCCACACAGCTGCGTAAAAGCCCTGTACCTATTGCAGTCCTCTCGAAAAAATCAATGGATCAAAATGTGAATACTAACCTGATCGAAGCTATTGTTAAAGGCGTTCCTGGAATTACAGCTGTTACCACAGGGCCAAATGTTTCTAAACCCTTTATTAGAGGTTTGGGGTATAACCGTGTGTTAACTTTGTATGATGGTTTACGGCAGGAGGGACAGCAATGGGGCGATGAACATGGTATTGAGGTAGATGAATATGGTATTACCAGGGCCGAAGTTGTAAAAGGTCCGGCCAGTTTAACCTATGGTTCTGATGCCTTAGCAGGTGTAATTAATATGATTCCTTACAGCCCGAATTTTGAAGATGGTAAATTGAAAGGCGATTTTATAGCAAATTATCAAAGCAATAATGGCATGATCGGTTCGTCGCTTGGACTAGCCTACATTAAAAACGATTGGAAATATACGTTTAGGGCAACTGGGAAAACAGCACATAATTACCAAAACAAAATTGATGGATTGGTTTACGGAACAGCTTTTAGAGAATACAATCTATCTGCCAGTGCCAGGGTAGATAAAGCCTGGGGTTCTTCTAAAACTGCCCTTACCTATTACGATAATTTAATGGAAATTCCTGATGGTAGCAGAGATTCTTTATCACGACGATTTACCAGGCAGGTTTTGGATGACGGAGATGATATTAAAAACAGACCTATTGTACCTGAAAGTGATCTGAATACCTACTCCATTAACCCTTTACATCAGCACATTCAACACTACCGGTTTTATAACACCAGTCAGTTTAAATTTGGAACAAGTGATTTAAATTTATTGATTGGCGGACAGCAAAGTGTAAGGAGAGAATATAATCACCCAACATTGCCAAGTCAGGCCGGGCTTTATGTAGTGTTAAACACTTTTAATTATGATCTTAAATACAACCTTCCAGATTTTGCCGGTATCGAAAGTACCATTGGGGTAAATGGCATGTACCAGGAGAACAGGAGCAAGGCTGCTACCGATTTTCCCATTCCCGATTATGATCTTTTCGATATCGGTGCTTTTTATTTCGCAAAGAAATCAATGGGTAAAATTGATGTTTCCGGAGGAATCAGGATAGACAGAAGAAATATACACTGGAGTAATTTTTATGTAGGTACTGATGCACAAACAGGTTTTGGTAAACAGGTGAGCTCGACTGATGCCACTGGAAAATTGCAATTCCCTTCTTTTAATAAAAACTATTATGGCTTGTCAGGAAGTTTGGGCTTAACCTATAACATTTCTGAAAAACTGCTCATTAAAGCCAATATTGCCAGGGGATACCGTGCACCAAACATTACAGAAATCGGTTCAAATGGATTAGATCCCGGTGCGCACATTGTGTATTTGGGCAACAGGACTTTTAAACCAGAGTTTAACCTTCAGGAAGATATTGGCATTATTGCTTACTTAAAAGATGCTGAAATAAGTATGGAACTGTTTAATAACAATATTCAGAACTACATTTATCAATCGCGCTTAACCGACGCCAATGGGAATCCAGTGGTTATAGTTCCTGGAAACTTAACTTATCAGTATCAGCAGTCGAAAGCAAGATTATATGGTGCAGAAATTTCGGTAAATCTACATCCTTCAGCGATGAAATGGTTAAGTTTCAACAATAGTTTGGCTTACGTGGTTGGGTTGAACCAGAACCAGGAATTATTAAATAAACACGGAAGGGAAGCTAAATACCTACCCTTTATTCCGCCATTGCAGGTGAGAACGGAGATCAAGGCGACCGCTCAAAAGGCTATAGGCGTTTTTGATAAGCCTTATGTTAAAATTGATGCTGCTTTTTTTGCTGATCAGGATAAATTTTATGCTTTAGATAATACTGAAACCTTTACACCGGGTTATACCTTAATCAACGGAGGAATAGGATCAACACTGAAAACTAAAAAAGGAAAGATTTTATGTGATGTTTTTCTTCAGGCAGATAATATTTTCAATGTCGCATACCAATCAAATTTGAATAGATTAAAATATTTCGAATATTATAACCCTTCGCCAAATGGCAGATCAGGAATTTACAATATGGGCAGGAACTTAAGTTTTAAAGTTATTATTCCGATTTAAGTATGGGAAATGTAAGATGAAATGGTTGATCGTTAATAGCTTATGATCAATAAAATATCTGCAGATGGAAATGTGGATAATGGCTATAAACTATTGACCCAAAAACCATTGACTAATCATGTTTTAGTGTTAAATGTTTCGTTTAGGAAATGGGAGGTATTTATATCTTCCATTTTCTTTTGCCATTAAACCTTTTTTCTGTCAACCGTTCCACCTTATGGACTATGGACTATGGACTATGGACTATGGACTATGGACTATGGACTATGGACTATGGACCAATGACCAATAAACTATTTTACCTATTTTTACCCTATATGGAACCCTCTTTAAGCGAACAGCGTTTAACTTTTTTAAGGCAATCAATTGGCAAGGTAATTACCGATTCGCCATCTAACTTTATGAACTGGCTGGCTCCTGTTTTAGTTAAAGCAGAGTACGGCATGTTGGTGTGCCAGTATACCATCCGTAAAGAAATGACCAATCCTTATCAAATTTTGCATGGTGGTGTAACAGCAGGCATTATTGATGATTTAATTGGTGCGACGGTTTTTACAATGGGACTGAACGAACGTTATACCACCGTAAACAACTATATCGATTATTTTGCCTCTGCAAGCGAAGGAGATGAAGTAATCGCCGAAACATCAATAGTGAAAAAAGGGCGCACGATTTTAAATCTGCAATGCGAGATATTTTTACCTTCAAAAAAGCGTTTAATAGCTAAAGGCTACTCGAATATGTTAAACATAGGTTAAGCCTTTCCTTGTAGTTTAAGAATTAATTATTAATTCCTTTAAATTAACGAAACATTCTCGTTTATAATTTGTTGTAAATTAACCAAAAATATAATGAGCCATGTTAGAAAATTATTCCACCCTGCAATTCATTGTTAGAGGCAAAATTTTTAAAGGATTTTGCATGCGTATTCAAGATGATTTTCATGAAACTTATGCCGTTGTTTTAGATGGCTATCATTCTTTTTGCATCTGGCTGGATAATAAAACAGAAAAATGGTGTGCTTCGAAAAACGTAGCGATTGATCCTGATGCTATTGATGAAATCATTAACAGGATATCTATCCCACAACAATCTTGCTAATTTAATTTTCCTCAGATTTAGCAGATAGCTGTAGATTAATATTTTTGCTTTTTGACTACACCCAGTCCTGTGAACTTGTGCCCTTCTGTCTGTAGTTAAAAACTACGCAAAAAATATATAACTAAGCGCTATGGCAGTACAAACCCCAACTAAATCAGCCAATAACATCGAACCGATGGCATAACGCGTATTTTTTATTCCAACAGAACCAAAGTAAACCGCTACTACATAAAAAGTAGTATCAGAAGCACCCTGAAAAACCCCCGATAATTTACTGGCAAATGAATCTGGTCCGTTGGAAATCATAGTGCTTACCATCATTCCTCGGGCAGCACCACCACTTAAAGGCCTGATCAAAGCTGTGGGCAGCGCATCAACAAATTTGGTGTCGGCTCCAAAAAACACAAACATGTTTTTAATCCCGCTCATGATTACATCAAAAGTTCCACTGGTTCTGAGCATGCTTACCGCAACTAAAATTCCAACTAAATAGGGGATAATTTTCAGTGCAGTTTCAAATCCGCATTTGGCGCCATCAATAAACGCATCAAAAACATCAATTTTTTTATATAGTGCACCCAATACAATCAATAAAAAGATCAATAAAATTATTCCACCACTTAATAAGCCTGAAAATGACTTTATGCTTTCTGCATTTAACTTGCTTACGTACCAAACCAGTAAACCAACCACTGCCGAGATACTTAATACCCAGGTAATGATAACGGGTTGAAGTAGGTTTATCTTTTGTTTAAAGGATACGATGAGCATGGCAGCCATGGTACCAACAAAAGTTACAATCAAACACGGAATGAAAATATCGGTTGGGTCTTGCGCATTTTGGGTTGACCTAATGGCAATTACACTAACAGGAATTAAGCATAAGCCTGCGGCATGCAAGCATAAAAACATAATCTGCGAATTACTGGCAATATCCTTATTTGGATTAAGCTCCTGCAAACTTTCCATCGCCTTTATACCAAATGGAGTGGCTGCATTATCTAAGCCTAATAAATTGGCTGAGAAATTCATGATCATGTGCCCCATAGACGGATGTCCTTTCGGAATTTCGGGAAAGAGTTTTGAAAAAAAAGGTCCAATAATTCTGGAAAGTAAACGGATACCGCCTGCTTTTTCGGCGATGCTCATTAGCCCCATAAATAAAGCCAGTGTTCCAATTAATTTAATGCAAAGGTCAACCGCAATCCAGCAGGTTTCGATAATGCCATCTAATTTTAAAGGGTTTAAGGGATCGGAAGATTTACCGATTACCATCCAGTTAAAAATATCGCTATGTCCGAAAAAGAAACATTTAATACTTGCTACTACAATAGCCACGATAATAAATGCTGACCAAATTCTGCTTAATGCCATTGGGGTTGTTTAGTTTTATTTTGAATGGGTTAAAATACCGCTTTTAAGTGAAAGTTCATAGTGGAGAAGTCCGGAGTCAGTAGTCTTTAGTCCAAAGTCAGATTCTGCATGTTAAATAATGGTTTATGGTCAATAGTCAGATGGTTGATAGACTGCTTACTCAGAATATTTGACTAAGAACTATTCGCCATGAAATCATCAACCAAAATAAAAAGTCCATGGCCAGTAATTTATATACTACTAACCATGGACTTCTGACTCTGGACTTCCGACTAACTACGGTTTATCATCTGTTAGTTCAAAACCCCAGGTCTTTCCTTTTTCTGTTGCAGGTACTCCGCTTGTCATCCAGGCTGGCGCTTTCGCACCTTTTAAATAATAATCGAAAAACTGTTGCTCACGGATTTGAATATCCTTACGGTTCTGGCGTTGAACCAGGTTATGCGCTTCGCCATTATAGTTCAGCATCCAAACTGGTTTACCTAAACGGCGCAGACCGGTAAACATTTCGATACCCTGATACCAGGGCACAGCTCCATCTGCATCATTAGCCATTACCACAACAGGGGTATTTACTTTCGGGAACATAAATAGTGGTGAGTTCTCGATGTATAATTCTGGTTTTTCCCAAAGTGTTGCACCGATACGGCTCTGTGTTTTTTCGTATTGAAACTGACGGTTCATACCAGTTTCCCAACGGATACCACCATAAGCAGAAGTCATATTGACTACAGGTGCACCGGCCCAAGCGGCAGCATACATGTTATTCTGTGTAATGAGATAGGCTACTTGATAACCACCCCAGCTTTGACCTTGGATACCGATTTTACTACCATCAACCCAGCTATTTTTCTTCAGATTCTCTACACCAGAGTTGATGAATTCAACTGCAGATTTACCTGGGTGACCAGTTTCATAGCTAATATCTGGCGCAAAAACCAGGTATCCGTTACTCACGAAATAAGAAATATTTAATCGAGATGGAGTAGGTGCCGGCGCTTGATAAGTGTATAAACCATCCGTTAGTTTTTCGTAGAAATACGCAATCATCGGATATTTCTTATTTGGATCGAAATTTTCCGGTTTGTACAGTATACCTTCGGCTTTATAGCCTTTCGGCGTGGTCCACTTAACCAGCTCAGCCGTGCCCCAATTGTAGTTTTTTTGTTGAGGGTTGGTATTGCTTAATTTGGTTTCAGTTTTGAAATCGGTAGTGATATAAACATTTGGCGATTCTACATAATTGGCTTTATCGTAAATGTAAACATCAACATCTTTAGCTTTTAGTAGGTTTGAATATTTAAACTTAGCCATTACTACCAATTCTGGCGCTTTAGCTGAACCTATGTTGGTACGGTAAAACCCGTTTTCTTTAGTTAAATTATTAAAACCATCTAACCAAACCGTTTCGTTCACTTTTACAAATTTGCTATCTGCATTGCGTTCAAACCTGTTATCCTGTTGTACTCTTTCGTAACGGAAGGTAATGTTGTTTGCTCTTCCAAAACCGGCAGTAATATTTTTTGGTGCCGATTTTCCATCTGGTGAGAACGACCAGATATCGTATTTATCGTAAATTAAAACAGCTTTATCACCTTCGGTCCATGTTGCTAAACCGTAAGGGGAAGGTAAATCCGGTACATCGTTTTCCTCATCAACAAATTTTTCGCTTAATCCAGCTGTTAATACGGTTACTTTTCCGGTGGTTACACTATAAGTATTCCAGCTACCTGCTTTTCTATCAAAATATAAAACATAGTTTCCGCCAGGAGAAGCCATTGCATAACCGCTTAAATTATCAATGATTTTCTTTTTCTGGCCATTTTTAGTATCAACTAGATAATAATCTTTTGACGTAGAACCGCTCCATTGTGATTCGATCCTGCGGCCGTAGTCTGTAGATGCTAAAACCAGATTCGCATCACCTTCAGCAATCAGATTGGCATCAGGCAATTTTAAATCCGCTAGAGGAATCACTTTAGGATCACTGCTATAAACATCAATTACCGATAAATAACTTTTTTTTGCGTCTCTATCTGCATTTTTAAGCTGCATAGGCTGCAAGTAATCGTCTTTGTAATTCCAAACATCAACTTTGGCCACCTCGAAATCTACAATAGTGGTGTCTTTTGGTTTTTTGATAGGGGAGATGCCGAAAAATAATTTCTTGCCATCTTTACTAAAGGTTATTTTACCATCGCCATTAACCGACCATTTTGCAGGTAGTCCTGGCATATCAAAATCAACCAATATCTGGGCCGTATCGAGTGTTAAAGAGTTGTAATAAATATTGTTATCTTTTATTTCCTGTTTCTCCGGACTTTGCTCGCCCACAAAAGCCAAATGCTCGCTTTCCTCATCAAAAGTGAAATTTTTAAAACTTCCTTTACCTTTAATTAAAGTTTTTAATGTGCCTTTTTCTGTATTTAACAAGAATACACCTTGTGGGGCCGTTTTATCCTTTTTAGACCCGCTGCAGGCAAAAACCAACTGTTTGCTATCTTTACTGAAATAATAATCGGTAACGAATTTATAAGTTTTATCAGTGCCCGTTAAAAGATTTTTTACCACTAAATCGGTTCCTTCTTCAGTTTTACCTTTTCCGGCAGGTTCATCATCCGCAAAATCAGTTTCGCTATCCTTTTTCTCAGCTGGTTTTACCGTTTTCTTTGCTGTATCTGGCTTTTCAGTTAAATAAGCCATTACACCAGCACCTTCTTCAGGGAATTTGAAAGATTTTACCCTTGCCACTTTTGTAACAGCACTGGTGCTGAGGTTGGCTATGCCCAACGAATCTTTTGGTAATTCTTCAGGCTTTTTCTTTTTAATTTTAGCCTGACGTAAATCCTTATTTAAGGGCCGGATATTAAAAGCAGCAAACTTAGAATCATTACTAAACTGTGCGTTCATCCCCCTTGGTATATTAATCTTCGCATTCGTTTTAATATTGGTAAGGTACAATTGTGCATCACCTTCTTGCTGTAAGATGCTGTACATGGCCCATAGTCCATTATTTGATAATTGCTTTGTTCCTACTGATTCCCAGGTATCATACACCGAATGATCTAAAGGTTTCTTTTGTGCGTAGGCAAAGCTGACAACGAAAAACAGAATAATAGTTAGTCTCTTTTGCATTTTTAAAAGTTAATTAATTTGTTGGTTGAGATTTAATCTTCTAAAATTGGAATTTTTTAGCTTATTAGGAAACTTGTATGCCAAATATTACAATTAAAAGCATTTAGTTGGAAAGTCAGAGGTCAGAGGACAGAAGCTTAAGCTGTGTAGGCTAAACGCCTAACGCCATGCGCTTATCGCTCAGCCCAAAACAAAAATCCCCGATCACTTTGAAGTAATCGGGGATTCCGTATAATTTAAAAGTAAGATTACTTTTTAGCTTGTTGTTGCTGACGCATATAATCATCTAAACGTTGTTGGAATTTAGATTTTTTCTTTTTCTCATCAGCCGGTCTGGCTTTATTTTGCTGAATTAAAGCGTGGATTTTATCATCATCAACCATTTTACGGATTAAGAACTGCTGTCCGAAAGTCATTAAGTTGGCCAAGAAATAATAATAGTTTAATCCGGCAGGGTAGCTGTTCAATACACCTAAGAAAATAACCGGCATAATGTAACCGATGTATTTCATTTGGCCTGTAGCACCAGAAACCTGATTGTTAAAGTAAGTCATAATCAATGTAGAGATCGTCATCAATACACACATTAAACTTAAGTGATCGCCAATGAAAGGGATTTTTACGCCAAATTTGATGAACTCATCATAAGTAGATAAATCTTTCATCCAAAGGAAACTCTCACCGCGTAACTCAAACAAGTTAGGGAAGAAGAAGAAGAAGGCCATTACCAAAGGCAACTGTAATACCATTGGCAGGCATCCACCCAGAGGATTTACACCAGCTTTCTTATATAGTTTTAAATATTCCTGTTGAACCAATGTTGGATTATCTTCACCTACTTTAGCTTTTATCTCATCCATTTCTGGTTTCAAAACCCTCATTTTAGCCATTGATAGGTATGACTTGTAAGTAAGTGGTGATAACGCAACTTTTAGTAAAATGGTTAATACCAAGATAATTAATCCGTAGTTCCAGCCAAAACTGTTTAAGAAGTTAAATACAGGTAATACAATGAAACGGTTAATGTATTTTAAAGGCCAATAACCCATATCAACCTGTTGCTCTAAATCGTATCCCTGAGCTTTTAGGGCAGAGAATTTATTGGTTCCGAAATAGAATTCCATTTCATAAACCTGGTTGGCTGTATGTGCATAAGGCAATTGCATATTGGCATCATAAAACTTCACCAAGCCAGGGGCTGTCGGGATTTTAACTTCTAAACTTCCTTTTTCGAAAGCCTGTTTCGAAATCAATGAAGCTGAGAAAAAGTGCTGTTTGAAGGAGAACCATTGGATTTTACCTTTCGATAACTCTTCTTTCTCATCTTTCGAAACACTTAGGTGATTTACATCACCATCTAAATATTTGTAATAAGGAGCAGAATAACGGTGCTCACTTTCGATCGATTTTTCTTGCTGTTTTAAAGTAGTTTGCCAGTTTAACCCAATGTTATTGCCTGCAATTACTTGTTGTAAGCCAACTAAATTGATGTTGAAAGCAACTTTATTGCTCAACGCTTTTAAATCGTATACATATTCTACATATGCGTTTGCATCATAATTGGCACGCATGGTAACTGTACTTCCGGTTTTTGTTGCTGTAAAGTATAAATCGTTGGTATTAATTACTTTACCAGCAGCATTCAGGTTTAAACCAAATTTGTTCTGGTTACCGTCAAATAAAATCAGCGGTTTACCAGTGAAGGTTTTCTGATTTTTAACTTCAACTGAGGTGATTTTACCGCCTTTATTGCTCAAAGTGATTAATAAATTCTCGTTTTCTAGAACAGTATTGGCTTCAGTGCCAGTAATTGCGGTACCAAAAGGGCCTTTTAGAGCTAAAGAATCTACAGCTGGGTTAGCAATGGCAGCAGTTTTAGTCGTGTCTTTTTGTACTGGTGTAACGCCAGCTTTTTTCAAAGAATCTAAGTGCTCTGTTTCTTTGGCTTTTTTTATTTCAGCCTCGTTCGGCTTCAAAAAGTAGAATGATCCTGCCAAAATGATCATAATCAGGAACAGTCCTGTAAAGGTATTTCTATCCATTATTTATGTATGTACTGCTTTTAATTCGTTTTCTTTTTCGCAAACTCCATCGCAGCGGCGACAAATTTAACAAAAAGTGGGTGAGGATTAGCAACTGTTGATTTTAATTCTGGGTGAAACTGCCCGCCAACGAAAAATGGATGATTTTTAAGCTCCACAATTTCAACTAAATTGGTTTGCGGATTCATACCTGATGCAATCATTCCTGCATCTTCATATTGCTTTAAATAAGCATTGTTAAACTCGTAACGGTGACGGTGGCGCTCATTGATGTGCGATTTACCGTAAATAGAAAAAGCTTTTGTCCCTTTTTTAATATCACAAGGATAAGAGCCTAAACGCATTGTTCCACCTTTATTTGTTATTTTTTTCTGCTCTTCCATCATGTTAATTACCGGATTGGCAGCATTTTCTTCAATTTCTGTAGTATGTGCATCTTTCAAACCTAAAACGTTACGTCCAAATTCGATAACAGCACATTGCATACCCAGGCAGATTCCGAAGAAAGGAATATTGTTCTCGCGAACATATTTTATGGCATCAATTTTACCTTCAATACCCCGGCTACCAAAACCTGGTGCAACTAAAACACCTTGTAAGTGACCTAATTTATCTTTTACATTATCAGGGAAAATGCCTTCAGAGTGTATATATTCTACTTTAACCTTACATTCATTTTTCGAACCTGCGTGTACAAAAGATTCGATAATTGATTTATAAGCATCAGGTAATTCTACATACTTACCGATTAAACCAATTTTAACCTCTGCCGTAGGATTTTTTAAACGGCCCAGGAAATCTTTCCAGCTTTCCATATCAGGGTCGCTTTTGGTCGGTAATTTTAATTTCGATAAAACAGTTTTATCCAATTGTTCTTTTAACATCAACAATGGCACATCATAAATTGTAGATGCATCCATCGATTCGACTACCGCATTGATGTTAACGTTACAAAATAAAGCAATTTTTTTTCTGATCTCAGGGCTAATGTGGTGCTCGGTTCTGCAAACCAATATATCCGGCTGTATTCCATACTCCAACAACGCTTTAACCGAGTGTTGGGTCGGCTTGGTTTTTAACTCACCGGCAGCAGCTAAATAAGGTACCAGGGTTAAATGGATAACAATAGCATTGGTACTGCCTTCTTCCCATTTAAACTGACGAACAGCCTCAATAAATGGTAACGATTCGATATCACCAACAGTTCCACCAAGTTCTGTAATTATAATATCATATTCACCGCTATCACCTAAAATACGCATGTTGCGTTTAATCTCGTCGGTAATGTGGGGTACAACCTGAACTGTTTTGCCCAGATACTCACCTTTACGCTCTTTATTAATTACGTTCTGGTAAATACGGCCGGTAGTAATGTTGTTTGCCTGTGATGTTGGAACGTTAAGGAAACGCTCATAATGACCAAGATCCAGATCGGTTTCAGCACCATCTTCGGTTACAAAGCATTCGCCATGTTCGTATGGATTTAAAGTTCCCGGATCGATATTAATGTACGGATCGAATTTTTGAATGGTTACACGGTAGCCACGTGCCTGTAAAAGTTTAGCTAAAGATGCGGAAATGATGCCCTTACCTAAAGAGGAAGTAACACCGCCCGTAACAAAAATATACTTTGTCATGATTGATAATTTGTGGAATTAACCAGGTGTTTTGAGCCTGTTTAATTGTTTTTGTACGGGATACAAAGGTACAAAAAAATATCGCTCGATTAGATACTTGCCAGAATATTTTTTCTCCATATTATATCTCTGATAGTGACGGTTTTAGGTAAGGTGATCACCTAAAGTATCAGCGTATAGAGTTCTTTTTTAATATCTTCTATCTTTCTGGGGTTCTTTTTATCCTCATAACGGGTATAGAGGTCGACCATTTTTTTGAAATCTTTTTCGGTATCCGTTCTTTTTCCTTTTGCAGGAGGGGCAATGTTTAAGATGGGAACATTTTTCGCTTCAACCTTGGTGGCGAACCAGGTGGTATTGTAGCGGGGTATGGCCAAACCCAATATCATCCCAGGTAAACCCGTAAATCCCTCTGGGCCGCCTTTTAATAAAATCTCTTCACTATAGAAAGCCACTACAGTAACCGAATCGTTTATTACTGCTATTGCTTTACGGCATTCGTAACCTGCAATCTGGCGTACATCGTGCATGATTTTCCAATTGAGATGGGGGATAGTGTCTTTTAAAATAAAATCTTCGCCCCTTATTGGTTTTCTTATTACTCTTGCTTTTTTGCTAAAGTCGGTATACAGTTCATTCGTATTCTCACCAGCAATAAAAAAGAAATTATTGTCGTTTAAGGTTTCCTTCGGTTTAATCTTATAAATGGAGCTACTGTCGTTAAAGCTATAATCCCAGCTGGAAATTCTGTATTTGCTCATTTTATCCCTGGCGTCGTCTGATATCCAGGTGTTTGATGCCAATTGCTGTTTTTGATTGATCTTTTTCTCGAAAGTTATTTTAGCGCTTTTGATGAAAACAGTTTGTGCGCGTACTACTGTAACTGCAAAAAACAAGATTATGCTTAGTCCTAAATTTTTCATCTTCAATTATTTTTTGTCTTGTTTAACAAAGTTTCCGGTTAAATTATAGGTGATGCCAATTAGGACATACCTGGGAATAAAACTGTTAGTGTATTCACTGATATTATTGCCTCCAACGTAACGGTTATAGCCGATTTTTTCAGCTAAAATATCAGAAATAGATACTTTTAATTCCAGTTCTTGCGCTTTAAGCATTTTCTTTGATAAATAAGCGTTCCATATGGCAACATTTACAGGCGTGCTAAATGAAGAGTTGGCAGGTTGATAAGATAAAGAAATGGTGGTGTTAAATTCGGTATGATATGGCAGCTCAATGTTGCCTGAAATATCATGATTGTGGCTGAAGTTTTTACCATTATTGATAGATCCGATTGATGAACTGCTGTTAGAAAATGTAAAAGAAGGGCTGTACTGCACCTGAACCTTATCGCCATAATAGCTAAAACGAGGACGTAAACTAATGCTATTGTTTACATTTTCATTCAACTTGTTGTTTAAGATGGAAACCGAATTTGAATGGTTAAAACTGGCATTTAAACCGGTATTAAAATGAATTTTACTAAAGCTTTTATTAAAGCTCGCGCCTCCGTAAAAATTATTATTACCATTTAAATTGATATATGTGCTAGTGGTTTTGTTCACATCATCTACCGTTCTCGAACTCACAACAGCATTTTTGGTGAAGCTATAGCCTCCATAAATAAATGCAGACATCTGCGATTTTTGCTGGTAGCTGTTAAAATTAAAGCCGAAATTATTGTTGAAAGATGGTTTTAAGTCTGGATTACCTTTAATTTCATAAAGCGGGTTGTTTATTTGTCTGATGGGCTGTAGTTGGTCTAGGCTGGGCTGTCTGGTATTGCCATTGTAACTTAACGATACACTTGTACTTTTACCAAGTTTATAGTTAAGGTTAGTCTGTGGGGCCCAGTTTAAATAGTTTCGGTTAAATTTATTGTCTCGGTCTAAATCATTCAGCTCGAATGTTGTTTCTGTAGCTTCTGCACCACCAGATAAGGTGAATTTTTTCGATCTGTACTGTAATACCATTTTACCAATGTTAGAAAAATTATTGAAATCGAAATTGTTGCTCAGCGAATCGATACGTTTATTATTTAATGATTTATCGAATACCAGTTTATGGCTATTTGATGTTACCGTTTTAAAACTGTAGGCTGTTTGTAATGAAAATTGTTTGCCCAAAGGTTCGGTATACGATATTCTTGTACCAAGAGAGCTTTCACTGCCCGAGTTGTCGTTCAGGAAATTCTGGGTTATTGGTGGTTTTGATACACCATTGTCGTCATAATAGGTGGTAACACTTAAACTATTACCTAAATTCGTGCTGTTTTTGGTTTCTGGTTGTAAATCAATGGAAAGTGTTCTCCCTTTTTTTACAAACTTTTTGGAGTAGTTTATATTGCCGTTAAACAGGTCATTGTCGCCATTGCTATCATTAAACTGATCACTATTGTTTACAAATATACCAGCGTCGTTTTTGGTTTCGTTAGCACTTATATACTGACTGCTGTTTTTGCGTTTACTGCCGGCAAATGATATTTTTAAGGTAGAAAGTGAATCTAATTTGATATCGACACTGCCTTTTAAACTCTGTCCGGTGCTTCGGGTTTCACTGTTTGAGCTGCCTTCGCTAAAGAAATTCGTTCCGTTGGGCAGTAACGACTGGTTTTTCGAAGTTGTTCTGTCCAATATGTTTCTGTCACTGCCTTTGTAATTGAGTTTTAAACCAACTTTATTTTCGTTCCATTTGTTAGAAAAATGTGCACCATATCCCGTTACATCAGGTAGTCCGCTTGATGGTGAAAAATCATCTTCATCACGGCTGCCGCCATAGCTGATCATTACTGTACTGCCGTCATCGCCAACTTCAATAACATCATAATCATTGCCTTTTAGCTTACTCATGGCAGCACTGGCTTTCGAATCTTGATTGGTATTGGAGTTAGAGCCAAAAACCGCGGCCTTTAATTTATTTTTATAAATGCCCGCCATGCCACCTATATTTTTATAATGCTTAAGGTCGCTATTGGCATCCAGGGTGCTGAGATATCCATTTTTGGCGTTTTCCTTGAGTTTGATGTTCATTACCTTCTCTTTGGCATCACCTTCTTTTATACCAGATAACTCTTCCTCTTTGGTTTTTTTGTCATAAACCTGCACTTCACTAACTGCGTTGGCTTTCAGGTATTTTTGGGCCAGAAGTGGATCGTCTCCAAAAAATTCTTCGCCATCAACCAAAAGTGTATTTACATCTTTTCCACCAGCTTTTATAGCGCCATCTTTGTCAACCTCAATTCCAGGTAAACGTCTTAATAAATCCTGTAGATTGGCATGTGGTTTTACCGCAAAACTATCTGCCTGGTAAGTTATGGTATCGCCCTTCATACTAATGGCCTGCTTTTGGGCTTTAATTACCACTTCGTTTAAAAGCGTGGCTTTGCTATCCATCGCGATATTACCCAAATTAAATTTTGATGAATCAGACAATTGGATGTCTCTTATATAATCGGCCATCCTCGGAAAAGTGACCACCAGGGTATAATTTCCTTTTTTTAAATTCGAAAACTCGAATTCACCGTTAACCTTGGTCCGAGCATCTTTAACTAAAATGGAATCTTTACTTCTTATTAGCAGGATAGAGCTGTTCTGTAATTTTGTTTTTTCAACGGTATCAACCACAACGCCTTTTATACTTGCATTTTGCGCCAGAGCAGGAAGACATAACAATAAAAAAATAAGAACCGAGAAGAGTTGTTTGAGCATGTATGTTGTTGAAGAAGCGTTAATAAAATAGTGCGTTTGGTTAAGTGCCTCAAAATACAACTATTTATTTAGTTATTTTAAATAAAAATTAAATATTTTTTTTAAAAGAATATAAGCACTTGATTTACTGAGAATAATAGCCTTAAAGAAGAGGCTGAGAAGAAGGAGGTGCAAGTTATGCGTTTAATGAAAGTATTTTTAAACAATTCGGCTATTCACTTTTTTTAAGCGCTCTAGGATCTCATTTGCCAGTTCGTCCGTTAATCCAATAGAAGCAATTTTTTGGATCAATCTCGATTTTAAAAAATCAGGTAAATCATTTAGCGATTTGTCATCATCAATAATAATGAAGTCATCGCTGCTGGTTTTTGATTTAAACCAATTTACAATCTCATTTTTTCTGTCAACATGATTTATATTTTCAGGAAGACGGTCTATTTTGCTTAAAGCTATATTTCTAGCTTTAAAAATATTAAGCCACTGGCTTAAACTATATTTAAATTTATGCGAAGTGGTTAAAACAATGTCAAATGCGTTTCGTTGAGGATCATATTTAACGCTTTAACTGCCTTAGGATTAAACTCAACAAAGTTATCTGCTAAAATATTGGGACTTCTCCATGAGTTATCGGACACCATTACACCATCTATGTCTAATGATAAAACCATGGTTTTATCATGTTATTTAGCGGGTACAGGCGCATGACTTAGCAGCAATTATAATAAATCTTCACTTTCTGTTCTTTTTCGCTCCAGGCAATGTAAATGTTGTTTTCTTTTCCTAAGCGATACTTAAAGCCATTTAATCCCGATTTCTTTAATTCTTCGTAAAGGGCTTTGTCAGGGGTGTAATTATCGGCCTTATCCTCAGGCATTACTGCAGGTTCGAGAAAATTATCATCACTAAAAAAATCGTCAGCAATGGTTTTTAAAAAAATAATCTGGTCTTTTTCTTTCGAAAGATCAACATTTGGATCGGTGCTGCCCAATAACTCTGTTCCTTTGATTTTGGTGTTGTAAATTTCTTTTCCGTCGGCATTTTTGATTGTGAAATTCAATACCATTTCTTCTGGTTTTCTACCGGTAAGTTCGATCTTAAAAGTGTCCAAACGTTTTAAATCAGAAAAAGATTTAGCGAGGCGCTGGTTAACATTTTTGAACTCAATGGCATTGGTTTCCTTTTTGCTGTTTGAATTACAGGCAACGAGCGCTAACAGACAGATAGCAATAAAGAGCGGTATATTTCTCATATTCAAAACTACAAATTTTATGTTTTAGTTCATGTCTATATTTTATGATATCACCTAAATTTAAAAGGAATAGCCAATAGATAACCACAATTGAAAGTCGAAATAACCACCTGGGAGCTTATTCTTTAAATTATTTTGAACATGATAATAATCTCCATAACCTAAGCCTGTTAAGCCTTCTAAAAGAAAATGTTTTCCCGGAATAAAGGATACGCCAAATGTTCCGCCATAACGCAAAGAACCCGCGCTAAAGTCCCTGTCGCGGCCCCAGCTAAAAATACCGGTTTCATCAACAGAGCGATGCGAGATAACAGTTTTATCTAGATTTCCGAAATAAACGCCATAAAAGGCATTGGCTTCCCTTTTTTTGATCAGGCGGATGTATTTCTTTGCGCGAAGCAAGAAGCCTTCGTAATGGAGATAATCGCGGTAGCCCAGATTTTTAATTTCGCCAGAGGTGTAAGCGAGCTCCAAGCCATAGCGGTTTGAAAAAGTCTTTTCTATGGCTATTGTAGGTCTTTTGGCTACTAAATTCAAAATGTTTGTCTTGATCATTAAGCCGGGCTCATCTTGTGCAAAGCTGGCATGTGCACATAAAATGATTATAAATAGGAGCGTTTTCTTTTTCATAATGAGGGCGAAAATACTAGTTTAGAGGACTAGGAGTTAACCTCTAAACCCTAAACTTATAACCAATGTTTAATGAACTTAGTCTAGTTTCAAAGCCTTAAGCAATTTATTCAGTTTTAATAAGTCTTCTGGTGTATCTATTGCAACTGTCTCTAAGTCAGTTACTTTTGTTTGGATATAAAATCCATTTTCGAGCCAGCGAAGTTGTTCTAAGCTTTCGGCAATTTCTAAAGAAGATGGTGGTAATTTGGTAATGGCTTTTAACGATTCTGTGCGGTAACCGTAAATTCCGATGTGCTTGTAAAACTGATGCTTTTCTGCCCATACACCTGGTTCTCCATTTCTGATAAAAGGAATTGGGCTACGGCTAAAATACATGGCGCGACCGTTTACATCGATCACCACTTTAGGACTATTGGGATTGTATACACTTTCCTGACTCTGGATAGATTTGATTAATGTTGCCAGTTGTACTTTTTCTTCAGTAAAACAGCTTGCCAATAATTCAATCTGTGCAGGTTCGATAAAAGGTTCATCGCCCTGGATGTTGATCACAATATCGTACTCAGGTAAAGTTTCAATCACTTCAGCGCATCTATCAGTTCCGCTTTGGTGATTAGTTGAGGTAAAGATAAATTCCCCACCAAACCGTTTTACTTCATCAGCAATCCGTACATCATCGGTGGCAATTACTACTTTCGATAAGCTTTCGGCTTTCGATGCTTGCTCGTAAACCCTTTGGATCATGGTTTTTCCGGCAATATCAACTAAAGGTTTGCCCGGAAAGCGGGTAGAGGCATATCGTGCAGGAATAATTCCGATAATTTTTGGATTTCCTAATGTGGAGCTTAAATTTTTATCACTCATATATTATTTTGATAGAATTGATAAAAAACAAATATGAAGATCAATGCGATGATAATATAAGATATCGGATGTGCAAAATTGAATGTCCAACCGAGCAATTTTACGCGCTTCGGAACAATTAATCTCGAATCTTTTTTATTAAAATAAAAAGTACCCCATTTCCAGTTCTCTGGATTATCGTGTTCGAAATCTTTTTCCATATTTATCACATTAAATATTTAAACCATTTATTACGAATTCAACGTCCCTTTAGGGACTGGGGATTAAAATAAACCGTTAATCTCAGCCTCAATAGATTGGATTACAGTGCCTAAATCTTCTGGGTTATTGGTGAAATCTAATTTATCTTTATCCAAAATCAATAGTTTACCCAGGCTATAACCTTTAATCCAGGCTTCATATTTTTCGTTCAGTTTAGAAAGGTAATCGATACGGATGCCTGCTTCATACTCACGGCCACGACGCTGGATATTATTAACCAATGTAGGTACCGATGCACGCAGGTAAACCAATAAATCGGGTGGTTTAATAAAAGAGGTAATATTATCAAAAATAGCCCTGTAATTATCATGATCGCGGGTGGTCATTAAAGCCATATCATGCAGGTTTTCTGCAAAAATATGTGCGTCCTCGTAAATCGTTCTATCCTGGATTACGTTACGTTTATTTACTTCAATGTCGGTAATTTGTTGAAAACGACTATTTAGGAAATAAATCTGGAGGTTAAAGCTCCAACGTTTCATGTCGCTGTAAAAATCTTCCAGATAAGGGTTATTGTCCACAGCCTCGTATAAAGCTTCCCATCCATAATTCTTGGCTAATAAACCTGTTAAGGTAGTTTTACCGGCACCTATATTTCCTACAATTGCTATGTGCATATTTTCTTGCGTTTTGCGGTGAGCGTTTTGCGTAAGGCGATTATAGCGCCAACCGCCATCCGCTTACCACAATATTAATTAAAAACTTTTAAACCCGATTAAACTGCGAACCTCTCTGATGGTTTTTTGCGCGCTTTCGCGGGCCTTTAATGCACCATGTTTAGCCACTTGCCTTAAATATGAATTATTTTTGGCAATATCCAAAATACGCTCACGCATAGGTGCAGTCGTAATAATCATATCTTCTGCCAGTTGTTTTTTGAAATCGCCATAACGGATCTGCATTTTGTTATACAAATCTTCAAAATGTGCAAGTGTATCGGCACTCGAAACCACTTTCATTAAATCGAAAAGATTCTGAATAGGCTCGGGTTTTGGTTGGTTTTCTTCTGTCGGACCACCATCACTAACCGCTCTCATTACTTTTTTACGAATGGTTTCAGGGTCATCAGATAGGTAAACTGCATTGGCTTCGCCCTCTGATTTACCCATTTTACCTTTACCATCTAAACCAGGTACTTTAACCAGTTTGTCAGAGTAGCTAAAAGCATAAGGTTCAGGGAAATATGCTGTATTGAATAACCTGTTGAAACGGTTTCCGAAAGTACGCGCCATTTCCAAATGTTGCTCCTGATCTTTTCCAACAGGTACTTTAGTAGCTTTGTGGATTAAAATATCGGCAGCCATTAATACCGGATAGGTTAATAAACCTGCATTTACGTTATCTGGGTTGGCACGCACTTTATCTTTAAAAGATGTGCTGCGCTCTAATTCACCCATATAAGCGTTCATATTTAAGTATAGATAAAGCTCCGCAATTTCCGGAACATCACTTTGTATATAAATGGTACTATTTTCTGGATCAATTCCACTAGCCAGATATTCAACCAAAACATGTTTAATATTTCCGTGTAAATCGGCAGGAGTTGGATGTGTAGTTAAAGAGTGTAAATCGGCGATAAAAAAGTAGCAATTGTAATCGTTCTGCATTTGAACGAAGTTTTTAACTGCACCATAATAATTACCCAAATGTAATTTTCCTGTTGAGCGGATACCGCTCACCACTGTTTCTTTCATAATGGCACGAAATTAAAAATAAAATACAAGCAAATCATAAATCGCTTCAATTTTAATGGTAAGATTTTTTTAGTGTCGTCGTCCTTTAGATTTGTTTTGATATTTTATTTAAGGATCACAAGTATTTACTTTGCTTAAATTATAAATCAGATTACCTAAAGCGGTAGCGGCACATTAAAAGTTCGTCAAGGTTTTTATGCCTATGAGATGATGCAATCCGCTACCGTTTTTTCCCTTAGTGACCAGATAACAATTAGGGTATTCCCCATTATTAAGGACTAGGATCGATGGGGTAAAAATTAGGTAACTATTACAAACATAAAAAATAACAGGATGATTGCCACTACAAAATTTTTTATCGGAATAGATGTTTCAAAACCTTACTTTGATGTTGCATTAATGGCAGTTGTAAACCATGTAAAGCAAGAGATAGAAACCTCACGTTTTGACAACACAGCACCAGGGATGAAGCTATTTGAGAAGTGGTTGAAATCGTACAAGACCGCATTCAATACGGACTCTTTAGTTGTCATGGAAAATACCGGGATCTATCACCGTCTGCTCTGGTCTTTCTGCAGTAACAGAGGTTTGCCCATCCACATCGGTAATGCGGCCCGTATTAAATGGAGCTTTGGGATAGTGCGGGGTAAAAATGACAAAATAGACAGTATACGTTTGTGCAGCTATGCATTTAAGGAAGCGGATGATCTAAAGGCGACAGCTGCCCTAGATCCCGAACTGATGCTCCTGAAAGATCTGATATCAGCAAGGACAAAGCTGCTCAAACAAAGGTCCGGCATTAGCGTTTCGGTAAAAGAACTTGGCAATGTCAATGGTAAAGAACATCAGAAACTGATTGAAAAAGCACTTAAAAATGCAATTGATGGGATAGCCAGCTCAATCAGGAACGTCGAAGATCAGATCAAAAAAATTATCACGGGAAACCAGGATTTCAAGCGGAACTACAAACTGTTGCTCGGTATCCCTGGGATAGGGCATGTTACCGCAGTATACCTGATTGGCTGCACAGGAAATTTTGCAGGACAGCCCAGCGGAAAAGAACTGGCCTGTTATGCAGGAGTTGCACCATTTGAACACAGTAGCGGTATAAGTATCAAAGGTAAAACCAGAGTACACAGGATGGCCAATAAAGAGCTTAAAAAACTGCTGCACATGTGCGCATTATCTTTAATACAGCACAATCAGGAATTCAAAACATATTACAATAGAAAAAAGGATGAAGGGAAGCACAGCATGAGTATAATTAATGCCGTCAGAAACAAAATAGCATTGAGAGTTGCAGCAGTTATAAAAAATCAGGCCAGCTACAAAAATAACTATAATATAGCTGCTTAAAATTTGTTTTTATCATAACAATCATCTCGACCGAAGCACCACGTAGTGTTCCAAAGGAACTCCTTTGGA
>NZ_JAUG01000007.1 GCF_000708285.2 Pedobacter borealis DSM 19626
CGCATACCTAAGCATTATGGTTGCCACGGAAGCACGAAAACACGGAAAAATTTACTTCTTCTCCGTGATTTCTGTGTTCCCGTGGCTAATTAATTTTTGCACATGTTTTAAAAGCGATTTCCCTGAATTAAATTGTGATTCTTATATTTAGCTAAAATTTTATAATGAAAGTTAATATTATTCTAATACTATGCTTTTTTACTATTACAAGCTTTGCTCAATCAAAATTTGCCGATGGTTTCTCTAGAGGCTATAAAAAAGGGTATTGTTATGGTCAAGGTGTAAATTGCATTGAGCCAATCTCACCTATTCCTCCAATCCAAGAATTGGTGAGGGCTTAAATAGTTATGAAGATGGTTATAATAATGGATTTGATCAAGGACTAAAAAATCAAAAAAACATTTCAATTTCTACAAGAGAAAGATATAATACCGCCTCAGCCCAACTTGAAAGCAGTGTGCAAAAAATCAGTATAGGTGACATTACTAAGTTAATTCCTATCTTAAAGCTTGCTAAAGAAAAAGCGATAGAATTTAGTGATAATGGAGATTTTTTAAGTGCAATAAAATTAGCAAAATCAGGACTAAAATTATCTCCTAGAGATGATGAATTTATGATGATTATTGGAGTGGCATACCTGGATCTTGAAAACTATGCTGATGCCCTCATTTATTTAAAAAGAGCCGTTTTAAAAACGAATGATTCCGAAATTAAAGCTGTAATAAGAGAAATAGAAAGTGGCGAATACCAAAAAAATATTGAAAATAATAAGGACAACTGATGACGCAAGAAGAATTTCAAAACCTGTATGAGCATAAGATAAAACCTTTCAAACACAACTTATTTTTCCAAACTAAAACAAAAATTGATCATAAGGAAATTACCGCATGTATCAAATTATTTGAGGAATTTATTGTTACTTTAAAATTAGATCCCCAAACGATTAAAGACCTAATTCAAAACTATAGGATAGAGTTAAGTACTGAATTGAAAAAATGATTTATATAGTTTTCTTCGCAAATATCTTGCTCATACATACACTATTCTACTGAAATCACAAATTAAACGCACCTCCAAGTGGATAATATCCTAAACCTCAAATGCCCAATCTAAAAAGGCAGGCATTACACTTTCCCAGGTTGGAACATCGTGTTTGCCACCAACTTTTTCGTAGTAAAAAACATTTTCAGGCCGTTTATAACCTTTATTCAGGAGTATTTTAACAACATCAATCGTATCATCTATAGAATCGATGATCATATTTTTATTCCGATCAGCCTCCTCATCTTCCGTTCCGGTCATTAACCAGAATTTCATATCAGGCCCGGTAGAGGTACTTTCTAGTTTTGCATGCATAATACGATCTGCATCAGTATACCCTTCGCTCAGATCTTTTTTTCTCCACCAAAATGCCCCTGAAAAAACACCGATGGCATCGAAAGCGGAAGGATTACTCCAGGCAATATCAAAAGCAGACAAACCGCCCAAAGAAAACCCAGCAAAACCTACTTTGCCGGTTATCGGCATTGCAATTTTCTTTTTAACAAAAGGCAAAAGCTCTTTGATCACAAAATCGGTATATAAATCGGCTTTCGCTCCGCGCCCTTTAAAATCGGGCACACCTGCTACACCATATTCCATTAGTCGGTCTTCTGATGCTTTAATGGCCACAACAATTAACCTGTGGTTTCTTTTGCCATGATGGGCCTCTTCCAAAATCCGGCTAAAATCCATTTTGGCCACATCCTGCCCATCATTTAATAAAAGAAGCTCAATTTTTTCATTCCCTAAAATACCTTCGGGTGTATAAATATCTATTTCTACCTCATGCTTTAAATAAGCTGAGGGTATTTTAAAGTTGCTGGTATTAACTTTTACCGATAAAATTGTGGTGTACATCATAATCAAAATCCCCTATCACATGGCTATCGCCTCAGAATTAGGGTGCAAAGGTACAAATCTCCGTAAATTATTAATTATCATAGGTTAATTTTTATAATCCGCCTTTAATTTGCATCATTTTACTGCTTAAACAATTCTTTTTGTAGATTTTAATTTATACCTTAAATCATTCAATTTTTATTATGGTTAAAGAAGAACATAAGAAATGGTACAGCCCGAATTTAAGTGGCGAAATCGACATGCTCATCTTTGGTCACGGTGGTATCCCTATCCTACTGTTCCCGACAAGCATGGGCCGATATTTTGAAAACAAGGATTTCAAACTGATAGATTCTGTTGAGGGATTTATCAATGAAGGAAAAATTAAGATCTATTGCCCCGATGGTGTCGACAAATTAAGCTGGTACAACAAAAGTATTCATCCTGCCGACAGGGTTAAAAACCACATCTGGTATGACAAGTATTTATTGGAAGAGGTAGCCCCCTTGGCAAGGCACGAAACCGGGCACAGCAAAATTATTACTGCTGGCTGTAGTTTTGGAGGCTATCATGCTGCTAATTTCGCTTTTCGGCATCCCTGGTTGGTTAGCCATATGTTTAGTATGAGCGGGGCTTTCGATATTTCTGGCCAGTTAGATGGTTTTTATAATGATGATGTTTATTTCAACAACCCTGTTGACTATCTGTTGAACAACAGTAACCCTGAACTGCATTATATGAAAATTGTTTTGGGCACAACCGATCGCGATATGTGCAGGCCAGATAATGAGCGTTTATCCGACATCTTAAACAAAAAGGGCATCGACCACTGGCTTGATATCAGACAGAATGCAGATCACGATTGGCCCATCTGGAGAGAAATGTTTCCAGATTATATTGCACAGCTTTAGTTTGGTCCAAAGTCGGCAGTCTTAAGTCCCGAGTCGATTTAGGATATAATTATCAAACAATTAACCGATTAACCAGTTAAACATTTAAACTAAAATTTACCAATGAAGAAAATAGGGATTTTATTTGGACAGGAACGCTCTTTTCCTGAAGCCGTAATTGAAAGAATTAATCAAAAAGCAGAAAAGGGCATAACCGCCGAAGCTGTTAAAATCGACAAAATATTTCAGAATGCACCATTAGGTTATTCGGTAATCATCGATCGCATTTCGCAAGATGTACCATTCTACCGTGCATCATTAAAAAATGCCGCCATTACCGGAACTGCCGTAATTAACAACCCATTTTGGTGGAGTGCCGACGAGAAATTTTTCAATAATGCGCTGGCCGAACAGATTGGCGTACCCGTACCCAAAACGGCCTTAATCCCATCACGGGAGCACCCTACAGGAACCACCGGAGAATCTTTCTCTAATTTAACCATGCCTTTAGATTGGGATGCCATTTTTGAATACACTGGTTTTCCGGCCTATATGAAACCTTATGATGGTGGTGGCTGGAGAGATGTTTATAAACTTCATGACAAAGAAGATTTTTTTGATAAACACAGCGGCACACAACAATTGGTGATGCTTTTGCAGGAAGAAATCATTTTTGAAGAATATTTCAGGTGTTATTGCATTGGAGGCAAATATGTCCGTATTATGCAATATGACCCGCGGAATCCGCATCACTTGCGTTATGCCACTGAAGGCAAAGCGCCAGATGCAAAGCTGCTTAAAACTGTAGAAGAGTACACCCTAAAACTATGCAAGTATTTAGGATACGATTTTAATACGGTAGAATTCGCGGTGCGCGATGGAGTGCCTATTGCGATCGATTTCTGTAACCCTGCTCCTGATGCTGATATTAAAAGCGTTGGTCAGGAAAATTTTGATTGGGTAGTAGAAACTACGGCAAATTATGCTATTGAAAGGGCTAAAGCGCAAAAAGACGGACAGGATAATTTAACCTGGGGCGAATACATTAAATCGTCGGTTAGTGGCAAACCATTAATTGCGAAAGTTACCCCGAATGTGGCTAAAGTGGCCGCTCCAAAGAAAGTTACCGTTGCAGAAAAGGCTAAGGCTACACCAAAGAAATCGGCAACAGCAGAACAAACACCAGCAAAGCCTAAAAAAGCTGCACCAAAAAAATAATTGGGATTTAATTTTTAATCAATACAAGGATGAACGAATTTACGCTGGGCATAGAAGAAGAATACATGGTAATTGATCCCGTTACCAGAGAGCTTACTTCTCACGACCAAAAAATTGTAGAAGCCGCACAAAAAATCCACAAAGACCAGGTTAAGGCAGAAATGCACCAGGCTGTGGTAGAAGTTGGAACGGGCATTTGTAAAACGACCACCGAAGCACGTAAAGAAATTTCCCAACTGCGATATACCGTATCACAGCTCGCCGGAGAGCAAGGCTTAAGGATTGGAGCTGCTGGTACTCACCCCTTCTCGCACTGGGAAAAACAGTTAATTACAGAGCACCCCCGCTATAACGAGATTGTGAACGAACTACAGGAAGCTGCACGTTCTAACCTCATTTTTGGATTGCATGTACATGTAGGTTTTCAATCTCGGGAGCTGGCCATTCATATTGCCAACCAGGTGAGGTATTTCCTGCCACATGTTTTCGCCTTATCTACTAATTCTCCATTCTGGGAATCGCGGAACACGGGTTACAAATCTTTCCGTACAAAAATTTTCGACAAATTTCCGCGTACGGGCATTCCCGATATTTTTAACAGCATCGAGGATTACGATAATTATGTAAAACTGCTCATCAAAACCAATTGCATGGACAATGCGAAGAAAATCTGGTGGGATATCCGTGTTCATCCGTTTTTCGACACCGTTGAGTTCCGCATTTGCGATTGCCCGATGCTGATTGATGAAACGATGGCTTTTACTGCATTATTTCAGGCTTTGTGCGCCAAACTGTACAAACTGCGTTTGCAGAATATGGAGTTTATCAGCTATTCGAGAGCACTAATTAACGAAAATAAATGGCGTGCTGCCCGTTATGGAATTGATGGAAATTTAATCGATTTCGGAAAAGAAATGGAAGTAAACTGTCGCAATCTTATTTTAGAATTATTGGATTTTGTGGATGATGTGGTGGATGATTTAGGTTGCCGTGATGACATTAATTATGTGCATAAAATATTGGAGCATGGTACAGGCGCAGACCGGCAGTTGGCAGTTTACCAACAAACTGGTAACTTTGAGGCAGTGGTAGATTACATTACTACTCAAACACTTATAGGCGCAAAGTAATTTTATAATGGATAAAAGTAGCTTAAAGGTGGCCGTTATTGACATGAATAACGGCGCACCTAATCAGGGTATGCGGGGAATTCAGGAAATTTTATCCCGTTTTAAAAACGACAACAATATCGATTTAACCTTTGATATATTTGATTTAAGGCAAAAAGGAGAAATACCGGGCATCGATTATGATGCTTATATTTCCAGTGGTGGCCCAGGGAGTCCGATTGAAAGTAAAGGCGAACAATGGGAAAATGATTTCTTTAATCTCTTAGATCAGATAGAAGCTTTTAACCATAAAAACGACGAAAGAAAAAAGTATGCTTTTTTGATCTGCCATTCTTTCCAATTGGCTTGTAGGAAATATGAATTGGGCAACGTAACCGAAAGACGGTCGAATGCTTTTGGTATTTTCCCGATTACCTTAACTGAAGATGGAGAAAAAGATGAAATTTTTGATGGCATTACCAACCCTTTCTTTTCAGTCGACAGTAGAGACTGGCAAGTGATCGAGCCAGATTTTGCTGCTTTCGAGAAAAAAGGTGCTAAATTATTGGCCATCGAAAAAGAACGTAAACATGTCGATTTAGAACGCTGTATGATGTCGATCCGCTTTTCAGATGAAATCGTCGGTACACAATTCCATCCAGAAGCCGATCCGATAGGCATGAAAATGTATTTGCTTCAGGAAGAAAAGAAAAAAGCAATTGTTGATATGCATGGGGAACAAAAATACCTGGATATGTTAAACAGTTTAGACGATCCGGCAAGGATTGTGCTTACGCAAAGTGTTATTTTACCTAATTTCTTACAAAAGGCAATTGGGGATTTGCAGGAAGTGTAGCACAATGGCCGTCATTGCGAGGCACGAAGCAATCTTAATGCTTTAGCGATGGTTGTAGGATTGCTTCGTGCCTCGCAATGACGATTCAGGAATAGAACTAAATACCTAACTTATGATACCTGCTCAACGCCAAAAATACAATCAGCAATTTACAGAAGAAAAATACAAAACCTTCATCGCTAAACTGCAAAATGGCTATCCGGAAATCCCTTTCAGGGTTGCAGAAACGCCGGTATTTGTTCCGAAAGCATTGAAAGGAAAATTGATTGCGGCAGGAGAAGAAATTATAAACCTGATTAAGCAGCCCAATTTTAAAACGCTTACTCAAAAGGCAATCCCCTTAAACTGGAATGTGCCTAATGAAAATGAACAGCCTCACTTTTTAACCTTCGATTTTGGTATTTGTAAAAATCAAGCCGGAGAACTTACACCCATGCTAATCGAAATGCAGGGGTTTCCTTCCTTGTATGGCTTTCAGCATCATTTGGCCAAAACTTTCCAGACAAGTTTTGAGATTGACGGCTCTGTGAATCATTTCTTAAACGGCTTTAACGAAGAAAAGTACATTAAGCTGCTTAAAGAAGTCGTTATTGGCTCCCACCAGCCAGAAGAAGTGGCGTTGATGGATGTAGATGCGCTTAACCAAAAAACGGCCGTTGATTTTTTTGTGACTCAAAAAATGCTCGGCATTAAGATTTTGGCATTAGAAGACATTAAAAAAGTAGGCAAACAGCTCTTTTACGAAGAAAATGGCAAAAAGATCCAGTTAAAAAGAATTTATAACCGCCTGATATTTGATGAGATAGCCAATAACACCGAAATTTTCAAAAACAGTTTCGACCCACGTGAAGAGCTTGATGTTGAATGGGTAACGCACCCAAACTGGTTTTACCGCATTAGTAAGTACACCATGCCTTTCTTGAAAAGCGAATTTGTACCCGAAACACGTTTTTTAAATGAGTTAAATACAATCCCTAAAGATTTAGAGAACTACGTACTTAAGCCATTGTTCTCTTTCGCAGGAATGGGCGTAATTATTGATGTAAGTGAAACGGACATTACCAATATAAAAGATCCCGAAAACTGGATTTTACAAAGAAAAGTAAATTACGAGCCAGCTGTACAGGCACCAGATGGTGGGGTAAAAGCCGAAATCAGGATGATGTACTTGTGGCCTGATGGTGGTGAGCCTCAGCTCTGCATTAATTTGGCTAGGTTAAGCAAAGGAAAAATGATTGGCGTACGCTACAATGCCGATTTCGATTGGGTTGGCGGTACAGTAGGTTTTATGGAAGAATAACTTTTTTAACCGCAAAGCTCGCGAAGACAAGGCGCAGAGAACACAAAATAGGTATCCTTGTCAGTCTGAGCGAAGTCGAAGACTAACCACCGAGATCACGAAGAAAAAGGCACAGAGGTACACAGAGAAATAATTTTTCCGTGTTTTCTGTGAATCCGTGGCAAAAAATGTATTAAAAACCCTCTCGGTGCCCTCGGTGTAAAACGCTGTTCTCTCTGTGGTAAAACAAGATTTGTGCTCAATATATTTACATTTAACTGAACACCTTCCTCTTAAAACCCTTTATATTTGTAATATGGATATTCAAACGATTTTAGTCTTTTTACTTTTTGCGGTAGCATTGGTATATGTTGGCCGTTTGGTTTTTAAATCTTTACAGGTAAAAAAAGATGGATGTGGCGGTAATTGTAAATGTGGTGTAGATTTTTCCGATATTAAGCCCGTAAAAAAATAACATTCCGCCTTTATGATTCATCAGTTCCAGAAATACTTACAGGAAAAAATAGAAATAACTGATGAACAGTTCGAAAGCATATCATCTGTTTTAAAGGTTAAAAAATTCGAGAAAAACGAAATAGTTCAATATACCGGCGATAATTTTAAACACGGATATTTTGTAGGCAAAGGTCTGTTACGTGCGTACTCAATTGATGCGAAGGGCAAAGAACATATCCTTCAGTTCGCCCCCGAAAACTGGCTGGTTTCTGATCGCAACAACATGAATAATGAGCCATCAATATTTTTTATAGATGCCATCGAAGCAACCGAAGCCGTGTTAATGCCCAACAATTTCATGGAAGAAGCCGCCAGGCAAGTACCATGTTTACAACCCATGCAAATTAAACTGCTCAACAATTCGATCCGCTTTATGCAGAAAAGGATCAATATGTTATTAAGTGCAACTGCTGAAGAAAGATACCTCGATTTTATAAAACTTTATCCTAACCTTACCCTCCGCGTACCACAATGGATGATCGCCTCATATCTGGGCATTACCCCCGAATCGTTAAGTCGCGTGAGAAAAGAACTGGCCAATAAACATTTCAGGCCTTAGACTGATTTTGAATGAGTGAAGGGCTTAGTCAAATCTAACATTTCAACTTTACAACATTCAATCCCTCTTTCATTCAATCATTACTTACCATACATCAATCTGTAGTAAAAACCTGCGCTGTACTTTTGTGTTGTAAATATTAAACATCTCAAAAAACAAAAGATATGGCAACTACAAAATGGACATTAGATCCAACTCACAGCGAATTACAATTTAAAGTAAAACATTTAATGATTACTACTGTAACCGGTAGTTTAAAATCTTTCTCAGCAGAATTATCATCCGAAGGTGATGAATTTGAAAATGCAGAAATTTCTTTCAAAGGTGATATTGATTCAATTGATACCGGAAATACTGACCGCGATAATCATTTAAAAAGTGGCGATTTTTTCGATGCTGAAAAATTTGCACACATCGAATTTAAATCCAATTCAGTAGAAAAAGATGGCAGCGATTATATCGTTAAAGGTGATTTGACTATTAAAGGCGAAACCAAACCTGTAAAATTAACTGCAGAATTTGGGGGTATTGCTACCGATCCATGGGGAAATACCAAAGCAGGATTTACTTTAAGTGGAAAAATTAACCGTTCTGATTTCGGTTTAACCTGGAATGCTGCATTAGAAACTGGTGGTGTGATGGTAAGTGAAGAAGTTCGCATTTTAGGCGAATTACAGTTTGTTAAACAAGCATAGCGCGTAGAGCTAAGCGTATGGCGGCACTATGCGCTTAGCCCCATGCCTTATCTAACTATAAAAGGTAATGGAAACAAAACAAATAGAAAAAGTACTAAAAGCACCAGCGCCACATATGGTTGGCGATGGCTTTAGGGTACACAATTTTTTCCCAAGTGGATATAAAATCAACATGAGTCCGTTTTTCTTAATGGATTATGGTTCAAAAATCGAATTTTCTGCCAGGAAAGAACCCAGGGGCGTTGGTGTACATCCACATCGAGGCTTTGAAACGGTAACTATTGCTTATCATGGTGCGGTTGCCCATCACGATAGCTCTGGAAACAGCGGTGTGATTTACCCCGGCGATGTACAATGGATGACCGCTGCAAGTGGTATACTACATAAAGAATACCATGAAGCGCAATACAGTTTAACTGGTGGTCCATTTCAAATGGTTCAGCTTTGGATTAACCTGCCAGCTAAAGATAAAATGAGTAAACCGGGATATCAGGCAGTTAAGCAGGCTGATATGGCTCATTTTGACCTTCCTGAAAATGGGGGAAAAATCGAGATCATTGCTGGTAATTATAATGGCATAAAAGGCAATGCAAATACCTTTACTCCCATAGCGTTCTATAATGCCAGGCTAAATAAAGGTGGTGAAGCTACTTTTAACTTTCCTGAGCATTTTAACACCGGATTTATGGTGATTGAAGGTTCGATTAAAATCAACGGATCGGAAACTGCAGTAGCAGATAATTTTGTTCACTTCAAAAATAAAGGTGAAGAGATTAAGATCGAGACTTTAGAAAACAGTGTGATTTTGGTTTTAAGCGGTGAGCCTATAGATGAACCAATTGCCCAATACGGTCCGTTCTTAATGAACACCCAGGCAGAAATCCATCAGGCCATTGAAGATTATAACCAAGGTAGATTTGGTTATTTAGAAGAGTAAACGGAAAATCGTCATGCTGAACTTGTTTCAGCATCCATCATACTGAATAGATAAAATAAGCCGGCATTTTTTGTAAAATTTGCCGGTTTTTTTTGTGACTTTATATTACAGGACAATCCAGTTGCCCCCTTTCAAAATAAACAGAACTAAATAGATCCTGAAACAAGTTCAGAATGACGAAGCGCATTTTAATTTACGCTAAAAACCTTAATTCCTTAATGGTGAAAAGATTTGGAAAGGCCATTTATTCCTCTGATAAATAGACAGATAAAAATAGTATATTAGAAAAGAACTAACGATCTAATATCCTAGCGCTTAATTATCAATCATTCATCCAATCTTCATATTCGTTAGTGACATTTGATTAATAAATCAGAAAAGAAAAATGTCCGGAAAACAAATATTTCAAACTGAGACTAAAAGACGCTGGCATACATTTACATGGGTAAGCCGTACGTTTTTTTTAGTCTTCATTATCGCAATCATCTGCGTGGTGTACACACTGTCTTCAGTACAGGCACCAAATTTGCCTTTTATAAATACCAATACACCCTTAACTGAAAAACAGTTAGATAAATTAAAGAAATCGCAACAATACAAAGATTTCACAATTGAAAAATCAAAGCTGCAAAAAATCAAAAAAGACCGGGAGCACCGCATTCTAACCCATCGTGGCAATAACAAACGGATAAACATGGCTTTTTATGTAAGCTGGGCTTCAACTGTTAGCAAATCATTGCCCGATCTTAAGAGGAACATTGGCCATTTGGATATGGTGGCTACAGAATCTTTCTTTTTAAATGGCGATTCTATTGTAGACAAGGCAGATACTGCTGCTTTAAAAGTTATCCATACAGCTAAAAAATCGGCCATTGCAGTTGTCTCTAATTACAATAAAGATCACTGGGACGGTGCAGCTGTAAGACGGTTATTAAATGATCAGCCCGCGCAACAAAAATTAATCTATGATTTGATTGCCATTACGAAAAAATATGGCTATCGCGGAATTAACATCGATTTTGAAGAACTAAACCTTCAGAACAGCGACAGTTTTAATGCTTTTATGAAAAACCTTTATGGTCAGTTTCATGCAGAAAAACTGATTGTTTCTCAGGATATTTCACCCGAAAACGACGATTATAAACCAGAAATTCTTCAAAAATATAACGATTACATTGTATTGATGGCTTATGATCAGCATACCGAGCAAAGTAATGCGGGCGATATTTCTCATCAGGAATGGGTAGAAGAAAAACTTGATGACATTTGCAGTAAAGTTGATGCCAGCAAAGTAATCCTTGCCCTGGCCTGCTACGGTTACGATTGGCCAAAAAATAGCGTGGGTAAATCAGTAACCTACGAAGATGCAATGACCAGTGCGGTTAATTACAAAAGTAAAATAAACTATGATCCGGCCTCTGCCAATTTAAACTACACGTACAATGATGGCAGTGGGATTAAACATGAAGTTTACTTTACTGATGCGGCAACCTATTTTAATTTAATCCGCAAGGCTGATGATTGGGATATTGCGGGGATAGCTTTATGGCGTTTAGGCTCTGAAGACAAACGTTTATGGTCTTTTATCTCTAACGACCTCAGTTTGGATACATTAAAGGAAAAACCATTCGATTTACGCAAAATTGCTTCATTAAATATGGGTGGGATCTCGTATTTAGGCGATGGGGAAATTCTGGATCTGATTTCTACCCCAACACCAGGTAGTGTAAAATTCACTTTAAATAAAGACAATTTCTCTATTGCCGATCAAAAATATACCCGTCTTCCTGAGCAATATGTAATTAAAAGGTTTGGCGAGGCTGATAAGAAAATTGTCTTAACCTTTGATGATGGACCTGATCCGGTTTATACACCGCAGGTGTTAAATATATTGAAACAGGAAAAAGTACCAGGCTGTTTCTTCGTAGTTGGCATTATGGCTGAGCAGAATATGGAACTGCTAAGACAAGAATATAATGATGGTTATGAAATTGGAAACCATACTTTCTTCCATCCTGATATGTCGACCATTGGACCAAGACGGGTAAAATTCGAGCTAAATGCTACCCGCAGGTTAATTGAAGCGGTTACCGGCCACAGTACAATTCTATTTCGTGCACCATTTAATGCCGATGCCGAACCCCAGAACATTTCAGAAATTTTGCCAGTTGCACAGAGCCGAAAAGAGAATTACATCAATATAGGTGAACTTATCGACCCTGAAGACTGGGAACCTGGCAAAACTGCCGATCAGATTTTTAATGAAGTAGTGAAGCAGCAGGATAATGGTAATATTCTTTTATTGCACGATGCAGGTGGAAACCGTGAGGCTACTGTTGCTGCTTTGCCTCGGATTATAAAATTCTTCAAAGCCAAAGGCTATACTTTTACAACAGTTGGCAATTTAATGGGCAAAAAAAGATCAGAACTGATGCCTGCGGTTAAGTCTACTGCAAACAGTGGTTTTTCAGGCTCTGGAGATTATTTTTTCATCAACTTTTTTTACTACGGAAACATGATTTTAAACATCATATTCTCTGTGGCGATTGTACTTGCCATTTTAAGGACCATTTTTATCGCTTATCTGGCCATTAGACAGCGAAAAAGGGCGAAACAGAATGTCAGCAAATTGGTAGTAAATCCTTCAGAAAAAGTGAGTATTATCATTCCGGCTTACAATGAAGAAGTTACTGCTGTGCAAACCATTAATAGTCTTTTAAAAACCACATATCCCGATTTTGAACTGATTTTTGTAGATGATGGTTCGAAAGACAAAACCTTTGAAATTATTGACCAACATTTTGGCAACCATCCCCAGGTAAAGGTTTTCCGTAAAGCAAATGGCGGTAAAGCTTCGGCCTTAAATTATGGCATATCTAAAGCTACCTCAGATTTTGTTGTCTGTATTGATGCCGATACGCAATTGAAAGATGATGCCGTTACCGAACTGATGCGTTATTTCTACAGCGATAAAATCGCTGCCGTTGCCGGAACCGTGAAAGTTGGGAATGCCAACAACATTATTACCAAATGGCAGTCTATTGAATATATTACTGCACAGAATATGGATAGGCGTGCTTTCGACTTATTAAATACAATTACTGTTGTGCCTGGAGCAATTGGTGCTTTCAGAAAAAATGTAATTTTAGAAATCGGCGGATTTACCATTGATACACTTGCCGAAGACTGCGATTTAACCATGCGTATTTTGAAAGCAGGTTACCGCGTAAAAAACTGTGATACTGCAATTGCTTATACCGAAGCACCAGAAACAGTGAGTATGTTACTTAAACAACGGTTCCGTTGGAGTTTTGGCGTAATGCAAAGTTTCTGGAAAAACAGAAAAACACTACTAAACAAGAAATACGGCTACTTCGGAATGGTAGGAATGCCGAATATTTTGATCTATCAGATCATTTTGCCGCTATTTTCACCACTTGCCGATCTTTTTATGCTTATCTCGTTAATTAGTGGCCTATTTTCATTAAGTGCTATAAATAATTTAACCCTAACCGGATTTTCAGGAATTTTAAGCCTGCATAACGGATTTGGTCAGGTGCTTTTCTATTACATTATCTTTATTGTTGTAGATATGATTTTTGCAGCAATCGCTTTCCGCATGGAAAAGGAAAAATATACGAATTTGCTTTACATATTCCCGCAAAGGTTTTTCTGGCGACAATTAATGTATGTTGTACTATTCCGTTCGTTCAGAAAAGCCATAAAAGGTGAGCTGGAAACCTGGGGAACGTTAAAGCGGACAGGAAATGTTAAAGAGCAGTTGGCTTAATGCTTGTCATCAAGCTATCGTCATTGCGAGAAGACTTTTTCAGCCGACGAAGCAATCTTTATAGCAGAATCACTAGCATGAAAGATTGCTTCGTCGTTCCTCCTCGCAATGACGAACCTTATATTGCAATCTGTCATTGATAGCCTGTTGAAAAGCTGGTTAAAATGCAATGTAAAGCATTTCGACAAGCTCAATGTGACAGCTCCGAATCAAAACTTAATATTATTACACATAACCAAAAAAAAACATAAACAATTAATAACAAGCTATTTAAAAAAACATTATTATTGTTTATGGAAAAATCTAACCAAACTATATTTTCCTTTAAACAGGTTTTATTTATTGCGCTTATCGCCGGAACATTAGATGGACTGGCAGCAGTTATATTTTTAGGAAAGATGAATTTTATAGGGGTATTTCAGTATATCTCCAGTGCTATTATGGGACCAAATGCTTTTGCTGGAGGGACCAAAACGGCTCTTATAGGTTTAGCACTCCACTACTTTATTGCTTTTTGCTTCACCTTGATTTTTACTATTGCATCAATAAAAACACCTGTTTTACGTAAAAACATTATCATTTCAGGAATACTATATGGCATTATCGTTTGGACGATTATGACCCTCTTGATTGTTCCGCTAACCAAAATACCTACAGCACCGTTTCATTATGAACGGGCGATTTTAAATGCGGTAATCCTTGTTTTCTGTATTGGCTTACCGATTTCTTACTTAACGGCAAGAAAATTCTAATATAGACTAAGGTTTTTCTATCAGGCAAACGGCATAAGAAACAACACCTTCTTCTCTGCCGATAAATCCCATTTGCTCATTGGTAGTGGCTTTTATCGAAATATCCTCGGTAGAAATTCCAATGGCCTCAGCAATATTTTGCTGCATAGCAGGAATATGAGGGTTAATTTTTGGCGCTTCTAAACAAAGCATCGCATCTATATTGCCAATTTGCCATCCTTTTTCGGTCAACAATTTAACCGTTTCCTTCAATAAAACGAGGCTACTGATGCCTTTCCATCTATCATCTGTATTCTTGAAATGGAAACCAATATCGCGAAGGTTGGCTGCCCCTAAAAGCGCATCGCAGATGGCGTGAAGCAAAACATCGGCATCCGAATGCCCAAAAGCACCTTTATGATGATCTAATATAACTCCACCAACAACAAAAGGGTGCTGATCTTTTAACTGATGTACATCGAATCCGAAACCTACTCTAATTTTCATGGGTATTTAGGTTAATTGTTTAAACACGTTAATCGGTTAATTATAAACTGATAGCTTAAAATTACTTTTTAACAATCTTTTTGTCGCCAAAGTTAAACAATAGACCAAAACGTAAGGTATTTGCAAGTGGACTTGTTTGTGCATTTGCAATCAAATAAGAGAAATCTATATTAAAAACGTTGTATTTTAATCCAAGGCCCAAGGTAAAGTAGCGGCTATCGCCTTTCATTGGGCTCTGATAGTTGTAACCTGCTCTCACTGCAAACTGTTGGTTATACCAGTACTCTAAGCCTGTTGAAATTCCTACTTCCTTTAATTCTTCACTAAAACCGCCTGGTGCATCAGTAAACGAACCAAAAATTCCTGCTGGAACGGATCGGTTTGGATCTTTTCCGCTTACAATGTTATTGTTCGAATCGTATATCGGTTGTGTTGGCACCAACAATTTATTAAAATCGAGCGCAAAGGTTAAGGTGCTAAAATCGTCCATCGTGAAGGTAGACGCACCTCCTAGTTTAAAATTGGTTGGTAAAAAGAAGTTCTCTCCACCATCAGAATAGCTCATTTTTGTTCCGATGTTGGAAATATTAGCACCAGCAGAAAGAACAGTCTGCCTGCCAAATACCGTTGTAGTCGTTTTATACAATCCCGAAACATCAACTGCTACCGCATTTCCACTGTGCACTTGTCCTGAGGATGCAAACTGACCTGAAACTAAATTTGAATAAATATATCTTAATGAAGTCCCTAATGAAAACTCTTTACCAAAATTACGGGCGAAAGAAACATCAAATGCCAATTCATTCGGATTGGAAATACCCAAGTCCTGTTGGTTGATATCAGTTAGCTGAATAGAGCCTAAAGAAAAATATCTCAAAGATGCGCCAATGGTATTGCGATCATCCAATTTATAAAAACCACTTAAATAAGCAAGATTAATATCAGGCACCAGGCTTTTTAACCATGGACTATATGAAACAGAAAATCCATAAGGTTTATCTAAAAAAGCAAGTTTAGCGGCATTAATGCTGGCTGAATTTACATCACCTGCAACGGCTACGCCAGCATCACCCATTGCACCGGCACGGGCATCGGGTGTTATCAGCAGAAATGGAACTGCTGTTACAATATTGTTTGCCTCGCTACCATTTGTTTGGGTATTGCCTATGGTTACCTGAGCATTTGTTTTACCAAACACCAAGGCCATTGAGAGTGCAGAAAAAGCAAGTTTACTGATGTACTTGAAATTCATCCTTTAAAGGTACGTGATTTTAGATTTTGGTATTTAGCAATAACTGGAGAATATATTCTGTAACGTAAAACCAAAACTTATATTTCACCCAAAATACGAATTCTATGATTATTTACTAATTAAACCTACGATTTTTACATACCGGTGTGACTGCAAAAAACCTAAACCCATAACTAATAACCATTTAGCATCGTAATTGAGCTATTTCCTTTTTTTATAAAATTATTAATTCGATTTGTCAACTTAATAATCTTTAAATCAAATATGGTTAATTTATTGCAATCTCTATAAACTATAACAATACTCTTTTTATATATGCGTGTTTAAGCTGTCACTAAAAACATAAAAAAAATTAATCTTGAGATGACCTGAGCTATAATAAAAGTAATTCCACCTATTGGGCTAATGGCTTGCTAACAGCACTTCTCAATCACCTCCATTTCTTTTTATCTTGCTTATTTATAATTATTTAACTTAAATTTAACTGAAAAAGTAAGTAGACACAATACGCTTTAAAATAATACGTTATCACTCAAAAATATAATCGATATTTTATTACCACATTATTTATATATTCATTTAAAATTGTTTAATTTTATCGGTTGGATCCCTATAGGGACGATATTCCCAACGAACTATATGAAAAAACTGTTACTATATTCTTTTACTTGTTTGTCATTAGCTGCCCTACTTACGAGCTGTAGCTCAAAAGGAGGGAACAGTTCTAGCAAAACAGGTATTCCTTATGCCGATAGGAAAAGCAAAAACAACCAATCTGGTGCTTTTGCTGTAGCTACTCAATACAAGAGAGCTCCGGGGCCTGGTTTAATTCCAATTGAAGGTGGAGTTTTAGTTGTGGGGGGTAGCGCCATCGAGGTTGCAGGTGTTGAGCCAAATATTTACAATTATAAAAGACAGGTTACTGTTCCATCTTTTTACATGGATGAAACTGAAGTATCGAATACCGATTGGTTAGAATACTTACACTGGATCAGATACAACTACCCTGAAGATCGTGAGTTTTATTATAATGAGCTTCCTGATACTTTAGTGTGGCGCCGCGCATTATCATACAACGAACCTTATGTAGATAACTATTTAAGACACCCAGCTTACCGTGACTACCCTGTTGTAGGTGTTTCATGGGAGCAGGCATCACGTTATTGCGAATGGAGAACTTCGAGAGCTAACGAATTTATTCTACGCGAAAAAGGAATTTTAACTGATTATAAAACTTTAGCTGGTAATGGAAAAGGCCATGCTGCTACTACAGCAGCGGCGACTCCAAAACCAGACAAACCTTTTAATACTGATGCATATTTAAATGGCCAGTATGATGATAAGGGGAAAAATGCACCAATCGATTACAATACAAAATCAGGTGCAGCTACATCAACCGCTGGAGGAACAGCAGCCCCAGCATCTGGAGGTAAAAACAACCAGCCTAGAAGAACTGCGACACTAGAGGATGGTGTAATTATGCAGCCTTATCGTTTACCAACAGAAGCTGAATGGGAATATGCTGCTTTAGGTTTAATTGGCAATACAGAATACGAAAACATCAATCAGAATAAAATCTACCCGTGGAATGGCTTAGGCGTAAGTTCGGCCAAAAAGAAAACCAGAGGTATGATTCAGGCCAACTTTAAAAGAGCACCTGGCGATTATATGGGTGTTGGTGGTTCATTAAATGATAAAGGAGATTTAACTGTTCCGGTTATTCAATATGCACCAAACGACTTCGGCTTATATAATATGGCTGGAAACGTGAATGAATGGGTTAATGATGTGTACAGAACAGGTACATTTACTGATGCAGATGCATTTAACCCATATCGTGGTAACTATTTCACCAATAAAAAACTAGAGGATTCGCAAAGCGGAAAAATTGCATTGGATAAATATGGTAACCCGATTAAGGAAAATGCTTACGCTGGAAGAAAACAAACCTGGGCAGAAAAACAGGCACAGGCGAAACGTTCCGATTCGATTTCAAAATCGACTGATCCACAATCTCCAGTAGCATCGACCAGTTATCAGGCCGATCAAAGAGGTTACCGTGATAGACAAAATATTTTATTAAATGAAGAAGGTGTAACGCTTGTAAACGATAAATCCAGAGTTTATAAAGGTGGTTCTTGGAATGACATGGCTTACTGGTTAAACCCAGCAACACGCCGTTTTATGCAACAAGATGAATCATCTGCAGAAGTTGGTTTCCGTTGCGCCATGACTATGCTTGGCGCTCCAGAAATTAGTACTGCAGGGAAAAGAAATTTTAAAAACCCTCCTCAAAAACCTTACCGGGTAAGTAGAGGTAAATAAAAAAGAAAAGTCCCGAGATGATCGGGACTTTTTTTGTGTATTGTATTTCGCTCATTTGACGAGGCGATCGTCATGCTGAATTTATTTCAGCATCTTTCAAGCTAAAAGACCCTGAAATAAATTCAGGGTGACGACACTATATTAACTCTTTAATGGCAAAAGCTATCTACTTAAACTGAATCAAGATCTGGTTCTTCTCTACCTTATCGCCCTGCTTAATCAAAACTTTCTTTATTACACCATCGGTTGATGATTTTAGGATATTTTCCATTTTCATCGCTTCCAGCACCAATAGGTTATCACCTTTCTTTACCTCAGCGTTCTCTTCAACCAAAACCTTTAGTACTAAACCAGGCATCGGTGCTTTAATTTCTGAAACTTTATTAGCGGTTAAATTATCCAGTCCCAGCTGTTTTAACAAAACATCAAACTGATCTTCGATGCTAATCTGATAAATATTACCGTTAACCTTTATTTTACAGGTTTTATCTGCTTTGTTCAGCTCAACCAGCTCTGTATTAAAAGATTTATTCTGGTATAAAACGTGCGTAATATTATTCCCAATTGAACTCAGATCGAACTGAATAGGTTCTCCGTTTACCAAAAAAGGTAACTCCTTATTTTCAACCTCGAATAAAAACTGATCGTTTATTTTTACTTTATACATTTGTTATTGGGTTAAAGCATACTGAACCAAATTTGCACCCATTTTAAGTGCCTTAGTCCTCGTTTCTTGTGTATCTTCAGGATAAGTACCAAAATCTTCCCAGCCATTCCCTAAATCGCACTCATAGGTGTAATAGCACACAACTCTACCTTTATAAATTAATGCAAATCCCTGAGGTCTTTTATTATCGTGCTCGTGGATTTTTGGCAAGCCTCCCGGGAACTTAAATTTCTGGTTATATAATGCATGGTTGGCCGGCAATTCGACAAAACTAAGTTCCGGGAATACTTTTTTCATCTGCGGGCGGATAAATTTATCCAATCCATAATTATCATCAATATGAAGAAAACCACCACCTGTAAGGTATTGCCTTAAATTTTTAATTTCCTGATCGTTAAAAACTACGTTTCCGTGGCCAGTCATGTAAACAAATGGATAATTGAATATTTCTTTCGAGCCTACTTCTACGATACTTTCTTCGGCATAAAAATTAGTCTTCAAATTGGCATTACAGTAGGCAATTAAGTTGGGCAAAGCTGTTCTATCTGCATACCAATCACCACCACCGTTATACTTTAATTTGGCCATGCGGTAGGTTGGCGGGATAAAAGCAAAAAACACGAAGCTAAAAGCTAAAAGACCAAAGCTGAAAGACCAAAGCTGAAACCTGGAAAACTGAAAACTGAAAACTGAAAACTTCAAATTGATTATCGGTTAAGGTAATTGATTTCAAAACAAACAGATAATGCAGCCGTTTCTGTGCGCAATCTGTTATCACCTAAAGTTAATGCTTTAAAGCCTTTGTTCAAAGCTAAATTAACTTCATCAGGTGTGAAATCTCCTTCAGGACCAATAAGAATTAAGTATTTTTGATGTGGAGCTACAAGTTTGGATATATATTGTTTCTCCCCGTTATCGATACAATGCGCTATTAATTTATGACCATCGAATGATTCTTTTAAAAAAGCATCCAAAGAAATGGCATCATTTAATTTTGGATGATAGGCTTTTATCGATTGCTTAACAGCCGAAGTAATCACTTTGTTGAGCCGATCCTCTTTAACTATCCTACGCTCCGATCGATCGGTAATAATTGGTGTAATTTCATCAATACCCAACTCTGTAGCTTTTTCTAAAAACCATTCGATTCGGTCGATATTTTTAGTTGGCGCAACAGCAATATGCAGGTAATGATTTCTTTTATGAAACTCCGTTTCTACGTTTAAAATGGATAAGGAGACTTTTTTCGGATTATCAGAAGTGATTTCAGCAGTGTAAAAACCACCTTTCCCATCAACGAGGTTAACGATTGAGCCTATGGTAAGGCGAAGTACCCTAACGCAATGTTTGCTCTCTTCTTCGTTAAGCGTATAAGTATTTTGGATTGTATCTGGTGTATAAAAAATATGCATAGTTGAAATTAATGATTATCAACCATATCCGCTTTATTGATTACCAATTCTAACTTGATTGTTTCGATATTCTGCTCTGTTTTTTTAAGGATGGTAAACAGATATCCGTATGATTCGTTGCTTTCGCCTACCTCAGGAATACGTTCAAAAACATGAGAAACCAAACCACCAATGGTATCGAAATCTTCATCCTCTGGTAAATCGTGAGGTAGATGTTCATTTACATCATATACAGTAGCGAATGCATTTACGATAAACTCATTGTCAGAAACTTTTTCTACCAGTGGCTTTTCTTCATCGTATTCATCCTGGATTTCTCCAACAAGCTCTTCAACAATATCTTCTAACGTAACCATGCCCGCTGTACCGCCAAACTCATCTAATACAATAGCAATCTGTATGCGGTTACTTTGCAGTTCACTCATCAGATCGTTGATTTTCTTGGTTTCTGTAACGAAATATGGTTTTCTGATGATATCGTTTAATGTCCAATGCTGATTACCCGCTGCAACCAATGGTAAAATATCTTTTGCATGGATAATCCCTACAATTTTATCCATGATCTCATCATAAACCGGTAAACGCGAATACCCTTCTTTAATAATCGTATCAATCACTTCTTCTTTTGGAGAAGTTAGTTCAATACCCGAAATCTTGGTCCGAGGTACCATGATATTCTTCACCACTCGCTCATTAAAATCGAATACGTTTTTAATCAGCTCATGTTCGTTATTATCTAAGGCTCCGCTTTCTTTACCCTGGTCTAATAAATACTGAAGTTCTTCGGTACTATGAAGCGATTCATGTCCGCTTGAAGTGTCGATTCCGAATGGTTTAAGAATAATCGCAGCAAGACTGTTTAATGTCCAGATGAATGGTCTAAATACCACATAAAATAGCTGCAATGGTACAGAAACAAATAAGGTTGTTGCTACCGGCCGTTGGATAGCAAAAGATTTAGGCGCCAATTCACCAAATACAATATGCATAATCGTAATCAACGAGAAGGCAACAATTGTAGATGCAGTATGGATAGAAGCATCGCTCAATCCCCACTCCAAACTATCGAACAGATTTTTGAAAATGGTATGCATAACGCCTTCACCTACCCAACCTAAGCCAAGTGATGCAAGCGTTATACCCAGCTGTGTGGCTGCCAGATATCCATCAAGGTTATGAATAATCCCTTTGGCCATTTTGCCAACACGACTGCCTGTTTTTGCTTTAATTTCAATCTGTGATGCCCGGACTTTTACAATTGCAAACTCTGCTGCAACAAAAAATCCGTTTAATAACACCAAAAATAATGCAAAGAATAATCGCCAGCCTACAGAAGTGGTATCGGGTTCTTGTAAAGCAACCAAAACTACTTTTGTGGGCAGGATTGCACTTAGCTCAAAATTTAAAAACAAACATACCGTGGGTAAATCCATTAAGCCAATTCTCTAAATGTTGTGTTATAAAGTTCTATGCTTTCTTTAATTACTTTATGCGCATAACGAACACCAAGTAAATGTTCTATAGTTACATTTTTATCTTCTAATGCTTTATAATCCTGAAAGAAACGAACAATCTCTTTCATTTGGTGTGGAGGCAATTCATCTAAATCGTTGATGTAGTTTACCGACATATCGTGAGCAGCAACCGCGATAATTTTATCATCTTGCTCTCCATTATCTACCATGTGCATTACACCTACAACTTTCGCTTCGATCAATGTCATTGGATAAACATCTACCGAGCAAAGCACCAAAATATCTAATGGATCCTTATCATCGCAATAAGTTTGCGGAATAAAGCCATAATTTGCCGGGTACATTACTGATGAAAAAAGAACCCTATCTAACTTGATCAGACCTGATTCTTTATCTATTTCGTATTTTGCTTTTGATCCTTTTGGAATTTCAATAATTGCGTTTACAATTTCCGGAACATTGTGCCCAGGAGATACGCTATGCCATGCGTGATGATCGTCTTTTGCCATTTTTAATTTAAATCTGTTTTATCCTCTTCAGGACCACTCACTACTTTACTTTTTACAAAGGTAATTAATAATGGTATAGTTGTAATAAGGATAAAGCCAATAATAATATATAATAAATAATCGTTAATTTCTTTTTCAAACCTTCTGCCCAAAAAATAACCGAGCAAAGTTAAGGAGCAGATCCAAAGTACGCCACCAACAACATTGTATAGCGCAAACTTTTTAAACTCTAATTTTACAACTCCCGCAAAAATCGGTGCAAAAGTTCTAACTATTGGCACAAACCTGCCCATAATTAATGCAAAGGCTCCTTGTTTATGATAATAATCCTCTGCAGCTTTTAAATATCTCTTCTTAAAAAAGAAACTGTCTTTTCTGGTGTACAATACGGGGCCAGTTTTACGCCCGAACCAATAGCCGGTAAAATTTCCAGAAATGGCTGCGAAACACAAGCCCGCCAAGAGCACCGCAATGTTCACATCAAGCTTGCCTGTTGCTACAAACATTCCCGCTAAAAACAATAAATAATCACCGGGAAGAAAAAAACCAAAAAACAGGCCCGTTTCTGCATAGATAACGAATACGACGAGATAGAAACCACCCTCCCTCAATAATTTCTCGGGATCAAGTAGCTGATGCAGGTTATTCCAAAAATCGTGCATATTCAATTATTCGTAAAACTACAAATAATTATCAAACAACAGCATACCTATATCAGGTTTAAAATAATTGCAGGATAAATACCTAAAATTAATGTAATTGCTACAGAAACCAGTAACACAACCTTGTACTGTGCCGGAGCTGAAAGCTCTGTTTCTGCGCCATCTTTAAACCACATGGCTGCAATTACCCTAAAATAATAATAGAAGCCAACCAGCGCATTTAAAATCGCAAATGCAACAAGTAAGGTTTTATATTCGGTCATTACATTCAGGAACATTAAATATTTCCCGATGAAGCCAGCTGTTAGCGGAATACCGGCTAACGAAAGCATAGCTACTGTTAAACATAATGCTATTAGTGGATTGCGTTTAGCCAAACCATTGAAACTTTCGAAGCTATCGCTACCCGTTTTTTGTTTTACTAATATTAATACCGCAAAAGCGATAATTGATGCGAAAGTATAAGCCGCCGCATAAACCAATACGTTGTTTCCAGAGTTTTTGGTTAACACAATAAGCGAAAACAACAGGTAACCCGCATGCGAAATACTCGAGTATGCCAACATGCGTTTGAAGTTCTTCTGGAACAGCGCAGTTACGTTTCCGATAAATAAGGTTAAACAAACAATCACCATAAGTGGTGCAGCCCAAAAATCGTGAAGTGGCGCAAGTGCACCAGCAAATAATCTTAAAAAAGCAGCAAAGCCTGCAGTTTTAACTACAGTACTCATGAAAGTGGTAATTAATGAAGGAGCGCCTTCGTATACATCTGGAGTCCAGAAGTGGAAAGGAGCAGCACCAACCTTAAAGCTTAAACCGATCATCATCAGGATAACACCTGGATAAAATATTGGAGAAATTGCCTGACTATTTACTAGATAGGCTTGTATTTTATCTAAATCGAATGAGCCTGTGGCACCATAAATTAGGGTGATACCAAATAACAGGAAGCCTGTTGAGAAAGCACCCATTAAGAAATACTTTAATGAAGCTTCGTTAGAGGCAAAATCCTTTTTACGGATACCGGCCAAAATGTATAAACTCACCGACATGATTTCTAAGCCTACAAATAACATGGCCATATTTTTATACGATACCATCATGATCATTCCCGCCAGCGCGAAAAGAATCAAGGTATAATATTCGGCTATGTTATCGCTTTTAGCGTGGAAATAATTCTGTGTTAATAAAAAGATTAAAAGTGTACCGATAATACAGATCCCGGAAAATGCCAAGGCGAAGTTATCTGTCTGCATCATTCCGAAATGAACAGCATTGCCATTCCATGCACAAAAAGTAAATCCTAGTGCAGTAAGTAAGCCAACAACGGTAAGTGGTAGTAATGCTTTATTTGCCTTAAACAAACCTGCATAAAGCACTATAAAAGCTGTTATACTAATGGTTATAATAATATTCATTGCTTATTTTACTGTGTTTAATTTTTGATTTACCTGTTCTAATAAATGTTGTACAGATGCCTCTGTTAAATGCAAAACTGGTTTTGGATAAATACCCAAAACAATAATTAATGCACATATGGTATAAAGAACCAATTTTTCGGTTCCTTTAATATCGGTAAAAGTGATGGTTAAGCTGTTGGTTTCGCCCAGCATTACATTTTGGTACATGCGTAACATGTAAACTGCACCGAAGATAATGGTTAATCCTGCAATAGCTGCAGCCCAAATACCGTAGTTGTAAACACCCATCAGCAATAAAAATTCACCAATAAATCCGTTTGTTCCCGGTAAAGCTACCGTGCCTAAAACAATGATCAGAAAAGTAAGCGCCAACTGCGGTGCTACTTTCGCAATTCCGCCCAACTCTTCAATTTTATTGGTTTTAACACGAGAGAAGATGATATCTAAAACAAAGAATAAACCCACTACATTAATACCATGACTCAACATTTGTACCATCGCACCTTGCATACCTTGCTGGTTGAAAGCGAAGATACCTGCTGAAATTAATCCAACGTGAGCAATAGATGAATAAGCTACCAAACGTTTAGCATCCTTTTGTGTAAAAGCAATCAGCGAAGCATAAACAATACCGATTATTGATAAAACAATAGCCACTTGGCCCCAGTCGTGAACGCCTGCCGGAACAATTGGTAATAACCACCTGATTACACCATAAATACCCATTTTTAACATGATGCCCGATAATAGCATCGTTCCTTGTGTAGGTGCCGCGGTATAAGTATCAGGCTGCCAGGTGTGGAAAGGAAAAATCGGCATCTTAATAGCAAAAGCGATAAAGAAAGCCCAGAAAATCCATCCCTGTTGTGCACTATCTAAGTTTAAAGCGTAAAAAGCCTGAATATCAAAATTGTGTGCAGGGTTTTGAAGGTACAGGTAAATAATACCCATCAACATAAATAACGAACCTGCAATGGTATACACGAAAAATTTCATGTTGATACGGATGCGGTCTTTTCCTCCCCAGATGGCACAGATAAAATAAATTGGGATTAACGCTGCTTCCCATCCAATATAGAACAAGAATGCATCTAATGCAGTAAATACCAACAATAAGCCACATTGCATAAACAAAATCAACGCATAAAATGCAGCCGGATTTTTATACTGGTGGTTGTAGCTCGATAAAATAATGATCGGCACCAATAAATTGGTTAGCAATACCACAAGCATACTAATGCCATCGATACCTGCGTGGAAATTGATGCCTAAATCTGCAATCCAAGGCAAATTAACCTCAAACTGGGTACTTGCATTTGGAATGAAATTACCGGCGATAACCAAAGTCAAAACCAAAGAAACAACCGAAAATACGGTCGAAACTATTTTAGCCGACTTACCAGCAAATGCAGTAATAATTGCACCTACAAGCGGAAGAAATATAAGTAGTAAAAGTTGTTCCATTATTTAATTTTGAACCCTTTTTATATGTAATAAAATGTATATGCAAGTAATGCGATGATACCAAATACCATCATAAAAATATAGAAACCTACGTTTCCACTTTGTAGCAAACGAATACCTTTACTGGCTTCATTTGTACTCCATCCCAATCCGTTCACCATTCCATCGATAAATTTGTTATCGATAATCTTATAAAAGAATTTCGAAAGTGCATCTAATGGCTTAGTGATCAAGAAATCATAAATTTCATCGAGGTAGAATTTATTATAGGATAACTTTGCCAGAGCAGAACGCGGTGCTTCATCAGCAACAGGAACGCGTGCTCCCCTTACATACCTGCTATGAGCATAAAATAAAGCTGCTATAGCGGCGGTTACTGATATCGCCATTAAACCTATTTCAGTTGAATGGTTTAAATCTAGTTCGTGTTGCGCAACGCCTGCACCAGTTAACCAATGTGCCAGCCATTCGTTTCCACCAAAAATATGCGGGAAGTTGATTGCTCCACCAATTGCAGCAAGAACAGCCAAAATGATTAAAGGTAAAGTCATTGCTTTTGGCGATTCGTGCACATGGCTTTCTTCATGATGTGTTCCACGGTATTTGCCAAAGAAAGTCAAGAACATCATTCTGAACATATAGAATGCCGTTAAGAATGCGGTTAAAACCCCAATTCCCCAAAGTATCGGACTAGCCTGGAAAGCATGTGCTAAAATTTCATCCTTTGAGAAGAAACCAGAGAACGGTGGTAAACCTGCAATAGCAATGGTACCGATCAGCATAGTTAAGAAAGTAACCGGAAGTTTCTTTCTCAATCCGCCCATGTGACGCATATCTTGCTCATGGTGCATGGCATGGATAACCGAACCTGCGCCCAAGAATAATAGTGCTTTAAAGAATGCGTGGGTTAAAACATGGAAGCATGAACCTGTATAAGCGCCAACACCCAGGCCTAAAAACATATATCCCAATTGCGATACGGTTGAATAAGCCAACACTTTTTTAATATCAGTCTGTGTTAAAGCAATAATTGCTGCAACTAAAGCCGTAGCCGCTCCAACAATAGCAATAATGTGCTGTGTAAGCGGAGCAAGATCGAACAATACGCTCGAACGTGCAATCATATAAATACCAGCTGTAACCATTGTAGCTGCGTGGATCAAAGCCGAAACTGGCGTTGGTCCGGCCATTGCATCTGGTAACCAGGTAAACAAAGGCAATTGAGCCGATTTACCGCAGGCACCGATAAACAACAAGATGGTAATTAAAACCAGTGTATCATTACCGGGCAACATATTAGCTGCTTGAGGGAAAACTTTAGCAAATTCTACACTACCAAAAGTGGTGAAGATTAAGAATACGCCTAACAAAAAGCCTAAATCGCCAATACGGTTCATTACGAAAGCTTTTTTAGCCGCTGAGGCATAAGCACTGTTTGTATACCAGAAACCGATTAACAGGTAAGAGCATAAACCTACACCTTCCCAACCGATAAACATAACGATGTAGTTTGATCCCAATACCAATAAAAGCATGAAGAATACAAACAGGTTCAGATAAGAGAAAAACTTACCGAATCCAGCATCATTGTACATGTAGCTGGTAGAATATAAATGGATCAGGAAACCAATTCCGGTGATGATCAAAAGCATGATCGAACTTAAAGGATCAACCAGGAAAGATAATGGAATGTGTAATGCACCCGCGCTGATCCAATCGAATAAAAATACTTCGTGAGATTTTTGTGTGTCGCCTTGTAAACTAAAGAAAATAACTACGCTGATGATAAAGGAGGCTAAGATTACCCCGCTTCCGATGATACCAACAAGTCCTTTAGATAAAGAGTTTCTGCCCAGTCCATTAATTACAAACCCTAAAAAAGGAAGTAACGGAACCAACCAAATCAATTGTTCTATTGTCATTCTTATTATATATTTACCACTTAAGGCGATTTAAAACATTAATATCTACTGATTTCGTATTTCTGTAAACCATTACGATAATTGCCAGGCCTACTGCAACCTCTGCAGCTGCCAAAGCCATAATGAAGAATACGAAAACCTGCCCTGATGGGTCATTGTTATGAACCGAGAATGCCGTTAAAAGTAAGTTAACCGCATTTAGCATCAGCTCAACCGACATAAAAATTACAATGGCATTTCTGCGCGTAAGTACACCGATTACGCCAATAGAAAAAATAATGGCACTTAAATAGATGTAGTGGTTTAGCGGAACGCCTGCTGCTTGTGTGAATAAATTTTCCATTATGCTTCTACCTCATCTCTTTTAGATAATAAAACGGCTCCAACCATTGCTGCCAATAGTAATAGAGATGACAATTCGAATGGTAATAAGAATGGGCCAAAAAGCTCCTTACCTAGATTTTCTACCAATCCTAATCCTGGATTTTTCAAAATCAATGGACTGGTAATACTTGCTGATTTTAAAGAACCGATTAAGGTTACAACCAAACAACCGCCAGCAATTACACCTACGATTTTGATCAGTGGCGATTTACTCGGTTCAGTTTCTTTGTTCAGGTTAAGTAGCATCAGTACAAAAAGAAACAATACCATTATGGCCCCCATGTAAACGATAAAGTTTACCACCGCTAAAAACTGTGCGTTTAATAGCACATAGTGTACAGTAAAGGTAAAAAAGGTAAGGATTAAGTACAATACACTGTGGATCGGATTTTTTGCAAAAATCACCATCAGCGAAAAGATGATACTTAATGTGGCTACGAAATAGAATACTTGTGTACTCATTAATTAATTGTTTATTTATGTTCCATGGTTTGTGTCTCCACAAACCATTATTTATATTTCGTTTCGTGAAGACACGAACCGAGGCTTAAGATTGTTTACCATGGTTCGTGTCTTCACGAACCATCATTTTATTTTTTCATTTCCAATGGAGCCTCTACCAACTTATCTTTTCCGTAAATGAAATCTTTACGTAAATAATCAGCAGGTACAATAGGTCCATCTAAGTAAATTGCCTCTTTTGGACAAGCCTCTTCACATAATCCACAGAAAATGCAACGCAACATATTGATTTCGTAAGTTGCTGCATATTTTTCTTCGCGGTATAAATCTTTCTCCTCAGGTTTACGTTCAGCTGCAATCATGGTAATGGCTTCAGCTGGACAAGATAAAGCGCATAAACCGCAGGCAGTACAACGTTCTTTACCATTCTCATCGCGCTTTAGCGAGTGCATCCCTCTAAAGTTGGTAGAGAATTCACGTTCTACTTCAGGATATCTTATAGTAGCCTCTTTTTTAAATAAGTGACTGATGGTAATGCCCATACCTTTAGCAATTGCCGGTAGGTACATCCGTTCCATAAAGCTCAATGGCTTTTGTTCCAGTACTTTTTTCTTATTACTTAATGATTCCATAATTAAAACTTCTCAATAATCGCAATCACAACACCTGTTATTATAATATTGGCAATAGCCAAAGGTATTAAACCTTTCCAACCTAAATTCATCAATTGATCGTAACGGAAACGAGGGATTGTCCAACGTACCCACATAAAGAAAAAGATGAAAGCACATATTTTACCGAAGAAAACTGCTGTACCAAAAAGTGGTGCCCAGGTTGGGCCTAACCACACCGCCATCGAATCCATACCAGGGTAATTATAACCACCCCAATATAAAGCGGCCATTACTGCCGATGATACAAACATGTTGATATATTCAGCAAATAAATAAAAACCTAATTTCATTGAAGAATATTCGGTATGGTAACCACCGATTAATTCCGTTTCGCATTCAGGTAAATCGAATGGCGCACGGTTGGTTTCTGCAAATGAACAAACCATAAAGATTAAAAATCCAAGTGGCTGATATAAAACATTCCATCTCCATCCATGTTGCTGATCAACGATTTCTTTTAAGCTTAAGGTATTCGTCATTAAAAGCAAAGCGATGATCGATAATCCCATTGCAATTTCATAACTGATGTTCTGCGAAGCTGCACGGATCGCACTTAACAAAGAGTATTTGTTGTTTGAGGCCCATCCCCCAATCATTACGCCATAAACACCTAAAGAAACGACTCCAAAAATGTATAAAACTCCAACATTGATATCTGAAACCTGTAAAGGAATAGTTTTGCCTGCAATTAAAACAGGACTGCCCCACGGGATAACCGCCGTACCTATACAGGCACAAAGCAATGCCAAACCCGGACCAGCTATAAATAAAAATCTGTTTGATGAGGTAGGAATAATTTCCTCTTTCATAAACATTTTTAATCCATCGGCCAACGGTTGTAAAATACCAAAGGGACCAGCTCTATCAGGGCCTAAACGATCTTGTAAATACGCAGCAACTTTACGTTCTGCATAAGTAGAATACATGGCAATAACTAAACTGATGCCGAAAATTACAGCTACCAGGATAAATTTTTCTATAACAAAAGCGCTATCCATTAGTATTTAACTGTTTTATGTAATTCAATTTCATTTGCAGCTTGTAATGCCTCATTTGGCTGAATTACATGCAAAGGTTTTAATGTTTCGTAGTGATTAGATGCAATTACCGAAGTATCATCAATGTGTGTTGGGTGTTCAATTACCCAATCAGCTGTTGCTTTTTTATCGAAGCGGCAAGTATTGCAAATAAATTCTTCTACTTCTCCAAACTGATCTTTACGTGCGGTAACACGTAAAACATCTGCTCCTTTATACCAAAGTGTTACTTTACCGTTGCATTTTTCGTGATCGCAATCACGGTGTGCATCAACTGGTTTGGTAAACCAAACACGGTTTTTAAAACGGAAAGTTTTATCGGTTAAAGCACCTACCGGGCAAACATCGATTACGTTTCCTGAGAAATCGTTATCAACAGCCTGGGTAATGTAAGTAGAAATTTCGGAATGGTCGCCACGGTTTAAGATCCCATGAACACGTTTGTTAGTAATCTGATCAGCCGTGAAAACACAACGGTAGCACAAAATACAACGGTTCATGTGCAATTGGATTTTATCACCTATATCGATACGCTCGAAAGTACGGCGTTCAAACTCATAACGTGTTTTTTGCAAACCATGCTCGTAGCCCAAATTCTGCAAATCGCACTCTCCTGCCTGATCGCAAACAGGGCAATCTAAGGGGTGATTAATCAATAAGATCTCTACAACACCTGCACGTGCTTCCAAAACTTCTGGTGAAGTAATGTTAAGCACTTCCATCCCATCCATTACGGTTGTGCGGCAAGAAGCCACCAACTTAGGCATTGGACGAGGATCTTTCTCCGAACCTTTAGTCACTTTTACAATACAGGTACGGCATTTACCGCCACTGCCTTGTAATTTAGAATAATAGCACATTGCTGGCGGAACAATATCCCCTCCGATCTGCCTTGCAGCATTCAGAATGGTTGTGCCGTTATCAACCTCTACTGTTATTCCATCTATCGTAACCTTAACTTTTTCACTCATGGTTAATGATATTCTTTTTATTTTTTATACTTCTACCGTCATTGCGAGGTACGAAGTAATCTTTTTTACAATTTATTATTTCTCTTTCGAGATTTTATAACCAATTTCTTTTCTTGGTTTTTCTTTTTGTTCCAATAGTTCGTCAAAATATCTGAAGATCACTTCAATATTTTTATCTTGATTATCTACTTTCTTTTTAATCTTTTCTACTTCTAATCTTATTTCTGTATTGCTTAAAACCATCGTTCTAAGCTGTACAAACACATCAATAATTTTAATACTTACTTCTACCGCCTGTTTACTTTTTAAAACGTTTGATAGTTGTAAAACACCATGCTCACTAAATGCAAACGGAAGATACTTTGAGTATTTTCCTTGTTCTAAGGTCGCAAATTGCGACCTTAAGACCTCATTTTCTTCTTTTGTTAATTCGAACATAAAGTGCTCTGGAAAACGCTCTATATTTCTTCTAACTTGTTCTTTTAATCTTTTAGTCTCAACGCCAAAGAGTTCTGCTAAATCAGAATCTAACATCACCTTAACTCCTCTAAAAAGATAAATTTTGTTTACAATTACCTCATTAGGAATTATTAATGTCTCTTGTTTCGGCATTTACAAGTTTATTTCTAAGATCACAAATTGTGATCTTAGGTTTTAAATTACATATTCAACTGGTCGCAAATCGCGACCTTAAGATTTTATTTCTCTTCCGTTACCGGAGCTTTCTCAATCGGTGTTGCATAATTTGCGATACCGTAATTTTGGCTCTGACTCTTAACAGGTTCTTTAATATGCCATTCAAATTCATCCCTGAAGTGACGGATTGCACTGGCTACTGGCCAGGCTGCTGCATCACCCAACGGGCAGATTGTATTCCCTTCAATTTTGCGTTGAATATCCCACAATAAATCAACATCTTCCATGCTGCCATGGCCATGTTCGATTTTATGAAGCACTTTTTCCATCCATCCGGTACCTTCGCGGCAAGGTGAACACTGTCCACAGCTTTCGTGGTGATAAAAACGAGAAAAATTCCAGGTATTACGAACAATGCACTGATCTTCATCAAAAGCAATAAAACCACCTGAACCCATCATGGTTCCTGTAGCAAACCCACCTTCTGATAACGATTCGTAGCTCATTAAACGAGGTTCGCCGTTAGCATATTTCAAGGTTAAATTAGCTGGCAAAATAGGCACAGATGATCCACCCGCAACCGTTGCCTTTAAACGTTTACCATTCGCAATACCGCCACAATACTCGTCTGAATAAATAAATTCTTCTACCGGTAAACCCAATTCGATTTCGTAAACGCCTGGTTTTACTAAATTACCTGATGCGGATATTAATTTTGTACCTGTACTTCTACCGATACCAATTTTTGCATATTCATCTCCACCATCGTTGATAATCGGCACCACTGCAGCAATAGATTCAACATTGTTAACCACTGTAGGGCAACCATATAACCCTGCAATTGCAGGAAATGGTGGTTTAATCCGTGGATTACCTCTTTTACCTTCAAGCGACTCTAACAAAGCAGTTTCTTCACCGCAAATGTAAGCGCCACCACCTGGCTGAACATATAATTCTAAATCGTAACCTGTTCCTAAAATGTTTTTACCCAACCATCCTGCAGCTTTAGCTTCAGCAATTGCTTTTTCTAAAATGCGGATCTGAGGCATCATCTCGCCACGTACATAGATGTACGAAACCTTGGCACCTAATGCGAAACTTGATACAATCATTCCCTCAATTAACGCATGGGGAATATAAGTCATCAAATAACGGTCTTTAAAAGTTCCTGGCTCAGATTCATCAGCATTACACACCAAATAACGTGCAACACCTTCTGGTTTAGCCAAAAAGCTCCATTTCATCCCAGTTGGGAAACCCGCACCTCCGCGACCGCGTAAGCCCGATTTCTTAACTTCTTCAACAATCTCTTCGGGTGTTAAAGTTTTAAGGGCTTTTTCCACAGCACGGTACCCGCCTTTTTGGCGATAGACTTCAAGTGTATTGATGCCCGGTACGTTTATATGCTCAAGTAACAGTTTTCGAGACATTTTAATTAGTCTATAGTCTGTAGTCCATAGTCCATAGCCTTAAGTCACAACGACTCTCGACTTAAGACTTTCGACTTAAGACTTATTTTTCAAATCTTCAATCAATTTATCTACACTTGCTTCGGTAAGGTTTTCGTAGAAAGTATATTCCGGGCTAATTTGCAGCACCGGACCGAAACCACAGGCCGCTAAACATTCAACTCCTCTAAAGCTGAATAAACCATCGGCAGTAACTTCACCTTCTTTAACACCTAACTTGTTTTCCAAGTGGCTTAATATTTTTTCGGCACCAACCAGGCAACAAGGCCCGGTACGGCAAACCTCCAAAGCATACTTACCTTGTGGTTTTAAAAAGTACATGGTATAAAATGTTGCCACCTCATACACTTCAATTGGCTGAATATTTAAATACTCGGCAACCTTATCCATAGCTGATGTACTCACCCAAAGGTATTCGGCCTGTACCAAGTGTAATAATGGCAGCAAAGCTGATTTGTGCTTACCTTCAGGATAACGGCTTTTTACATCATCAAATTTGGCCAGCAATTCTGATGAAAACACTACAGGTGTTTGTTCTTCTACTTTAAGCATCTAATTCTCCTGCAATAATATTCATACTACTCATGTTGATAATGGCATCAGACAATAACATGCCCTCGCTCATTGGCGCAAACATCTGGTAGTTTATAAAACTTGGTCTGCGGAAGTGTAAACGATATGGCGTTCGGCCTCCATCGTTAATCAGATAGAATCCTAATTCACCATTTCCGCCTTCTACAGCGTGATAAACTTCTGCTTTTGGCGCATCAATCTCACCCATCACAATTTTGAAGTGATAGATTAATGCTTCCATATTGTTGTAAACTTCTTGTTTTGGAGGAAGGTAAAATTCAGGAACATCGGCATGGAAAATACCTTTTGGTTCCGTTTTTAACTTCACAAGCGCTTGTTCGATAATGCGGATGCTCTGCCACATCTCTTCATTACGCACTAAATATCTGTCGTAAATATCCCCACTTGTACCTACCGGAACTTCAAAGTCGAAATCCTGATATGAAGAATATGGATCGCTTACACGCACATCGTAATCTACACCGGTAGCACGCAAAAGCGGTCCAGTCCAGCTATATTCTAAAGCAGCTTCTTTAGTTACTTCTGCAACACCAGCCGTTCTATCAATAAAAATACGGTTACGTGTTAACAGATTTTCGAACTCTTTTAACGCTTTAGGGAATTCTTTTAAAAACTTATCGATTTTAGCAAAGGCGATATCATTGAAATCTCTTTCAAACCCACCAATACGGCCAATATTTGTGGTTAAACGTGCACCACAAACTTCTTCGAAGATTTCGTAAATATGCTCACGGAACTGAAATAGGTATAAGAAAGTGGTTGTTGCGCCGGTATCCTGACCAATAATCGTGTTACAGATAATGTGATCGGCAATACGCGAAAGCTCCATAATGATTACCCGAAGATAATCTACACGTTTCGGCATCTGAATATTTAACAACTTTTCAACCGTCATGTGCCATCCCATATTGTTAATAGGCGACGAGCAATAGTTTAAACGGTCGGTAAGTGGTGTAATTTGATAAAATGGGCGATGCTCGGCAATCTTTTCGAAAGCACGGTGGATATACCCAATGGTAGAAACGCCGCTTACAATACGTTCGCCATCTAATTGCAAAACGTTTTGAAAAACGCCGTGTGTTGCAGGGTGTGTTGGGCCTAAGTTTAAGGTTACCAGCTCACTTTGCGGGTCGTTATCTGTAAATACCGGATGGTTATGATTCATATCCCCTAAATCCCCTAAAGGGGACTTCCTTTCAATGTTTATAAATATTTAACTTTATCTTCTACCCAATTCCCCCTTTAGGGGGTAAGGGGGTTACCTTCCAAAAAATTCGTCTTTTTTATCTACTCTGTTCGGATCTTCCAATGGATATTGTTTCAACATCGGGTAAACACCTAAGTCGTCCATATTTAAAATACGGCGTAGATCAGGATGTCCTTCAAACTTAACTCCAAAGAAATCATAAGTTTCGCGTTCCATCCAGTTGGCACCTTTCCAAACAGTTGTTGCTGTAGGGATAGTTGGATTTTGTTCTGAAATGAAAACCTTAATCCTAATCCTAACTTTCTCCACCATGTTGTGCAAATGGTAAACCACTGCAATACCATGATCTTTACCCGGATAATGAACCGCCGTAATATCGGTCAAGAAATTAAAACTCAAATCGTTTTTAAGGAACGATAATACATTGATGATAACATCTTTGGTGGTTGCAAAAGTTAATAAGCCATATGACTCAGAAACTCCAGTTACCTTTTCGCCAAACTTATCGCTAAGTTTTGCCAGAATATTATTATTTAGCGTCGTTTCTTCCATTATTTAATGCCGTATTGACCTAAAAGTTCTTTGTAATAATCAGAATTTCTTCTTCTGCCCGACTCGTTTTTCACTAAATCCTGAATACGCTGAAAACCATCTAAAATAGCTTCAGGTCTTGGCGGACAACCCGGAACGTAAACATCCACTGGAATAACCTCATCAATACCCTGCAATACGGAATAAGTATCAAAAATACCACCACTACTCGCGCAGGCACCAACAGCCATTACCCAACGTGGCTCTGCCATTTGAATATAAACCTGCTTTAATACCGGTGCCATCTTTTTAGCGATAGTTCCCATAACCATTAAAACATCAGCCTGACGAGGAGAAAAGCTTAGGCGTTCGGCACCGAAACGACCAAGATCGTAGTGAGAACCCATGGTTGCCATAAACTCGATTCCACAACAAGAAGTTGCGAAAGGTAAAGGCCATAATGAATTTGAGCGGGCCAAACCAATCACTTTATCAAAAGAAGTGGCGAAAAAGCCAGATCCTTCTATTCCTGGAGGCGCATCAACTATATTAATTTCACTCATGTTTATAAACAAAAAATGCTCATCCCTTTGCAGAATGAGCAACAAATTTACAATATTTTAAAGGCAAACAAACTAGCTTTACTCGATTTAGAACCTTTCTAAATAACCAAAATAGCTATAAGTTAGTGTAAGTGATACACATTTGGTTTGCAGTTGGTAATTTTCAGTTTACAGTTTTTAAACCATGAACTATTAACTGCCAATTGTGAGCTGATAACTGCCAGCTGACTAGTTCCAGTCTAAGACTTTTTTCTTGATTACGTAGATAAAGCCCAACAATAATGTACCCATGAAAATGAACATCTCGATCATTCCATCCATCCGTAATGTACGGAAATTAACCGCCCAGGGATACATAAAGATAACCTCTACATCAAATAGTACAAATAAGATGGCTACTACGAAATATTTGATAGAGAAAGGCTGGCGTGCATTACCTACTGATTTAATACCGGCTTCAAAAGTTTCTAATTTATCGCTTGTTTTACGTTTTGGACCTAAAAAGTGGGTAGCAACCAATGTGGTGACCACAAAACCTAAAGCAACAATTACTTGAAATATAATTGGTAAAAAATCTATAGCCGAACTCTGCGCTTGCATATTATTTATTTTATGATGCAAAAGTAAAAGAAAAAGGCAGAGTAACCAAACTCTGCCATGAACCAAAGCAAAAAACTTTAATTAAGATAAAAAACGTCATCTAATTGACAAGGCATCTATTTTTACACCCTAGTTTTTTAATTTAGCAATTATTAACAAATTAGATAGGGTCAAATAAAATAAATCATTATGCCAGAATGCATGATTTTTCCTCCAAATCGGATTTACAACCAACATAATCCGTAGCACTACAGTTTTTATCACCGTTACAGGTTATAGTAAACTCTGGTCCGCATACAGCTGTGCATGTAACATTTCCTGCATTATCTGTACTGCCTGTTCCCCCCATTACTTTTTTTAATTGCGTTCTACTTAATACTTCTCCCTTGTCAAAAGTTGACCTTAAAACTATTTTTTTCATAATACTTAATGTTTATTTTTTTAATAGATACATAAATCTAATATTAATAGTTCCTTCTTGATCAATTTCTTCAGCATAGAACTATTCGTTAATTGCATTAATTTATGCGTTAAAGTGTAATTGATACAATTAGATTTATTTATGAATGTTAGGAAATTATCAAGATCTGAAATAAAACAAATATCATGCGGTGAAGACCTTCGAAAATACAGAAATGAGCAATGCTTAAGCCAAGAGTATATAGCTAATTTACTGAAATTAATCAAAGTACCTATCAAAGAATTGAAACAGCAAAATCAAGGTATCAGTACACCTCACTACAAAATTAAATGCGTTTTTTAATAATTCTTTACCATCATTTTCAGAAACAGACACAAGCAATGAATTAGAATTGATGAATAAAACAATAATTCAAATGGCGAAAGTAATAGAAGGAAAAGGTGAGCAGTAAAAACTTAAAGATTGAGGAACTAAAGAGACAAATCGATATTGCGCATGAAATTGTTTTTTTCTGGTGTGACTTTGCAATATTATTCAATAAAAAGAATAGACATAAAGGCAGGGAAAGGAAACTCTGCCCTTATCACGAAGCAAAAAACTCTAGTTGACCAAAGAAAATATCGCGTTATTGAGGTGGTGTATAATATTTTAAGCATTCTATTTGGCATGTATTACTAGTGATACCAGGAAAATCATTGTTAGAACATGCTACTTCCACTCCTGCAGTAGCTGTACAACCAGGACAATCCATGCTTATTGAAACACTCTCTCCCGTTGGACAATTACAAGTTGTAGAACACAAACTTGAGCTACCACTTCCTCCTAGTACTTTTTTTAACTGGGCTCTACTTAACACTTCGCCTCTACTAAAGGTAGATTTTAACGTTAATTTTTTCATAATACTTAATGTTTATTTTATTAATAGATACATAAATATATTATTAATAGTTCCTTACTCATCAATTTCTTTGGCATAGAAGTATTCGTCTCAAGCATTAATTTATGCGTCAAAAAATAAATTGATTTAATTAGATTTATTTATGGATACTAAGAAATTAACAAGATCTGAAATGAAACAGATATTTTGCGGTCAGGACCTTAGAAAATTCAGAGATGAAAAATGCTTAAGTCAAGAGTACATAGCTAATTTACTTGAAATTAATCAAAGTACATATCAAAGAATTGAAACGGGAAAAATTAAGTTATCAATGGAACTCATAGCAAAATTAACCGCAATTTTTAATAATCCTTTATCATCATTTGAAGAAGCGGATACAAGTAATGAAGTGGAATTGATGAAAAAAACAATAATTCAACTGGAGAAAAGAATAGAAGAATTGGAAGAAAAGGTTAGCCGTAAGAACTTAAAGATTGAAGAACTAAAGAAGCGAATCAATACCATCTATTAGTTGGGTTAATAACCCAACTAATAGATAAGACTGCAAAGCTATTGTCGGGATACAAATTTACCTAAACATTAAACGCAAAAAAGGCAGAGTAACTAACTCTGCCTTTTCTAAATTATTTAACTTTAGAATTATTTGCCTTTACCTTTTGGTGGTGCAGGCGCTTGTAATTCTTTCAATCTTGATGCAGCATAAGCATCATTAGGATCTAATGCTAAACTTTTGGTAAAAGCATCAATAGCTTTAGCTTTATCTTTATCTGCATACCAAGCACCTATGTTATTGTAAGATTCAGACAAGTTAGTTTTATTAGTAGCAGTTTCTTCAGGTTTTACCAAACTAACATACTTTTCGAAATACGGCACTCCGGTTCCCTTAGGGTTTGTTTTGTCGTCAACTAAATTTGCGATCCTTCCTCTTACAAAGTAACCCAACGCAAATTCTGGTGATACTTTATTCAAGTGGCTTAATGCAGAATCAGCCTCTACTAAAGCCGCAGTGTTAATTGGTTTTTTCTCCTTTTGAGCCATATAAGCTTCTAAGAATCTAGTATGACCTAAATAGTAATAGTTGGTTAAGGAACCTTTACCATTTGGATTGTATTTAATCGCCAATTGATATATTTCTGCAGATTTACCATATTTTTTTGCTTTCATTAAAGCTAAACCCGCTTCTGCTAATGCATCAGCATTGTTTGAATCAATTTTAGCCGCTTCGATAATATTACCAACAGCTAAACTATCCTGACCTGCTTTTAATTGAGATTTACCTAAATAAAGGTAATCGTTCCCTAAAATTTTATCCTTACTTTTTTCCTTTGCGAAAAATTCAGTCATGTAAGTTAAAGCTTGAGGATAGTTCTTATTCTCATAAGCTGCCCATCCTTTAAGTCTAGCTACAGTACTTGCTTTTGGATTATTAGCAGGAACTTGAATTGAAGAAGCAACTTGTTCTAAAGTTTGGAAATCTTTTGCATAATATAAAAACTGCATATAACGCAATTGGGATTCCAAAGATTTATCGGTTAAATCAAGATATTTTTTATAGTTCTCAATTCCTTTTGTTGCTTTTTCCTTATCTACACCAAAGCTACTCCACTGTAAATACAACTCACCTAACTCGCGGTAAGCAGGGCCGTAGTTTGCATCGGCAGCTATTACATCCAACAATTCTTTCTCCGCCTCTGGAAACGCTCTTGATTCCTTATACATTTTACCAATCTGAGTTTTTGCTCTTCTATTATTAGGATCGATATCGTTTACACGGAAATATGGACCTAATGCCTCTGAATTTTTTTTCTGTAACGCATAGGCATCACCTTGTGCCAAGAAAACCTCTGCATCTTTATCTTTAGCATCTAATTCATCAGCTTTGGTAATGTTAGCCAAAGCGTTAGTGAAATCAGGTTTAGATACATCATCACTAGGTTTATCCTGAGCTAAATACGCTTTACCGATATACAAATAAGTCTTGTAATCTTTTGGCGCCAAAGCTACAGCCTTGTCGAAGTTAGTTTTAGCAGAACTTGGGTTATTAGATAACATATCTGCTTCGCCTAAACCAATTAAGTTTAAGTTGTTTTTTGGATCAGCGGTAACACCTTTGGTAAATACGGCTCTAGCAGAGTCGATGTAACCGGTTTTCAAATAAACCAAACCAAGATTGTAATAGTTATTACCATCTGATGCTTTTGAGCTCACCAAAGATTTCAGCATTGATGATGCTTTCTGATACTGTTCCGCGTCGATGGCTTTTTTCGCGTCATTTAAATCTTGAGCAAAAACTGCAGAACCCATCAACACCAAACCTACATTTAAGGTTATTGCTTTCTTTAAAATTTTCATCGGATATTCTGTTTTTTTATTTAATAAAAATGAAGTGTCTCTTTAGATTTACTTCGTGGTTCAATTTATAATTTTAATTTAATTTCCTTTTGTCAGGTTAATTTGTCTTGGCATTAATTTATGCGGGCCAAGTCCAGATTTAAGCACAATCAATTGTCCCCTCTGACTTCTTAACCATGTTGCAAATCCTGTGCCTAAACCATCTCTTCCTTCGCAATCTATAATATTTATATTTCTTAAGAAAGGATAAACACCGTTAATTAAGTTATCTTGAGTTGGTTTATAGAACTGATCGTCTCCTACCTTGCCTTTTACATTCTTTACGCCCAGCACTTTTATCTGAGAAAGGTATTCGCTCATCTCTGTATCCTTGTCCGTGATCCAATTCACGCCTAAAATACCAATAAAATTTTTATCTTCTGCAATAAGTTTAATTACTTCTTTGCTAGAATTTTTAGAGTAAACACCTGTAGCTGGAAATTGGCTGATATGGGCCAACTCTTTAAAATATTGGAAGGTACTTGAATAAGCGTTATCAAAGACCAATTTTTTATCTGATTTCTTCCCTTGTAATATATCAATCACCTCTTTAACGTTAATTGTACTGTCGATATTGCCGTGATTTGTAATTAAAGCAATACCATCTACAGCAAATCGTGAGGTGTTTATTTTAATATTACGCTGGTTATAATATTTTTCTTCTGCCTTGGTTAATAACCTTGGCAAAACAATTACCCTTACACTATCGTTAAGAAAGGCAGGCAATAATTTTTCTTCAGGTTTTACTGTTGTCTGAAATTTTGCATCGGGATAATCCAAACTAAAAATATCGATCTGATCCTGAACAATCGGTCCAACACTTTCATCAACCAATATTTTTAAGGTACCACTTGTTCTGGTTTCTTTAACTGCATCGGCCTTATTTTTACGTTTGCAGGATACAAGTAAAGCTAATACACAAAATATTAAAAAGAAATTTTTCATTGAGCTGATTAGTCGCGCCTTCCAAGGCTTAAAAGTCTTACAAATGCATAAATAATTAAGAATATACCGATTGCAATGCGGCCCCATTGTGGAATAGTGCTTAAGCGCAGGGCAATTGGTTCGTAAAATATAAATGCAAAGCCCAATACCACATAAAAAACGAACATGACAAGGCCTAAAATGAGCAAAAACCGCTGTTTAGGCGATTTTTGCTTAAAAATATCAAAATTTAACATCTACTATTAGTTCAATGTAAAGTTAACGTTGATGTTGTATTTTACCCTTACCGGCTTACCATTTTGGATACCTGGGTTCCAACGTGGACTAGCTTTCAATACACGGATGGCTTCTTCATCAGTTCCACTACCCAAACCGCGGGTAACCTGGATATCTGTTAATTTACCATCTTTTTCAACAACGAAAGATAAAAATACTTTACCTTGAACGTTGTTTTCTTGTGCCATTGGTGGGTATTTAATTGCTCCTCCTAAGTACTTATAGAATTTAGCAATACCACCTGGGTATTCTGGTTGTTTCTCGATACTAACAAAGTCATAAACCTTATTATCATCAACTGCAACAGCAGCTTCTTTTTTTGGTCCTTCACCTACTGGTTCAGCAATGTTAATTTCTGCTGTTGGATCACCTTTGATATCTCTTTGACCTGGATCTGCTTCCTTCAACTTTTCAACCGTAGGTGGTTCATCATGAACCTCAATATCTGGTTTTACAATTGGAGGTGGCATTTTCACCTGATCAACTTTCGGTGGCGGTGGCTCTACCGGTGGTGGAGGTGGTGTTTTAGGATCTACTGGTGCTGGTGGCGCTAAAATTACTTCTTGTGCTTTTAATTGCTCATCTTCATGATCCATTGAGCCTTTAATCAGGCTATAGATTTTAGGAGAGAAAAATAACACAATAAATATAATAGAGCCGATAATTAATGCTCTTGAGGTGTTGGCACCATTGCTTTTACGCAATTGATACGCACCGTAGGTTTTGTTTTTATCTGCAAAAACCACTTCAAGCCATTCTTTTCTGAATATATCTAACTTCGACATAACTATTGGTTTTACTGATTATAAAATTCCTTTTTCTTTCATGAACTGTTTCTCATTGTCAAGGATGTTATCATCATCGATCTGACGAACCTTAACTTTAAGAATTTCCAGCTCATCCATCATATCTACAAAGTTTTGGAATGTAGAACCTGATGTTGGTTTTACCAGTACAACAAAGTCTCCAGCAACGCCTGAGGCATCAGCTGCTTTTCTATTTTTAACAATAGCATCTTCGATTTGTGAACCAGATTCTATAGTTGGTGCGCTTTCGCCAGCTACTCCCATGTACCATGCTACCTTATTGCTTTTACCCAACAAAATAGTCATTGTTTTACTTGCTTTCAGCTCCAATCTGTTCTCAGGTAACTTTTCGTTTTTATCTGGCTTTGCAATATCCATCGCTTGCGGCGTAGAGATTACTGTTGTTAAGATAAAGAATGTTACCAAAAGAAACATTAGATCCACCATCGGAGTCATATCAACCCTTGGGGTGGCTTTCTTCCCGCCTGTGTTTAATTCTGCCATTTCTTATTTCTTTTTAGCTTCAGAGTTGGTAACCAATAAAAACTTGTTTACACTTTGTTTCTGAAGTACATCAATAATCTTTTTAACTACCGGATATTCTTCTTTTGCATCACCTTTAATACTGATACGCATATCCTGATTATTAATCTCTTTAGTTGCTTTACGGGCATTTAATACCCATGCATTTAACTGATTGTCAGTGGAATCTGAAGGTATACCAGTTTGTATCCCTGGTTTCATACGATCAGCCCCATTCAAGGCAATAAGAGATTTTAAACTCTGGATCGGAACGCCGAAACTTCCTATCGCTGAAAAGCGTTGTATTTCTACTGGAGTGAACGATATTTTGTACTGTTCGCCCATTAGCGCTAATGTTTTCGCTCTTACTTTGACCCCTGCTACTTCGAAGAAAACTTTACCCTGCCCAATGGTTAATATCGCATTGTTTTCTACCGGTACCTTAAACTCATATGTAGATGAAGGTGTAGAAACGGCTAGTGGTTCTGGTTGCCTTGCTGTAGCAGTTAAGATGAAGAAAGTAAGTAACAATGATGCCACATCACACATGGCGGTCATATCTGTTACTGTACTTGTTCTTTTAACTTTAATTCTAGGCATAATATTTTTTACTAGTTTTAATAATGATGATCTTTTTTCCGGTTTTCCATAAAGCCGGTAAAAATTTTTTCAAAATTCTTATTTATGCGAACTAGCGTATGTTTGAACGATGCTGAAACCAGCCTCATCGATAGCGTAAGTTAACTTGTCGATTTTAGAAGTTAATACGTTATACATGATAATTGCCACAGTAGAAACCAAGATACCTGTTGCAGTATTGATCAATGCCTCAGAGATACCTACCGCTAATGCTGACTGATCTGGTGCACCAGAGTTTGCTAAACCGGCGAATGCACGGATCATACCTGTTACTGTACCCAATAAACCTACTAATGTACCAATTGATACCAAAGTTGCAATTACAGTTAAGTTTTGCTCTAACATTGGCATCTCTAAAGCTGTAGCTTCTTCAACCTCTTTTTGGATTGCAACGATTGATTGCTCAACATCCATATTGGTATCTGCTTCAACTTCACTGTATTTTTTCAAGCCAGATTTAATTACGTTAGCAACTGAACCTTCTTGTTTATCACACTCAGCTTTTGCTGCTTCGATGTTACCTGCGCTTAATAAACCTTGTACTTTGCGAATGAAAGTGTCTAAGCTAGATTTTCCACTTGCTTTACCAATAACGATGAAACGTTCGATAGAGAATACAATTACTACTAATAGTAATCCAACTAAGATCGCTACGATAGGACCTCCTTTGTAAGCTGTTCCAAGATAGTTACCAGCTAATGGTAATTTTTCTCTGTCACCATCGATAAAGTTACTTCCTTCTCCGAATACGAATCTCCAAACACAGAATCCAATGATAATACAAATTGGAATAACGAATGTTGCAAATACATTTGAAGCACTAGAAGAGCTCTCTTTTTTAACAGTTGTTGGTTTTGGTGCGTTTGCCATTTTTTTTGAAATTTTAGTTTTAGTTCTTGTTTTTAATTTTTAGCTGTTTTTTTCTTTTGTACTACACTCAACGTTTCATATCCGAAATTGTTGCGAAAAACAAATTTATAAATTGATTTTAAATTACAAATTAATAAATCAATAAGCAATTAAATCGTTACTTAGAATTTAGTTTCGGTAAATCACCAAGGGTGTATAACAAAAAAATTGCCCCAGCCGAGGCAATTCTTTCACAATAAAAACTAAAAAAAAATCGAATTGCAAATTTTTCGCTCAAAAAATGCATTTTAAAGTGCATTTAACATAATTTTAACGCTTCGTGTCTGCTTTTTGGTACTTTTGTCAGTTCGAACTGCTTGAAATTCTCTTTAAAGGCATCCGACAGTTCGTAGGCTTTCAAAAAGTATTCTTCCTGATTGCTCCATGTTTTAGAGGGGTCTAAAATTTCGTCCGGCACCCCAGGACAATTTAACGGCATCATCAATTTAAATACATGATGTTGCTTATATTTATTATGATCTAAGTCTCCATTTAACGCTGCCGTAATCATCGCTCTGGTATAACTTAATTTCATCCTTTTACCTACGCCGTAAGCTCCACCGCTCCAACCCGTATTTACTAACCATACGTTTACCTGGTGTTTTTCCATCTTCTCGCCCAATAGTGCGGCATATCTAGATGGGTGCAATGGTAAGAAGGCTTTACCAAAGCAAGCCGAAAACGTTAACTGAGGTTCTGTCACCCCTGTTTCTGTTCCTGCAACCTTGGCTGTATATCCGCTCATAAAGTGGAACATGGCCTGTTCTACATTCAATTTTGAAATTGGAGGCAATACGCCAAACGCATCTGCAGTTAAGAAAAAGATATTTTTCGGAACAGCCGCTATTGATGGTAAAATCGCATTGTCAATATAATCTATTGGATAAGCCACGCGGGTATTTTCCGTTTTACAGATATTGCTATAATCAACCTCCTTTGTACCTGGAAAAAAATTAACATTCTCTAGCAAGGAGCCAAATTTGATCGCCTTAAAGATCTGAGGCTCTTTTTCTTCGGTTAAATCAACACATTTTGCATAGCAACCGCCTTCGAAGTTAAATATAGAAGCTTTACCCCAACCATGTTCATCATCACCTATCAATCCTCTTTCGGGATCGGCAGACAAGGTGGTTTTTCCCGTCCCTGACAAGCCGAAGAATATAGCGGTATCGCCATTTTTACCCACATTGGCCGAACAGTGCATGGATAGCGTGTTCTTATATACTGGCAGGATAAAGTTTAAAACAGAAAAAATTCCTTTTTTAATTTCGCCGGTATAGCCAGTTCCCCCGATCAAAATCATTTTCCTGGTAAAGTTGATGATGGAGAAGTTTTCCTGTCTGGTTCCGTCAATAGCCGGATCGGCCAAAAAACCTGGCGCAGCAATGATGGTCCACTCTGGCGTGGTCCCCAAACGATCCTCTTCAGGGCGGATAAACAAATGATGAGCAAAAAGATTCTGATAAGCAGTTTCTGTAATTACCCGAATGGATATATCGTAATCCGGGTTGGCACAGGCTGAAGAATCGCGGACATAAATTTTCTTATCTTCAAGGTAATTTGTTAGCTTATAAAACAGCTGATCGAATTTCTCCGGAGAAATTTTAATGTTTACATCGCCCCACCAAACCTGATCTTCGGTTACTTCGTCGCATACAATAAAACGGTCTTTAGGAGAACGTCCGGTAAACTTTCCGGTATCAACCGCCAGCGCTCCTGAAGCAGCCAGCGTACCTTCTTTATTTAATAAGGCATCATCAATTAATTCCGTTGGAGATAATTGGTACTTTACAGCAATGTTTCCACCTAGATTTAAATAGCTTAAATCTGGCGTTTGCAGTTTCTTTTTGCTCATAACAATAAGTTAGTTAGTACAGCAAAGGTAAATACTTATCTTCCACAAAAACTAGTTTTGAAGCGTAATTTTTTACATATTGTAGCAAATACACTATTATGTAAACATTTTATTTACAGATATTTACATTCATTTTTACAAGGTAAAAAAAATTAAAAAATTACACTAAGTACAATCTGTTAAATGGTTTTAGCTGGTTTAAACTTTTAATAGGTAAGGTTTTGAAAATCAATGATGTATTGTTAAATGATTAAATATTGATACCCCGCCAGAGGAGCTATCGTGCGGACACATCTTTTTAATCTAATTTGTTTTTAGTTCCTTATGCCTAAGGCGATCGTCATGCTGTCCCGAATGTTCGGGATCAGCATCTTTACTGCTATTAACTGGCCTTGATCCCTTAAGAAGGCACAAATGTCTTTTCTTTTGTGCAACTGTTTTTTTGATTTCTCCGCCACTTGGGATTGACGGCGATCTTCTGTAAAACCTTTGCTTTATTAAAGTTGGTTAGCAAAACGCATAAAAACCCAAACCAAAAGATGTGTCCACACGATAGCTCCAGAGGAGGGGAATTAGACGCTGGAAAGGTAACCCACTTAAATAGTACCACAACCCGAATTTGACTAAACCTGATAAAAGCGGCAGCTCCCGATCTCACCAACAACAAAACTGCACTACCATCGGGACTAAAGCGGTTAGCAGGGCTGTGGTAGCGGGAGTATTGCTACAGTATCTTTTCCAATAAAGCCAACGGTTGTATACCTTTAATTATAGGAAAAATCTGAGTGGGAGAAATGCCATAGTGGATTTTAACCACCCCGCCCTCCGGGCACCCCTCCAAAGGAGGGGAATAATGCGGCTATTTCATCTGTGTAAACGTTTTAATAGAAATTTCGAAATAAAAATTAAAAAACATTTGCATTTTAAAAAAATAATCTCCTACTTTACGGTGTACAAAGTACACAAAGACAAGATGAATTTTAACACTTCGATTATTACAACGATTATTATTACCACCGGTATAAACCAGCGGGGCTAATTTGTTGTAAATTGAAAAAACATAAAACACAGAAAGCGTCCCGATGAAAATCGGGACGCTTTTTTTTTAACCCATGCTGAATGAAACCTGCACAAGCAACAATACAAACGATGAAATAATTTGCTCAGCATCAAACAGTTAAAACCAATATAAACTAATGAAAGTACTCAAATTCGGCGGCACATCCGTAGGTTCGGCCGAGAACATTAAAACCCTCTTACGCCTGGTTGGCGAAGAAAAACAGAAGAACAGCCCGGTAGTTGTATTATCGGCAATGAGTGGTGTAACCAATTTACTTACCGATATGGCCGAAATGGCCGAGCGTGGAGAAGATTACGACGCCCATTTAAAAGAAATCGAAGCAAAACACTTTGCTGTAATCCGCTCGCTTTTACCTGCGGCTGCACAAAACCCTGTGTTTACACGTTTAAAGATCTTTTTTAACGAATTGGAAGATCTGTTACAGGCTGTGGCCAATCTGCGCGAACTGAGCTTGCAGACCAAAGATCAGATTTTAAGTTACGGCGAACGCTGCTCTACTTTTATGATCAGCCACATTGCTTCTCAAAATTTTGGCGATACGCTTTATGTTAACGGTTCTGACCTGATTAAAACCGACAGCAACTTCGGTCAAGCGAAAGTAGATACCGAATTGACTGAAATGCTGATCAACAATTTTTACCAGGAAAATAAAGGCAAAGTACTTTTTGTTACTGGGTTTATAGCAAGCAATGCAGCAGGCAGGGTAACAACTTTAGGCCGTGGTGGCTCTGATTATACCGCAGCAGTATGGGGTGCAGCTTTAAATGCCGAAGAAATAGAGATATGGACGGACGTAAACGGTATGATGACTGCTGACCCACGCATTGTGAAAAAGGCTTTCTCGTTACCGGAGTTAAGCTACACCGAAGCCATGGAACTGAGTTATTTTGGGGCGAAAGTGATCTATCCACCAACAATGATCCCTGCTTTTATGAAAAAGATTCCGATTGTGATCAAAAACACTTTCGAACCTGATTTCGCAGGAACTTATATCAAAAGCGATGTTAAAGCATCGAGTTTACCCATAAAAGGAATTTCCTCTATCGATCATATCAGCATTATTAACCTAACTGGTAGTGGTATGGTGGGCAAGGCAGGTTTTAGCGGACGATTATTCTCGCTGCTTTCGCGCGAACAGATCAATGTAGTATTGATTACCCAGTCTTCATCAGAACATAGCATTACCTTCGCTGTTAAACCAACAGATGCTTCACAGGCGATCTCTTTAATCAAAAAAGAGTTTGAACTGGAGTTAGATGCTAAAAAACTAGAGCTGCCAGAAGTTGAAAATAACCTTTCAGTTTTGGCCATTGTTGGCGAAAATATGAAACGTACACCAGGTATGAGCGGACGTTTGTTCAGCGCTTTAGGCCGCAACGGTATCAATGTAAGGGCTATTGCTCAGGGATCTTCAGAATACAACATTTCGGTAATCATCAGCAAAGACGATTTATCGAAAGCAGTAAATGCAGTGCACGACGCTTTCTTTACCGACCTGAAAAGAACACTGAATGTTTTCTGCCTGGGCACAGGAAACATTGGCAAAACCATGTTTAACCAACTGAAAGAACAGATGCCTTTCTTAGCGGCGAATAACGATCTACAGGTTAAGATAACGGGTATCAGCAATACACGCAAAATGATTTTCAATACTGACGGTCTGTCTTTAGAAAATTGGGAGACAGAACTGAATACAAATGGTGAACAGGCAGATTTAGCGGGTTTTGTTGCCAAAATGAAAGCGCTAAACTTACCAAACTGCGTTTTTGTAGATAACACCGCTGCAGAATCGCCAATAGAATTTTATCAGGGCATATTCGAAAGCAGCATTTCGGTAGTAACCTGCAATAAAAAAGGAAATTCGGCAGATTTTGCCCAGTATAAATCATTTAAAGATACCGCCCGCAAATTTGGTGTAGATTTTTATTATGAAACCAATGTTGGTGCAGGCCTGCCAATCATCCGTACACTGCGCGAGCTGATGATGAGCGGTGATAAGGTAGCGCGGATTGAAGCGATTTTATCAGGAACCATTTCTTACATCTTCAATAATTTTAAAGGTGATGCCGGTTTTTACGAAACTGTAAAGGAAGCGCAAGAACTGGGTTATACTGAACCAGATCCTCGCGACGACTTAAATGGAAAAGATTTTATGCGTAAAATGCTGATCCTAGCCCGTGATGCTGGTTATCCATTAGAAGCCAGTGATGTAAAAATCGACAACATTTTGCCAGAAGCATGCTTAAATGCTACATCGGTTGAAGATTTCTATTCTGAATTACAGGCGAATGCAGCTTACTTCGAAAATTTAAAAAATACCGCAGCCAACGATGGAAAAGTTTTGCGTTACATCGGTAAGCTTGAAAATGGAAATGTAGAAATCAGCCTGCAAATGGTTGACGACAGTCATCCTTTTTATATGCTATCGGGAAGTGATAATATTATCTCTTTTACAACCGATCGTTACAAAACCCGCCCGTTGGTAGTAAAAGGCCCTGGTGCAGGTGCAGAAGTTACCGCTGCCGGAGTTTTTGCGGATATCATTAACGTAGGTACTTTAAATAAGTAGCAAGATGAATTCGGTTTTAGACAAAAAGAACGAGATCCTTCAGCTGGTTAATCAGGCGATGATCGATTTCAAAAATATTCCGGATGAGGCCTGGAATAATAAACCGCAGCTTTTAAAATGGTCTAAAAAGGAACTGTTGGGGCATTTGGTAGATAGTGCAGTTAATAACATCCGTCGTTTGGTTGTTGGACAATACGAACAAGGGGTTAAAATTATTTATCATCAGGATGAATGGGTAAACTACCAAAACTACCAGGGGGCAGCCATTGCGGAAGTTATAATGCTTTGGAAGTTATTAAACTATCAGATTAGCCGGGTAATTGAAAATATTCCAGAGGAAAAGCTTCAAAATACCTGCGACACAGGAAAAGGGAAAATAGAAATGCACACCCTTTCTTTTTTTATCGATGATTACTTAGTGCATTTGAAATATCATTTAAACCAAATAACGCTTAACAAATAGCTAAGCCAATTAATAATGAAAAATAGTATAAAAGTTTTCGCTCCGGCAACCGTTGCAAACGTAGTTTGTGGTTTCGATGTACTGGGTTTCGCTGTAAACGAACCTGGTGATGAAGTTGAAATGCGATTTACCGATACAGCTGGTGTGGTGATCAAAAGAATTACTGGCGATGATGGCCGTTTGCCTCTAGATGCAGCGAAAAATACCGTAAGTGCCAGTGTTCAACATTATTTAAAGCATATAAACCGTTTAGATGTTGGTGTAGAAATTGAACTGCACAAGAAAATGCCTATTGGCAGTGGATTGGGCTCAAGCTCGGCCAGTACAGTAGCTGGTTTATTTGCCATTAACAAATTAATGGGCGACTTATTAACCACTAAAGAGCTGGTTCCTTTTGCCATGAAAGGCGAAGAACTTGCCTGCGGTTATGGCCATGCCGATAACGTTGCCCCTGCATTGTTGGGCGGCTTTGTACTGGTGAGAAGTTACGAACCGCTTGATGTGATTTCTTTACCTACGCCTGCCGGCATGTATGCGGCAATTGTTTATCCAGAGGTAGATGTACCAACCAAAGATGCACGCCAAATGATCCGCAGTAAAGTCGCATTAAAAGATGCGGTTACCCAGTGGGGAAATGTTGCAGGTTTAGTGAGTGGATTGTTCATGAATGATTTTGATTTAATTGGAAGGAGCATGAAAGACGTTCTGGTAGAACCAACACGTTCGATCTTGATACCTGGTTTTGAAGAAATGAGAAAACTGGCGATGGAAAATGGGGCAATCGGCTTCGGAATTTCAGGTTCGGGTCCATCTGTTTTCGCATTGACTCAAGATGAAGAAACAGCTAGAAAAATAACAAAATCGCAACAGCAACATTTACATAAAATAAATATTAACAGCAAAGCTTTTGTATCTCCGGTTAACGCGGAAGGACCGAGAGTGATGTAAATAAGGCCTAAGGTAGAAAGCGTAGGGCGTAGGGTTGTACTCGGCGCCATAACCCTAAACCTTACACCCCTAAACCCTATACCTCAAAATGAAACTATACTCAACCAACAATAAAGATTTACGTGTTTCTTTCAAAGAAGCTGTTTTTAACAGCATGCCGCAGGATAAAGGCTTATATATGCCTGTTGAAATCCCACAGCTTGACCCCGAATTCATCCAGAATATAGAAAAATATTCTCTGCCTGAAATTGCTTACAAGGTAGCTTCAACTTTATTAAAAGATGAGATCCCTTCAGATGATTTAAAAGCTTTAATTGATGATGCTATTAATTTTGAAGCTCCTGCCGTTAAATTAGATGACAAAACCTTTGTGCTCGAATTGTTCCACGGTCCATCTTTGGCCTTTAAAGATTTTGGCGCCCGTTTTATGAGTCGTGTGATGGCTTATTTCTTAAAAGACGGCGAACAACTTTTAGATGTTCTGGTTGCTACTTCTGGCGATACCGGTGGCGCAGTGGCTTTGGGTTTCTTGGGTGTGCCGAACACCAGAGTAACTATTCTTTACCCGGAGGGGAAAGTGAGCCCGATACAGGAACTGCAGTTAACCACCAACGGCGAAAACATTAGGGCCGTTGAAGTTAAAGGTACTTTTGATGACTGCCAGGCTTTGGTTAAACAAGCTTTTGCAGATGATGAGTTGAATGCTAAATTTAGATTGACTTCTGCCAATTCGATTAATATTTCGCGATTAATTCCGCAAACATTTTATTATTTCAATACTTATGCCCAACTGAAAAAGCAAGGTTTTAAAGACGTGGTGTTTTCTGTACCAAGTGGAAATTTCGGAAATATTGGAGCAGGTTTACTGGCCTATAAATTAGGATTACCTGTTAAACAATTTATAGCAGCTACCAATGTTAATGATACCGTTCCGCGCTTTTTAGAGAGTGGCGTATATGAAACGAAACCATCTACACAAACCTACTCGAACGCGATGGATGTAGGGGCACCAAGCAATTGGGTACGCATTATGGATCTTTTTAATCAGGATGTAGAAGCCATCAAAAAGGTGGTTACCTCTTATCGTTTTACTGATGATGAAACATTAGAAGGGATCAAAGAAATTGACAGCAAGTTAAACTATGTGGCTTGTCCGCATACTGCGATTGCCTATTTAGCCGTTGAAAAATACAGGAACGAAAATCCCGCAGACCAAAGTGCCGCAGTTTTCTTATCTACTGCACATGCTTGTAAGTTCCCTGATATTTTCCCTGCAGATGTTGCGGCTAAAATCGAAATCCCTGAACAGGTAAAAACTTTAGAAAGTAAACCAAAACATGCTGATCAGTTAGGAGTGGATTTTGAAGGGTTTAAAAAGTATTTGTTAAAAGGGTAGTATAAAAGGAATCGTTAGTCGGGATTTGTAATCCCGACTTTTGAGCTAAGGATTTTTAATCCTTAACAAAAAAACAACGCTTAAGCTTAAATCGGATTATAAATCCGAGGTACAAAGATCCGGAATTACAAATCCGGACCAACTTCTTTAGAACTAAGGATTTTTAATCCTTATATTATTTGTTAAAAACTCATGAATTATGGCTTTCAAATACGCTGTAACAGATCAGAATGATCTTTATTTCATTACTACAACAGTAGTTGGATGGATTGATGCCTTTACACGTAAAGAACTTGCAGATGTTATTATTGAAAGTTTAAAATACTGTCAATCTGAAAAGGGATTAATTATTTATGCATGGTGTTTAATGCCAAGCCACTTACATATGATTGTTAGCGCTGAAGAAAATTACAAACTTTCGGACATTATCAGGGATTTTAAAAAATTTACCTCTAAAAAGATTATAAAAACGATTGGAGAAATTAATGAAAGTAGAGAATGGCTCTTAGATAAGTTTTCATTTGCTGCCCGGATCAATATCAAAAACAAAGAATATAAATTTTGGCAGGATGGTTTCCATCCAATTGTTTTATACTCAAATGAATTTAAAGATCAAAAATTAGATTACATTCATAATAATCCCATTGAGTCGGGAATTGTTTCGGAAGCAGAACATTATAACTACAGTTCGGCTGTAAACTATGCTGGTGGTTTAGGCCTGTTGGAAGTTGTTTATTTATGATTAGAAATTTATAAACCAGATTACAAATCTGGGGCACAATCAGTCCGGATTACAAATCTGGGCTAACGCCGCTAGTCGGGATTTGCAATCCCGTCTTTTGAGCTAAGGATTTTTAATCCTTAAAAAAACCACTCAAAATTACCTTAAACTAGATTGCAAATCTGAGGTACAACCGATCAGGATTACAAATCCTGACCAACTTGAGTACAATCGGTCCGGATTACAAATCCGGACCAACTACCTAAAAAATTATTTAGCATTTTGCGATTTTAGTGTTTTCAACTCACGCTTAAGTGCTTCAATTTGCTGCTGTTGTTCCTTTATGCTGGCAACCAAAAGCGGGATTAAACTTTCATAATCTACCTTGGTAATAGTAGCATTTTTTGCCTGATCGTAGATAGTCGACAGCCAATCGCCAGCAATAGCCGCAGGTGTTGTTCCTCCGGTTACAAAACCCCAGTACCTTGGCCCAGACGAGGCCACCATAATGGGTTCGAAGCGCTGGTTAAATTGTTTCAAGACTTTAAGTGTACCAAAACCTCGCTCGCTTAAATCCCGAATAATCTCTACTTCAGCAGAACTGGCCGTAGGCCGTCATGAATTTGGTTTAAATAATCTATTCCCTGTTGGTTAACTTCTGTTAGTATGGCATCAAGGTTTTGTTGGTCGATATTTAGATTATTCATGATTATTGAATTTGATATTCTAGAGTCGGGATTACAAATCCCGACTAACCAGGTTTTGTTGGTCGAGATTTAAAATCTCGACGTTATGTACTGTAGTTTAAAATCCACTAAAGGATAATCCAAAGGACGGGATTGCAAATCCCGACTAACGAAACGTTTTGTTCGTCGAGATTTGTAATCTCGACGTTATGTACTGTGGATTTTAAATCCACTAACAGATAATCCAAAGGACGGGATTGCAAATCCCGACTAACCAGTCAGCTCATTAAAATATAGCTTTCGCAATTTTTTTGGTCTGTTCAGGGCGGCCCATGGTGTAAAAGTGTAGTACCGGGGCACCGAAATCAATCAGTTCTTTACATTGTTTAATCATGGCTTCGGTACCTATTTCTTTTGCCTCATTATTATTTTTAGCGTGCGATAGTGCATCCGTTAACTCATCAGGTAAGTCAATGTGAAAAATCTTAGGCAGTACATTTAACTGCGATAAGGTACTAATCGGCTTCAAACCTGGTATAATTGGAATATTGATATCGTTTTCCCTGCATTTTTTTACAAAGTCGAAATACTTCTGATTATCGAAAAACATCTGCGTAACAATAAACTCTGCCCCTGCTTCAACTTTCTTTTTCAGGTATTTGAAATCAGTACTCATGTTAGGTGCTTCGAAGTGTTTTTCAGGATAGCCAGCCACACCGATACAGAAATCGCTTTTAAAGGTTTCTATATCTTCGTGGAGAAACTTACCTTCATTATGGTTCTTGATATGCTCAATCAAATCTGTAGCATAACAGTGTCCGCCAGGCGTTGGCACGAAATTCCCATCTGCCTTACGGGCATCGCCTCGCAAAGCCAAAACATTATCAATACCCAAAAACTGTAAATCAATCAATGCATTTTCGGTTTCTTCTTTGGTAAATCCACCGCAAATAAGATGTGGAACGGCATCTACCTTATATTTATGGATAATGGCAGCACAAATGGCAATGGTTCCCGGGCGCTTACGATAAGATACCTTTTGTAGCAAACCATTCGCCTGTTCTTTATAAATGTAATCCTCGCGGAGCGAAGTTACATCAATAAAAGGAGGATTAAATTCTAATAATGGCTCTATCGCATCATAAATCCATTGTATACTTTGCCCTTTAATAGGCGGCAATAGTTCAAAAGAGAACAAGGTTTTACCCTTTGCGTTTTTTATATGGTCTGTAATCTTCATACCCCAACCCCTAAAGGGGCTTTAAATTTTTAATTTGTAAACGATTCCCTCCCCTTTAGGGGCTGGGGGTTAATAAGCTAAATTTGGACTTAACCACCGCTCTACTTCTTCAACCGGCATATTCTTTCTGATGGCGTAATCTTCAATCTGATCTTTGGTAATTTTTCCTAATCCAAAATACCTCGAATCGGGATGCGCGAAATAAAACCCACTTACCGCCGCTGTTGGATACATGGCATAACTTTCGGTTAAGTGAAGTCCAATTTTATTCTCCGCATCAAGCAATTGGAATAAAGTTCCTTTTTCGGTGTGTTCCGGACAGGCAGGATAACCTGGCGCGGGACGGATACCTGCATATTCTTCCTTAATCAGTTCCTGATTGCTCAGATTTTCATCTTGTGCATAACCCCAGTATTCTTTACGCACACGTTCGTGCAAGCGTTCTGCGAAAGCTTCAGCCAAACGATCTGCCAATGCTTTAGCCATTATACTATTGTAATCATCGTAATTGGATTCGAACTCATTTACCAGTTCATCAATCCCGATACCAGCGGTTACAGCAAAACCACCAAAATAATCCTGAATACCACTTTCTTTCGGTGCAATAAAATCAGACAAAGCATAATAAGGCTGCCCATCTACTTTTTCGGCCTGCTGGCGGAGGGTGTGGATAGTTACCAGTTTGGAGTTCTCAGTTTTCAGTTCTGAGTCATTTGACAACTGATCACCGGCAACTGTTAACTGAATATCGTCTCCTACCGCATTTGCTGGCCAGAAACCAATTACGGCTCTTGCTGTTAACAGTTTTTCGTCGAGGATGCGTTTTAATAAAGTCTGTGCATCATCAAAAAGTTTCTTTGCCTCATCCCCTACATTTTTATCATCGAAAATTTTCGGATAACTGCCACGGAGTTCCCAGGTATGGAAAAACGGCGTCCAATCGATATAGGGAACCAGTTCTTCTAAGGGGTAATTATCAAACACCCTTGTGCCTGTAAATTCCGGAACGGGTAGGTTAGGTTGAAAATCGATCTTAAATTTATTTGCACGCGCTTCTTCTAAGGTTTTAAAACGTTTATCCGATCGCTTATTTAAATGCGCTTCGCGGGCTTTGTCATATTCTGCTCTGATACCTGCCACATAATCGTCTTTTGTTTCAGGATTCATCAAGGTGCTGCAAACAGTAACACTTCTGGAAGCATCTAACACGTGGATAGCAGGACCTGAATAATTTGGCGCTACTTTTACAGCAGCATGGATTCTTGAAGTAGTGGCCCCACCGATAATTAAGGGAATGGTAAAACCTTCGCGCTCCATTTCTTTGGCAAAGTGAACCATTTCATCAAGTGATGGTGTAATCAATCCACTTAAACCAATAATATCGGCTTTTATTTCTTTGGCTTTTTTGATGATTTCCTGCGCAGGAACCATCACGCCCATATCAACAATTTCGAAGTTATTACAAGCCAATACTACACCCACAATATTTTTTCCAATATCGTGCACATCGCCTTTTACAGTGGCCATTAAAACTCTTCCTGCAGATGAACTTTGATCCTGATCGGGATTATCCAGTTTTTCCTGTTCGATAAATGGCAATAAATAGGCTACGGCTTTTTTCATTACCCTTGCCGATTTTACCACTTGTGGCAAGAACATTTTTCCGGCACCGAATAAATCACCCACAATGTTCATCCCATCCATCAACGGTCCTTCGATTACCTGAATCGGGCGGGCATATTTTTGCCTGGCCTCTTCCACATCATCATCCAGGTATTCTACAATTCCCTTTACTAAAGAATGCGATAACCGCTCTTCAACAGAACCTTTTCTCCACTCTTCATCTTTAACTACCTCTTTACCTTTCGATTTTACGGTATCGGCATATTCTACCAAACGCTCTGTAGCATCGTCTCTTCGGTTTAAAAGTACATCCTCTACCCTTTCTAACAATTCGGGTGGAATTTCCTGATAAACTTCTAACATCCCTGCGTTTACGATCCCCATATCTAAACCAGCCTGAATGGCGTGATAAAGAAATGCGGAGTGCATTGCTTCGCGAACGGTATTATTTCCCCTGAAAGAGAAAGAAATATTAGAAACCCCTCCACTCACTTTAGCATGAGGTAGGTTTTCTTTGATCCAACGGGTGGCATTTATAAAATCGACAGCATAATTATTATGCTCTTCTAATCCGGTTGCCACCGTTAAGATGTTCGGATCGAAAATAATATCCTCTGCCGGGAAACCGATTTCGTGTACCAGAATATCGTAACTTCTTTTACAGATTTCTTTTCTGCGTTCGTAATTATCGGCCTGTCCCTGCTCATCAAAAGCCATTACTACTACCGCAGCACCGTATTGCATAATTTTGCGTGCACTTTCGCGGAATTTATCTTCCCCTTCTTTCAATGAGATAGAGTTTACAATTCCTTTTCCCTGCAAACATTTTAAGCCATTTTCAATAACCGACCATTTGGATGAATCGACCATGATGGGCAATTTGGCAATATCAGGTTCAGAGGCAATGAGGTTTAAGAATTTGGTCATTGCTGCTTCCGAATCCAACATCCCCTCATCCATATTCACATCGATTACCTGCGCACCACCTTCAACCTGTTGTAAGGCAACGGCCAGTGCCGCTTCATAATCGCCGCCCAAAATCAGTTTAGAGAATTTTGGAGATCCGGTAATATTTGTTCTTTCACCAATATTTACAAAAATGCTCTCAGGAGTGATGGTTACAGGCTCCAATCCGCTTAAACGCATGTAAGGCTCAAGAACAGGTATTTTCCGAGGCTCAGCTTTTCTCGCATTTTTGGCAATACAGCCAATGTGCTCTGGCGTGGTACCACAACAACCACCCACAATATTGACAAAACCAGAGGCAATAAAATCATCAACCAAATGTGCCGTTTCATGCGGCTGTTCATCATAAGCACCAAACTCGTTTGGCAAACCTGCATTTGGATAGGCCGAAACATAACAGCCTGCTTTTGCAGCAAGCTCCTCAATATGCGGGCGCATTTCTTTGGCACCCAAAGCACAATTGAAACCGATACTTAATGGTTTTGCATGCATTACAGAGTTTAAGAAAGCTTCGGCAGTTTGACCTGAAAGTGTTCTTCCGGAGGCATCGGTAATGGTACCAGAAATCATGATCTCCAGTTTACGGCCAATTACCTCTTCGTATTTTTTAATGGCTACAATAGCCACTTTAGCATTTAAAGTATCGAAAATGGTTTCGATTAATAATACATCAGAACCACCATCTACCAAACCACGCACCTGCTCATAATAAGCGGCTTCCAGTTCGTCAAAATAAACTGCCCTAAAACCAGGATCGTTTACATTCGGCGACATGGAAAGGGTACGGTTGGTTGGGCCAATAGCACCAGCAACAAAACATTTGCGGTCTGGATTTGCAGCCATGAACTCGTTTACGGCTTCTTTTGCCACCCGCGCACCTTCAAAACTCATTTCGTAAGAAAGGTCTTCCATCTGGTAATCGGCCATGGAAATGCGCTGTGTACTGAACGTATTGGTTTCGATAATATCGGCACCAGCGGCCAGATACTCCAGGTGTATGGTTTTAATAATATCCGGGCGTGTGATGTTGAGCAAATCATTATTGCCTTTTACATCACAGGGATGGTTTTTAAATCGTTCCCCTCTAAAATCTTCTTCGGTTAAGGTATATCGCTGAATCATGGTACCCATCGCACCATCAATCACCAAAATACGTTTTTCTAATTCTTCTCTTATGCTCATTCTTGTCGTTAGATATGAGAATTGAGATATGTGATATGAGAATTATTAAGCACAACTTATCGCTCAAATCTCATGTCTCCCATCTCAAATCTCAAAAAAAGCTTATTTAAAAAGTTGGTACGTGAATCGTAATCCTAAACTTATCTGTTTCCGCTATTTGCAGAATAGAATTTAGCACCTTGTATGGTTACAGGTTGCTAAGACTTCGTTGGGTCTAATCCCTCCGTCTTTCTTAATAAGCATACAAAAATGCAACAAAGCAACATCAATTCCAAAATTTATCGCTTTGCTACCAAATAAAATTACAAAGGCCACGCAAAACTGCGCAGCCTTAAGAATATTATTCTGTTAGTGATTACTTTCTGCTTCCGAAAATACGAAGTAAGAAAAGGAAGATATTTAAGAAATCTAAGTATAAAGACAACGCAGCTACAATAGCCATTTTTTTAGATTCAATCTGAAGAACCTGTTCGCCGCTAGCTTCGATCCCTTCACCAATTCTTTTGATTTTTTGCACATCATAAGCTGTTAATGCCGTAAATATGGCAATACCAATGAATGCCATAAACAAACTGAACTGCTCACTTTGAACAAACATATTAATTACACTGGCAATCACTAACCCAATTACACCAACCATTAAAATCGGGCCAAATTTACTTAGATCTATATTGGTTGTGTAACCCATAAATGCCATAATTCCAAATATTCCTGCAGCCCCTGCAAAACAGCTCACCACTGAACCTGAGGTATAAGTTAATAAGATAAAACTTAAACTAACTCCTGTTAATACCGAGTAAAGCACAAAAACGCCAATTAACGCCGGCAATGATAATCTACTTAAACCGAATCCCATTAATAAAACCAGTCCAAGTGGTGCAAACATGGCTACATAACCAAAAATTGACATGCTCACTTTACCAGTTGTTGGATTAATATTTAAAAGGTATTGCATTAATTCAGCATTTGTACCAAATAAATAGGCCGCGACTGTTGACAAACTCAATGCTACGAACATCCATAAGAAGACGTTGGCAAAGAATTTTTTAGAAACAGATTTTTCCTGTACAAAAACACTGTCTTTTTGATATTGATAATTTTGTTGTTCCATTTTAAATTTGTGTATTTAACTATATAAAAATAAATATTTAGTTTAATCTTTTTGTCAGCAATTCTTCAACTTTTTTAAAGAACTGTAAAGGTTTTAATGTGCGCCAGGGCAGATTGTCAAATGCACCACCAAAGTTAATGTAATAATCGATGTTATTATCGCGAAACTCGGTGATTACGTGTTCCTGGAAATTCACCCCAACAATCCAGCCATCTTCTACCTCCTGAAACCACTCTTCGTAATAACTGTCATCTGAAGCATGAAAATTCAGTATATTTTCGCCGATCAGGATAAATTTATTAATGCCTTCATCCATCATCAGCTCTAAAATATCACGCTTCATTAACATAATATCGTTGTTAATGGCATCGTTCCATTCTCCTATAAATTCTATAACGGCATAACTGCGATCATAATCGGCGTATAACACCTTCATGTATAGGGTATTCGAACCAAACTCGTCCCATTGCGGGTGCAGTAAAAAATTGTAAATCTGCTTATCGAAGTAAAGTTCTGAATATTCGGTATTGTAAAATGGCGAACGCTCATCTTCTGCCGAAATATAATCATCTCTCCACTGGTAATAAGGCTCAATTTCGTGCATATACTTTAATTATTGAATGAGTCGATTTTGAATGATAGAATATCAAAGTTATTCCCACATTCTATCATTTACTCCCTCTATCCTTCTCTCATTTCTTAGTGTCCTGCTTCAACTGCTTTACGTACACTTCCATAACGGGTTAACAACTCAGCTGCTTCATCGTATCCTATATTTAGTTCATCGGCCACCATTTGTGTACCGCGGTCTACGAGTTTATGATTGGTTAACTGCATATCGACCATTTTATTGCCAACTACACGCCCCAACTGAACCATAACGGTAGTGCTTAACATATTTAATACCATTTTTTGCGCCGTACCAGATTTCATGCGGGTAGAGCCGGTTACAAACTCAGGGCCAACCACCACTTCAACCGGAAAATCCGATTCTGCAGCAATTGGTCCGCCGGTATTGCAAACGATGCAACCTGTTAAAACACCATGCTTACGTGCCGTGTTTAATCCGCCGATTACATATGGCGTAGTACCTGAGGCTGCCAGGCCAACCAAACAATCTTTCTCGTTAATTTCAAATTCCTGAAGGTCTTTCCAGGCTTGTTCGGCGTCATCTTCAGCAAATTCTACTGCTCTTCTAATGGCTGTATCTCCACCGGCAATAATTCCAACAACCCAATCAAAAGGAACACCGTATGTAGGTGGGCATTCTGATGCGTCTACTACACCTAAACGACCACTAGTACCCGCACCTATATAAAAGAGACGGCCACCTTTTTTCATTCGCTCGGCCACTGCCGATGTTAATTTTTCGATCTGAGGCAAAGATTTTTCAACTGCAAATGCTACAGTTTTATCTTCGTTATTAATGCCCTGCAAAACTTCTAACACCGACATCTGATCGATGTGGTTATAGTTAGACTCTTGCTCGGTAACTCTATTCATAAATTTAATTTTGATAAAATTCGGTAAATTCTTTCTAAAAACTACCCTAAAAACCCAAAAATATCTGTCATAAATTTCAACCTATCGCTCCATCACGTTAATTATTGTTAAATATTATAAACAAAAGACATGAAAATGCAGTTAAAAAATATATCAACTCGCTAATTTTCATAAATTTGCAGTAACGCTGATGAAAAAAAACACCCGAAATAACATACTGATCGCTGTAAGCTATTCTGTAATTTTAATAGTGGGCATGTTTTTGGGCATAAAATTTATTAAAGATCAAGGTTTTGGCGTTAAAAAGAGCCCTCAACTCGCCAACAACAGCGATGAGAAATTAAATGAGATCTTACACATCATCAACGGTAATTATGTTGATGACATCAATACCGATTCGCTTCAAAACTTACCCATAGATAGCGTTCTACACCAACTCGATCCACATAGTGTTTACCTGCCGCCAACCGATGCGCAGGACATGACCGATAACCTGGAAGGGAACTTTGAAGGTGTGGGCATAGAATATTATATGCTTAACGATACCATGATGGTTACCGGCGTGGTTAAAGATGGCCCTGCTTACCAGGCGGGGATAAAACTGGGCGATAAAATTCTGAGTATTGATACGGCAGTTGTAAGTGGAAGAAACTTACCAAAAGACCAACTTACGGGCCGTTTTAAAGGCAGATCAGGAACAGGTGTTAGCGTGGTGCTTTTACATTCAGGTGCACCGCAAAGTAACCGCATTATGGTTACCCGCGGCAAAGTAAACATCAGCAGTATTGATGCGGCCTACATGATCAATAACGAAACAGGTTATGTAAGGATCAGTAAATTTGGCGCCAATACCGATAACGACTTCTCTGTTGCCGCCAACAACCTGAAAGCAAGGGGCATGAAAAAACTGATTCTTGATTTGCGTGACAATGGAGGTGGTTATTTTACTGCTGCTACAGGTTTGGCCGATCAGTTTTTAGCTGAAAACAAACTTATTGTATATACACAGGGTAAGCATGAGCCGCGTACCGATTATTTCTCTACGGGCACCGGAGCTTTTCAAAATGGTAAACTGGCCATCCTGATTAATGAAAATACCGCTTCGGCCAGCGAAATTGTAGCCGGAGCCATCCAGGATCTGGGCCGAGGAATTATTGTTGGCCGCCGCTCCTTTGGTAAAGGATTGGTACAAGAGCAATTTGCTTTTGGCGACGGCTCTGCATTGAACTTAACCATCGCTAGATATTACACACCATCAGGGCGCAGTATCCAAAAGTCGTATAAAAAAGGTTACGACGCCTACAAACATGAATTAGACGAACGCATGATGGATGGCGAGCTCACCGGAGACCGTACCTCTTTTCAAGATTCTATTGAGAAAACAGAGGGTGTAACCGTTCAGCCCACCAGAAAAATCAAACCTCTTGGTGGTATCCAGCCAGATGTATTTGTAAAATTAGACACGAGTGGCTACAACAAGTTTTACAGCAATTTAGTGAGCAAAAAAGTGCTTTCTGATTATGTATTTAATGTACTTACCAATAAGTATAGCGCCAGTTTTGTAGAGCAGAACATCAATATCTTTACTATAAATGATAACGACTTTAAAGACTTTATCGGGTATCTTCAACGCAAAAATGTAGCGATAGACCGTTTTCAATTGTATAATTCGAAAAATGTGATCTTGAATGATCTAAAAGCTTTGCTTTGCCGTTACTATCTTGGCGATGTAGGCTATTACAAGGCTGCAAACCAAACCGACAACGCCGTAAGACTAGCATTACTTAACCTTCAATAGCCATATTTTATATGCTATGGCGGATAAATCCAGCCGTTAAAAAGGATTTTAATTTTACAAATACAACCATATTCAATACAATATTCTTAATTTAAGACAAAAAATAATACTATATTTTGTTTTATTAATTTTGCCAGCAAATCATATCTTTATGGAAGCGAGCAAATTAAAGGAAAAGGACCAACAGGTATTAAATGATCTGTTAGCGCATGTTAAGAAACAGACCGATTTATTTTTAGGTTATCCCGTTTCAAAGGACTTCGATTATCAATCACTTTCAGATTTTTTAAAATACCCGATGAACAACCTGGGTGATCCTTTTGTTACTTCGACCTATGGTGTAGGCTCGCGTGAACTCGAAAAAGAAGTAGTCCAGTTTTTTGCTGAACTTTTCCGTGCCCCTGCAGATAACTGGTGGGGTTATGTAACCAATGGTGGCTCAGAAGGAAATCTTTATGGCTTGTATCTTGCCCGAGAATTACATCCAAAAGGAATGGTTTATTACTCCGAAGCTACACATTATAGCGTACAAAAGAACCTGCACCTACTCAACATGTCAAATATCGTTATCCGTACCCAGGAAAATGGAGAAATCGATTACGAAGATCTTGAACACACCATTAGGATGAACCGCCACATGCCTGTTATCATCATGGCCAATATTGGCACCACCATGACCGAAGCACGTGATGATGTAGCCAAAATTAAAAGCATCTTAAAAAAACTGGCTATCCAACATTATTATATCCATGCCGATGCTGCACTTTCTGGCACCTACAGTGCATTGATTGAACCCAGACCAGCATTCGACTTTGAAGATGGCGCAGACAGCATCGCCATTAGCGGTCACAAGTTTTTTGGCTCGCCGATGCCTTGCGGTGTGGTGATTGCCAAAAAATCAAACCGTGATCGGATTGCCCGTTCGGTGGCTTACATCGGAAGTGTTGATACCACCATTACCGGATCTAGAAATGGCCATAGCCCCTTATTTTTATGGCACACCATTAAACGTTTGGGTATAACAGGTTTAAAAACCAGAGCCATGCACAGTTTAGCAACTGCAGCTTATACCGAGCAAAAACTTAAAGTGCTGGGTATTGCCGCATGGCGAAACACGAATGCCATAACTGTAAACTTTCCTACCCCATCTGCAACAATCTGTAAAAAATGGCAGCTGGCAGCTGAGCAAGGAAATTCGCATATCATCTGCATGCCCAACGTTACGCAAGCGCATATCGATCTCTTGATTGCTGACCTTGAAGCTGAAATTGTGTTGCAGGATTGATGTTATGCAAACATTTTAATGACCCCGATGTTTAATAACGACGCTAATTAGTATTTACACGTTAAACACACCTCGTGATAAGAATTGTACTATGGCTATCAATTTCCCGCTGATCAAGCAGATTAACGCAGCGTAAAATTCCAAATCAGCGCTTTTCTGCGAAATTTGAGGGGAAATTATGTGTACCTTTTTATGTTAAACATAATACTGTATGAAAATAATAATTGTAGGCGCGACAGGCACATTGGGCAAAAAAGTAGCGGAAGCTTTTGCGCAAAAACATGAGGTCATCCACGTTGGAAATACCAAAGGCGATGTTCAGGTAGATATTACCAATTAAGCATCGATTAAAGCCATGTTTAAGCAGATTGGGCCATTCGATGCCTTGATCAGTACGAGCGGAAAAGGCCCTTTTGCTCCTATAAGCCAGATGACGGGTGAAGTATTTAAGAGTGGCTTACTGGATAAACTATTGGGCCAGGTTAACCTCGTGCTTATCGGTCAGCATTACATTAATAAAGGTGGTTCATTTACGCTAACTTCGGGCATATTGGCTGATCATCCGTTTGCTGCAGGTGCCGCACTAAGCGCAATAAACGGAGGGTTAAATTCTTTTGTTCTCGCTGCTGCTCCAGAACTCGAAAATGGGGTTCGTATAAACGCCGTTAGTCCTAACGTGGTTGAAGATTCGCCTGCTTATTTCGATTCTTTTCCCGGCGAAATTCCGGTTACCATGGAGAAAGTGGTTAAAACTTACGAGAAAAGTGTACTGGGCATTGTAACCGGGCAGGTAATAAAGGTTTATTAATTACGCTCGGCATTTTAAGAGATTTTTTTTAACAAAAGCTTGTTCTAAAATTTCGGTTATTCAAAACCCAAAACTTTATATTAGTCTATCTAACAAACTCAAGCATGATAGAAACAGAACGCCTCATTTTAAGACCATTAACACACGATCAGCTTTTAAAATACATTAAAGATGATCATTCACTTGAAGAAGAGTTTGGCCTTTTGCCAACCAAAAAAAACATCTCTTCTTCGCTTCACGATGCTCTGGAAGAAACGATTTTACCTAACGTTTTCGATAAGGATAAAGATTATCTGTACCATACCTTATGGACAATCATATCTAAACCCGATCATAGAATGGTAGGCGATATCTGTTTTGTTGGTGAGCCTGATCCAAATGGCGAAATTGAAATCGGCTATGGTACTTACGAAGAATTTAGAGGTAAGGGCTTTATGACTGAAGCGGTTGGTCAATTAATAGAATGGGCCAAGGAGCAGCCAAAAGTGAAATCCGTTTTTGCCGCCACTACAAAAGATAATGTGGCCTCGTATTCCATTTTAGAAAAAAACAACTTTATCCATCTTGGAGAAGTGGATGATATGTTAAGCTGGAAAATTGAATTGAAGTGACTTAATCTATCGTCCTCGTTTGTAACGAGGATGTACGAGTATGCCGATTGTATCGGCTTAAGTGATTCGAACACATTGCAAATGTGTATTTCACTCATCCTCGTTACAAACGAGGACGATAATGATTACCGTTGATGCACGTTTGCAATGCGCTACAGCAGGATCTCAAACAAACTTAAACTGATTCCTTCATAGTGTTTCGGTAGTCCATCAGTTTTTTCCATGCTTACTGCCCCAACATAATCAAAGCCACAGCCTGTATAATATTCGAGTAATTTTTCATTATCTGCCCAGGTGTCCATTCTGATAAATTTAATGTTGTTTTTTGGTGCGTAATCTTTAGCCCACTTGATAATTTCCTTCACAAAAGAATAACCTCTAAATTCGGGGTGGGTTACAATCCTGTGGATATAAATCGCATCATGATCGCGATCTCCCCAAATTAACTGATCGTTAAACGTAACGGCAAATACACAGGCCACCACCCCATCTACAAGAATTTTATATTGGCGGTTTTCATCAATTTCGGTTTGCACCATTTCTCTGCTAAAGCCTTGCCAGTGTTTATTAAATACTTTTTTCTGGTGGGCAATAGCCATATCGTAAAACTCGAAAATGACATCGATGTCGGATGCCAGGCTGTTTTGTACTTGTAATTGCATGAAGTAAAGGTAAGGGTATTTTTTTTCCGTAAGTTTCGTTAGTCGGGATTTGTAATCCCGTCTTTGGAGTTAGCCTTTCATGGATTGCAAATCCACAGAACAGCGCGACGAGATTACAAATCCCGACGAACAAAAAAAGTATCTGCTGTCATTCTGAACGCAGTGAAGAATCCCTAGCCTACGAAACACTGCCCTCCAAACTGTCACGGCATGAACGTTAGTAAATTCATTAAAGTACACTGTAAACACCATACAAATTCTTCACTGCGTTCAGAATGACATGAATAGCAAAAACAAAACAGGGCTGCTTTCTCTTTCGAATGCAAGCCCTGCTAATATTTTAATCCGGTGTTTTTCAGCCTTAAACCTTCCACCTTTAAACCTTCAACCTCAAACCTATTTTTGTCTGAAATAAATCTGGATCGGTGCACCAGAAAAATCGAAGTTTTCTCTCAATTTATTCTCGATGAAACGTTTATACGGATCTTTAATGTACTGTGGCAAGTTGCAGAAGAAGGCAAACATTGGCGAAGTAGCATTAATTTGCGTGATGTATTTGATTTTAATGTGTTTCCCTTTTAATGCCGGTGGTGGGAATTTCTCGATCAGTGGCAACATCACATCATTCAATTTAGATGTAGGGATTTTCTTGCTACGGTTTTTATAAACTTCTAAAGCCGCTTCAATTGCTTTAAAAATACGTTGCTTATTTAATACCGAAGTAAATACAATTGGCACATCGGTAAACGGGCGGATACGCTCATGAATCTGCTCTTCGAAAGCTTTCATCGTTTGCGTATTTTTTTCGATCAGATCCCATTTATTAACCAAAATTACGATCCCTTTTTTGTTCTTCTCGGCCAGGTGGAAGATATTGATATCCTGACTTTCGATTCCTTCTACTGCATCGATCATTAATACCACAACATCAGCTTCTTCTAAAGCTTTAATGGTACGCATTACCGAATAAAACTCTAAGTTTTCTTTAACCTTTGTTTTTTTACGTAATCCTGCAGTATCGATCAGCATAAACTCATGACCGAACTGGTTATAATGAATTTTGATCGAATCGCGGGTTGTACCTGCATTTGCAGTAACAATATTACGCTCTTTACCTATTAATGCATTAACCAAAGAAGACTTGCCCACATTCGGACGACCTGCAATGGTAATTTTAGGCAATTGGTTTTCTTCTTCCGGGATATCTTCGAAATTTTTAACAACCTCGTCCAACAACTCTCCTGTTCCAGAACCCGTCATTGATGACAATGCATATACATCACCTAATCCGAAACCATAAAAAGTATGGATTTCGTTATATAAAGCGGTATTGTCTACTTTATTTGCACAAACATAAACAGGTTTATTACTTCTGCGCAGTACCTGGGCAATATCATCATCTAAATCGGTGATGCCTGTGGTTACATCCACCATAAAGATTAATACACTGGCTTCTTCGATGGCGATCATTACCTGCTCGCGGATGGCGGCTTCGTAAACATCTTCTGAGTTGGCTACATAACCACCAGTATCGATTACTGTAAATTGTCTGTCTGTCCACTCACCCACTCCATAGTGCCTATCGCGGGTTACCCCGCTGATATCATCTACAATCGCCTTACGGCTTTCGGTTAATCTATTAAAAAGGGTGCTCTTGCCTACGTTTGGCCTGCCTACGATGGCTATAATATTACTCATGGTGTTCTTTTGATAGTTAATGGCTTATAGTTAATGGTCGTGATGTTTAGGCAAGCTGCTCAAACTATTTGGCTATCAGCCATTGACTATCAACTACTAACCGATTTATTTCGGGCTGCAAAGGTAAGGTTAATTTTCGTAACCTCCATTAATATTAATTTTTATACTTTTCTAAAAGTCCTTTTATTACCTCTTCGGTTAATTGATTTCCTTGCAATAAGGGAAAGCCCTCCCACCTAACAATTCCTTTCGGATCGATAAGAATAGCATGCGGGATGCCTTTAACCTGAAGTGAGTCTTTTACCGTTCCCTTAGTGTCTATGGCTTCAAAATAGTTGATTTTAGGATTATTAAAAGCTTCTACTTTTTCTGCTGCTTCATCAGAAACACCAATAATTACAATTTTATCGGCATATTTCTTTTGAAGATCGTTTAATGTAGGGATATATGCCCTGCATGGTCCGCACCAGGTTGCCCAAAAATCGATCAGCACAAACTTCCCTTTGGTATCGGGCTGGTTCGAAATCCATTTTTCAACAACTAAGTCTGGCGCTTTTTCGTTCAGGATAGATTTTGCCCACAATTTTTTACCATTGTTTGATTCCTGGGCAAAAACTGCTGTACCGATCAGCAGTAAGAGAAACGTCAAATTTTTCTTCATATCCTAAAAATCGAAATTAATTATCGTAACCGAAGCTTTTTAAATAATTCTTTTTACTTCTCCAATCGGGAATTACCTTCACAAACATTTCCAGAAAAACCTTGTTGTCTAAAAATTTCTCAATCTCTAAACGCGCTTCGGTACCTACCTTTTTCAGCATGCTTCCGGCCGTACCGATTAAAATGTTCTTTTGCGAATCGCGTTCGACCACAATTTCTGCAGTAATCCTGATCAATGCACCCTTACCATTTTTCATTTCCTCTTCTTTAAAACTCTTCACAATTACCTCAGTACTGTAAGGAATTTCTTTCTGATAATTAAGGAAAATTTTTTCACGGATAATCTCCGAAACAAAGAAACGTTCTGAGCGATCAGTCAAATCTTCTTTGTCGTAATATGGTGGATGCTCTGGCAACATTTCGAGCACGCGATCCAATAATCCGTCGACATTGTGTTTATGCAAAGCCGAAATTGCATAAATAGCAACCGGATTTAGCTTCTCCTGCCAGTAGGCAATCTTCTCATCAACCTGTTCTTGTAATGCTTTATCTATTTTATTGATGAGTACAATTGTGGGGATGTTACGGTTCAGAATTTTCTCCAGAACGTCTTCCTCATCATGCTCTTCGTTGATGTCGGTTACGAATAAAAGTACGTCCGCATCGGTCAAAGATCCGTTAACAAAGCTCATCATACTCTCTTGTAAACTGTATTTTGGCTTAATTATACCCGGAGTATCAGAGAAAACGATCTGATATTCTTCTTCATTTACGATACCTAAAATGCGGTGTCTTGTGGTTTGTGCCTTAGGAGTTATAATGCTAAGTCGCTCGCCTACAAGCACATTCATGAGGGTAGATTTACCTACATTTGGTTTACCTATTATACTAACAAAACCTGCTTTATGCGCCATTAAAATATTTTTAAAAAAAAATTTGCAGCACAAAGAAACGAATTATATCTTTGCATTCCAATTCGGAAACAGAGTTAAGGATTTAATTCAAAGAAAAAAAACGAGTTGTATAGAGTGCGGGGTGGAGCAGTTGGTAGCTCGTCGGGCTCATAACCCGAAGGTCGCACGTTCGAGTCGTGTCCCCGCTACCAATTCAGTTGGTAGTTCTCAGTTGGCAGTTTTAATTGCTTACTGAAAATTGGAAATTTAAAACTGAAAAATGGCCCGTTCGTCTAGGGGTGAGGACGCCAGATTTTCATTCTGGAAACAGGGGTTCGATTCCCCTACGGGCTACAAATTTCAATATCAAAACGTTTAAAAGGCTGTAAATTTAAGATTTACGGCCTTTTTTGTTTTACAGACAAGTCAAAAAGTACACGAATTCCCATACTATCAGTGAGTACCTCCGTCAAAATAGGCACTCACTGAAAAGGACTTAAGAAACTGATTTACAGCTAGTTAATTAATTGAACATCTTGGTTACGATTGACCACATTGCTAGATTTGCATCGTCTATTCTATTATTTTTTATAGGCGATGCAGCTCAATCCCGAAAATCGGGCTTGGGTTACTAACCTATTAATGTATCAATTTTATGAGTCAGAATTATTCTCTTCATTTTTTCTTGAAGAAACCAAAGTACTACAAGGGTGGCGCAAAGGCCATCTACATGCGGATTACGGTAAACAACGGCGTCCCAAAAGAAGCCTCGATTGGCAGAATGTGCGATCCGAACGATTGGATTTCGAGTGTAAACCGTGCAAGGGGAAACTCCGAACCTGCACGGACACTGAACAGTTACATCGATGCCATCGACAGAAAAATCGAGCAGATCCATACCCATCTTAAAAAGATGGCGCAGGAAATTTCTGCTGAAACCATGATGAACGCATACCTCGGAAAAGAGGAAAAGCAAAAATTCCTGATGGAAATCTTCGAAGACCACAATAAAAAAATGGAAGCTTCTATCGGGAAAGGTTTCAAGGCGAATACCTTAAAGGGCTACAAATCTTCTGTAATCCACCTAACCGCCTATCTGCTCAAAGACTATAAAAGCAAGGATATCGACATTAGGAAAATTGACCATGCCTTTATTATCGGTTATGAATTTTATCTGCGGACGGAAAAAGAGATCAGCGATGTTTCGGTCGCAAAATACATGAAACACTTTAGAAAGATTGTTAATCTCTGCCTCGCCCACCGTTGGATTGAATATAATCCCTTTGTTTTCTATAAGAATAAGGCGAAGGCAAAAGACAAGGGATTTTTATCCAGCGACGAACTGAATGAAATAGCCAACAAAGAATTCGGAATTAAAAGACTTGATCAGGTTAAGGACATCTTTCTTTTTAGTTGTTACACTGGTCTTTCTTATGCCGATGTGAAGAAGCTGAGCCGTTCGGAGATTAAAAAGGGAAATGACGGCAAGCTGTGGATTTTCACCAATGGGGAAAAGAATGAAATTGCTTCAAACGTACCATTATTGGCCATTCCGAAAAAATTGATGGATAAGTACAGCGAACATCCAGATTGTAAAATGAAGGCTTGGTTTTGCCCGTATTGAGCAATCAGAAGATGAACAGTTACCTGAAGGAGATTGCCGACCAATGCGGAATTACAAAAACACTGACTTTTCAAATTGCTAGGCATACTTTTGCAACTACCGTTACCCTTAGTAATAATGTGGCAATGGAAACGGTTTCCAAGATGCTTGGGCATAAGGATTTGAAGACCACGCAGCATTATGCGAAAGTTTTGGATGCGAAAGTAGGTAAGGATATGAGTGAGCTAGAAGAGAAATTAGCCATAAATAAAGTAAATTTGTCCCAAGCCAAACCATGAAGATGATAAACATTCAATACGCCTCGGACTTGCATCTGGAATTTCCAGAAAATAGAAATTGGCTACAGCAAAACGCTTTGATTCCATCGGCTGAGATTTTAGTCTTAGCAGGAGATATCGTTCCTTTTGCACTCATGGAAAAACACAGTTATTTCTTTGACTGGTTAGCGGATCACTTTAATCAGGTCTACTGGATACCAGGAAATCATGAATATTATTATTCTGATGTTACCGAGCGTTGTGGCTCTTTTACCGAGGAAATCCGAAAGAATGTGCTGCTGCTTAACAATATGTCCGTGCAGGTTGAGCATTGTCTATTGATCTTTTCGACCTTATGGTCGAAGATCAGTCTGGAAAACCAGTGGCATATTCCTCCTCGAATGGGAGACTTTCAGGTCATCAACCACAATGGGGGTACGTTTACGCCAGCGCATTTTAATAAGCTCTATGAGCAGAATTTGGATTTTTTAGACGGTACACTTTCTGGAAATCAGGGGCTTAAAAAGGTGGTGGTTAGCCATCATGTGCCTACACTTCAACATTATCCGCCTGCTTATTTAGGGAGTATTTTAAATGAAGCCTTTGCCTCGAATCTGGACGATTTTATTGTAAACCGTGAACCCGATTATTGGATTTTTGGACATCATCACCAAAATATAACTCAGTTTGAAATCGGCAAAACTAAGTTATTGACTAATCAGCTAGGGTACGTTCGCTATAATGAACAATCTGGATTTGATAGGACAAAAACATTCTCATTATAATAAACCTATTTATCGTCAATAAACTAGTATGGTTTATTGACGACTATTTCAATTATTCCCTTCGCTCTTTTGCGGCCTACGGAACCGCCCGCCCACAATTCCATCGCACAGGTTCCCGTTTTGGTGTCTACGGAAATTAACCCCTTTTTGCATTGGGTTGGAATATTCGTGTCCGCAGGTAAGTTGTTTAGTCAAAAAGTGGATCTTAAACGTATTTAATCTCTTATCTCGAAAATACTTTATAATACTTAAAAATATTATGGATGGTTCAATAGTAGTTTTCTTTTTTGTTTACGTCATAGAATATTAATGTTACAACAAAAAACAAATTAATATTTAGTTCGAAAAGAACTTTAGTTTACTAACCTAATATTTATTAAAACCAAAAATGAAAAATAGCAAAGCTATAATGACTATTCTTTTTGTATGCACAGCCTTTTCGGGTATGGCGCAAAAAGCACTACAATTACATCTGCAAGTAGGCGATAAATGGTATCACGAACTAAAAAGAACCAACAGCAGTCAGGATATGAACGAACAGGGAGGTGTTTTAGAGTTGAACGATGAAAATATATTGGGCAGCACTTATGAAGTATTGGCCGCCGATAAAGGCACTTACGATATTAAACTTACCTACAACAGTATTAAATTTCAGGCCACAGAACCTGGTAGTGATGATAAAATAACTTTCGATTCGCAAAAACAGGAAGATATGGATGGTGATGGAGGTGAGAAAGTAAAAGCAGTAATCGGAAAAAGTTATGTTTTTACCATCGACGCCAACAGCCGCAAAATAATTACCATTAAAGAACGCCCTGTAAAAGATACAGCTCAGGCACAATCGCCTTCTGGTATAGAGCCGGCAATTAACTTCTTTCCTTATAACGATAATCAATTGAAAAGAAGAGTTGAAACCATTTTTGGAGGAACCATGCCTGATGAAAAACCCGTAAACGGTACTAAATGGGATAAAACCTATTCCGAGAAAAATGCAGGCATCACTCAAGCAACAACGGTTTCTTATACCGTTAACCGTATCGATGGAGATAAAATTTATCTTGATGCAATAACCAAAATGACTGTAGATGGAACACCCGATGGAACAGCGGAGTTGGGAGAAATAAAAGTGTCGGCTCTTTTCAACGGCACCGGCACCTTAAATATAAATAAAACAACCGGCATTATGAGCGAAGCTAAAAGTGTAATAAGAGGCACACAAACCATGACAACTCCTAATGGTAGGCAAAAACTGAGTATGGCTGTTTCCTACGTCGAAACAGTTAAAAAAGTAGGTGCAAATTAGCGTCATCCTTTATATTTTTTAGCATTAGATACAATATTGGATAGGCTTTTTATCCTTGCTGATGTTTTGCAAGATTATATTTTGTGCTCACATATTATTAGGAATTCTAAATGCAAGTTGTTTAGAAAAACTGTCAACGATTAATCAGATTTAATGAAGAATTTTTTATTTTCTATTTTGTTTGCAGGTCTTGTGGCGGCAAACCCTATCAGTCTTTTTGCCCAATCTAAATACCAGTATAAGATTAATCTTGCTGGGGCAACCAATCATACGGTGCAGGTCGAATTAATTACGCCTACTATTAAGCAATCCAGTATCGAATATTTTTTTCCAGCTATTGTTCCTGGAACCTATTCCATTGCCGATTATGGTCGCTTTGTAAGCAATTTTAAAGCTTTTGATAAACAAGGAAAAGAACTAACCGTTGAGCATAAGAACCAAAACACTTGGAAAATTGGCAATGCACAACAGCTATATAAAATTACTTATGTGGTAGAAGATACATGGCATACAAATATCAAGGGAAATAAAATTTACCCGATGGGGGGAACCAATATCGAACTAAACAAACAGTATGTTATCAATACGTTCGGTTTCTTTGGTTATTTCAATCAGCTAGAAAAATTGCCTTTTGATGTAGAGTTTCAGAAACCTTCGGGCTTTTATGGGTCAACGGCACTGGTGCCATCAAGCAGTACGGAAACAACCGATTTATTTCAATTAAAAAGTGTACACGAGTTATACGATTCGCCCATTATGTATTGCAAGCCCGATACCGTTAGTGTAAATCTTGGTCGTACGCAGGTGCTTATTTCCGTTTACTCTCCGGATAAACAGGTACATGCTGCCACATTAGCTAAAGCGATGGAAAACTTGCTCATGGCTACACAGGCCTATCTTGGTGGCAAACTGCCCGTAAAAAAATATGCCTTCCTGTATAGTTTTAATGATGAAGTAAATCCAAAAGAAGTATCTGGTGCTTTAGAACATAGTTATTCTTCATTTTATGCATTCCCGCAATTGGAAGAACCTGTAGCAAAATCTGTTATGACGAATATATCGGCACACGAATTTTTTCATATCCTTACGCCATTGTCCATCAGTTCTAAAGAAGTTAGAGAATTTAATTATCAGCAACCCGTTTTGTCAAAACATTTATGGTTGTACGAGGGGTCAACAGAATATGATGCGCATCATGTGCAGGTTAAATCGGGTTTAACCACTACAACACAATTTTTCAAAGCACTAACCGCAAAAATCATAAAGTCTAAAAGAGAATTTAAAGATTCACTCCCTTTTACTGTAATGAGCAAAGAAGTAGCAACCACTTACGCCGATCAATACCCAAATGTTTACGAAAAAGGAGCTTTAATTAGTGCTTGTTTAGATATTTACCTATTAAAATTATCTGGTGGAAAATACGGACTAACAGCATTGAAACATGATTTGGGGATAAAATTTGGTAATGGCAAATACTTTAATGATGACCAACTGTTTGATGAAATAGCTGAGCTCAGTTTTCCCGAAGTAAAAGATTTCCTTAATAAATATGTAGCCGGCACAACACCGATACCTTACAGCGATTTTTTTGCCTTGGCAGGCGTGTCTTATCACGATTATATAAAAAGTGAGGTGGCTTCTATTGGCAACATTAGCATAACATCACTTGGTGTAGATAACGTTTGTATTGTAAATGCCGGCAATATGGATGCCTTTGGCAAAGCAATGCAATACAAATTGATGGATGAGATTGTACAAATGGATGATATGGCTGTTAACGCAAATAATTATATCGATGTTATAAACAAGGTAAAACAAAAAATAAAACAAGGTGATACACTAACGGTAATTGTAAAACGTAAAAATGCTGTAGGCAAAATGGAAGAAGTAAAACTGTCGGCAACTGTATCAGCATTAAGAGAAAAAGTAGAACAACATTATAAAATGGTGTTGATAGAAGATAGCGAACTTACTCCTTCTCAGTGCTTAGTTAAAAACGCTTGGATAAAAAATAATTATAATTAAAAAGAGGTAAAATTTTATGAAAATTAAATTAATTCTACCATTATTCGTTTTTTGTTATCTGTTGATAGGTGTTTTCTCGGGCAATGCTGTTGCCCAAAATAAATACAATTGGAAAGAGGTCGTTACAGGTAAATATAAATACCGTTACGTAACAAACGATGTACAGAATGTAAGGTTTTATACATTGCAAAACGGTTTGCAGGTGATATTGCATGTAGATAAAAAAGAACCACGTGTAATTTATAAAATGGTGGTAAGAACAGGCAGTAATAACGATCCGGCAGAGCATACAGGTTTGGCGCATTACCTAGAGCATTTATTGTTTAAGGGTACCGATAAATATGGAACGCTTAACTGGGAGAAAGAAAAGCCATACTTGAGCCACATAGAAGAATTGTACGAAGCCTATAATCATACCACTAACGAAAGCGAAAGAAAAGTCATTTATCGTCAAATAGATTCTATTTCGGGCATTGCTTCCAAATACGCCATTGCCAATGAATATACCAATATCATGAAAGAAATGGGCTCGCAGGGTACCAATGCACATACCGAGTTCGATGCTACCGTATATGATGAAAATGTGCCAGCAGGTGCGTTGGATAAATTGCTACAAGTACAGGCCGAACGCTTCCGCAATCCTATCTTCCGTCTTTTTCATACCGAGTTGGAGGCTGTATATGAAGAAAAGAACAAAGGTTTGGATGGTGATGATTTCAGGATGTTCGAAACCGTTAATTCAACGCTGTACCCCAACAGCAATTATGGGCAACAAACCACTATTGGTACAATAGAGCATTTAAAAAATCCATCCTTAAAAGCTATTAAGCAATTTTACGATACCTATTATGTGCCAAACAATATGGGCCTTATTTTATCAGGCGATTTTAATGCCGATGAAATCATTCAAAAGATAGATCAATATTTTTCCTATATGCGGCCCGGTAAGTTAACTGCTTTTTTGCAGGCTATAGAGCCCGATTTTGCCACTCCGGTTGTAAAGGAAATTACGAGCCCCACACCAGAGGTTGGTGTACTTGCTTTCCGTATACCGTTTAAAGGCACTAATAGTAAAGACGAGCTGTTGGTAAACCTGCTTAGTCAGCTATGCTCTAATGGAAAAGCCGGGTTGTTCGATATCGATATCAATATGCCGCAAAAAATGCAAATGGCAGGGATTGAGCTTTTGGGCACCTATCAAAAATATATTACCCTGTTGGGCGTGGCGATGCCTAAAACGGGTCAAACTACCGATCAGGCTTTAGATTTGCTATGGCAAGAAATTAAAAAAGTAAAGAATGGCGATTTTGACGAGAAGCTTTTAACGGCGATTAAAAACAATATCGAATTGGAAGTGAGCATGTCTAAAAGAAATAATATAGCCACTTTAATGACATTGGAAAGGGGTTTTATAGCCGATAGATGCCAAACATGGAATAACGAAGCCTCTTTTTTAGAGATTTTAAACGCAGTTACCAAACAAGAATTGGTTGATTATGCCAACCGCGTATTTACAGGTAATTATGTTTGCGTGTATAAACGAAAAGGGAAATCGACAAACACTGCCAAAATAGTTAAGCCCAAAATTACACCCATCACCATTAATAAAACAGATAGGTCTGCATTTTCGAAAAATTTGGATGCCATTCCTGTACCTGCAACAAAACCTGTATGGCTAAATTTTGATAAAGCTATTTCGCATAGCAAAATAAATAACGCAAGGTTTTTGTATACAACTAACAAAGAAAACGGGTTTTTCGAACTGCAATATCGGTTTGATATGGGAAGCTGGAACTCGAATTTATTGCCTGTTGCGGTAAATTATTTGAGTTTATTGGGTACAGATAAATATTCGGCCGAAGACCTTAACAAAGAGTTTTATCAATTGGCTTGCGAGTATTCTATACGTGTAAGTGATAAAAGTACAGCAATTGTTGTATCAGGCATTCAGAAAAATTTTGATAAAGCAGTAGCGTTGTTAGAGCATTTGCTAGCTAATTGCAAACCGACAGCAGAAAGTTTAAATAAGCTGAAAGAAAAACTGAAGAAAGAAAGGATTGATGCAAAAATATCGAAAGAAGCCTTGATGAAAGGTTTGGTTAGCTATGCCGTTTATGGAGCCAAAAATCCATTTAGTCAGGCGGGAAGTTTACAACCCGATCAATTAGATGCTCCTGCATTGGTTAACCTCTTGCATCAGCTTACCCGTTACAAACATCTTATTACATATTACGGACCAGAATCGCTTCAAACCATTACTCAAAAGATAAAAAGCAGCCATCAAATGCCGTCTTCTTTCACATCGATACCGGCTCCTGCTGTTAACTTTCAGCCACGCATTTTAGAAGAAAATGAAGTGTATGCCGCCGATTTTGATATGCTGCAAACACAAATACAATGGGTTAGAAACATGCCTGGTTATCAGCCTTCGCTACAGGCTAACGTAAACCTGTATAACAATTATTTTGGCGATGGAATGGGATCGGTGGTTTTTCAGCAGTTACGTGAATCAAAGGCGCTTGCTTATTCAACGTCTGCAACATTTCAAGCCCCAGCTTATAAAAACGATTATTATCGGATGACTGCCTTTATTGGCTGTCAGGCCGATAAAATGGACGAGGCCATTAATGGAATGGATTCCCTGCTCAATGATTTGCCTCGTTCTGACGATGGCATACAGAACGCCAAAAGGAGTGTGCGTAAATCACTGGAAACACAACGGTTTACGGATGAAAAGGTAGTAGATTTTTATTTATTGTTGGAGAAAAAAGGACTATCAACCGATTTCCGTCAGCAGATATATGAAAGTTTAGAGGCGTTAAATTACAACGATCTTAAAGCCTTTGCCGATAAATACATTGCCCATAAAAAATATGCCTATTGCATAATAGGATCGAAAGATGTGCTTGAAGGAGCCGATTTGAAGAAATATGGAAATGTAAAAAAGCTCACCCCTGAGGAGGTGTTTGGTTATTAAAACAGCTTTCTGCAACACTTCTATTCTAGATTTATTGATGATAATTGAAAATCTTGTGTTCTGTTGACGAACACAAGATTTTATTTTTTTTGGGTCGATTATTGTTTCTAGCTTAAATAATCACTTTATAATATTATATATTTGATTTTTAGTATATTGTTTTCTTGAAGCTCTCCCCACCATACACAGAAGATGAACTGCTACATCAGATAGCTGCGGGGAATGAACAGGCTTTTCAGATCCTTTTTAAGAAGCATAGAGGCAGGTTATATCAATATATTTTGGGTATTGTAAAATCGAAGGAAGTAGCCGAAGAGTTGGTTCTCGATGTTTTCCTGAAAATATGGATGGGGAAAGATATCGTTACTCGTATAGAGAATATAGAAGCTTTCCTCTTTCGAGTAGCTTGTAATAAATCGATAGACTTTATTCGTAAGGCTTCGAAAAGCCCGAAACTAATTGATATTCTAGGGGATAATATTCAATTTGCTGACAACCGAAACCCAGAAACGCAATTGATTCAGCTAGAATATGAGAAAATCTTAAGAGAGGCGATAGACTTGTTGCCACCCAAACGTAAAGAGGTTTATCAAATGAGTAGGGAGCAGGGCTTATCACATTCGGAAATAGCAGAAAAATTATCAATCGCTAAAAGTACGGTAGCTAACCAGATTGTTGATGCACAAGGATTTATAAAATCCTTCCTGCTAAAAAATCTCGATCTCGCAATAATTCTTTCTTTATTATTACAGCAGGTAAAAAGTAATAAATAAAGCCCATATACCTCCTAAATTCCTAGAAATAATAAATAGTTAATAAATAATTAACTTGGGTAGTAGTATCCATGTTTTTTTTCGTCATTGTAATATAATTGATCTTATAGGAATCTATTTAATAAAATAAATTTAACGACTATGAATGCTCAGCTTCAAATATTGGTTGAAAAATATATCAACAATACCTGTTCTAAAAAAGAATTGGAAACTTTCTTTTTATTGGTAAGGGAATCAGTTGACGATGAACAATTGGAAGAGGTGTTATGGGTAGTTTGGGAAAAAACAAAAGGACAAAATAGTGATGTTAATATTAACTGGGATTACAAAATGTCACTTTTAATGGAAGAATTGGAAGAAAAAGTACCAGTTGTGTCTAGTACAACAAGTTGGCTTAGTTGGCAAAAAATTGCAGTGGCTGCATCAATTATTCTTGTATTAGGGATTGGATTTTGGACCTTCAATCGTGAAGGCAATTATAAGGCAGTAGAAATAGCACAGGATATATCGGCCCCTCAATCAAATCGTGCTATGATTAAACTAAATAATGGCCAACAAGTTTACTTAGATAAAGTCGCCGCTGGAACACTAGTTGCGCAAGGCAATGCAAATGTAATAAAGACTGTTGATGGAAAAATTGTTTACCAGACAAATGCTGATGCAGGTACAAAAATGGTTTATAATACCCTCATTAATCCAAAGGGTAGTCAGGTAATTGATATTACATTATCGGATGGAACTAAGGTTTGGTTAAATGCAGGTTCGACTTTATATTACCCAGTTGCTTTTATGGGTAAAGACAGAAAAGTAACCATTAACGGCGAGGGCTATTTTGAAGTGGCACATCGCACCGATATGCCATTTAAAGTAAGCAAAGCTGATATGGAAGTAACCGTTCTGGGAACCCATTTTAATGTAAAGGCATATGACAATGAAACTGATATTAAAGTAACACTTCTTGAAGGTTCTGTAAAAACAACAAAGCAGAACGGCCAATCTGCTAAGTTAAAACCAGGAGAGCAAGCCCGTATAACCAATAAAATTGAAGTACAAAAAGATGTTGATCTTAACGAGGTAATGGCTTGGAAAAAAGGTGTGTTCCAGTTTAAGGATGCAAATATTGAAGAGATTATGCGCCAAGTGAGTAGGTGGTACGATGTGGAGATTGCGTATGAAGGAGATGTATCCGATTTGAATTTTGCTGGCTCTGTATCAAGACAAGCTAATTTATCCGAGTTATTGAAACGTTTGGAAGCAACGGAAATGGTGAAATTTTCTATTAAATCAAAAAAACTATATGTAAAACCACAGTAAAAAAGAGAATTGCGTATTCAAGAAAAAACCAGTAGTGCAGCAACACTACCGGCTATAAGCTTGGATTAACTCAATAATTAAAATCCAGGAAGGAGTCTAATGTATAACCTAAACCAAAGCAAAACGAAGTTATGATTAAAAAACGATTCTGCAAAAACAGATGCGTAACCATTAAAGCGTTTCGAATTATGAAACTAATTACAATTTTTATGCTCTCTGGCTTTCTGTTGGCAAGTGCCAAAGGGAGAAGCCAAAATGTTACACTGTCTTTAAAGAATGCTACAATTGAAAAGGCATTCACCGAAATTCAACGACAAACAGGCTATGAATTTCTGTATAGTCCAAAGCTTATCAAAGAAGCTAAACCAGTTGACATCAATGTAAAAAACATCGGTATTGTTGAGGCACTCCGATTATGCTTTAAAAATCAACCATTCGGTTTTACCGTTATCGATAAAACGGTGGTCATTAAACCCAGGAAAGTTGAAATGGGAAAGGAAGGACAAGCGTCTCCTAAAAAAGCTGCCCCAATTATTATTACGGGTAAAACTTTAGATGAGAACGGCAAACCATTGGCCGGAGCAACAATTAAAATAAAAGGTACAAATTTTGTTACCGTTTCTGACCAGTTGGGCAACTTTACTTTACCCATACCCGATAACACATCAAATATTTTGGTGTTTTCTTATATCGGGTTCCAGGTGCAAGAGTATGTTGCAAAAGCTTCCGAAACCATTGCCATAGTAATGGTGCGTAAAATGTCGCCAATGAATGAAGTCGTGGTAGTTGGTTACGGAACACAAAAGAAAAAAGATATTTTAGGTTCTGTTTCTACCATAACAAGTAAAGATATTGCAAGCTCGCCTACTACAACTAGCATGTTCGAAATTTTAAACGGACGACTTGCCGGCTTAAATGTGATAAACAAAAGTGGGCAGCCAGGTAAGTACCAATATGATTTAATTACAAGGGGAAACTCTAATGGATTAAATCCGCCTACTCTGAGTGCGGGTCAGGGTGGTGCGCCTACTAGCCCTTTTAATAATACTCTTCTCAATAACCTTAATTTTGGCAATAGTATGCCTTATATTCTTATTGACGGTATTGAGGGCGATATGAATTTATTAAACCCACAAGATATTGAGTCTGTTACCTTGCTCAAAGATGCATCTGCAGCTATCTATGGTGTTCGTGCGGCCAATGGGGTACTCTTGGTAACCACTAAAAAAGGAATTAAAGGTAAAGTGATTATAGATTATCAGTACTTTGCGGGGTTACAGGGCATTCAACGCAGGCCTACCTTTTTACCTTCATGGCAACAAGCTGTGTTAATTAACGAGGTAATAGACAATGAGGGCATTATTAATGGTGCTGGTAGTGGTGGTGGTGGTTCAATTATTGGTGGCGGTATTAATGGTGGCAGCGTTGGCCCTTTAAGACCTCTTCATAAATTTACCGACGAAGAAATTCAGAAATACAAAGATGGTACCGACCCCAATTATCCTAATACAGACTGGATGGGCTTGGTATACCAAAAACCGGGTTTGCAGCAGCAGCATACGCTAAACTTTTCTGGTGGGGATGATAATACCTTGTATCGTATGTCTTTCGAATATTTGAATCAAAATGGTAACATAGAAGGCATAAATAGCAAACGTTATGGTGCTCGTATTAATTTAAAGAGTACCCCTTTTAAAACGCTGAAGATAGAAACAGGGCTAAACTTTAGTCATGCACCTGCACAAGAACCGGGCGGAAGCTCCGGATTTTTAGGAGATATTTTGGGCGGAGCCTATACAATCTCGCCCATGGTACCCTTAAAATATCAAAATGGAGCATATAGTACAACTAGTCAAATAAACCCTATAGCATGGTTGCATGCAGGTTCTTTTTATAAAGCAAGCAGTTCTACCATGAACGGAAACCTTGGGCTTACTTGGACGCCCATAGAAGATTTGGTAATTAAACCTTCTTTTGGATTTAATTATAACATTAATAATTACCAGGTATTTGCTGCTAGGCTTAATTCTTATTTTGATGGCCCTGCAGGTTCTCCGCTGGTTGTGAACACATGGCGCTCGCAGCTTATAAATCGCTATACAGAAAATACGAGCTCAGGCTTAGGTATTAATCCGCAAATAACGGCTTCTTATCAAAAAGTTAAAGGCGATCATTTGTTTGGTATTTTGGTGGGTGCTTCAGAAAGTTCAGGAAATAGTAACAATATTTTTGCCCAAAAAAAGAACCTTTTAAACAACAGCCTCCAATCACTCGATTTGGCTTCGGCTGATGGGCAAGTGTTAATGGGTAGTCGCTCTCAAGTTATACAGCAATCGGCATTTGGTCGTGTGTTTTATAACTACGGCGATCGTTATTATATTGAGCATACACTAAGGGGAGATGCCAGCACTACTTTTAATAGTGATAAAAGATGGGGTATTTTTCCTTCATTTGCTGCGGGCTGGTTAATATCAAACGAATCCTTTTTTCAGCACTCAACCAGTTTGTTAAAAACCATTAATTTTTTAAAATTGAAGGCTTCTTGGAGCAGGTTGGGCAATAATTCAATAGGCAATTTTGCATACCTCACTAGGCTAGGTGTTAGTAATTATTCCTTTAATAACCAGCTGCAATCTAGTTTAGAGCCCATGCTTCCTGGTAATTCAGATATCCGATGGGAGCAAACAACGATTAAGAATATAGGTTTAGATGCCGTTATGTTCAATAACAAGCTGACCGTTACGGTAGATGCCTACAATAAAACAACGAACGATATCTTATTAACAATAGGAGGGCCTGCTAATTATGGCTATCCAACTGCTCCAGCAGAAAATAAAGGGTCTATGTGGAACAAAGGTGTAGAAATTGCAATTTCTTATCAGGACAGGGTTGGCGAATTTGGCTGGTCGGCCAAAGGAGTTTTCAGTTACAACAAAAACAAAATTACAAATTTTATATATAAAACGCCAGCAAAAGAATTTGGCCAATTACGTCAGAACATTGAGGGGTATTCTTACGGTGCTTTATTTGGATTGCAGGCCGAGGGTATTTATCAAAACCAAGATGAAGTAAGTAAATCGGCTACATTAAACGATAAAGTAGGTCCTGGCGATATCAGGTACAAAGACCAAAACGGCGATGGTAAAATAACGACCGATGACATTGTGTATTTAGGAAACTCTATCCCGACCACAACATTAGGCTTGGCCTTAGGCGGAACTTGGAAAGGATTTGAACTTAACCTGTTTTTTACCGGATCAGCCGGTCGTAAAGCAAGTGTTGGCTCTGCTTTAGGGTCTATCGGCGATTATGACAATAAAGCTACCCCTGCTTTTTGGGATAGATGGACACCGAGCAACCCTACCGATAAGTTTCCTCGGGCCTGGGCTTATAATATGCAAAACAACCCGCAACAGTATGCTTCATCATTTTGGGTAAAGGATGCTTCTTATGTTCGTTTGCAAAACATTACCCTTGGCTACAGTTTTCATCCAAAATTTTTCGGAAAAGAAGTAGTAAAGGGTGTTCGGGTATTTTATTCTGCCTCCAACCTGTTTACATACTCACCTAATTTTTGGAAATGGTTAGACCCGCAAACAACGCAGGTAGAAGCCTCGGTTCTTAATTATCCATCGCCTACAATGCATGCACTAGGCGTTAATGTTCAATTTTAATTCATATACTAAATCAGTGCTTAGCATGAAACCGTCATGATTTTCAAATTACATAGTGGATTAAACAAATCATGACAACTTCATCACAAATGAAAATAAAATTTAAATAGATGAAAAAAATATATACTATAAGCTTGCTACTGATCTTACTGGGGTCTGGTGCTTGCAAAAAATTAAGCGATGTTGCCCCTTTGGCAGAATATACAGATAAAACGGTATGGTCTACAAAAGAAGATGTAGTGGCCGCTATTAATGGCTGTTATCGTAATTGGGAGCCAAGTGGCTTTCCGCTTCTTTTTAGAGATTGTTTAACGGATAACGAAGTAAACAAGGATTTTTTTGGAACAATGTACGAAAATTTTGCATCAGGCAATTACAATCCGGCTTCAATTACCGTATCTGATGATTTTTATAATTACGAAACCATTAATAAATGTAATTGGTTTCTGGAGAATGTTGACAGGGCAGGTGACGATATTGTTGATGCAGATTTTAAAAAGCGTACCAAGGCCGAAGCCCGCTTTTTAAGGGCTTACCGTTATTTCCTTTTATCGCAGTTTTATCGTAATGTACCGCTGGTATTACATACACAAACCATTGATGAGTCGCGTTTGCAAAAACAAGTTTCTAAAGCTGTAATTACCGAAACTATTTTAAACGAACTGGCAGCAATTGCGCCCGATTTACCTATTGAATATTTCGATTCTGCCGATAAGGGGCGCATTACCCGTGGAGCGGCCTTAGCTTTAAAAGCCCGTATCGAATTGTACAGTAAGAAATACGATGCTTGTATTGCCACCTGCAACCAGTTAATGACAGCACCGTTTACGTATAGCCTGTATAGCAATTTCGAGAATTTGTTTCGTCCGCAGTTCGAAAACAATGCCATGAACAAAGAGGTAATTCTCGATGCGCAGTATATGTTAGATTATAATCAAAAGAATGTATTATCCGCACTTGCTATAGCACCTGCCGGAAACAGCCAAATTGCCGTTACACAAAGCTTGGTAGATGCCTTTGAAACCTTAAATGGCCAAACCATTGGTGAAGATAATAGTTACAATCTGTTACAGCCATATCAAAACAGGGATCCACGGTTAAGTGCTACGATTATACGCCCAGGGTTGTTTTATAATGGTATTTTCTTCGATCCTATTACTCCTCCGAATGTTGGTATTATTGGAGGCCCTGTTCCTGCTGGTGGTGGAGGTCCTGTCCCTGCTGGTGGTGGAGGCCCAAGTAGCGGCTATGGTTCAATCCCTAGTAATTACAAAAAGGCTGCTTTTATGAATTCGCCCACTGGTTATAGTTTTAAAAAATACCTTGCAAATCTTAATGATTATTGGAATAGCACTTATGGTCTTAACCAGCTATCCAATACAGGTGGTAATGTAATTGTTATCCGCTATGCCGAAGTGTTACTTACTTACGCTGAAGCAAAAATAGAAGCCGGGCAAATTGACCAATCGGTATACGATGCCATTAATAAAGTAAGAGCTCGTGTAATGATGCCGGAGGTAAATACCTCTACCCATTCTGGCCAAACAGCCATGCGAGAATTAGTACGCAGAGAAAGAAGAGTCGAACTGGCTGGCGAAGGCTTGCGCTGGTTTGATATTGTAAGATGGCAAATAGGTTCCGATGTGATAAAAGATGTGTACGATTGCCTTAATGGTACAGTAAATCGGTCAAACGGTATGCTGACTCTTATACCCAATAGTAGCACAGTACAATTTAGCAGAACTTTTACGCCCAAGTATTATGTATTTCCAATACCGGCAAAAGAACTGCAAGCCAATACAAATCTGGTACAGAATACAGAATATTAATAAACAAATAGCAGGATTATGGATACAGCACTATTTAAATCAATTATTAAAAACCTAAAAAATAAAACAATGAAAAAAAATAATTTTATTATCCTTCTGTTCCTAGCATTATGTTTTGGAATGGCCAGAAATCTTAAAGCGCAGGATGTTACCGAGACTCAGGCTACCGAAAATACCAAAAAGTTCAAAGAGAAATTAAAAGGGTTAGTAGCACTAGATCCTTTTAAAGTTACTCAAGAACAAGGTAAAAGTTTTGATCTTACAAAATCTACTGAAATTTATAGACAAGACGGTAGCATCGTGATGTCTGGTCAAGTAGCAGAATATTCTGCCCAAATAAATTACATCTTAATTCCTTACGTAAATCCAGCTGATAAAAATAAGATTGTACTGATGGTGGTGCGGGATGCTACGCCAGAAGAGAAAGAGGCGCAAAGACTCTTGCGCCAAAAGGCCGGAATGTATGTAATGGATGGCATTGATCCCAATGGGCTTGATTTGAGCAAGCCAGGTACTTATGAGGCCATTAAATTTGATGCTAACCTAAATAAAGACGAGTTTATAAAAGGCCTACATCAAATGCCGATATTAAAATTTGGTGGAAGGCAAATGAACTCCGGTAGAGTAGCTTTTTTTGATGAGAAAGGAAAATTAATACCGATGTTGTTGGCTGATGGAAGCCAAAACCCAGTGTTTGCCAAATATATGGGAGATGTTAATTTTCAACATGTGGATTATTGCGATGATAATGGCTTAATTAAAGCTGCGATTTACCGTAAATCTACCCTGGAAGAGAAAAGAGGGAGGGGGCAAACGATGACGGTGATGACACCGATAGATGCATCGATAGTTGGTGGCGGTGGCAGTAGTACGAATAGTTCTGCTCAATTAAAAATAATTGATCCGGGTAATACTAAAGGTGTTACTGCGGTTGGAAGCAAGTTGGAAGATTTTTCGGCAAAAGATATAAACGGTACAGATATAAGCTTGTCGCAATACAAGGGCAAAAAAGTAGTGGTATTAAATTTTTGGTTTACAAAATGTGCGCCTTGTTTAGAAGAAATGCCTAAATTAAATAAACTGGTTGATGAGTATCAGGGCAAAGATGTAGAGTTTATCTCGTTTTGTAACGACGATGCGAATACCATTAATGAGTTTTTAAAAACACATGAGTTTAAATACCGCATTCTCCCAAGCTCGTTAAAACTGGCAAACAAATATAAAGTGGCTGCTTTCCCTACGAATATTGTTGTTGATAAGAACGGAAAAGTCTCATTCTATGAAGTGATGTATTCTGAAAACATCGATAGCAGTTTAAAAAAAGCTATTGACAGTGGATTGTAAGTAATACAAAACCGCAAAATATTACGTATTTACCGCCTGCAAAATAAAGGCAGGCGGTAAAATATATTTCGCAACATAAGTTTCGTATAAAAGCGCACAGATTAAGCAAAAAATAAGCATAATCCTGTGACTGCAGTTACAGAACAGATATTGGTTCTATGCCCTAATACTATAAAAGTGTCGTTAAACCCTCTTTTAAAAAAAACATAAAATTTTTTGCTATAACGGCTAGACAATTAAAAAAAATAAAAATTCTAAGGATGAAATTTAACATTACAGCTTTCGCTGTAGCAATATGTATGTGTACGGCAACTGTGCATGCTCAATCGGAGAAAGAACTGGTGCGGTTCGATTCGATTGCCCACATGTCGGCAAAGATTGCAAAAAAAATGCATTATGCGTACAGCTCTTTTGACGATGCGTTTTCTAAAACCCTGTTTACCGATTTTGTAGAATCATTGGATACATGGGATGCTGTTTTTTTACAGACAGATATTGAAGACTTAAAGAAAAAATACGAAACTAAGCTCGATGATGAATTGAACGGTGCTCCGATTCGTTTTTGCCCAGAAGTAGAGCTCTTGTTCAGAAAACGGATGAAAGAAGCAGAAACATGCTGGTCAAAATTGTTAAGCCAACCATTAAATTTAACCAATCACGAACAGTTTCCGGCTTCATCGGACAAACAACACGAACATTACTACACAAGCTACCCTGCTAATCGGGAAGAGCAGCGGGAAAGATGGCGTAAATGGCTAACCATGGTGGTAGAACGTGAAATGTTTAATATGCAACAGGCTCAGGCCAAGAACAAGATAAAAACCTCTTTAGCCAATATAGAACAAGCAGCACGTGCTGCTATTAAAAGGCGTCTTACTGGAAACAATAATCGTTATCTCGTTAAAATGGATCATGAAGATTATTTCAGTGGGTATATGTTCCAGTTTAGTCAGTTATTAGATGCACATTCGGTGTACCAAGATGTTAAAGCTGAATTAATATACTCTAATCAGATTAGTGGTACAACTACTGGTATTGGGGTTACTATAAACGATATTGGTGGTACTATGCGTGTTGTATCCATGGTGCCCGGGGGGCCGGCAGAACAATCAGGCAAAATGAAACTGGGCGATGCCATTATCACCGTAAAAGAGGGTAAGGGCAAACCAGAAGGTATTTCGGGCTATAACAACTATTTCTTGCTACGAACAATTTTGGGCGAGGAGGGTTCGGAAATAATCCTGGGCTGCGAACGCCCCGATGGCAGCAAGTATTCGGTAAACCTAAAGAGGGCTACCATGACCTTACCTGGAAATATTATAAACACGGCGGTGATAGAAAAGAATGGTGAAAAAATAGGCTGTATTGTGGTTCCATCATTTTATTCGGGGATGGGAAATAGTGTATCGGTCGATATGATAAATGCCGTAAAAAAACTGAATAAAGAAAATGTAAGTGCCATTGTACTCGATTTACGGAACAATAGAGGCGGAAGTATGGATGATTGCCTTATGGCTTTTGGCGAGTTTTTTCCCTATGGTAATGTTATCCAGATAAGAGGCAAAAACAGGCCGGTGTATACCAAGGATGATTTTGATAATAATATGAATTTTGCTGGGCCTGTGGTGGTATTGGTAAATCCCCGTACTGTTTCTGCAGGCGATATGTTTACATCGATGATGCAGGATTTTAACCGCGGATTGATTATGGGTGCCCCCACTGCCGGAAAAGCAGTAGCACAATATTCAGTAAAAGTTGAAGATAGAGTAATAGATTCTAACCAAGAAGTTGCAAACAAGGAGAGCGAATCTTTTGGGATGATGACGCTAACTATCGAAAAATATTACAGTGTTACAGGGCGTTCTGTACAACTAAGGGGCGTTACCCCCGATGTATTGTTACCAGATTCCCGCGATTTTGATATGTACAGAGAAATTAACCACAAACACCCATTGGCTTGGGATAGTATTGCTCCGGCTAATTATACCCCATGGAATTTTGGTTTTGATCTAGAAGCTGTTAAAAAGAAAATGCAGGCCGAAGTGAACAACAATCCTGCCTATAAGCGCATAGCCGAAAACGAAGCCTGGCTAAGGAAAAAGAAGGTAGAACCTGTTTCCCTTAACTGGGAAGAATATAGTGCCTATAGAAAAGAAGAAACAAGGCGGCAAAATGAATCGGAAGAGTTGATGATGCTAAAAAACAAGCTAACCGTGCGCATACCGAACAATGAAAGTGCTAAAGAGCAGCAGGGCTTTTTAAATAGTATTAATGCAGACCTCTACATAAGTACCGCAGCAGATGCCGCTTTAGAGCTGCTGAAAACCAAATAAACCATTCAATAATTTAATTATGAACAGGATAATACCAGCAATCTTTTTTTCGCTTTGCTTCGTTGCTACGGGGCTGTTTGCACAGGATAAACCGGATATGAATACATTGCTGTGGCGGATATCAGGAAAGGGCCTTTCTAAGCCATCGTATATTTTTGGAACCACGCATGTAATTTGCAAAGACGAGGCCGCAAAAATAATTACACCAACTTTAAAGCAAGCCATCCAATCTTGTAACAAAGTGTTATTTGAAGTTGACTTTACAAACACCGCAGAGGTAATTATTTCATCGATGAAGAACAGCAATATGCTTAATGGCACTACCCTAAAGCAATTGGTTACCAAAAGAGAGCTGAAAACCATTATAGATTATTTCAGTAAAAACAAAACAACTATTCCGCTGATAGAAGTACAAACCCTGCAGCCTATCATATTACAATCACAGGTAAACAAGGGCTTTCTTACCTGTGCAGATAGGAGTGAAATGGAGCTTGAGTTAACCAACGTTGCACAGGCATCTAATATTAAAATAGGCGGTATATCCAGCATAAAAGAGCAGAATAATTTTGGCGATAGCATTCCCTATAAAATTCAGGCGAAATCGTTGCTGTATTCAATTTTTTTGATAAAAAATCCTGCAAAGAATTCTTTTTATAAAACAAATAAATTGTACGTAGCCCAGCAGATGATATCGTTAGATAGCTTGGTTACAGCAGAGAAACCCAATGAGTCAGATCATATTCTGTTAGATACCAGAAACAATCTTTGGGTGGCGAGATTAATAGAAAAGATGAAAACGGAACAGATATTTCTGGCTGTAGGTTATGCGCATTTATTTGGTAAAACCGGCTTGGTTTCATTATTACGTAAACAAGGCTACACGGTAGAAGGTGTGCCGAATAATAACTAAATTTCTATGAAAAAAAGCATATTAATTACCTTGTTTGTTTTTGCCGTTACCATGGTACAGGGCCAAACAGGCAGTCTGTTTCAAATAAACGGCAGTCTTTCGGGCATGGCCGATGCAGACCAGGTATTTCTTCGCTATAACAACCTTGGCCGGCAAATTACCGATACCGTACAGGTTAGCGATAACAGTTATAGTTTTACCGGAACCATATATGAACCGCAAGGCTTTGTTCTGTGGGTAACTTATAAACCAGCTTCTAAAAAAAGAAGAACAGAAAGCGACCAAGTTAACCTTTACCTTACCGATGGGATGATTAACCTCAGTTCATCCAAGACTTTTAACAATATGGAGATGAGCGGCGAGGGCAGCATCTGGAATAAAGATTTTAACGAGCTACAGCAGCAAATAAAGCTAAGTAAAGATTCGGCAGCATATTGGATAGCTAAATTTCAACAAACAACAAACATGGTTGATGCTTACGAAAGAACCATAAAAGCCAATCAAAAGCCACCATATAGCTATGCCAGTTATAAGCGTGATTCTACTGAGCTAGAAGAGATCAACAATAGTGCATTTCCTAGACAGAAACAGAGATTGCATGAAAAGATACTGATACCCTATATCCGTAAAAACCCGAGTTCCCCGGTTTCGTTTTTCGCTTTGCGAAATGTATCTGAAATTGCAGAAGAAAGAGTTATTAAACAATACAAACTTTCACAATCGCTATTCGATTTACTCTCGCCCGAAATAAAGAATTACATCGGCGCAAGATATTTTAGTGAAATGCTGGCTAAAACCGCCAAAACTGCAGAGGGCACGCCGGCACCCGAAATAACCTTGCCCAATGTAAATGGGAAGCCATTTTCGCTTTCATCGCTTAAAGGCAAATATGTGCTGGTACATTTTTGGGCCAGTTGGTGCGGACCTTGTCGTGGTGCAAATCCATCGTTAAAAAAAATATACGAAAAATATAAGGATAAAGGCTTTGAAATTTTAGCCATTTCAATTGATGAAAAAGAAGCGGAGTGGTTAAAGGCAGTGAAAGAAGATAAAATGCCCTGGTGCCAGGTTAGAGATAATAAGTTTGATGTTTCGAGGCTCTACCAGATCGGTTCCATTCCACGTAATTTTTTAATAGCTGCCGATGGAACGATTATTACAAGAACGTTGGAAGACAACACGCTAGAAGAAAAACTTCAAGCGCTGTTAGGAAAATAGAAAAATATAAAAAGCTAAACCATGAAATACATAATTTCTGTTCTTTTATTTATGCTTTGTATAGGGAATAGAGCAGTTGATGCGCAAACGCAGAAAGAGTTGGCAAGGTTTGATTCCATTGTCCACCTGTCGGCAAAATTGGTAAAGATGGGTCACTATTCATACAGCAATTTTGACGATGTTTTTTCTAAAAAATTATTTGCCTTATATGTAGAAAAGCTCGATAAATGGCATGCCGTTTTTTTACAAAAGGATGTTCAAGATCTCAGTAAATATGAAACCAGGCTAGATGACGAACTGAACGGTGCCCCAGTTCGTTTTTGCGTGGAGGGAGAACGCTTGTATAAAATTAGGTTAAAAGAGGCCTTGGTTATTTGCACAAAATTATTGAGCCAGCCATTTAACCTGAACAGACAAGATCGGTTTTTATCTACAGCTCCAATAGCTTTTCCAGCCAACAGAGCTGAACAATTGGAAAGATGGCGGCAATGGCTTACTTGGGAAATAGAGGCCGAGATGTACAGTTTGCAAGAAGAACGAGCGCAACAAGGAATTACTTCAACAGTTGTTGCATTAGAACAGGATGCCCGTGCAGCGGTTAAGCGAAAATTTACGGGCTACGCATATTGTTTCTTGAACAAGATGAACCATGAGCGTTACCTTGCTTGGTATTTGGGCTTGTTTTGCCTCACGTTGGATCCTCATTCTATGTATTTTGATGCGATAGGGCAAGAACTGTACGCAAATTTTTTGGGTGGTACAATCTCTGGTATAGGAGTAGAAACAGGTCAGTACCATGGTTTTATACAAATTACCAAGCTTGAACCAAATGGCTCGGCAGAGCAATCGGGCAAGATGAATGTAGGCGATATCATTTTAACAGTAAAAGAGGTAAATGGCAAACCCGAAGATATTGCAGGTTACACTGGAGGTTTTCTAAAACGTACGCTTGACGGCCTTGCAGATACAGAACTGACCATAGATTGCAGAAAGCCCAATGGTGTTGCGTATACGGTAACCTTAAAACGTAGCGTGATAAATGTTACAGCCAATATTATAAAAAGTGCCATTATAGAAAAAAATGAAGAGAAAATTGGCTATGTTATTATACCTCAATTTTATAATGGTAAGGGTGCAAATGCTGGCGATGATATGGCCAAAGTGGTGCAGAAACTGAATGCCGAAAATGTAAAAGCCATTGTACTGGATTTGCGTAATAATCTTGGTGGTGATTTAGAAAGTACCATTAAAGCGCTAGGTGAGTTTTTGCCTTATGGGCCTATTATACAAACCAAATCTAAAAATGACCCTGTACAGGTGTTTAACGATAAGAATATGAACATGAATTTTAGCGGCCCTGTGGTGCTCTTGGCTAATCAACATACCATTTCTTGTGGCGATTTGTTTACTTCCGTTATGCAGGATTACAACCGAGCTTTGATTATGGGTTCTGCTACGGCCGGAAAAGGCAACGGAAGTCGCCTGTTTCAGGTAAAAGATATATCATGGAATAACGGAACAGTAAAGAACAAAAAAGAAAATTTTGGGCAATTGGCTTTAACCTATATCAAGTATTATAGCGTAACCGGGCGTTCTGTACAGCAAAAAGGCGTAATACCTGATGTGGTACTGCCAGAATATCGTTATGATGATCAAGAGAAGGAATCCGTACAGAAAAATGCACTTCCTTGGGATAGCATAGCTCCTGTAAAATACCAAACCTGGAATTTTGGCTTTGATCTAGAATCGACTAAAAAGAAAGTGCAAAAAGATGTGAGCAACAATGCCGCTTATAAGCAAATTATAGAAAACGAGGCTTGGCTGAAAAAAGCAGACAAAGAACCTGTATCCCTCAATTGGGCAGCGTATAGCCTTTTTAGAAAAGAAATGAGCATGCGTTTTAACCAATCGGTAGCGTTGGGCAAGTTAAAAACAAAATTATCGGTACGAATGCCAATCGGGCAAGAGGCCAAAGAACAAGAAGGTTTTTTAAACAGTATTAATGCCGATCTCTATATCCAAACAGCAGCAGATGCCGCTTTAGAATTATTAAAAACCATGTAAAACAATCTAAAAACCATGAATCAGATGACAAAATCGATCCTTTTTTTGCTTTTCGGCGTTATAGCCTGTGCAGTTTTAACCTTTGCTCAGCCTGCGCCGCACTCTTTTAAAATTACCGGCACAATTAAGGGTAATCCACAAATTCGGAAAATTAGGGTCTGGGGTGTTTATGGAAAACCGGCCATAGAAGTGCCTGTAAAAAATGGGCAATATAGTATTCGTGTTACCATTACCGAACCTGTAATCATGAATTTGCAAGGATTAGGTAATGAAGACGATGTAGACTATGATTATAGAATAAGTAGGTACGAGTTGTACCTCGTACCGGGCAATGTGGTTTTGGTATCGAATAAAACTTTAAGCAACACGCAGGCAAGTGGCAGTGGCAGCCATTGGAATAAGGATTATCATTACTTGGATAGACAGGTAAAGAACACACATAACTTAAACGTTACAGCCTCTACAGATAGGATAAATCTCTACGGTAAGACGGAAATATATAGAAGGGGAAAGGCGCTAGCTTCTTACGGTTCAAAAGAATATAGCAGAGATTCGATACAATTTATTAAAGCAACTTATTTAGCTGACGGGGGCTTGGATAGTATCTTAGATCATGGTATTTTGATACCATATGTAAAGAAACATCCGGAATCGCCCTTAGCATTGTGGGCATTGTTTAATATGGGAGGACGTAGAAAGACGATTGATTACCCCCTTCAATTTCCCTTGTTTGAGCGACTATTGCCCCAAATAAAAGCATTAAGTACTGCAAAGGCCTTTAAAGAAAAGCTAGAGCAAAACAGCATTACCCAAATAGGCAAAACAGCACCGAACTTTATATTACCCGATACCTTAGGGCAAAACCTGTCTCTGTCGTCGTTACGCGGAAAGTATGTACTGGTTGATTTTTGGGCTGATTGGTGTGCGCCCTGCCGTAAGGAGTTCCCCTATTTACGCAGTGCCTACAACAAGTACAAAGATAAAAATTTTGCCATTTTGGGCATATCTGCATTAACCATTATGAGCCCTGAAAACATAATAAAATGGAAAGAGGCTATTGTAAAAGACGAAAGCAACTGGTTACATGTGTTCGACGAAAAAGGAAACATAGCAAAACTATATTCCGTTAGTTCGATCCCCTGTAATTTTTTATTGGATCCCAATGGCGTAATCATTGCCGTTAATTTACGTGGCAAAGCAGTAGAAAAAAAACTGAAAGAACTGTTGGGCGATTAGAAAGCGCAAAAAAAGTAATCATTTTATAAATCGCCTTCTAATACTTAAAATACAATCATGAACCAAATAACAAAACGGACTCTTTTTTTACTTTTCGGCCTTGTTAGTTGTGTAGGCTTAACCTTTGCCCAGACACCAAAGCCATTTAAAATTATCGGAACAATTAAAGGCAATTTGCAAATGCATAAGGTTGTTGTTACTTATGGTAATGATGAAGAACAGCACATAGAAGCACTTGTTAAAAATGGACAATATAGCATTAACGGCTCAATGGCCGAACCTGTAATTGTACACTTGAAAGGTAATGCCGATGCAGATGTATACGATTTATACCTTGTGCCTGGCAATGTAGTGCTTCTGTCTAACAAAACCTTAAGCAACACGCAAGCAAGTGGCAATGGTGCTAAATATAATACAGATTTTCAGTACCTAACAAAGGAACTAAAACTTGCAGACGATGCCAATTACAATGCATCGCAAGATGCAGCAACACTTAGTGCAGCATTAGAATTGTATAAAAATGGAAAGGCAGGAGCTGCTTACGGTCTTGAAGGATATAAAAGTGATTCCGTAAAATATAATAAAGCCAACTATTTGTCGACCCGTGGATTGGATAGTATCTTGAACCACAATGTTTTGATACCCTATATAAAAAAACATGCCGACTCGCCTTTGGCTTTGTGGGCGCTGCTTAATATCGGCGGACTAATAAAGGATTACAATTACGATCTTCAACATCCTTTGTACGAGTTGCTTTCGCCCCAAGTAAAAGCATTGTCTGCAGCCAAAAATATGAAAATGTGGTTGGATATAGGCGCAGTTGCAGAAATAGGTAAAACAGCTCTAGATTTTGCGCTTCCAGACACTTTAGGAAAGAATTTGTCTTTAGCATCCTTACGAGGGAAATATGTATTGATTGATTTTTGGGCCGATTGGTGCGGCCCGTGCCGTATGGAATTTCCTTACATGCGCAAAGCGTATGACACCTATAAAGAAAATGGCTTTACCATCCTGAGCGTATCACTTTCTTACCATTCGGCCAAAACCAATTGGAAAAAGGCTATTATAGAAGAGCAAAGCAATTGGTTGCATGTGTACGATGATAAAGAAAAAATATCAATGCAATATGGCGTTAGCGGAATTCCCAAGAACTTTTTAATAGACCCTAAAGGCGTAATCATTGCCCGTAATTTATGGGGCGATGAGTTGGAGAAAAAGTTGAAAGAACTGTTAGAAAAGTAGTATTTGATCAGTAAGATATTCATGAAGGCGATAACAAGATTTAGCTACCTACTTTGTGTTTTTTTATCTGTAACAGCTACTATCCAGGCACAACAAAAGAACGGGTCTGTAAAAGGTATGGTGATAGACACTGCGCTGAAACAACAAGCTATTGCCAGTGCAACGATCACCATCCTTAAAAGAAGTGATTCGTCGTTGGTAAGCTTTACCATTACAGATGCCGAAGGTCGTTTTGAAATGACGGGCATCCCC
>NZ_JAUG01000008.1 GCF_000708285.2 Pedobacter borealis DSM 19626
GCTTTTCTAAAGATTCATATTTCTCCAGCAAGTTCATAATTTCCTGCTTGCTGCGAAAGCGTACTGCCCGACGCGGTTTGATTGGTTGTAGCTCCATAATAATATTTTATGAAGCCAAATTTATAAACCGTGATAGCTCTCGTCAAGATGCACTGTAGTGTTAGCTTACATAATTTTTCGAGCAAAATTATTTGGTAGTATATTATTTTCGATAATATCTATTAGAGCTTGTTTAAGCTCAAATAGCAATTTTTCATAGGCACTATTACTTAGTTGAAATTCGTTACTGTAATGAGAATTTTCCCAAAAAGACCCATTATCAAAAGATTTACCTGAAAAATCTCTCAACTTAATTGAGTTTTCTTTCTCAATTTGACTAGATAATTGAGCTGCTATACTAATAGTCGCTAATGGTTTATAAATTAATTCGTTTCCATCAGAAGGTCTTTCGAAGCAGTTAAATATTATTACATCCTTCTTTGTAAAAATAAAGAACATTGGAACTTGACCAGAACTATAAAGCTGCTTATGTAAATTTATCAATTCAGTCTGATCAATGCTTAGGTTTTCAGTGTAATCGTATAAATAAATTTGAGCGACTGAAGGCCTGTCTTTAAATCTTCTGAAGTATACGTAATTAGCTTTATACTTACTTGCGTTTTCAATTGCAATTATTTCTTCTGCACTCGAATTAACAATATATTTAATATCTTGGACAGGAACTAGTCCTGAAAAGGGATTTGAATCACCTATCATTTCTAGACTTTCAAGATAATATTGTAATTGTTCGTTCATTTGTTTAGGAAGCGCTACCTCAAAGTAAAGTTTTAAAGTTAAACCTATTTCATGCTAAGATAGATAAAACCAACATTGTATAAGCATTTTTTGTGACTTTCAGTATCCAAAAATAGGAATTATATTAACTAGGTGTAGGCTAATAAGTGTCTAACCTAATTGTTCAATTCGTACTATGTTTTAAATGAGTAATCTACATTCGATTACTGGTTTAACGGGGAGTAATTATTATCCATGGCTTAATATTGTTTATACCAAGTAAATCTTATAGTTGAGTTATTATTTCAGTAAAAAATGAATCAAATAAGCTTATTTCCAAAGCTATTGAGGGATAAACGACTTGGCTGTTATCCTGCCCAACCATCCCTATCCAAACTCCTGTAATTGATGGATTCGGCCAAATGCTCGAGTTCTACATTTTCACTTCCGGCTAAATCGGCAATGGTTCTGGCTACTTTTAAAATCCTATCGTAAGCACGGGCCGATAAACCTAACCTTTCCATTGCGGTTTTTAATAAAGTAGTACCTGCTTCGCTAATCTGGCATACTTTACGCACCATTTTCGGACTCATTTGGGCGTTGCAGTGCAATTCTTCTTTATCAAGAAAACGTTTGTCCTGGATTTCTCGGGCTTTAATTACACGTTCCCTAATGCGGTTGCTTCTTTCTGTGTCGGCTGTGGAGGCTAATTCTGTAAAATTAACCGGCGTTACTTCTACATGAAGATCAATCCTGTCTAGAAGCGGTCCGGATATTTTACTCAGGTACTTTTGAACCACGCCTGGTGCGCAAACACAATCTTTCTCCGGATGGTTGTAAAAACCACATGGACAGGGATTCATCGAGGCCACCAGCATAAAGCTGGCCGGATATTCTACCGAAAACCTTGCCCTTGCAATGGCCACTTTACGGTCTTCTAAAGGTTGACGCATTACCTCTAAAACAGTACGTTTAAACTCAGGTAGCTCATCTAAAAACAAAACACCGTTATGGGCCAGCGATATTTCTCCAGGCTGCGGGTTCATTCCCCCGCCCACTAAAGCAACATCGCTAATGGTATGGTGTGGCGAGCGGTACGGACGGATCGTCATTAAAGCATCGGCAGCAGAAAGTTTTCCGGCAACGGAGTGGATTTTTGTGGTTTCTAAAGCTTCATTTAAATTTAAGGGGGGTAAAATAGTTGGCAGGCGCTTGGCTAACATGGTTTTGCCTGCCCCCGGCGGACCGATTAAAATAACATTGTGACCACCCGCTGCGGCAATTTCCAATGCTCTTTTAATATTTTCCTGGCCTTTAACATCTGCAAAATCGTGTTCGTAATTATTGATGTTTTTTAAGAATTCTTCTTTCGTATTGATTTTAACCTGTTCTAGTGTTTCGCTCTTATTAAAGAAAGCGATTACCTGAGCCAGGTTTTCTACGCCATAGGCAATTAAATCGTTTACAATGCCAGCCTCGCGAACATTTTGTTTCGGTAAGATGAAGCCCTTAAAACCATCTTGCTGTGCTTGGATCGCGATTGGTAAGGCGCCTTTAATGGGCTGAATGGTACCGTCTAAAGAAAGTTCGCCCATAATGAAATAGTCGTCCAGTTCGTCGGCAGGAATTTGCCCAGATGCGGCTAAAATGCCTATGGCTATTGGGAGGTCGTAGGATGAACCTTCTTTTTTGATATCTGCAGGTGCTAGATTGACTACAATTTTCTGCTTCGGCATACGGAACCCCGAAATATTAATGGCGCTGGCCACACGTTGAAGACTTTCTTTTACGGCATTATCTGGCAGGCCTACCATATAGTATTTTGTACCTGCGCTAATATTCACTTCGATTGTTATGGTTAGTGCATTTACGCCATAAACAGCACTCCCGTATGTTTTTACAAGCATTGATTTTGATTAAAATAAATTCGGATGTAAATTATTCGGGATGAATATTGATTCTAATATACAGATTATTTAAAAAAGATCAAGTTTTAGAGCCTGTTTAAATTTGATACAATTATTTTACTTATCTAACATTTTTGTCACACTGAGGGGTAATTTATTTCACAAAATCAATATGAATGACAGATGGATAAAGCCGGTGAATGGTCTTGAAGTATCGTCATTTCGACCGCAGTGTTCCAAAGGAACTCCTTTGGAGGAGAAATCTTTTAACTTTGATTCAATAACTTGGTACAAAGATCTCTCTCCCGAAAGTTCGGGACTGCGCTACAGTCGAAATGACGACCATTCTATTGGAGCCTGTCAATGATAGCAGAGTCGATCGCTTTTAATATACCGAAAAACGAGTCCTCGACTACGCTCTCCACAGGAGTCCTTTGGACAGACTGACATATTAACCTGAGTTCGATAATTATTAGCTGAAAATCATATCTTATACACGCCTAATCCAGCTTTATCGTCCTGCTAAATTTATTTCAGCATCTTTTTAGCGTGAAAGACCCTGAAATAAATTCAGGGTGACGACCGTCTTAACAGAAAACTTGATTAAAACGCCACAAAATGAGATTTAATAATCGAACTCAGGTTATTAATAATTTACAATGAAATTAAACAGGCTCTTAGTATCTATTAGCGAGGCGATTCACCAACCGCTGTTAAATAAACCTGATTGGACGAATGCCGATTCCTTCTATCGGCAGCAGGGAAAGCAGGGCTAAAACCCCCTATGGAATACTGAGCCCCCATTTCCAAAACCTATAAAACAAAAAATCCCAACCATTACTGACCAGGATTTGTATTATTTTAAAGATGCTGAAACAAGTTCAGCATGACGCTGTAGGTTGCGATCGGGATTTGTATTTTCACGAAGAATAAGGCCTTACGCCCTAAACCCTCTACCCTAACCCTTCTAAACTACCTGCCAAATGGCATTTTAGGCATACCTTTCATCATTGCTGCTGCGGCTGCCGGGTTAGAAAACTGCTTCATCATTTTACGCATATCTTCAAACTGCTTAATCAGCTTAGTAACTTCTTCTACCTTGCTGCCCGAACCTTTTGCAATACGTAAACGGCGGCTTTGCTGGATACTATCTGGGTTTTCTTTTTCAAATGGGGTCATTGAATTAATAATGGCTTCGATTGATTTAAAGGCATCGTCCTGGATATCTACATTCTTCATCATTTTACCAACACCCGGTATCATACCCATCAAATCTTTCATATTACCCATTTTCTTGATCTGCTGAATCTGGTTGTAGAAATCGTTGAAATCGAATTTATTCTTGCGGATTTTTTTCTGAAGTTCTGCTGCCTCTTTCTCATCGAACTGCATCTGTGCACGTTCAACAAGCGAAACCACATCACCCATACCCAAAATACGCGATGCCATACGGTCTGGATAGAAAACATCAAGTGCTTCCATTTTCTCGCCGGTACCGATAAATTTAATTGGCTTGTTTACTACCGATTTAATTGAAAGCGCTGCCCCACCGCGGGTATCGCCATCTAATTTGGTTAAAACAACGCCTGTAAAATCAAGCCTGTCATTAAATATTTTGGCTGTATTTACCGCATCCTGACCGGTCATCGAATCCACCACGAATAAAATCTCGTGCGGCTGAGTTTTGGACTTAACTTCAGATATTTCGTTCATTAAAGATTCGTCGATCGCTAAACGACCTGCGGTATCTATAATGATTACGTTATTTCCATTTTCTTTACCATGTGCAATACCTTCTAAAGCAATGCCAACAGGATCGTTTGATGCACGGTTAGCATAAACTGAAACACCAACCGAGGTTCCTAAAACCTCCAATTGATCTACAGCCGCCGGGCGGTACATATCGCCTGCAACCAATAAAGGTTTTTTTCCCTTGCCTTTTAAATGCAAAGCCAGTTTACCTGCGAAAGTAGTTTTACCTGCACCGTTTAAACCAGCAATTAAGATAATGGTAGGATTTGCTTTAGTATCTAACTCTGTAACTTCACCACCCATTAAGGCTGCAAGTTCATCGTTCATTATTTTGGTAAGCAATTGACCTGGAGAAACGGCTGTAAGCACGTTTTGCCCCAAAGCTTTTTGCCTCACATCATCGGTAAATGCTTTTGCTGTTTTATAGTTAACATCGGCATCTAATAATGCTTTACGAATTTCTTTCATGGTTTCTGCCACGTTGATTTCCGTAATGCTGCCTTGTCCTTTTAGTACTTTAAATGCTCTGTCTAGCTTGTCCTGTAAATTATCAAACATCTTTTTTTAAGCTAAAAGCTTCATGCCGAAAGGCAAAAAGCTACTTGTTTTTAATAAAAGGCAAATGTATCAAATTTTGCTTGTAAATCTTAGCAACTCAAAGTCAAAACTTTAGGAAGATGAATATTAAATTTTTTTTTTTGGTGCAACATTTTGTTTAAGGCACGGTCTTATACCTAACTAACCTAAACGAATGAAACGCTGCATCCTCCTTTTTTTTATATTTATTTGTGCTTTTTCCCAAGCCCAGGATATTTCGAAACAGCGCCAACTGGAAGCAAAAAGAACACTGCAAAGCCCCAAAATAGATGGTATTTTAAATGATGAGTGCTGGAATAATGTTCCAATTGCTACTGATTTTATTCAGATCAGGCCACAACCCGGAAAGATAGAAACTCATGATCGGCGTACAGAAATGAAGGTGCTTTATGATGATGTTGCGATTTATGTTTATGCCCGGATGTACGATCACCCTGACAGTGTTTCGCACGAGTTGGTTTCGAGAGATAATATTGGCAATGCCGATTTCATTTCAATTATTGTCGATCCCTTTTATGATAAGATGAATGGAAATGGCTTTTTCGTTACCGCTGCCGGTGTTCAGTTTGATGCCAAATACTCGCAGGTGGGTGATGAAGATGCAAGCTGGAACGCTGTGTGGGAAAGTGCTGTTAAAATTGATGATAAAGGCTGGACCTGCGAAATGAAGATCCCTTATTCGGCCTTGCGTTTCTCTAGTAAGGATGTCCAGAACTGGGGTTTGAATTTTAGCCGCAGGATACAGCGGAGCAATACGCAGACATTTTGGAATTTTGTAGATCCTAAAGTAAATGGTTTTATCAATCAGGAGGGGTTGTGGATGGGAATAAAAGATGTTAAACCTCCGTTAAGATTATCTTTTTCGCCATATATTTCAGCTTATGTAAATCATTATCCGGTTAATTTGCCCGGGATAAAAAACACAACCTCTCGGTTTAACGGGGGGATGGATGTTAAATACGGAATCAACAATAGTTTTACGCTGGACATGACTTTAGTGCCCGATTTTGGGCAAGTGCAATCCGATAACCGGATACTGAACCTCACTCCTTTTGAGGTGAAATTTAATGAAAACCGACAGTTTTTTACCGAAGGAACAGAATTGTTTAACAAAGGCGACCTGTTTTATTCGAAGCGCATTGGTTCTATTCCATCCTATTATAATTACAGCGGGGTAGGCAGTGATAAAATTGTAAAAGATCAAACTGAAGCCAAGGTATTAAACGCCACAAAAATTTCAGGACGGACAGCAAAAGGCCTGGGTATTGGGATATTTAATGCCATTACCAATAGCATGGAAACCGAGGTAGAGGATGCTCAGGGCAACCTTCGTATGGTAGAAACGCAACCGCTCACCAATTATAACATTCTGGTTTTCGATCAGTCGTTAAAAAATAACAGTTCGGCTACGTTTATAAACACAAATGTGCTTAGACAAGGTTCTGCTTATGATGCCAATGTGAGTGCCCTGCTTTTCAGTTTAAACAATAAAGGCAATAAATATTTCGTAAATGGCGGGGGCAAAATGAGCTATTTACGGGGTGAAGAATCGAGCACGGGTTATAGCTACACCTTAAGGTTTGGAAAACAGAGCGGCAATTTTACCTGGAGCTACAATCAGGTATATGCAGATGATAAATTTGATCCATCAGATATGGGTTTCTTTACCAATAACAACTTTTTAGATCAGCGGATTAGTATTGGTTATAACGTATACAAGCCAAGCAAATGGTATAATCAATTTGAAAGTTGGCTAAATCTGAATTATTCTCGCAGAGCAATACCGAGTGCTTACCAAAAAACCAGTACAAATGCAGGGTATTGGGTTCAGTTTAAAAATCAATGGTCGGCAGAGTTTGATTTAAGCGTAGATAGAAAAGGGAACGACTTTTACGAAGCTCGAAATGGACAAATGTATCAGGCGCCTGGAAATTTTGGTGTTGCCTTGTATATAAATCCCAACCGTGCTAAAGCCTATAATTTTGGTGGAAATGTGCGCTATTTTGAGCAACAACTTTTTGGTGGTAAACAGTACAACTTTTACTTTTTCCAGAACCTGAGGGTAAATGATAAGATTGCTTTTGGTTTAGACCTGAATTTTAACCCGAATTACAACTATGTAAACTGGGTAACCGCACAGGGAGATCAAGCCATTTTCTCTAAATACGACCGCAGAACGGTAGAAAACTCATTTGATGCTAAATATACCTTTACCAACTTAATGGGGCTAACCGTTGTACTAAGACATTATTGGAGTGATAGAAGAAATAAAGAATTTTACCTGCTTCAGCCTGATGGCCATTTAACCGATTATCAAGGGCCAACATTAACCGCGATGGATAGAAACTATAATGTGTTTAATATTGATTTGATTTATACCTGGCAATTTGCACCCGGTAGCACCCTTTCTGTTTCGTACAAGGATGCGGCCGAAACTTATGATACTTTTTATACGCAACGTTATAATAAAAACCTGAGCGGAATTTTAAATGCCCCTCAGAATAACAGCCTCTCTGTAAAGGTTTTATATTATGTTGATTATCTCGATTTAAAGAAAAAAAGGAAAAAGATTTAAGTTTTGGCCGTTCCTAGCTTTGGGTTTAAACCCAAGGCTAGGAAATGTGCACTAAGGACTAACCTTACCTTGCTTTCCCCGGGCTTACACCAAATTTTTTACTAAAAGCACTGCTAAAGTGCTGTACCGAAGAATAGCCCAGTTCGTCGGAAATATTCTTGATATTTTTGCTGCTATCGGCCAGAAGTTCTTTAGCCCGCATTAATTTATAATCGCTTAAATAGCCAAAAACGGTATTCTGGAAAACCTCTTTAAAGCCTTGTTTCAGTTTAAATTCGTTTATGCCTGCAACCTTTGCCAATTCAGTTAAACATGGCGGATGATTGGCATTGGCTAACAAATATTCGCGTGCATAATAAATGCGGTCTTTATCGTAGGTCGATTTAATAGTAGAAGTGTCGGTTTTTTTTGCTGCAAGTTCAAAAGCCTGGGCTTGTAATGCCAAAAGTTCGAGGCATTTAGACTGCAGGAACAAGAGCTTTAATCCACCGGTAAACTGGCAGTTCATAATATCATTTATACAACTGTGCATGGCTAAGCTGATGGGCAGGTTTTCTGATGAAAGCTCTACCGAACGGTTGTTCATAATTTTGTCGGCAAAGTTTTTTAGCAAAGTGCTGCTTTCGCCAGTTAAATCAACAAAACGTGATCTTTCGAAATTTACCTCGAAAAATTTATGCGGCCCCCCTACCGAAAATTCTGCCATCCCATCAAAATCAGGACTGTAAATAATATTGTGCTGATTGGCTTTGATATCCAGGCGTTTGTTGGTGAGGTAATTTTCCATAATGCCGCCGCCTGTAATTGAAAAATGAAGCTCAACCATATCTGGCTCATCAAAAGATTTAATGCGCAGGCGGCTCTTTTTCACAAGCATATCGCCGTAAACAATGTAAATACCCGAAAAAGCGATCTCCACAATCTCTGCATCGCCAAAGGGAAAGCTGTATTTGTCTCTTCTTTCGGTTACCAGTGCCTGATTAAATTCGTTATTGTCGAACTTGTTACCAACAATATAGTATTTATCGTCACCATCATAAATGCTTAAAGCCATAAAATCCTTTTGATATAAACTTTAATCCTTTTGGTATAAAAAGATGCGTTTGTTAGACAACTACTTTTGTTCAAAGTTACTAAACAAAAGAATACGATGCCAAAATTACCATCATGGCTGGCCAACACTATGGAAAAAGTGATCAGCAATAAAATATATCAGGTAGAAGTTGTAGAAACTAAAATGTTGAGCAGCAACTTAAAGTGCGTTACTTTTAAAGGCGATTTTTTCGATGCCAAATTTATTCCTGGAATGGAAGTGCTGTTTAGGGTTAATTCAAACGAGTACAGACATTATACCCTATCTGCCTTTAATCAAATGGAAGAAACCTGCGAAGTTATCTTTTATTTAAACAGACAAGGGCCAGGGCACAGTCTTGCCGTGAACATTCAGAAAAGAGACACTTTAAAGCTTATTCTAGACCGTGCGAGGATTAAATATAAGGAAGAATCTAACCAGCATTTCTTTTTTGGTGATGAAACCAGCCTGGGTTTATACGAATCGCTTGGGAAAAAAGTGGTAGATGAGGATGTGGAATATTTTGGCATTTTAGAGCTGCAGGAAGAAAACCTTTGCGCTGCAGAGCAGCTAAATCTGTTGATCGATGTGGTGCCTTCTGATGTGGATACTCCTGCTAAAAATGCCATCAACTGGATGGAAAATATGCACCCCATGTGCTGGGAAATGTGGCAAAATGCTACTTTTTACCTAACAGGAAGAGCAAAATCTGTACAGTTGTTTAAAAGGTACCTAAAGCAAAGGGGAGTAAGCTTTAAGCAGATTGTTACGATGCCATATTGGGAAATCGGTAAGGTTGGTGGCGCCTAAACCTATCTGGGAAAGGTAAAGCCAAAACCCAACGCTAAAGTTTGGTTCGCCTGTATTTTGTTCGTGCCTGTATCCTTATCGAACAAGAGTACGCCAGTTAAACTCGTGTTCATAAAGCGATTGATTTTTGCCGTTAATGCAACATCTAAGCGGTGATCAATATTGCTCATCATAAAATCCTTATAGGGAATGAACATCTGGTAACGTGCTTTAAGATTGGTATTGGTAAATATATCCTTATCAAATGCACTTACAATCTGAAAAGCCAGCTCATTACGTACTTTTTTGCCATACGCTACACCATAAACACTGGCTTTTGGTGGCTTGGTATTATCAACTGGATCAAGAAAAAGCTTTTCGTCTAAAACAAAAGTCTGGCGCGCTGTACCGGTACCTATACGGGTAGAAAAATATTTAACCGGTTTGTACTCGAAACCGATAGATTCTGTTAAATAACCCGGACCCATAAATTTTGAAATTAGCGTAGCGGTTTCTTGTCCGTTTGTAACGTTGTAAGAATAACCTTTATCAAACTGAGATTCAAAACTTATCGATCCGAAAAAGAACCAGCTTTTAGAGAGTTGGAAAGACGCTTTATTGTCCCAAAAAATACGGTCGTTGGTTTTCTTTTGCAGCTGATCTTTATTTTTGATTTTACCATATTGCAAAACAAGTTCACTGATATAGCTATAGCTGTTTTTATTATATTCTGCTTTCCAGTTTAGCAAGCCACCAACAGCCACAGAGTTGGTACCCCCACCTTTCCAGTTGTTACTAAACTGGGCCTGGTTAACATTGATACCGATGTTGGTTCTTGTTTTCCAATAATTAATCTTGGCGTTTACCACCAAAGGCTTAATTTTTACCGGTTCAAAGTTTAATGGTCCTTGTCTGCTCGGCAAAGGACTACGCTTTAACTTTATATTCAGGTCTTTTGTATTGATCGGAATAGTATCAATTTCCTGTGCATATAATTTGGTAGAGCAGAAACTTAGAATCAGGATTATGGCAGCTAAACAGTTCTTCATTGCCTACAAAGAAAACGAAAAATTTTAGAGATAAAAAGCATTTAACAAAATGATTGTCAGATTGACAATTGAATTGGGGGCGAAAACTGTTGTTTCAGATCTTTTTAAACCAGCCATACCAATTATCCTTTTTTAGGTAATTTAAATCATTTTCATTTTCATAAGCTTCCTGCTCAAAAACGATGTTACGGTAGGCTAAATCGTGGTTCCGGTATTTAATAAGATTAACCAGGTAGTTAACCAGATATAAAATATAAAAAGGGAAAATAAGCAATTCTAATTGCTGGCGTAAATGGATTTTTTCGTGGTTAATAATGATAAGATCGTTTTTAAACCGCGGCGATTTTAACAGGATGAATGGAAAAATTGCCATGCCTGCTGCCGGAAGTTTTTTAACGATGATGATTGGCGCTTTCAAAGCTTATCGATGGTTATTTTAGGCAATGGGGGCAATTGTAGTGCTTTCGGGTTTAACCTGTAGCTTTTATAGGCATTTCTGATAAACTGGTTAAAAGAATAATCAGTAGCATTGAGCACAAACTGATAAGTTGGGCGGTATTGCTGCATAAAATCAATGAGCTCAGCATCTTTTATACCTAATACCTGGCTAACCAGACTGGCGCTGAAACGATAATCGATCAGGTCTTCACGATAGTCTTTTTCCAGGATTTTTTGAAGGTGGCGAGCATTTCTTCCTTGCTTGCTTAACAGATTATAGATCGCATCGATACCTAAACCAACACCGCCGTTACCTAAATTCAATAAATCTTTACTACTTCCTTTCATGGTTTGGTAACGATATTCCTGAACATTTTTTTCGTATTGCTGTTGCGGACTTAATCTTTTTTGTTGAATAAGTACATCGCGCAGTCTTATGCCCAACGATCTCAGTTGAAAGTATGCGGCAGTTTGTCCCTTAAAAACAATAGTATCTACCCCATAGCCCGATAAAGCTGCAACTAAGGTGTCACCAGGCAGCGCAAAGGTACTAAACTCACCCTTCGTATTGTTATATAAACCATCGCCTGTACGGATGTTATAAATATAAACCTTGGCCAAACGCTGCTTTGTTTCTTTATCAATAACAATTCCCTGCACAGGTTTATTCTGTGCATGAAGCAACGTAGAGCAGCCGAAAGCAAGTATAAAGAGAAGAAAAAATTTCATTAAGCTACAAAACTACAAATATCTGGCAGGCTATGTTTGTACTTAACATTATTTAACCTTAAGTATTTGACCCAGTTTAATGGCGTCGGTGCTCATTTCGTTCAGCATTTTTAACTGATCAACTGTTAAATTAAAACGTTTTGCAATATTGTAGAGTGTATCTCCTTTAACAACGGTATAAGTACCATCGGCAAGAATGGGTCTAGCTCCGGCAGGTGGGGTTTCCACTGGCGTAAATTTAGCCTTTTCCTGCGGGATATTCTGGTTGATTTCTGAAAAGACACGATCCTCCCGGGCAATCTTTTGCTTTTCGCTTTCCGATTGATCGTATTGATAAAGCTGGTATTTTTCGATGGTGTTGATTAACAGATCCGGATATTTTGGATTGGTGGCATATCCCGCTGTTTTTAAGCCTTGTGCCCAACTTTTGTAGTCGTTTTTATCCAACTGGAAGAGAAAGCTATAACGTTTGCGTTTTAAAAACTCAGAGTGATCCCTGAAAGATTCGCGGGCATCCTTATACACCCTAAAACAGTCGTTTTTTTGATCATCATCTCTGAAATAGTTTTTCCCCTTCCAATCTGATGTACATTTAATACCGAAGTGGTTGTTGGCATATTTAGCCAGATCGCTATTTCCGCTGCCCGATTCTAAAATTCCCTGCGCCAAAGTAATACTTGCAGGGATCCCGTTGGCATTCATTTCTTCTACCGCAACGCCTTTAAATTCGTCGATATAACTTAGGGTATTGTAACTTTTGTACGAATTGTTGTTGGCCTTGTTGGCTGCTTTTTCGATTTGTTTGTTGTTTTTAGAAAATTTCCGCGTACCGCAAGAGCTAAAAAATAGGAGGGTTGCCGCTAATAGGATAAGATGGTTGGATGAACGCATTATATGGTGATGTTTAATCGGTTAATTGTTTAAATTGGTTAACTGTGAACTGCAAATTGCAAACTGGAAATTAGACTTAAGACTCATGACTATGGACTTAAAACTTAATCTTTTGTCCTGGTTTTAAGTTCGCTTTTTTTATGCCGTTTTTTTGCATCAGGGCTTTAACGGTGGTGCCTTTCTTTTTGGCAATTATACTCAGGTTGTCTCCAGATTTTACGGTATAAGTTTTAGCTGTTCTGCTGCCTTTGCTGCGGTGGCGCACTGGTGCTGCATAAACTGGCTCTTCATATCCCTCTGGTCTTTCATCGTATTGGTAGAGGTCGTATTTTTTAATTAAGTCAATTACCTGGCTGGCCCAGCTCCTACTGCTGGCGTAACCGCAACGGCGGATTCCGTAAGCCCAGCCTTTGTAATCATATTGATCGTATTTTTCAAAAAGATTATTAAAAGGCTTGCGGGTTTCCATAATTTCTACAAAATGGCTGTAAGATTCATCCGCATTTAGGTAATCGCGATAGGATGAACGGATTTCGGCATTGTTATTCGGGCCTTTTACTCCAAAATGATTATTAAGGTGTTGTGCGATTTTACTGTTTCCTGCGGCCGATTCGTGTATGGCAACAGCTAAAATAACGCTGGCCGGAATTTTATGATCGTGCATTAAACCCTGTGCATATTCTACATGCTCTGCAATATATTCTTCCGTATCTTGCGCTCTTGCAACAATCCCTGTTAAAAGGAGCAGACAAAAAGTAAAGATTTTTTTAGTCATGGTTTTTATATTTTCCGTCATTGCGAGGCACGAAGCAATCCTACAATGATCGCTAGTCAACCCAACGCTTTAAGATTGCTTCGTGCCTCGCAATGACGATTTTTATATTTTCCTAATCACAAACAAACCATCGCGAACAGGTAATATCAGTTTCTCAACCCGTTCATCTGCAGCTATTTTATCATTAAAACTAGTAATATTTCTGGTGTCTTTATCCTGTTTCTCCTGCAGTACTTTTCCACTCCATAATACATTATCCACAATGATAACCCCGCCTGGACGAACGCGATCAAAAATCAGATCGTAGTAAGTGCCATTATTTTTCTTGTCGGCATCGATAAAGACAATATCGAAAACTTCGTCTAAACCCGCTATTGTGGTGGTGGCATCGCCTAAGATATAGTTGATCTGATCATTAAATGCAGATTGTGCAAAGTTACGGTGCACCATATCTTCCAATTCCTCATTAATATCCAGCGTATACAACAGGCCGTCTTTGGTTAAGCCCTCAGCCAGGCATAAAGTAGCATAACCGGTAAAAGTGCCGATTTCTAAAATCCTTTTAGGGGAAATCATTTTGCTCAGCATGCTCAAAACCCGGCCCTGATAGTGGCCAGATAACATGCGGGGCATTAAAACTTTAAGATTGGTTTCGCGGTCTATCTGTTGAAGCAATTCGCTTTCAGGCTCGCAATAGGCAATTAGTAAATCCTGTAAATCGTCGTTTATTAGGCTCATTTGTTGGTTATAAACGGTTACTTTCCATAAAATATTGTAAAATGATGGTTGCGGCAATGGTATCAACCCGATCTTTATCTCTTCTGTCCATTTTTTTTAGGCCACTTTGCATAATGGCCTGATGGGCAAGTTTAGAGGTAAAGCGCTCATCAACCCAATGTCTTGGGATATCGGGGAATGATTTTTTTAGCAGTGTAGCAAAACCCTTTACATGTTGTGCCGAATCAGACGGAGAACCGTCCATCTGTTTCGGATCGCCCAATACAAAAGCCTCCACCTGCTCGGTGAGCATATACTTTTTAACATATTCGATCACATCTTTCGGGTGCACCGTGTCTAGTCCTGTCGCGATAATCTGCAAGGGATCGGTTACCGCGATACCGATGCGTTTTGTTCCATAATCAAATGCGAGGATCCGTGCCATAAAAATAGTTAAGCGTTGGGTGTTTGGCGTAAAGCGTTTAGCTCCGTTTAAAAAATAAAAGCCAAAGGTAAGGTTTTTTAGGAAATGGGTTTTTTAGCAAAAAGGCTTCTTCAGAACCAATCTAAACCCTATTGCAGCGGCATCCCCAAATTAGTTCAATTTGGGATATAGCGGAAAGAGGGGCCGAACCGAACAAAAGCATTACCGGAGCCTGCTTTTCTAAAAAATAAAATGTCGTTTTAATCTAAAAAATACAGATTCTGAAGCAAGTTCAGAATGACGAGGCTGTGAATCTCATATCTATTTCTTATTTTGCACCAAATGCAGTTTAAAGAAATCATCGGACAGGAAAGAGTGAAGCAACAATTGGTGCAAACGGTTAAGGAAAACCGCATTAGCCATGCACAACTGTTTTTGTCGCCTGCCGGTTCTGGCGCTGTACCGCTGGCTATTGCCTACGCACAATACATTAATTGCCTTAACAAAGGCGAAAATGATAGTTGCGGCGAATGTTCGAGTTGTAGAAAATACGAACGGTTAATTCACCCCGACCTACATTTCTCCTATCCTTTTTTTGCTTCTGCAAGTGTAAAAACAGCTGTAGATGTGTTGGAAGAATGGCGGGGTATGTTAATGCATGACCCTTATTTCGATATGGATATCTGGCGTTCTAAACTCGATGCAGCCAATAAACAGGCCAATATTAACATTGCGGAGTGCCACGATATTATTAAAAAACTAAGTTATAAAGCCTTCGAAGCCGAAACCAAGGTTTTAATTATGTGGCTGCCCGAATATTTGGATAAAGCCGGAAATGCGCTGCTTAAATTAATTGAAGAGCCACCCGCAAATACTTTATTTATTTTAATTGCACAAAGCCAGGATCAGATTTTAACCACCATTTTATCCAGAACGCAAATTGTGAAAATCCCAAAACTTTCGTCGGAAGAGGTAACTGGATATTTATTGAATGCGAGGGGATTAAGCGAGCACCAGGCTATTGATTACTCATTTTTGGCGGATGGAAATTTAATTGAGGCAAAAGCACTGGCTGCCGATACGCAAAGTGATAGTTCGGGTACATTTACGGCCTGGTTGAGGATGGGTTTTGGCAACAAAGTTCCCGATCTGATCGAATTTACCGACGAGGCCGCGAAGTGGGGAAGAGAAAACCAGAAGAATTTTTTAAAATACGGCGTAAATTATTTACGCGAATGCTGTTTAATTTTAAGTGGTGCTGAAGAATTGGTGAAATTACCCCCCCTAACCTTCGAAACCGCTAAAAAACTCAGTACACATGTACTTACCTTGCCTATGGCAGAGGCTATAATCGGCGAACTGGAAAAGGCACATTACCACATTGAAAGAAACGCAAACCCGAAAATTCTGTTTTTAGATGTATCTTTACAATTGGTAAAAATTATCAAGTTTAAAACGCTCCCCGCGGGGATTCAATATATATACAATTAATATGGGATGTGGAAGTTGTTCAACAGGTGGTGGTTGTACCCCTAATGGATGCAAAAGTAATGGCTCATGCGGCACCGGTGGTTGCCAAACAATGGAAGTTCACGATTGGCTATCTAATTTGGATATGCCTTCTAATTATAAACCTTTTCAGGTTACAGAAATCAAATTTAAAGGCTCACGCAAAGAGTTTTTCCTTAATAACGATAACATTTACCTCGAAATTGGAGAACTTGTTGCCGTTGAAGGACCAACTGGTGGTTTTGATGTGGGGCACGTTTCGCTTACGGGCGAACTCGTAAGGATCCAGATGAAACGCCGTAAAACGGCGCTCGATCAGGTAACCAAAAAAATCTACCGTAAGGCTACAGAAGCTGATGTAGAAAAATGGAATGCCGCTAAAGGGATGGAATGGGAGACTATGCACAAAGCCCGTAAACTAGCCTTGGATCTTCGTTTACAGATGAAAATCAGTGATGTAGACTATCAGGCCGACAAAACCAAAGCCACTTTCTTTTATACAGCAGATGGACGTGTGGATTTCCGTGAGCTCATTAAAAAAATGGCAGAGAGTTTCCGTATCAGGATTGAAATGCGCCAGATCGGGATGCGTCAGGAAGCTGGCCGTTTAGGCGGAATTGGCTCCTGCGGCAGAGAATTATGCTGCTCAACCTGGTTAACCAACTTCAAAACCGTATCTACTGCTGCGGCGCGTTATCAAAACTTATCACTAAATACTTTAAAGCTTGCAGGGCAATGCGGTAAATTAAAATGTTGTTTAAATTATGAGCTAGATACCTATTTGGATGCTTTAAAAGATATTCCCGATAGAATTGAAAACCTTGATACTGAGGCTGGTTATGCCCGTCACCAAAAAACCGACATTTTCAAAAAAATCATGTGGTTCAGTTACCAGGGTGATGAAAACTGGATTCCTGTTAAAGCTGCGCGTGTAAAAGAGATCATGGCAATGAACAAGGCAGGCAAAAAAGCGCCTAACTTAAAAGAAGAGGCCGTTCAGATTGCTGCGCCAGTTGTAGTAGAAAAACCTTTCGATTATGAAAATGTAGTTGGTCAGGATAGTTTAACCCGTTTAGATGAACGCTCGAGGGGTAAAAACAACCAGAACAAAAACAATAATCAGAAAAACAGCCGCAACAACAACCAAAATAAAAGAGAAAGAATTCCTGCCGGAGAGAAAAATGCAGGCCCTAATAATAAGACTCAGCAACCTCAACAGGGCGCGCAGAAAGCTCAACAAGGCGGCAAACAACAGCCTAACGGACCAAAGCCCCAACAGGCAGTGCCTAAACCACAGCATGTTAATGGGCCAAAACCTCAAAACAATAAGCCAAAACAACAGCAGCCACAAGCACAAAAGCCTGTAGTAAAAGCTGAAGGAAATGTAGCGGCCGAGGGTGTTAAGCCAGAACAGAGCAAAAATAAAAACAGAAATAACCGTAGGAAAAACAATAACCGCCGAAACAATAATAATGGCTCAGAAAATAAACCTGCTGCTGAATAAAAAGCAAATAATTTTGCTTGGCTTTTTATTCATTACTTCGCTATTTGTTGGCTGTACACCCAGCGTAATTAATAGTAATGTAGAAATTGCCAACCGCAGGTGGACCTACCGTAACCATATTTCGACACCGTTTGAGGTTAAGGATAATACTAAGGCCTATAACATTTATTTTAAGCTTAGACATACCGCCGATTATAAATATGCCAATATTTTTATCCTTGCTCATTTTAAAGATGGCAAAAAGATGATCACCCGGCGTTATCAATACAAACTCGCCAAAAATGATGGCGAATGGTTGGGCAGTGGTTCGGGGAATGTATTTAGTTATACCCTTCCGATGTTAACTAACTATCATTTTCCCCGAAATGGTAAGTTTGAGATCGAAATCGAGCAGAATATGCGCGATAATCCACTATTGGAAGTGAGTGATGTAGGGCTTTACGTGGAGGAAGTTAAGTAAACCACTGCTTGGGCCAAAGCAGCCCCGCTCTGATTGGGTTTAGGGGGCTTAAATAGTACAACTGTTAAACGTAAAATAAACCCGGCCGACAGCGTTATCCAGGTTCAAGCATTTTTTCTTTATGGCCTTTTTTATCGGGATCAAGCAAAGGACGGGACTACCGGAACCGTTTATCACAGGCTTTGCTTTCCTTAAAATAAAATCTGTTGCCTTTTATCTGAAAATGAAAATTTTGTGGTGCTTCGCAAGCAGCAATCCCGTTATCCGCTATAGCTCCGATGAAAAATCGGAGGCTGTCGCTTCTACCGGGTTTAGGGTGTTTAAACCGTACTGCTATCAGGGGTAAATAAACCAACTTAGCGCAAGATTCCGTAAATGGATTATAAGTACTGTAATAAACTTTCCAGTTTCATTCCTCTTGACCCTTTTAACAATACCAAATGATTCTGAACGAGGTTTGCCTGCAAATATGCTGCGGCTTCGGCCGGACTTTCGAAAAACATGCCCTTAAAATTGTCTTTAAATGAATAGAAATCCTTCCCGATAAAAATTAGCTGATCTAAACCACTTTCATTTGCCTGTTTCGCAATGAGTTCATGCTGTTCATGAGATTCTGGTCCAAGCTCAAACATATCACCCAAAATGGCAGTCTTTTTATCGGCCGATAATACTGCAATATTTTTCAGTGCAGCGGTCATGCTGCTTGGGTTTGCATTATAAAAATCGCAGATTACGGTATTCTTTTCTGTTTTGGTTAATTGAGAACGGTTGTTTTTCGGCTGATAATTAGATAAACCGGAATTGATTTCATCCGGAGTCATGTCAAAGAAATCGCCAATACAGATTGCAGCAAGAATGTTTTCGAAATTATAACTACCTGTTAAATTGGTTTTAACAGAAGAAGACACGTCATGGTTAGTCCAATCCACTTCGATAAATGGATCACTGCTTTTTAATTCGCCTTTAATGGTATTGCCGTTTTCTGTTCCGTAATAAATAAGTTTGTTTAAGCCTGCAGCGATACTCATTTCAAGCAAGTATGGATTATCTCTATTGATAAAAGTATAACCATGGGTTTCTTTTAAATAGGCATAAAGTTCTGCTTTGCCCTTTTTTACCCCTTCAAATCCGCCGAATCCATCTAAATGTGCCATGCCAACATTGGTAATAATGCCATGTGTGGGCTGAGCAATGGTACAAAGCAGTTCTATTTCCTTTTGGTGGTTTGCTCCCATTTCGATTACCGCAATCTGCACCTCACCGGTGATGGATAAGATAGATAACGGAACACCAATGTGATTGTTTAAATTGCCGAATGTGGCAAAGGTTTTGTATCGTTCTGCTAAAACAGCATTTACCAATTCTTTGCTGGTTGTTTTGCCATTACTGCCCGTTAAACCGATTACCGGGATATTTAATTGTTTGCGGTGATAACGTGCCAGATCCTGCAAAGTGCTTAATACATTTTCAACCAATAGGCATTGACTATTTTTGGCATATTTTTCTTCATCTACAACTGCATAAGCTGCACCTTTTTCAATAGCTTGAGCAGCAAATTCGTTGGCATTAAAAAGATCTCCCTTAAGCGCAAAAAAGATACAACCCGGGCTAATGTTTCTTGTATCGGTAGAAATAACATTGTGCTGTAAGTAATGCTGATAAAGGGTTTCTGTATTTGTCATTTTAAATAGATTGCGGAGGTAAAATTAAGAAACAAGCTCAAATAAAACACTCTTTTTCGAATCTTCACTATTTCTTCATCGATTTTGTAAGAAAAAGTGAGTATATTCATTTACTGATGAGAAAATTTAGGTTTGCTTATCGGTCATTATTAACTTAACTAGACATAAAACATGAAGAAACTATTACAAAGTTTGTTCGTTCTGCTGCTATTTGCATCTATTGCAATGGCGCAGGAAAGAACTGTTGTGGGCACGGTTACATCAAAAGAAGATGGTGCGCCAATCCCGGGGGTAAGTATAAAGGTAATTGGTACCAATATTGGCGTATCAACTGGAGCAGATGGGAAATTTTCTTTAAAAATTTCGTCAGATGCAAAAAGTTTGCAATTCTCTTCATTAGGATTCTCAACACAGACGGTAAACATAGGTGCCTCTAATATAATCAACGTTATATTGCTTACCGATTCAAAAATTTTAGGAGAGGTGGTGGTAACGGCTTTAGGCATAAAAAGAGAGAAACGTACACTCACTTTCTCTACGCAAGAAGTTAGTGGAGGCGCTTTAGTAGACGCGAAAGAAAACAACCTGGTGAATGCGTTAGCTGGTAAAGTGGCGGGCGTTCAGATTACAAATTCAAGCGGTGCGGCAGGAGGATCTTCAAAAATTGTAATTCGAGGTAATACCTCATTAACTGGAGAAAATGGAGCACTTTTTATTCTGGACGGTGTGCCTATCGATAACTCTGAGGCAGGTAATCCTGATGGTGCGCTAAGTGCCGGGGGAACATCCAACCGAGCCATCGATATCGATCCAAATATAATAGAAAGTGTAACTATATTAAAAGGAGCAGCCGCAAGTGCTTTATATGGCGCTGCTGCTGCTAGAGGTGTCGTAATTATTACCACTAAAACAGGAAAGGGAAAACCATCTGTAACCTTAAGTTCTGGTGTAACGTTTGATAACCCTATATTTCCTGAGTTTCAGGACAAGTATGCGCAAGGTAGCAATGGGGTGTATGTTGATGGAAACAATGGTAAACTAAGTTCATCCTCATGGGGGCCACTTATAGATGGGTTAATGGTAAACGGACAGCCCGTAGAGAAACATGATCCAAGAAAGGAATTTTTTAAAACAGGTTTTACAACAGATAATACTTTAGCAGTAAATGGTTCAACGGATAATTCTACTTACCTCGTTTCTTATTCCTATCTAAAAACCAATGGAACGGTACCATCAACAGATTTTGGACGACATTCATTATTCACGAAATTTTCTAATAAAATCACAAAAGATATCACTGTTACGGGACAGTTTAACTATGTTAATTCTGTAAATAACCGTTTGGCTGAAGGTAACGGGTTGGCCAGCCCGTACTGGACTGTTTATGCTGCTCCTATCTCGTGGAACCCATTCCCAACAACAAATCCTGACGGCTCACAACGTGTATACCGGGCGGCAAGGAACAATCCATATTGGCTGGTAGATAATACCAAGTTTGTTTCTGCGGTTAACCGTTTTTTACCGGTACTTACTGTGAGCTACAATCCTTTACCATGGTTAACCATAACCGAACGTGGTGGTGCGGACATTTACAATGATAATAGTAACTACCATGAAGCACCAGGAATAGTAGGTGGCGAATCTGCTGATGGTAAAATGTATAACCGAGAAATAAATTACAAGCAGTTTAATAATGACATTATTGTTGAGGCCAAAAAGAACTTTAATGAAGATTGGTTTGGTAGCATACTTGTAGGGAACAACATTCTAAGCAATTCTCAAAGGAATGTGTTCGATAAAGGAGTAGGCTTATCTGTTACTGATTTTTACAACATCAATAATGCCTCCACTCAAATATCATCTATAAATAATTACACCAAAAGAAAAGTTGGCTATTATGCTCAATTAACAACAGAGTATAAAAGAATGCTATCATTATCATTAACCGGACGTTATGATGGAACTTCAGTATTAAGTCAGGATAAAAACTATTATCCTTACGGCTCTGCCTCTGCAGCCTTTATTTTTACGGAACCACTTCATCTAGAAGATAATGCCATACTGAATTTCGGTAAAATCAGGGTATCGTATTCTTATGTAGGAAATGATAACGTAGGCCCTTATGCTTTAAATACCACTTATGTACACCCTGTAATTTCAAACATAGAATTTCCTTATCAAGGTCAAAACGGATTTTTGCTAACCAATACTTATGGCGATCCAAATCTTAAAAATGAAGGATTAAAAGAGTTTGAAACAGGACTTGAGCTAAAGATGTTTAGAAGTAGATTAAGTATAGAAGCTACTTATTTTGACAAAAAAAGCGTTGATTTAATCACGACTACACCTATTACGCCATCTTCGGGCTTTAATGCAGCTACGATTAATGCGGCAAGTATGTATAATAAAGGAATAGAATTAATTCTAAATGGTACACCTATTAAAACAAAAAACATTACTTGGAATATTGGCCTTAATTTCTCTAAAATCAAAAATGAGGTTACTGAAATTGGTCAAGGACTAGATAATATACAATTTGCAGGTTTTACAAACCCAGGTATTTTTGCCTATAAAAACCAACCATATGGAGTAATATTCGGTTCCAGGTATAAAAGAAATGATAACGGCAAAATGCTGATTGATGATGACGGTTATCCAATTATTGATGACCAACTTGGTGTAATTGGAAATACAACGCCAAAGTGGAATGCAGGTTTGACTACAACTTTCACTTATAAAGGATTGAGCCTGTCTGCAGTATTTGATATGAGGTATGGTGGTGATGTATATAATTTAGATGGCCATTATTTAGATTTTTATGGAACAACCAAAAAAACTGAGGATAGAACAGCAACTAAAATATTTGATGGGATTAGAGAAAGTGATGGTGCGGTAAATACAACTGTAGCAAAGCTTGATCAAGGATATTATCAAAACAATGAAAGTGTAGTTGATGAAACTGGTGTAGAAGATGGTACTTATTATAAATTAAGGCAGGTAACGTTAGCCTATACCTTTAATCCTTCCTTTTTAAAGAGAACGCCGTTTAAAGGATTAAGTATCTCAGCTACTGGCAGAAATTTATGGCTTTACGCACCACATTATACGGGTTCAGACCCAGAGGTGAGCTTGTATGGAACGGGTAATGGGGCAAGTTTTACCAATTTTGTTACGCCAACCAACAGGAGCTATAATTTTGCTATAAAAGTTACTTTTTAATTTCGAAGAACATGAAAATCATATATTATTCAATAACAACTTTATTACTGCTTTCCGTTACCAGCTGTAAGAAATTTCTTGATGTTAATCAAGACCCAAATAATCCAACAATGGTGCAGGAATCGTTGATTTTGTCGCCAATTGAGCTTTATACTACTACGCAAATTGCGGCGGGTTACCCGTCGGTTACTACAGCTTATTGGACACAGCAGCTGGCCTTAAATCAGGAATCGCCAAATATCGACACTTACCGCATTACCCCTACTGATGTAAACAATACCTGGAGTTTTGATCTTTACCCAGCTATCTTTTATAATTTACGTACTATGATTAGTAATGCGGATCAGAAAGGTAACACAGGTTATTCAGGTGTAGGAAAAGTATTACTAGCTTATAATTTAGCTGTTTGTACTGATTTATGGGGAGATGTTCCTTATACACAGGCTTTCCAAGCTTTAAATGGTGTAAAACCAGCATACGATTCTCAAGAAAGCATCTATAAAATTATTCAATCAACCCTTGATGAAGCTATTGCTAAATTGAATACACCTCCTGGAGGCAAACTTGTAGGTTCTGATGATTTTATTTATGGCGGAAATTTAGCTGCGTGGAAAAAGTTTGCCTATACACTTAAGGCACGATACTATCTTCGATTAAGCAAAGCGGCAGGTTACAATGCAGCAACACAAGCAGATCTGGCGCTTACAGCCCTTCAGAATGGTTTTGCTTCAAATGCAGATAATGCTTCTCTAACCTATGCAGGAACGGCGAAAGCTGAAAACCCATGGTATCAGAATACATTACCAGGTGCGGGCGGGGTTGTTTTATCTTCGTATTTAGTTAATATTCTAAAATCAAATAACGATCCAAGACTACCAATAATGGCAAATCAAGGTTCGGGGAGCAACTATATTGGAAGAACAAGTGGTACTGCTGCTGCAACAGACCCAACTATATATGCGACCGTGGGAACATTTTACGGCGGATTTATCGACGGAGATGACAGCGGTGCGGCAGCTCCTGTATTCCTGGCTACTTATTCAGAAGCATTATTTCTTAAAGCGGAGGCAACACTTTATAAATCCGGAGCTGCTGCGGCAACACCAATTTACAGTAGTGCCATTGGAGCCCATATGGATATGCTAAAGGTTGCTACCGCAGACAAGGCTACTTATTTAGCGGCTCACGCAACACTTGATCCAGTTACTCCGTTAAAAACTATAATTGGCGAAAAATATATTGCCGATTTTTTATCTCTTGAAGTCTACAACGACTGGCGTAGAACGGGATATCCAAGTTTATCTGTGGTTCAAAATGCATTTAAGCCTTATATCCCACAGCGCTTTCCTTATCCTTCACAAGAAATCACATCAAATCCACAGCCACAGCAAAGTATTGCTACTTCAACAAAGGTTTGGTGGGCTAATTAGATTTAGTTTTCACATGGCAGTTCGAAATGGCACTGCTTTATGATCTGATTTTATAATAAAATAAGGCTTCCAATAATGGGAGCCTTATTTTTATCCAGAATACGATAGTTAGCCACAAAAATGATATGATATAGGTGTTCAAATCATTTTTATTTTATGTATTATTGGTTAAACTATTATTTTTTCATGAGATACGTTCTGTTCTGCCTTGCTTTATTCATTAATCTAAACGTTTATAGCCAAATACAAAGTCCTGATGATTTTTTGGGCTACCAGTTAGGTTCGCACTTTACCCCGCACCATAAAGTAGCCGATTATTTTAGGCAAACCGCTGCGGCTTCTGATAAAAACATGAAACTGATAGAATACGGTAAAACCAATGAAGGCAGACCCTTAATGGTGGCAGTTGTTTCTTCACCAGAAAACATAATCAAACTCGAACAGATTAGGAACAACAATTTAGTTTTAGCAACGGGCACCACTAATAGTGTCGATTTAACAAACCAGCCCGCTATACTTTGGTTAAGTTATAATGTGCACGGTAATGAGGCAAACTCAACTGAAACCTCTATGAAGATGCTTTATACCTTAGTTTCGGGTAATAATAAACCTGCAACAGAATGGTTAAAAAATACAGTTGTGGTGATTGATCCTTGTTTAAACCCCGATGGAAGAGACCGTTATGTGAATTATTTTAATAGTGTAGTGGGGAAAACCCCCAATTCCGATCCATTATCAAGAGAACACATAGAGCCATGGCCAGGTGGTAGGCCAAATCATTATTATTTCGATTTAAACCGCGATTGGGCCTGGCAAACTCAGGTTGAAAGTCAGCAAAGATTAGCGCTATATAACCAATGGATGCCACAGGTACATGTCGATTTTCACGAGCAAAGTTATAATGAACCTTACTATTTTGCACCAGCTGCAGAGCCTGTTCACCAGGATATTACGCCCTGGCAAAAAAGTTTCCAGATTGTAGTGGGTAAAAACAATGCCAGGTATTTTGATGCAGGAGGCTGGCAATACTTCACCAAGGAACGGTTTGATTTGCTATATCCATCTTATGGCGATACTTATCCTTTATACAATGGATCAATAGGCATGACCTATGAGCAAGGTGGAATTAGGGCCGGATTATCGGTGGTTACCAATGATGGCGATACCTTAACCTTAAAAGACCGCATTGCACATCACTTTACAACAGGAATGTCGACCCTTGAAGTAACTTCCTTAAATCGTCAGAAGTTATTAGAGGAGTATAAAAAATATTTCCAGCAGGGATTAGCCAATAGTCCGGGTGTTTATAAAAGTTATATCATAAAAGCGACTAATTTGTCACGCTTAAAAAAACTGGCTGAACTGCTAACCAAAAATAAAATCGAATTTGCTTTTGGTGGTGATAAAACGGGAAGAGGTTATGACTATGATACGCAAAAGGAAGAAAGTTTCAGCATCGCCCGTAACGATTTAATTGTTAATATTCAGCAGCCAAGGGCAGTTTTGGCGAACGTTTTATTAGAGCCCCAAACTCTTGTAACCGACTCTAATACTTATGATATTACTGCATGGGCCCTACCTTATGTATACGGATTAAAAGGTTATGCCAGTAAAGAAAGTATTAAAGGGAAATATTCAGCAATTGAAGAGGCAAAGATAATCAGTAATGAACTTGAGAAGCCCCTGGCCTGGTTATTTAGCTGGGGAACAGGCGAAGATGTTCAGGTTTTAACGGCACTGCAAAATGAAAATATAAAAGTTAGACAGGCCGATCAGCCATTTGCGGTAAACGGTAAAGACTATCCTGCCGGAACCCTAATTGTGTTGAGGGCAGAAAACGAAAAGCTGATCAAAGGAACGAAAGATAAGGTTGCATCGATCGCCAAAATCTTAAACAGACCAATTCAGGCCATTAGCAGTGGTTTTGTAGAAAAGGGAAAGGATTTTGGCTCTAACGTTTATCCATTGTTAAAACAGCCTAAAATTGCCATTGTATCTGGTATGGAGGTTTCTTCTCTCGCTTTCGGCGAAGCCTGGTTTTTTCTTGAGCATGATCTAAATCTTTCACCAAGCATTATTAATGCCAAGGATCTGAATAACCTGGATATTAATAAGGTAAACACCTTGATTTTGCCCGATGGAAGTTATAGTGCTTTTATAGGGGATGGTTTAACCGCATGGCTAAATAAAGGAGGAAGATTGATTTTGATGGAAGATGCCATCGAAAGCGTATTCGAGAAAAAGGGATTTGATGTTAAAAAGAAGGAAGCCGTTGTAAAAAAGGACGAAAAGCCAGAAGCAAACAAGCTTCTTTTCAAAGATAAGAACAGAGATGATTTCGAAACGACCATACCTGGTGCAATTTATCGCATCAATCTTGACGCTAGTCACCCCTTTTCTTATGGCTTGGGTAAAACTTATTACAGTTTAAAAACAGACCGTAAGATTTATGAGCCCTTGGTTAAAGGTTGGAATGTGGGTTTAATTAACGAAAAAAGTTTAATGGCAGGTGTAGTTGGTAAAAAAGCAAGGGAAGAGCTTAAAACCGGGCTCCTTATCGGCGTACAAGATTTCGGCCGAGGCCAGGTCGTTTATTTGGCTAACGACCCGCTGTTTAGAAACTTCTGGGAGGGTGGGAAAACCTTATTTGGAAATATAATTTTTTGTGGGTATTAACAACCGTACTTGAAAACAGGCGCTGATTACTAGATTTTTAGTTAAAAGTTTAATTAGCATAAAAAAGTTACGCCTGTGAAATGGGCCTCAGGGGGCATTTAAGATGCCATTAGTTAAAAATAGTTAAAATAAATTTGCTTCAGGAGTTAACTAACTCTAATTTAGCATAAATTTTAATACATTAACTAACCTATTTCTACTATGAAAAAACTTCTACAGAGTTTGTTCATCCTCATGTTTTTTACGGTAAACGTAATGGCACAGGATCGAACAATCACAGGAACAGTTATGTCTTCAGAAGACAAGCTACCAATTCCTGGCGTAAGCGTAAAAATTCAGGGTGCCACTGGTGGTACTTCAACTGATGCTAATGGAAAGTACTCCATTAAAATCTCATCGGATGCTAAAACAATCGTATTTTCATCAATTGGCTTTGTATCTCAATCCAAATCCATCGGAGGATCAAATGTAATTGATGCTGTTTTAACAAGCGATTCTAAAACTTTGGGCGAGGTTGTGGTAACCGCCTTGGGCATCCAGCGCAAGAGAAATGAAGTTGCCTACGCAGCGCAGTCTCTTGATGGTACAGCCGTGAGCGAAAACAGATCGCCCAACATCGGAAGCAGTTTATCCGGAAAGGTGTCAGGTTTGGAGATCCGTCAAAATAATACTATGGGTGGCTCCACAAACATTGTTGTACGCGGGGTGAAATCCATCACGGGTAATAACCAGGCACTTTTTGTAGTTGATGGTGTTCCTGTTGCAAATACAAGTATGAACACTACTGGGCAGACCAGTGGCGTTGGTGGTTACGATTATGGTAACCCGGCTTCAGATATTAATCCGGATGATGTTGAAAATATTACGGTATTAAAAGGGGCGGCAGCTTCAGCACTGTATGGTTCCAGGGGTAGCAATGGTGTAATTTTGATCACCACTAAAAAGGGAAAATCTGGCTTAAATATCACCGTTAATGCAGGTATTAATTATTCGATAATTGATAAGTCGACTTTTCCGAAGTATCAAAAGCTATATGGAGGTGGATACGGACCGTATTATGGACCAAATGAAGATTCTTACCTCAATTCGGCTGATATTGACGGAGATGGAAAAGCTGATTTAGTGGTGCCGCTAACCGAGGATGCCTCATACGGAGGGGCCTTTAATCCAAACTTAATGGTTTATCAATGGGATGCTTTTGATCCATCCTCACCAAATTACAAGAAAGCAAGACCTTGGGTTGCTGCAGCGAACGATCCGACAACCTTTTTCGAAAAACCTGTTTCCAATAACCAGAGCATCATGTTAACAAATAGTTATGATAAAGGGACATACAAAGTTGGTTTTAATAGAGATGATCAGAACGGGATACTTCCAAACTCGAGCATTCAAAAAAATGTATTTAATTTCGGGGCAACTTATAATATCACCAGTAAATTAACCGCAGGTGCAGAGGTAAACTACTTCAATGTAGAAGGTAAAGGAAGATATGGAACCGGATATAACGGAAATGGTGTATATAATCCTGCTACTAACTTTAGGCAATGGTGGCAAACCAATGTGGATATTAAAGAACTCGAACAGGCTTATTTAAGAACAGGAAAAAATGTAACCTGGAACTGGTCAGACTTAACTGGAACAAAGCCGATTTATTGGGATAATCCATATTTTTCGCGATATGAAAACTTTGAAACAGATACACGTAACCGTTATCTGGGGAACGTTAATTTAAACTATAAGGTAACTGACTGGTTAAATTTAATGGGCCGTTACTCAATGGATACCTATAATCAGGTACAAGAAGAAAGACAGGCTATTGGGAGTTTAGACGTGCCTTTTTATTCTAAATACCTGGAAGACTATAACGAAAGCAACGTTGATTTTCTGGCGAATTTTGATAAGAATATATCTACTGATCTGAATTTCAAGGGGCTTCTGGGGCTAAATATCAGAAAACAAAGAACACAATCCATGTTTTCGATCACCAATGGAGGGCTAGGTATTCCTGGAATATATTCATTAAGCAATTCATCTAATCCAATTGAAGCGCCAGTTGAACGGGATCTTAACCGGGAAGTTCATGGCTTATTTGCAGGTGCATCATTTACCTATAAAAACATGCTAACTTTAGATGGAACAATTAGAAGAGATGTTTCCTCTACCCTTCCTAAAGGAAATAACGTTTACTACTATCCCTCGGTTTCATTGGGCTATGTCTTTTCAGAAATGCTTAAGGAATACAAATGGCTTTCTTATGGTAAGTTAAGAGCAAATTATGCCGAAGTGGGGTCTGATGCCCCAGTTTATAGTTTACAGGATACCTATTCGTTAATTACGCCAATTGATGGGCGTGCTCAAACGGCGGTTCCAGTCATAAAGAATAATCCTAACTTAAAACCAGAAAAAACAAAAAGTAAAGAGATTGGCCTTGAAGCCTCATTCCTGAATAACAGAGTCGGTATTGATTTTACTTATTATAATGCCAAAACGGTAAATCAGATTATTCCAGTAAGTTTATCTACATCAACAGGGTACAATTCTCAGTATCTAAATTCAGGAAGTGTTGTAAATCAGGGTATAGAACTGTCCTTAAATGGTTCGCCTTTTAAAACGAGTGATTTCGAATGGAAAGTCAATGTAAACTGGACCAAGAATAACAATAAAGTAACCGAGCTATTTAAGGATGCAACCGGTAATGAGGCTCAGAATCTGTTAATTCAAAGTTTTCAAGGGGGAGTGAGTGTAAATGCTACCCTTGGCCAGCCGTATGGAACAATACGAGGGAAAAATTTTGTGTATTTAAATGGAGAGAAGGTTGTTTCGAGCAACGGACGATATGCACAGTCTGAAACCTCAAATGAAGTTATCGGTAATATGAATCCTAAATGGACCGGAGGTATTAATAATAGCTTCAGGTACAAAGATTTCAATTTGAGTTTCCTGATTGATATTAGGCACGGGGGAAGTGTATTCTCTCTTGATCAATACTATGGACTTGCAACTGGTGGATATGTTGAGACAGCCGGGCTAAACGATCTGGGAAATCCTTCGCGGAATGCACTTAATCAGGGAGGTGGCTTTATCAATCCCGGAGTTAAGGCAGATGGAACCCCGAATACTACCAGGGTAACAAATGCTGAGTTTGGATCTTATGGCTACAGGCGTCTGCCTGCTGCAGCGTTTGTATACGATGCCAGCTTTGTGAAATTAAGAGAAGTAGTTTTAGGATATTCATTACCTAAAACATTTGTAAGTAAACTCGGTCCTGTTAAAGGGGTCGATCTTTCTTTAATTGGAAGAAACTTATGGATTATCCACAAGAATCTGCCTAATGCCGATCCAGAAGATGGATTAAGCTTTGGTAACGTTCAGGGATACCAGGTAGGATCTTATCCGAGTGTTAGAAGTTTTGCCTTCAATTTAAAAGTTAGATTTTAATTACGAATAATTATGAAAAAGATATTATTAGCCCTAATAGCAGTGCTATTTATCGGAGCGTGTAAAAAGGATGTAACTACTGTTAACGTAGATCCTAAGCGCCCTTTAAATGTGTCATCTGCCTCTCTGTTTACAAATGCTCAACGTAGGCTTGTAAATACGGTAACCTCATCAAATGTGAATTTAAATATATTCAGATTAATAGAGCAACAATGGCAAGAGACAACATATATAGATGAAAGTCAATATGATTTACAAACCAGAACAATTCCCGATAATTTGTGGAATGCTTTTTACAGAGATGTATTAAAGAATTTTAAAGAGTCAAGAACTATTGCCGCTACCGAAGGGAAATCCGCAGTTGATTTGAAAAATCAGTTGGCCATCACCGATATCATGGAAGTATACAGCTGGTACTACATCTTAACCACATTTGGAGATGTTCCATATTCAGAGGCATTGAATATTGATAATGCGTTTCCTAAATATGATGATGGCTTAACAGCTTTTAAAGATTTACTTAAAAGGTTGGATGCAGACATTGCCGCACTTAATCCAGCCTCAGCCTCTTTAGGTTCGGCAGATGCCATTTATGATGGTGATCCGCAAAGCTGGAAGAAGCTTGCCAACTCATTAAAACTGAAGGTGGCCTTAACCATAGCCGATGCAGATAATGCCACTGCAAAAACAGCAGCAGAGGCCGCGGTTGCTTCGGGAGTTTTTGCCTATTCGGTTGGAGGTGCCAATGTAGATAATGCAAAATACCCTTACACTACCATCACCCCAAATACCAATCCAATTTGGGTTGATCTGGTTCAAAGCGGTCGTTTAGATTTTGTAGCAAACAATACCATTACTACGCAGATGAATACACTCAATGACCCTAGAAGACCTTTTTTCTTCACCTTGGATGCTGACGGAGTATATTCAGGAGGTAATCCAGGAGAAAGTAGTCCTTATGCAAACTTTTCTGCACCTGCAGTTCCCATCACCAAACCAGATTTTCCAGGTTCATTAATTGATGTAGCTGAAGTACAGTTTTTATTGGCGGAAGCTGCCGAAAGAGGATATAGCGTTGGTGGAACAGCAGGGGTATTTTATTCCAATGCTGTTACAGCGTCAATTTTAGACTGGGGAGGAACTTTAGCTAGCGCAACCATCTATTTGGCACAACCGTCTGTTGCCTATGCTACAGCAACAGGTACATGGAGAAAAAAAATTGGTACACAGAAATGGTTAGCCTTATACAATAGAGGTTTAGATGCATGGATTGAAAATAGAAGATTGGATTACCCTCAATTACCCGAAGCGGCAGACGCCCAGACCGATTTTCCGGTAAGATTCACCTATCCTGTTAAAGAGCAGAACGTCAATAACGTGAACAGAGCTGCTGCGGCAACAAAAATTGGCGGAGATAACGTAACCACTAAATTGTTCTGGGATAAATTTTAGAAATCCAGATACAAAGTAATCCCTGTTGATGACAATGTGTCGTCAACAGGGATTTTTTATGAAATTAACGCTTTTTAGTAAAGGTGCAACAACAATTTGTTTTAAGTGAAGTATTGCATCTATACTTGACTGAATGAGGTCAAAAATGCGTCGATTTGCACAAAAGCATTTTCTTTAGGAGCGGCTGAAAGCGCCCCCCCTGGTTCGTCGAAAAAATAAGGCAAATTGTAAGCTCAATATTATTTAATCACTTTATTGAAGAATACTAAATAGTCAAGTGTGAATATTTGTTTACATGAATTGATTTCTAATTAACAATATTTTTGGCATAGTTTTTTTTCGAAAACCAAATCGGTCTGGAGGTTTTCGTACTCTAGTTCTTTAAAACCCAATAAAAGTCAAGAGATAGCATCTTGATCATTCACTTTTTGTCGGGATAATTCATAAATTGTCTTTTTTGTAATACGGTTATTTTGTCATAATAAAGTCATTATATGTTAGCGGCTTGTTAAATTATGTTAAAATGTTGCTGATCTCTGCTATATTTAGTGAGTAAAAAAATCATTAACTAACCTATTTTCAAATTATGAAAAAACTTCTACAAAGTTTGTTCATTCTTGTGCTATGCGCCTCCTCGGCGTTTGCCCAAGAAAGAACAGTATCTGGTACAGTAACATCTCAGGAAGATGGACTTCCTGTACCTGGTGCATCGGTAAGGGTAAAAGAAATCCCTAATTTAGGTGCTCAAACGGGCGCTAACGGAAAATTTTCACTAAACGTTCCCAAAAATGGTAAAACTTTAGTGGTAACCTTTTTAGGTTATGCAACAAAAGAGTTTGTTATCCCTGCAAACAATGTTGTTAACGCTGTTTTAAATTCAGATGTCACCTCTTTAAATGAGGTTGTGGTTACTGCGGGTGGTATCACCATTCAACGTCGTCAACAGGGTAACCAATCTACTACCGTAAAAGCTGAAGAGCTAACTCAGGGTAAAGCCTTTAACGTAGCAAGTGCCTTAACTGGTAAAGTTGCCGGTTTACAGGTAAATGCTGTAAGTAGTGGTGTTAATCCTAGCGTACGTTTAGTTTTAAGAGGTAACCGTTCGTTATTGGGTAATAACCAGGCTTTGGTTGTTGTTGATAACGTAATCGTGCCTAGTGATATCTTAGGGAACTTAAATCCAGAAGATATTGAGAACATTGAAGTATTAAATGGCGCGGGTGCTGCTGCACTTTATGGATCAGACGCTTCTAATGGTGCATTAATTATCCAAACTAAAAAAGGGAAAAGAGGAAGTTCTACAATTAATGTAAGCCATACCACTAACGTAGAGCAAGTAAGTTTCTTGCCTCAGTTACAAGAGCGTTTTGGCTCTGGTACAGGAAATGATGATATACCAACCTATACCCCGTTTGAAAACCAACAATATGGTCCAGCATTTGACGGTGTTGTGCGCCCAATAGGTAAACCTTTAGCAGATGGATCTATCCAATCAGTACCTTACTCATTCAATGCTGATGAGAATAAAAATGCTTTCTGGGAAACAGGTGTTTCAAACCAAACAGATTTTAACGTTTCTTCTGGAGACGATAAAGGTACATACTATTTTTCTGGGCAGTATTTTGATCAAAAAAGTACAGTTCCTGGTGATAAATATAATAGGTTTACCATGCGTGTTAACGGAGAGCGTAATTTAGGTAACAATGTCACATTCAGTTTTAACGCTAATTATGTTCAAAACCGTTATAATCAATCAAGTGCTATTGCTACTGTTTTTGATAACGTTCTTCAGTCGCCGGGTGAAATTCCACTGACAAGATATAGTGATTATAAAAACGATCCTTTTTCTACTCCAGATGGATACTATAATGAATACTATCAAAATCCTTATTTTGCATTAGGTAACAACCGTAGTATTACGCGTAACGATTATTTAACAGGTAATGTGCAGTTAAAATGGTATCCAATTAAAGAATTGTCTTTATTGGTTAGAGCAAGTTTATCAAACCGTAGTTTTGCAAATAAATCTACAACAGATAAATTTACTTATTCAGACTACAGATTAAAAGAAACACCAAACTTTTCAAACGTTGTGGGGGGAGTAAGTGAATCGTCTGGTTTTAATACCCAAATCAACCCAGAGTTTATCGCTCAGTATATTAAAAAACTGTCTAAAGATTTCACATTAAATGTGATTGGTGGCGGTACGATTAGACAAAATACTTACAAAACGGTTAATGTTAATACGAATGGGGGATTAGCCCAAGGTGGTTTCTTTAACATAAACAACGGTTTAGGTAATTCTGGTGCCAGTGAAGCTGATTATAAAGCCAGGCAAATCGGTTTATATGGTGATGTCCGTTTAGGTTTCAGAGACTATTTATACCTACACGTTACAGGTAGAAATGACTGGAGGTCAATTTTGTCTGCTGAAAACAGATCATTCTTCTACCCATCTGCAGATATTTCATTCATTGCATCTGATGCAATTCCTTTATTAAAAAACTCAAACGTTATTGAGTCATTAAAGATTAGAGGTGGTGTGTCTAAAGTGGGTAATGTTAACTTAGGTAACAACTCTAACTTTGGTGCTTATTCATTATTGCCAACATTTGGTTCGGCTTATGGATATCCTTTTAATGGAATTCCGGGATATACTTTAGGCGGTCAAGTTGTTTCTGCAAACATTAAACCAGAGATGACTTTGGCGTATGAAGGTGGTGTTGATTTTGCTTTATTTAAATCAAGAATAACAGGTAGTTTTACTTATTACAATACTAGTACAACAGATCAAACTGTGCCTATCGATATTGCAAGCTCTACCGGTTTTACTAAATTTTTAACCAATACTGGTGAGGTATCAAACAAAGGTGTAGAAACTTCAATTCGTGTTGTTCCAGTTAGAAACCCTACAAGTGGATTAGAAGTTTCAGTTGGTGCAAACTATACTTATAATCAAAATAAAGTTCTATCAATTGGTAACGGATTAAGCCAGATTTCATTATCTGGTTCAGCAACAACTGGTTTAGGAGTATGGGCAATTGAGGGTCAATCATTCCCTTCATTAAAAGGATCTGACTATGTTAGAGATTCTCAGGGTAGAATCATTGTTGATCGCATTACTGGATTTCCAAGCAATACAACTGGTACAATTATTTTGGGGAATACGGAGCCAAGACACCGCATAGGTTTAGATGTAGCCGCTTCCTATAAAGGATTCCGTTTAACTGGCTTGTTTGAATATAGAGGTGGTTTTGTAATGGCACAAAGCTCTGGCAGTTATGATTTCTCTGGTGCTGGTATCAGAACTACTTATTTCAACCGTGAACGTTTTGTGGTGCCAAACTCATCATATTTGGATCCGGCTACTAATACTTATGTTGAAAATACAAACATTACCACCAGAACAGGTGGTGTAGATTTCTGGACTAACGGACCAACCAATACAGCAGTAGGTACAAACTACGTTTACTCTGCAGCGTTTTGGAAATTAAGAGAGCTATCATTAGGATACGATATTCCTAAATCTGTTTTGGGCAATTTAAAATATGTAAAAGCTGCCCGCATTAGCGTGCAAGGTAGAAATTTATTCATCTGGACACCTAAAACAAATATCTATACTGACCCTGAATACAGTTCTGCAGGTTCTGATAATAATGGTATTGGTATTGTTAACTTAGGCCAAACGCCTCCAGCTAGATTCTACGGAGCAACTTTATCATTAACATTTTAACACACATTAATATGAAAAAGATTTTAAACCTTTTATTGATAGGTGCCGTTGCGGTTGGCTTTTCAGCATGCAAAAAATACCTTGATATAAATACTAATACAAATAATGCAACTACAGCAACACCTGCGCTTGTTTTGCCTCAGGCAATTGTAGGGTCTGCTTCTATTGTCCAAGCATTAAATGCTGCATACTATTTCCCAGGGGGATTTGCTGCTAATATTTATGGTGTTGGTGGGTATGGAGCAGGTGTAACTTATGCATATACTGCAGGAAGTTTTGTTACGGGATTTTCATCTTCATATGACAATGCCCTTGATTATCAATATGTAATCGATAATACTTCTGGTACTCCCTCGTTAGCCTATTCAACGGCTATTGCCCGGATAATGAAAGCTTTCATTTTTTCGAAAATTGTAGATCAATACAATGATGTACCATATACAGAAGCATTAAAAGGAAATGCCCTTTTAACGCCAAAGTATGATAAAGCTGAAGATATCTATAAAGACTTAATTTCTCAACTTACATCTACTATTAATGCTATTACAGCTGCTCAAGCTGGTACTGTAGCAAATACTGTTGCTGCAAGTGCCGATCCTTTGTTTAAAGGGGATATGAACTTATGGAAAAAGTTTGCCAATACGCTGAAATTAAGAATGTTGGTCAAAATGGCTGGCGTTCCTGCACAAGCATCATATGCAACTACTGAATTTGCCGCTTTAAATACAACGATTGGATTCTTGACTACAGATGCATTGGTTAATCCTGGCTATGTTAAAGCAATAAATTCACAAGGTATTAGTCAGCAAAATCCTAATTATGGAAGTCTTGCATTTGGTACAGATAATGCTAGGTCTCAGGGGCAGGCAATCCCAACAAGGTGGATAATGAGTTTCTATAATGGTCTAAAGTTATCTGACCCGGGACGTGGCGCGGTTATCTACAGAGGTTACCCAGCTACAGCTGTTAACCAATTAGGTGAAGAAAATACAACTTCAAGTCAGGTCCCTCCTTCAGGGTCTACTTCATGGTTCACGGGTGTTGATGCAAATACACCGGGTTTGGGTGTGGCAAAAGGACCCTCTCAAGGTCAACCTTTATTGTTGGCTACCGAAAGTTACTTTTTACAAGCTGAGGCTTATACAAGAGGATATTTAACTGGTAACGCTAAAAATGCCTTCACTGCAGGTATTACCGCATCATTTAACTATTTATACCAAAACCAGAGCAATGTGGTTGATGCAAGTAAAAATGTAAGTGCTGATGTTACAACTTATTTAACGGCCAATACTGCTAGCCGCTTAGTAAATTTTGATTTAGCGCTAACTACAGATCAAAAAATCGAAGCTATTATTACTCAAAAGTATATTGCTTTGAATGTAATCCACAGCGACGAAGCCTTTAATGAGTTTAAGCGTACAACTTATCCAGCAATTGTTAATGGATCACAAGATCCTCTTTTAACGTTTGCATCTAAACAATCTGTTTCAACACGCCCAGATAAATTGATTGGAAGGGTTCTTTATCCTCAGTCTGAGTATAACTTAAACCCTACTAACGTTCCTTCAGTAACGTTATTTGGATCACGTATTTTTTGGGACTTAAATTAATAAAGACATGAAAAAAAATATTTTTAAATCTATAATACTTTTACTTGCGGTAACCTCACTTACCTCTTGTTTAAAAGACGATAGCTTGGTGTTGGATCCTGCAAAAGGCCATAACGTTATCGAATTTGCCAATCCAGCGCAAATAGCTGTTAATGGAACGCCGTCTCCTTTGTACGTTTTCTCTTATGATGCGGCGTCTACGCCTACACTCCCAATAACAATCAGTTACTCTGGGCCAGAAGCAGTAGCACCTCAGGATATCACAGTTAAATTTACTGTAGGTAGCCAAGCAAAAATTGATGAATACAATACTGCGACTTCTAATCATTATGTAATGCTGAAACCTGTTAGCTATACTTTATCAACAAATGAAGTAGTGATCAAAGCTGGTACCAGCAAAGCAACTTTCAATATTGCGTTAAAGCCTTCAACTTTTGATTTCGCCGTTTCAGAGGTATTGCCTCTAACTATTACCTCAGCTTCTTCTGGTATCATTAGTGGAAACTTCAGTACAATCTTATTGAATCTTGGAGCGAAAAATAAATTTGATGGTGTTTATACATACTACGCCCTTCACGAAGCGCCTGATAGACCAACATTCTTAATAGGTACGGAATTTAAATATCCAAATGATGTTCAACTAAGAACAACAGGTGCTTCTAAGGATAATCTGTTTAATACTTATTACGGAGACTTCTTAATTCCATTATTAACCAGTACAAATGGTACCAGTGGATTTGGTTCAACAAATTTGGTATTAGAATTCGACCCGGCTACGAATAAAGTAATCTCAGCTGCCAACGCCAATATTGCACCGGCAAATGGTAGGGCAATGAATCTTGATCTTACGGCTAATAACTATTTTGATCCTGCAACGCACAATGTGTTTGTAACGTATTTTATGACACAGCCTGGTTTCAGTCCTTTAAAGATTACAGCAAGATTAGTTTACAAAGGATCTAGATAAAAGAATCCAAATAATGGACGATTAATGATTTTAACCATTCGTTAAATCTACTAACTTCAAACGGCCCCCATCTTTATAGTTGGGGGCTGTTTTTTTAATTAATAATTTTATGCAATAGACTAATTTACAGGGATTTTTGTTGTTTAAATTTAAAAAAAGGAAATAGATAATTTAAAAATTAACTATATTTATGTTCAAACTAACTAGCTCCATTATGAATATTTACAAAAACATTTATTTTGCTGCCGTTGCACTTTTCGCATCTGCACAATTAAGCCAGGCCCAGGAACAAAAAACATCCGTTCTTTCTGATCAAACGAAGGTTGTTTATGCAATGAACGACGCTAAAAAACTAGAGGGCGTTTATTCTGTTTTGAAGAATGACGATAAAGTTTTTTTAAGAGGAGTTTATAAAGATAATGTAAGATCAGGTAATTGGTATGCGTTTAACGATAATGGAAATGTTTTTCTTCGCTACAATTACGACCTTAAAAAACTGCTTTATTTAGATACGGTAAGCATTAATCGATTAAAGGTTGAAGTGAAAACCGATGATCCAGAAGTAAAAGAAAAAGCGAGTATCCCTGTCCCCATTTCATCAATCGATCAGTATATTTCGTTATTGGCAACAGAATTAAAAAGGGTGATCCTAAAGGATAATAAAAATGCAGATGGTACACTTGATGCGGATCTAATTACCAATATTGATAAAAATGGTAAAGCCAGTTATGAAGCAAGTTATACTGTTGATGGGATTCCTGTAACCAAACGTCTAATTATTTCTGAAAAAACATTTGATATTGACTGGATTCCTTCAAGTTATAAAGGTGTAAATTATGCATCGGTGTTTTCGGTTAAGGCCAAAATAGATTTTGCACAAAAGCCAGGAATAAAACAGAGATTTATTTGGGTATACTAGCATAGTAGCCAATGGAGGAAAACTTCCTAGTGATATTCATTAGTTAAATAACAAAAGGAACGACTGCAATCGTTCCTTTTGTTATTTAAACATTTTGAATTATACCAATGGCCAATAGTTGTTTAATCGTGTCAGAACACATTATTCTCATAAAAGTAGATTTTAAAAGACATGATTGCTAAGTATTTTGTCTGTGTCATTTAAAAGTCAAATACAAGTTTGTTTTGTTAATGTTTGTTAAAAATCTATAAAACGCGATTATATTTAAGGCTTTTTAAAACAAACTAAATCATTTACTAACTTAAATTTCATGAAAAAACTTCTACAAAGTTTGTTCGTGTTGATGTTTATTGCATTTAATGCAATTGCTCAAGAACGAACAATTACTGGTTCTGTTATCTCGTCTGACGACAAACTGCCACTTCCCGGAGTAAGCGTTAAGGTTCAGGGTGTGCAAGGTGGGGCGATGACCGACGCAAATGGTAAATACAGTCTTCGTGTTTCGGCTGGGTCAGCTATTTTACAATTTACTTACTTAGGTTATGCTACACAAACTCTAAAAATTGGTGCGGGCAATACCTTAAATGTGGTTTTAGTACCTGATGCTAAAGATTTATCTGAAGTGGTTGTAACTGCTCTAGGTCTAAAAAGAGCCAAAAGAGACTTAGGTTATTCCACACAGAATGTTAAAGGGGAGCAGCTTGTTGATAGAGGAGATAATAACTTCCTTAATGCTTTACAAGGTAAAATTGCTGGCGTGGAGATTACTGGCGCGAGTGGTAGCGCAGGTTCTTCAACTAACATTATTTTACGGGGGATGTCTTCGTTATCTGGCTCAAACCAACCATTATTCGTAATAGATGGCATTCCGATTAGCAATGATGTAGATCAAACTACCAATACTTTGTATGGTAATCAGCCAGCTAACCGCGCTTTGGATATTGACCCAAACAATATCGAGTCTTTAAACGTGCTGCAAGGCCCAGCTGCTGCCGCACTTTATGGTTCGAGAGCATCAGCAGGTGCAATTATAATTACCACAAAAAAAGGATCAGGAGCGGCTGGTAAAACAGACATTACAGTTAATTCTGCCTATGGTGTGCAAAATGTTTATGGATTTCCTAAATTACAAAATGAATTTGGCCAAGGTTCTAGTGGGGTGTTTTCTCCAACCTCAACATTTTCATTAGGTAATAGATTTGGCACAACACCAACAGTTGCAAATGGTTTAATCGCTGCTGCAGGCACAAACCCAGTAATTAATGGCGTAACTTACAAACCTGGTGATGTATTGCCGTATATTAGCTATCCAGATAACTTTAATACATATTTCGCACAAGGTCATACGTGGGATAATAATATTTCAATCGTAAGCGGTGACGCTAAAAATAATTATGCATTCTCTGCAGGTAATTCAACAACCAAAGGTATCTTGCCCGCATCTGATTTTGATAAAGTTAACTTAAGATTTAGTGCGGGTTCTCAGCTAACCAAAAAGTTAAATCTTAATGGTTCTGCAAATTATTTCAATACTTTCCAAAACGGTGCTACAACTCAGGGTAATGGTGCAAACAGTAGTATGTTTGGGGTTTTCGGAATTACTAGATCAACAGATTTGGCTTATTATAGAGACAATTATAAAAATGCTGATGGTACGAATAATTGGTTTGTTACAGGTCGCGATAACCCATATTTTGCAGCATATGAAAATTCTTTTAAAAGTAGAGTTTCTCGTTTCTTAGGTAACGTTAGTTTAAGCTATGATGTTTTAGACTGGTTGAACGTTAGTTATCGCTTAGGTTTAGATACTTATACTGATAGGCGTAAACGTTATGTAGCTATCGGTTCAACTCAGGCGGCAAGTTCTGCTGGTAGCGTAACTGAAGATAACTTCTTTAGAAGTGAGTTAAATGGTGACTTACTTATCACAGCTAAAAAGCAAAATATTTTTACAAAAGGGTTGAATGCTACTGCGTTATTAGGGCAGAATATCAACCAAAGAGATTTCCAAAATGCTACAGTATCAGGTGTCGGATTAACTATCCCAGACTATGCTAATGTTGCAAACGGACAAGTTTTCACTAATTCTGGTGAAAGTACGACAAGAAGAAGATTATTAGGTTATTATGGACAGATCTCATTGGGATATAATAACTATTTATTCTTGGAACTGACTGGCCGTTTTGACCAATCTTCTACTCTTCCTGTTGCTAATAACACTTATTTCTACCCATCAGTATCTACAAGCTTTGTGTTTACAGATGCATTTAAAATTAAATCAGACATTTTAAGCATGGGTAAAATTCGTGCTTCTTATGCTAAGGTTGGTAAAGATGCTAATCCTTACGTGTTAGATGCTAGATCTTATTCTTCTGGTAGCTATGGGAATAATACTGCAAGCTTTAGTTTCCCTTATGGATCTATATTAGGATTTGGTGCAAACAGTTCGATTGGTAATCCTGATTTAAAACCAGAATTCACTAATTCTTATGAATTTGGGTTAAACTTGGGTTTATTTAAGGATAGGATTAACTTAGATGCAACAATCTATAAACAAGGTAGTAAAAATCAGATTGTTAGTGTAGCATTGCCTGCATCAACAGGATACGGTAGCCGCTTAACAAATATTGGTGAAGTATCTAATAAAGGTATCGAACTATTATTAAGTGGTTTAGCGATTAAAACTAAAGATGTTAGTTGGGATATCTCCGCAAACTTCTCTAAAAACAAAAATAAAGTTGTTTCAATTGCCCCAGGTGTAACTTCATTTGCCGTTGCTGGTAATGCATTCACTGGACAGATCCCAACTATTTATGAAGGTTATGCTTATGGTGTAATTGTAGGTAGTAAATATCCACGTAGTCCTTCGGGCGATTTGATCGTTGATAAAACTACAGGTCTTTACAGTACTGCAACTATTCCAAACCAAGTTATTGCAGATCCAAACAAACAATGGACTGCAGGTTTAACGAATACAGTAAGGTATAAGAACTTCATTTTCTCCGGACTTGTTGATTTCAAAAAAGGTGGAGATATTATTTCATGGACTGCAGCTACGTTAAGATCTAATGGATCATTATTAATCACTGCAGAGGATCGTGAACAACCACACATTTTGCCGGGAGTTATCCAAAATACAGATGGAAGTTTTTCTCCTAACAACATCCAGATTCCAGGACAAACATATTGGAATGCAGGTTTTGGTGGTATCGGTGGAAGTGAGTTCAATGTATATGATGCGACAACTTTCCGTTTAAGAGAGATTACCATTGGCTATGATTTAGCTGGTAAAGTTTTAAAAACAAACGTTATTAAAAATATTCGCTTAACTGTTTATGGCAGAAATCTTTATTATTATGCCCCAAATAGCCCTATCGATCCTGAAGTCTCAACTCAAGGTGCCGGCAATATTAGAGGCTTAGAGCTTCAAAGCGCACCTAATACAAGAAACTTTGGGGCTAGTTTAAGAGTAACTTTTTAATTAACTATCGTAAATATTTAAATATGAAAAAAATTATATTATTTGCAGCGTGTGTATTGTCGATGGCATCCTGCAAGAAATTTTTAGATGTAAACCAGAATCCAAACTCTGCGTTAAAGGTGCCTTCTAAAGTGTTATTGCCAACAACCTCTATTGGAATTGGATGGGCTAATGCAAATGAATTAGGTAGATGTGCATCTATTTTGATGCAGTATAATGCTGGCTTAGCTAATCAAAACTTAACCTATGATAGTTATAATATCTCAGGTTTATTTGATAACCAATGGAATTTTGAGATTTTTCAAGGTTGTATAAATAACTTACGTGTTATTATTCAGCAGTCTGAATCTACAGATCCTGCTTATTCAGGTATTGCTAAAATTCAATTGGCTTATATTTTTTCTGTGATGACAGATCTTTGGGGAGACGTTCCATATTCACAAGCTGGTTTCGGTTTAGATTTCCCAGCGCCAAGATATGACGCTCAAGCAGATATCTACCAAGGTAATTCAGGAGCTGGCATCACTTCACTATTTGATCTTGTGAAAAGTGGTATTGCTGATTTAAACAAAACATCGGCATTAAAACCAGGTACCGATGATTTAATTTATGGTGGTGTGTTAACGAAATGGAAAAGAGCTGGAAATAGCCTAATCTTAAAATTCGCAAATACGATTTCAGGTGTAAACCCAACATTGGCAAAAGCCCAGATCGATGGCGTACTGGCTAGTGCTGAAGGTTATATTGATGATAATCAGTATGATTTAATGGTACCTTTTAGCTCAGCTGTTACTAACCAGAACCCAATGTATGTTCAAGACATTTCTGGAAGTTTTAAGAATGGTGAAATGTTAAGTACGAGATTGTTAGCTTTATCTAAAAGTGTTAATGATACCGTTAGGTTGTCTAAGTTTTATACTAAGCCACTGGGTACAAGATTTGTTGCCTACGAAAATGGTTCTACTGTTGCTGCGCCAACGCTTGCTACTAGGTCCATGTATAATACATACGTGGTTGGTACTGCGGGTGAAGCACCGGTTAGGTTGTTAACCAATTTCCAAGGAAAGTTCATCTTGGCTGAATCGGCTTTATTATTAGGTACAGCTGGTGACGCAAATAGCTTATATCAGGCGGGCATAAGAGCTTCGATGACTAAAGCTGGAATGACTACAGCAGAAATTACTCAATATTTTACTGATAACCCTACTGTTGTTACTTTGAGTGGTACTAATGCAGATAAGCTTAAACAAATTATCACTCAAAAATATCTTTCGTGGGTAGGTAATGGTATCGAAGCTTATAACGATTACAGAAGGACCGGATACCCGGTATTAGCTCCTGCATTAAATGCTGTTGGAGATAACAATGGAGTAATTCCTTTGCGTTATGTTTATACTTCAAATGAAGGAAACGCAAATCCTAATCAGCCTAAGCCGCTTATTAAAACAAGTGTAAAGGTTTGGTGGGGTAAATAACAAATATTAAGTACATTTTAGATAAACATCATGAAATTAAATATAAAATCAAGTGTGTATTTGGGATTAATGGTTATTATGGGATTGGCTTCTTGTAAAAAAGAAAATATTTCTAACGTTAATAATCTTCCCGAAATACCGGTAACCGTAAACAATAAATACGATATCTTTACTGCACCAACTGTTAAAACCTCTTTAAGCGGGGGCGGTGCAATTCAGATTGTATTGTCAATCCCTGCTGAATCGGGCAGAACTATTAAAGAAATAACAAGGGTAGCGGCTGGAACGGCTTATGGAAGTGTTCAGGTAGCTACTGGTTTATATAATACTGCTCCTATTGTTGGAAATGGTACTACTGTTACCTTTAATACGACTTTAGCCGAATACACTGCTAAAACAGGTTTAGCTGCCCCTACTTCAGCTGTAGCAGGAACAACTACTGCTGCGATTTTGGCAAGAAGTTTTTATTTCCTCATTACCCTTGATAATGGACAAACTATTGTTCCAACATATGTAAGGGTTTATGTAGATAAGTAACTCATTTAAAAACAGTATTAAGAGGAGGAGATTGCATTGCAATCTCCTTTTTTTGTCTGAGATTTTTAACTTTATTTATTGTGTGTGTATATTTTGTTTTTTTTGATTCTTTTTTTTGTTGTATTTTAGTTTGTTATTGATTTTTTAGTTTTTATATTCAGCTATTATTAACTAAACTAAAATTTTTATGAAAAAACCTCTACGGAATTCATTCGTATTTCCGTTATTGCAAATTTTGAAACAAATTACGATCGAATTTTGGCAAAAATCCTATCATGTGGGGATGATTCATCGCTCTTTTCTGATTTATGTGTTAAAATGAAGTTTAAACTGGCAGAACCACCACAGTTGTAATTACGATAGCTCATTTTATCATTCAATTAACAAATATTATTTCTTTAATTTTTTTGCAAAAAAAGGGTTAACTGACTAAATGAAGCTAATCTGTTTTTTAAGGGTACTTTGATTTTTGAGTGAATAATGCAAATATAAAATTGTAAAATTTGCATTACAAAATACTAAATCATATATTGGATTATTATTAACTAAACTAAATTATTTTTATGAAAAAACTTCTACAAAGTTTGTTCATATTGCTATTTATTGCCACCTCAGCAATAGCGCAAGATCGAACAATCACTGGAACAGTTACGGCTCAAGAAGATGGATTACCTCTCCCAGGTGTAAGTGTAAAAATCAAAGGTGCAACTGGCGGAACCACTTCAGGTGCAGATGGTAAGTATTCACTCAAAGTCAATGGCAAAGCAACAGCACTAGAATTCTCGTATATCGGTTTCTTAAGCCAAACAAAAGCTATTGGCGGTAGTAATGTGGTTAACGTACAGTTAAAAAGCGATTCTAAAACATTATCTGATGTCGTAGTAACAGGTTATACCACACAATCAAAGAGAGATGTTACCGGGTCAATAGCAAGTGTAAGTGGAGAAAAGCTTAAAAACTTACCTGTTCAGAGTTTTGAGCAAGCACTTGCAGGTAAAGCAGCAGGTGTAAACATCATTCAGCCAAACGGCGTTTTAAATAACCCTCCTGTTTTTAGGGTGCGTGGTTTTAACTCTATCTCTTTAAGTTCTTATCCATTAATCATTGTTGATGGTATTCCTGTATTTACCGGCGATCAATCGGCTAACAGTGCTGCAGGTAATGCATTGGGAGACATCAACCCTGCTGATATCGAATCGATCGATATCTTAAAAGATGCGGCATCATCTGCAATCTATGGTTCCAGAGCAGCTAACGGCGTTGTAGTAATTACTACTAAAAAGGGTAAACAAGGGGTAACTAAAATTAATTATGAAGGTTGGGTAGGAACTACAAAAGCCCAAAACCTTACACCATTATTAAATGCCGCCGAATATGTTCTGATCAAAAATGAATCCAGAACAAATAATGGCCAGGCTCCAGCATTCTTTCTACAAACAAGATCGGATGGTTCGCAAGTAGAAACAAATTGGTATGATTACGCCTATAGAACAGCCACATCTCAAAACCATGCCTTAAACTTTTCTGGGGCAAATGAAAAAACTTCATATTATGTATCATTAGGATATAGCAATCAAGAAGGTTTTATCATTGGAAACTCTTTTGAAAGGAAAAATGGCCGTGTAAATATTGACCATAAATTATTTAAAAACGTAACTATTGGAACAAACTTTTCATATAGTAATACCTTAAACCGTGCACCCAATACGGGTTCACTACCTGGACAGGCTTTCTCAACTGTTGGTTTGGGTAGGTTGGCAATTGTATTGCCTCCAAACGTAGCGGCATATAACGAGGACGGCTCTTATAATATAAATGCGCCGGCAGGCTCTGTCGGTTTAGGTGCAAATACCATTGCATCAAATTATCCGAATGCAGCTGTATTGGTAAACGAAGATAAAAATACATCAGAAAGTGACCGTATCATAGCAAATGCTTATGCTTCAATCCAGATTGTAAAAGGCTTAACTTTTAAAACGACTTATGGTTTAGATAACCTTAAAATCGATAACAATTCATTTGTTAACCGTTTACAAGGTGATGGTTTTCCTTACGTTGGAGGTGCCACCAGTAATTTTGTAAAAAATAGTAGGTGGAATTGGTCCAACACGTTAAACTATAATGGTGTATTTGGTGATCATTCCGTGGGTGCATTTATCGGTGCTGAAGACCAGTATACCAAATCGCTTGGCTATGGTGCAACCAGACAAGGGGTAATTGATCCTTTCATTGAAGTTTTTCAGGGAGCCTTTGGCGCCATTACACCTGCTGGATTAGTACAGGGAGATAATGCTTTCCGCTCTTATTTTGGTAGTGTCAATTATGATTATAAAAAGAAATATTATTTAACTGGATCTTTCAGGCGTGATGGCTACTCTGGATTATCAGCTGCGAATAAATATGGTAATTTTGGTGGCGCATCAGTTGGTTATGCTATTTCAGAAGAAAGTTTCTATAAAGACCTCGGTATCAGTAAAGTCTTAACACGTATTAAATTACACGGAAGTTATGGAGAGGTTGGAAATATCAACATTGGTAATTACCCAGCCTTGTTCCTATATAATCCAGGGTTATACGGTTCTTCACCAGCACTGTCTTTTTCACAAGCAGGTAATCCTGATTTAAGGTGGGAAACTAGTAAAAAGGCCGATATTGGAATTAATTTAGAATTTTTAAGCGGACGTTTCTCATTAGATGTAGATTATTACCACAATGATATCGATAACCTGGTTCAGAACGCACCGCAGGCACCTTCAAAGGGCATTCCGGGGAATGCAATTACAACCAATGTTGGTAAAATGTATAACAAGGGGCTTGAATTTACATTAAATTCAAGGAATTTTGATGGTGATGACTTCGGTTGGACAACCAGTTTTACTTTCAGTACATTGAAAAACGAGGTTACTGCATTGGGTAATAACAATGCAGATTTATTTGGCGCTACCTCTTTAGAAACTGCAAATATTACAAGAGTGGGCTATCCTATTGGATCGATCTATACGGTTGAAACTGCAGGTGTTGACCCAGCAACCGGCGAACGGATTTTCGTTAATAGATTTGGGCAAAAATTAAGGTTCAGTTTTGGCCGTGCTACTGCAGCCCGTTACCAGTATCTTGATGGCCCGAATGCAGGACAAAATGCCCCAGCAATTGATGCCGCATTAGATGCCACAATAACCGGACAATCAATACCAAAATGGTTCGGCGGTTTAGATAATAATTTCCGTTATAAAGCTTTTGATTTAAGTTTAGGGTTAACATTCTCGGGTGGAAACAAGATTTACTATGGATCATTAGCGGGTCTTCGTGATCAACGCTTTTGGAACAATGAAGCAGGTGTATTGAACAGATGGACCACACCAGGTCAGATCACAGATATACCCCGTGTTGTTTATGGTGATAATACTTCAAATGGATCTGCTTTTGCCCAATCACAGAATGTTTTCTCTGGCAATTTCTTGAAAGTTAGAAACCTAGCTTTGGGTTATACGCTGCCAAAAACGCTTTTAAGTAAATATGGGGTTTCAAACATTAGGGTTTATGCGCAATCAAGTAATCTTTGGATTATATCAAACTACCCAGGCCCTGATCCAGAGGTTTCTGTAAATGGTAACTCTACCACAACAGGAAATAGTGGTAACCTGGCACCAGGTGTAGATAGAAATTCTGTGCCATCTGGTAGAACACTTACTTTTGGTATTAATGTTGGATTTTAAAATTAGAGATCATGAAAATTAAAATAAATAATAAAATAAAATATCTTTTTATCGCCGCTCCTTTACTCTTTGCGTCGTCGTGTAAAAAGGATTTCTTAACCACAGCTCCAGATACAGCTTTACCAATTGAAGATGCGTTTTCCAATCCGGACAGGATTCTATCGCAGGTAAACGGTATTTACGCTGGTGTTAAAACTGGCCAGTTTTATGGTGCAAGATATTTAATCTATAATGATATCCGTGGCGAGGACTTTGTGGTAAATAAACCCAACGGGGTAACAGGTTTAGATACCTGGAGGTTCAATTTAACTTCGAATACCAATGAGGTTGTTAATTTATGGGGCGCAATTTACGCTGCAATAAACAGGGCTAATCTGGTTATTGAAGGCATAAATGCCAATGCATCTTTACTTGCCCCGGCAGTAGCGAAACAATATATTGCAGAAGCCAAGTTTTTGAGGGCTTTAAGTTATTATAGCGCATTACAATTATATGCAAAACCCTATATTACGGATAACGGTGCCAGTCTGGGTGTACCCTTAAGACTTAAAGGTGAAAAGGATCTGACTGGTAACGACTTAAAGAGAAGTACTGTTGCCGAGGTGTATACACAGATTTTAAAAGATTTAAATGAGGCAGAGCCAGACTTGGCATTAACTTTACCAACAACGGCAACATCCATAAGGGCTTCCAGGAATACTGCTATTGCCTTTAAAACCAGAGTATACCTGGCGATGGGGAATTTACCGGCAGTAGTTACCGAGGCCAATAAAATTGTTAGCGCAACAGCACCATTTAAAGCAACAACAGGTACACCTTTACAGTTAGAAGCTAATATTGCTACTGTATTTGGTGGTTCTTATACAGGTAATGCAACTGCTACTGAAGCTGTGTTATCTTTTCCAATGGCAGATTTAGATGCTCCCGGTACGCAGAATCAGTTGGCTTATTACTACAATGTTTCAACAAACCAGGCAGGCGGTAATGAAGAATATTTCTTAAACCCTACAGGTATTTTGGCCAATCCTGTTTTCGCTGCCTCTTCTACCGATGCAAGAAAAAGTTTGACTGCGGTTTCTGGAGCAAATACCTATTTAACTAAATTTAAGAGGCCGTCTCCATATACAGATTATATTCCTGTAATTAGATATGCTGAGGTTTTATTAAACTTAGCAGAAGCTACGGTAGTAACCGATCCTGTAAGATCTATTGCGCTATTAAACGCAGTTAGACAAAGATCCAATCCTGGTTATGTATTTCCAGCAACTGATTTATTGCCTGCAAATCTTAAAAACACTATTCTTACCGAAAGGAGAATTGAGTTGCTTGGGGAAGGCTTTAGATCTCCGGATGTAATGAGGCTAGGGGCTAACTTTGTTGCCAAAAGTGGCCCTCAGGGTACCGCTCCTGCAATTCCATTTAATACTGCAGGCTATATTTGGCCAATATCGGCTAATGAGGTTCAAAACAATAAATTGATTGTTCAGAATTAGATTTGTTCTTTAACAAGAAAGCCTAGCGAAGAATTTCTTCGCTAGGCTTTCTTGTTTATATAGTAACCTTTTATTTCTTATCCACACTATACTTACCCGGCCCAATAAAAATCAGTCCGAAAAATACAATACCCAATTCTATTGCATGACTGGCACCGCCTAATCCATCTCCTTTACCAAAATGAACCAGTGCTGCAATAATCATCGTAAAGATTAATAAAATTAGCGCCGGACGGAAAAACAACCCTACAATTAGCAAGAAACCACCAAAGGTTTCGGTAGCGGCGGCCATAAAGCCCCAAAATATTGGTAAAAAGTCAATGCCGATTACTTTCATGCTTCCTCCTAAACCTGTCCAGCCGTTTGGGCCACCAGCAAGTTTCGGGAAACCATGAATAATAAACATGGTGCCTAAACCAATGCGTAGCAGCAACAAGCCTGTATTGCGGTATTTCCCTAAATTGTCTAAAATCGCCATCTTATAAATATTTAAATTGAACGTTGTTTGTTTCTACTTTTAAGTTTACCTCAGCACCTAAAACCATACTGAGGTTATTATCGATATGTCCCGTCGGAAAATTAAAGCAGACTGGAAAATCATAGTCCTTAACAATATCCCAAATTACCTCATCAGCCGTTTGCCCGAAAGAAATCTTTTCTTCTTCAATCTCATTAAAGGCACCAATAATCAAACCCTTTAAGACTTTTAGCTTACCCGCCCTTTTCAGCATCCGCAACATTCGGTCTATAGCGTATTCTTGTTCGCCAACATCTTCCAAAAAGAGAATTTTATCTGTAAAATCCATTTCCGAAACTGAGCCCTGTAATATGGTAAGCAAAGTTAAATTGCCTCCAATCAAAACCCCGGTCGCCTCTCCTGCCCGATTTTCAAAGGCACTCTGGTAAGAATAGGTCTGTTTCTCGCCAAATAAAGCCTGCTGTAAAGAAATTAAAGCTTCTGTGGTAGATTCGTCAAAAGTATAGGGCATTTGCGCGTGCATGCACTGGGTATTACATTGCGCAATCAAATGCGACAATAGCACGGTAATATCGCTGAAGCCTACAAACCATTTAGGGTTCTTGTTAAATTCTGTAAAGTCAAGGTCATCAATAATCCTGATGGTACCATAACCGCCACGGCCCGAAATAATCGCTTTTATAGATGGATCGTCTAAAAAACGCTGAATATCTTTGGTTCTTAACGCATCAGTTCCTGCAAACTGGTGGTGACTGGCGTATACGCTATCGCCAATAATAACCTCCAAGCCCCAGCTTTCTAATCGTGCTATGGCATGGTCTATAGGTTTGGGTAATTTCTTTGCCGGACATACCAGGGCAATCTTATCTCCTTTTTTTAAATACGGGGGCTGCTTAATCATCTTCAAAACACTTATCTTTGCCAAATTAATAAAAATTGTTTTGGATAATAGTAAAATTAAAAGATATACCGTAACTGCAGCGCTTCCATATACCAATGGACCAGTTCATATTGGGCACCTGGCTGGTGTTTACATCCCTGCAGATATTTATGCCCGTTATTTAAGGTCGAATAAACGTGATGTAAAGTTCATCTGTGGATCTGACGAAAATGGTGTGCCCATTACTTTAAAAGCCAAAAGAGAAGGTATTACGCCTCAGGAAGTGGTAGATAAGTACCATAAGATTATTGGCGATTCTTTTAAAGAATTCGGCGTATCTTTCGATATCTATCACCGTACCTCATCGCTTACCCATCACCAAACCGCTGCCGATTTCTTTGAAACGCTTTACGATAAAGGTGTTTTTACCGAAGAGGTTACCGAGCAATATTACGATGCCACTGCAAAACAATTTTTAGCCGATCGTTACATTACCGGTACCTGCCCAAAATGTGGGAATGAAAATGCTTATGGCGATCAGTGCGAAAACTGTGGCTCTACACTTAATGCGACCGATTTAATCAATCCAAAATCGACACTATCTGGTGATAAGCCAATTTTAAAGGAAACTAAAAACTGGTTTCTGCCGCTAGATAAATACGAAGACCGTTTACGCACCTATATCGAAAGCCATAAAGAATGGCGTCCAAATGTGTACGGCCAATGCCAAAGCTGGTTAAATGCAGGTTTACAGCCAAGAGCCATGACCAGAGATTTAGATTGGGGTGTTCGCGTTCCGCTTCGCGATGCCGAAGGTAAAGTGCTTTATGTTTGGTTCGATGCCCCAATTGGATATATTTCTGCCACCAAAGAGCTTTGTAACTATGCCAAACTCGATGTTTGGAACCCCATAGCCGAAGAATATTACATCAGCAGCCACGAGAGTGATAAATGTGGTTGGGAAGAATACTGGAAAAGCGACGAAACCAAACTGGTTCACTTTATCGGTAAAGATAACATCGTTTTCCACTGCATTATTTTCCCTGCAATGTTAATGGCCCATGGCGAATATACCCTGGCCGATAATGTGCCGGCAAACGAATTTTTAAACTTAGAAGGACAAAAAATATCGACTTCTAAAAATTGGGCAGTTTGGCTGAACGAATATTTAAGAGAGTTTGAAGGTAAACAAGATGTATTGCGTTATGTATTAACCGCAACAGCTCCCGAGACCAAGGATAACGATTTTACCTGGAAAGATTTTCAGGCGAGAAACAATAATGAATTAGTGGCCATACTGGGTAACTTTGTAAACCGGGTAGTGGTGCTTACGCATAAATACTTCGGTGGTTCGGTGCCTACCTGCATGGAAATTACGGATGTAGATCAGGCTGTTATTGATGAACTGGCTGGGTACCCTGGTAAAGTCTCTGCGTCTATCGAGAATTATCGCTTTAGAGAAGCCTTATCAGAAGTAATGAATGTTGCCCGTTTAGGAAATAAATACCTGGCCGAAACCGAGCCGTGGAAACTCATTAAAACGGATGAAGACCGGGTGAGAACGATATTGAATATTGCGCTTCAAATCGCCGCCAATATTCAGATCCTGATTGAACCTTTCTTGCCATTTACAGCAGAAAAGTTAATGAAGATGCTTCAAAACGGCGGTCATGATTGGGATGATGCAGGTACGGTGAGCCTGTTAAAACGTGGCCACGAAATTGGCGAAGCTGTGCTCTTGTTTGATAAAATTGAAGATGCAGAGATCGACTTCCAGATTGAGAAACTAAACCAAAGCAAGGCCAGTAATGCAGCCAGTAATATAATTGCTGTTCCGGCAAAAGAGAATATCCAGTTTGATGATTTCTCGGCAATGGATATCCGTGTAGCCACCATTGTTGCTGCCGAAAAAGTAGAGAAAACAAAAAAACTATTAAAATTAACGGTAAATACCGGTATCGACGAAAGAACAGTGGTTTCGGGCATAGCCGAATATTATAAACCTGAAGATATTGTTGGTAAACAGGTAAGTATGATCATAAATCTTGCTCCACGCGAAATCAAAGGGATTTTATCACAAGGCATGATCTTGATGGCCGAAAATGCCGAAGGCAAACTCACTTTTGTGGCACCTGTAGAAAAGTTCCAGGAAGGTAGTGTAATTAGATAGTGTTTGCCTGCTGTAATTAAAATATAAAGAGATTGTATCATAAATATAGATTTGTCATCCTGAGCTTGTCGAAGGACCTGTTTAAATACGCTTTAAGGTGTTTCGACAGGCTCAACATGACAGCATCTGGGCTGAAATCGCCTTTATGATACACCCTCTTTTTTTATGCTATCTCTACGCAATAATCCAAAAGGGCGTTTGTTATTATTAATTTTTTTATCTTTTTAAAGACAGTTATCCTTAGATAAATGCTTGTTAAAATGAATTCTCTTGCGACAAAACTTTTGTTATATGTGCGCAATAAATGGTCCCCTAGTTCAACGGATAGAATAGAAGTTTCCTAAACTTTAGATATGAGTTCGATGCTAGTCGGATGATTTCTTAAACCATTTGTTTTCAGTTAATTATAGGCTTTCTCTCGGCTAAAATGTGACATTTTTGATTCGTATAATGGCAAACTCGCGCATTGCTACATTTAGCTATATTTCAATAAATTTTAGCTATAAATTATTTCTATAGTTAATAGTAAGATTATAGATGGCCTATTTTCAATTGTAAAACACTTAATAAACATGACCTTTCAATACGCATCTGATTTACATTTAGAATTCCCTGAAAATTATGATTATCTGAATAAATTCCCAATTCAACCTAAGGCTGATGTATTGATTTTAGCTGGCGATATTGTAACTTTTAGCCAGCTTGAAAAACGTATGGATTTCTTTAATTATGTTTCAGATAATTTTGAACAGGTATATTGGATCCAAGGTAATCATGAATATTATTACGGTGATATCGCCAGATGTTCTGGGCCCCATCTAGAGCACATCAAAAATAATGTTCAACTGATCAACAACATTACGATCAAAGCTACAGATTACGATTTAATCTTTTCAACAATGTGGTCTCGCATTAGTCCTCCAAATGAGAGACAGATATTTGATGGAATGTCCGATTTTTATGTGATCCGGAATAATGGGCAAGTTTTCAGGCCAGCTGATTACAATAAACTACATCAGGAAAGTTTAGACTTTATTCAGCGTGAAATATCAAATGAAAATGGACAGCAAAAGATTGTAGTTACTCATCATGTACCAACTTTAAAGAACTATCCTTCCAGGTTTTTGGGAAGTATACTGAATGAAGCCTTTGCTGTAGAATTAACTGAGATGATAGAAAAATATAATCCTCTTTATTGGATATATGGACACCATCACCAAAACACTTTGCCTTTTAAAATCGGTGAAACAATAATGTCAACCAATCAACTTGGTTATGTAAGATCAGGGGAGCATACTAATTTTAGTTCAGCTAAACTTCTCGAGATTCTGGACTAGATTTTAAAGATTTGCTTAATTTTGCGACAGGAAATATTTGTATTTGGGATATGAGCTATTGTCTCCGAGAATAATCAAATTATCTGCTCTTCAAGAGTGTCTTTCCAGATTACAAATCCTTTCCGCTCATCTGAATAGTCATGTAGGATGCGACTGAAGTTTGCTGGCGCAGAAGTTAAGTAAGCTAGCCTACCTTGATTTCTTATTACTCTGACATACTCATTTATTCTTTCAAGTTCGATTTTTAAATCACCAACACTTTTATTGATACGCCAAATATATGTTGCTTCTTCACTGTCTAATGTTTCCATTATCATATGGAAGTGATCTTTCCCATCCAAGAGAAACAAGAATGCGAATGGACTTAAGACAAATCTCACTTTTAATATATGAGTGGCATGGAATTCAGCCAAATATCTTAATTGTCTTTGGTGCCTGTAATTTCCTTTATTCAAAACATCATTAAGTAACTCCTCCCCGGATTCATAAGGCAAATTATTGCCCTCAGAAATTGCTCCCCCATTTTGAGTGGCATCTATCTTATATCCTGAATTTCGCTTAAACAAAGTATTTTCTACATACCGGAATCTGGCCGCCTCAATAATTTCCCTGCTTAATTTATTTATATCTTCCGACCTAGCCGATTTAGCTATGATATCGCCACTTCTTAAAACTAAAGAAATTTCGGCTTTAACCGACTTTGATTTTAAAAATTTTTCAAAGTATGGTTTCAAAACCTCAAATTCCGGCCTTATCGTCAAATTTTCAATATCAAAATTGATTTCCCTTCCATAATCTTTCACTGATATATCAAAAGCAACTGCTCCATATAGGAAATCAAGCTTTTCAATGGGAATATTTATTGTTTTTTCTATAATTGATTCTTGCTGTGATTTCAGAGATTCTTTCTGCTCATCAAAATCATCAAATAGTGTTAGTGTTTTTTCTAATTTTCTGTAGTAGACATTTCTTTTAAGAAACATTCGATTTAGATATTCAATCTTTATATCTCTGTAGTCATAGATTATTGGTTTAATTTCAGACCTCTGAACTCTTCCGATATACTGCACTAATTTGCCTTCAAATGAGAATGGATATACAAGGAACAGACATTGTGCGTTGTTCAGATCTGAACCCTCTCCAAAAAATTGACCAGTGGTAATAAGGGCTTGATAATTTCCGGAATTTAAAGCTCCCCATTTCATTTTCCGGTTAGCTTCTGAGTCATCCCCACTAAGTGTGATGACCTCAAAGTTTCTTTTGAGCTGCTGGTGCAAAGTTTCAATATGTTCTTTGCGCTCTGTTAGAATAATTACTTTTTTACCTCGGCCAATTTGTAATGTAATATCCTCTATAATTAAATTATTTCTTAAACTATCATGTATCAGTATGTTTGATAGTGTTTCAAAACGATCTGTTTTTGCATTATATGGTACATCAAGTGCTGTGTTCCTTATAATTATTTCCGGTGATTGTTCGTTTTTTATACTACTGCTTTCTATTTCCGATATTATTTCCCCAAGATGTACAGAGATTAACTTTCCATTATCATTTTTACGAAATGGCGTAGCCGTGAGGCCATAAAGATAATATGAATTAAGTTGACCAATCGTGTCACTAAAGGTTTCAGCCGCGATATGATGACATTCATCCACAATTATAGTCCCGAATGAGGATTTTATTTTAACTGCATTTTCGCCTTTAAGCTCTTTAACCAGGCTCTGGATCATTGCGATCGTTATGTGGGTGCCGATTTTTCTTTTGCCTTGGCCGATTGTGCCTATGTCTTGTTTTTGTATACCCAAGAATGTTTCTATTCTTTCCGCCCACTGATCTGCCAATTGTTTTCTGTGTACCAATATAAGCGCAGGTTGTTGTTTTGATGCAATTATTTTTAAGCCCATTACAGTTTTTCCTGTCGCCGGCGGAGCTACAATAATTCCAATATTTTTCTTTTCCGCTGCTGCAATAACTGGGAATTGATACTCTCGGAGTTTTGGGTAAAACGAAAAAATTATTTCAGGTCTTAGAGTTCTTAGATCTTTAAGATCATAATCAATCTTCTGCTCTAAACAGAATCTGATAAGTTTTCCTATGAAGCCCTTAGGAGCTGAAAAACCACTGGCATTTTCTCGGATAAACCTAAAGTATCTGGGTAAACCAAATGTACTCTTACCGCTATTTTTTCTAATGATAAATTCTGTATTCGGAAAATTTAATGATTCCCTTAGAAACTCAGTCAAGGCTGGTGTCAGGCCTTCTCTACTGATTTTAACATCATTAGAAAGGCTAATTGTCAATTTTGTATGGGGCGCATTTTCATTAGCCGCTTCATTGAAAAGCGATGTGTATATATCCTCTAAATATTGTATGTCGATACGCTCTATCTTTTTTAGAAACCCCCATTGGTCATCATATTTTTGTAGTGTATCGGGATCTATGAAACAATTATTTCCTTGGGTACTAATTGTTTGATTAAGTGGTAGGGCGATGAGATTACCAATCCCTTTTCCAGAAAGGTAGTCCTGATTTGGGAACATCCTGTCGAAACTCGCGTTTTTATCGAAAATTGACACTACATTACTGCTTTCAAGAAGTTTTAACAGAATTTTCCGGGCTTTGTAAGCAGGAAAAGGCTTGTTAAAAAAAATCCATACATGCCCGCCATTGCCAGACCTGGATCGCTCAAGGTAACAAGGGATTTTATTTTTTTTGCATTCAATTATAAATAAGCGACAATCGTTTATCCAATTTTTTTCATCAAAATCTGCAGCTATAAACCACGACGTGTTGTTTTGTAACAGAGGATAAATTCCAACAAATTGTTTTCCATTTAGATGATTAGCGATCTGGATATTGTCTAGCGCTTGATGTGTTTTTTCTGTATAGTTCTGAAAACTTCCACCTTTCATTTTGTGAATTTTATACAGATATGGGTCATACGAATAAGCTGGTGAGTATCCGCTTTTCTTTTCTTTTTCCCATCGCAATGCGAAAACATCTTCTCTTCCCTTAAATAGGGATTTATACAAATTAATTTGTTCTTGAGTCAAATTTTCCATTTACGTAGGATTCGATTATAATCTTTCTGTACTACTTTTCGAATATACAGCTATGATCCTAAGATTTGATAATAAATGCTATGCACTAATGTATTTTAAATCTTTTGAAAAATTCGTGTAAACTTGCTAATCTAGATTTGTGTTTTGAACCAAGTTAGGTAATCCCTCAATTCCATAATCTCAGGATTTGTTAGTGACAGCGAGATTTGCTTGGCGTTAGTTCCAGAACGACGTTAATAAAGTACTTTAATGAGCTTATTGGTGCAAAAATACTCAGTGTGGCAAAAGAGGAAAGAAGTATTTTATATCAACGACGATCTCATTCAGATATAGAAGAGGTAAGGAATTATTATCGAATGCTAATTCTATCCGGGGGCAATCATAAAAAGACTAGCCTTGCCAAATTTTGACAAGGCTAGTATCTTAATGTATTTGCTATTTGATTACCAACCAGGGTTCTGCACCAATTTAGGATTTGATTGAAGATCAAAGAATAAAAATGGATAACGGTTCATATTTTCGGTAAAAACCTTTTGCTCCATATCATAAGGAATATAAGTAAAGGTCGTTCCTGTTTTCTGTATTTTCATTCCCCTCATTTTGCGGTTGAATACATCTTTTGCAATGTTCCACCGTCTTGCGTCCCAATATCTATGCCCTTCAAAAGAAAGTTCTATTCTTCTTTCATTGCGTATACGCTCACGCATTTCTACTTGAGTTAATCCGGTAGGTAAAACGGGCATAGTTACCCTGTTTCTTATCAAATTCATTGCCGTATACACCTCATTTGTAGGTCCCTGAGCCTCGTTTACAGCTTCTGCGTAATTTAGTATCATTTCTGCTAAACGGAAGTGAATCCAATTGCGCTGGGTTGTACCCGGAGTTGCAGCGCCAAGATCAATGGCAGGATCTATATGTTTACGCATATAATATCCAGTTCTGGTTCCATTTGATTTTTGAGCACCATCTAAGCCACCATCAAAGGTTTCGATAGTTCTTGCTTTTATTGGACTGCCATTATAAAAAATACTTACTGCAAAACGTGGATCGCGGTTAGCATAAGGGTTTGCAGCACTGTACAATGGTGAAGTGGTGTAAGGCAAACCATCTTTCATTTCGTAAGCATCAACCAGGTATTGTGATGGACAAACGCCACCATTTCCATTAACTTCACCAACTGGAAAATTGGCCGATTCTAAAGTATTAGAGTTTGTGGCAACCCTGCTCCAGATAATCTCTTTATTGGTTGAAGTATTAGTTTTAAAAAGCCCTTCGTAACCGGCAATTCCAGGTGCTAAATTAAACATCGCGCTGGTTGTACCATCGTTAAAAGGTTTCGCAGCCTCAGCAGCTAAAGTCCACTTGCTGAGATCATTGCCCGGATTATTCAACGGACTGGCAGCGTACAATAATGTTCTGGCCTTTAAAGCTGCAGCACTCCATTTAGTACCCTTGCCGTAATAATTTTCGGTGGCAGAACCAATATAAGTATCAGGAAGTCTCTTAAAAGCCGAATCGCAGTCTAAAACAATTCTCTTAACCACCTCATCAAAGGTTTTTCGAGGCAGATTTATATCATCTTGTAAGCTTAACGATTGCAGTGTTATCGGCACGCCTCCATAACGTTTTAGCATGTCAAAATAATAATAAGCCCGCAAGAAAAATACCTCTCCTATTAACCTGTCGCGTTGAACGGTTGCCGTAATATTATTGATCACTAAATCTCTACCGTGATCCTTTACCTGAACTTTACCAATGTTTTCAAAAAAGACATTACATTTTCTTATTCCCCGATAAGAGTTACCGTACATATCATCTGGATTAAAGGTGGGCCCCCAGGTGCCATTGGTATAACGATAACTATCATTTGATAAATTAGCATGAACAGCATCATCAGTTGCTGCTTCGTACATCGTGCCATTATTACCAGTAAACCCTCCTAATGCGGTATATCCACTTATCACCCCACCATATATATCGGTAACATATTCTGTAGTGTAACTAATATTCTTAAAAACAGTAGTATCCTGAACATCTAATTCTAAAGGTCTATCTAAAGGATTTTTCTTGCAGGAAGATACCATGCAGATTCCAATCAGGAATATAACTGGAATAAATAAATATTTTTTGATTGATTTCATCTTGTTAAAATTATAATTCAATATTTAAACCTACCTGAAATGATTTCGTTCTTGGCGCTGAATTAATCCCGGCACCCAAAAATTCTGGATCTATAAAATCTGGCAGATCTGACCATGTATATAAATTGTTAGCACTAATAAAGAAACGTGCGTTAGAAATTTTAACATGTTTTAAAACATTCTGCTGGAAGTTATAACCGATTTCAATATTCTTTAATTTAAGGTATTTCCCATTTCTGATCCAGAAATCATTATTTCTATAGTTGTTATCGCTGGTCCGGCCATCTATTGAAAGTCGCGGAAAATCTGCTGTTGCCGCTGTTGCAGGCGTCCATCTATTTGATGCAAAATCAGACGGTTTACTTCCATTAGCAAAACCAGAAGTTGCTGCATTCATAATATTGACCGACCTATCGCCAGCTCCCTGAAACCAAACCATTAAATCGACATTTTTAAATCTTAGTCCAGCCTGTGCGCCATAAGAAAGGTTACTGATAAACGGAGCTCCCAAGGCTACTTCATCAAACTGATCGATTACTTTATCCCCATTTTGATCTTTGTATTTAAAATCGCCTGGTTTTACAGCACTAAAAGTTTGTTTAGGGCTGTTATCTATATCAGCCTGGTTTGCAAAAAAACCAATTTGCTGTAAACCGAATACCGTTCCACTCGATAAACCAGTACGTTTAAGGTAATCGTATGGTGTTGCCTGCTCGTCGTTGTAAACAATTTTATTTTTTGCATAGGTGGCTATTCCCCGTACAGAATAAGCAAAATCGCCAATTATATCCTGATAAGACAATTCCATATCGAAGCCTTTATTATTTACGACGCCAATATTTAAGGGTTTAAAAGATGCACCGATTACCCTTGAAACCGAACCAGGAAATGCCAGAATGTTATCTCTTTTTTCGTAAAAGAAATCAACACTACCGGTAAGTTTGCTGTTTAAGAAAGCAAAGTCGACACCTAGATTTGCTGTTTTAGCGGTTTCCCAGGTGATATCCGGATTGGATAACAAACCTTCAGCCCGACCGGTTAAAGTACCAGGATTACGTCCAAAAACATAAGAAGTACCCGTACCGTAACCATCAGCATAGAGATATCTAAATAAACTTCCGAATGTAGTGCCCAGAAAGCCAAAATCCGAATTCCCAGTTAAACCGTATGATGCTCTAATCTTAAGCAAATCTATGCTGCTATTTTTAAGAAAATCTTCCTCATTAATTAACCAGGCAGCAGCAACGGCCGGAAAAAAACCATAACGCTTATTAGGCGCCAAATTTTCGCTACCATTATAGCCAATATTAAGTTGGGCCACATATTTCTTTTTGAAGATATAGTGGGCATTTGCAAAAAAACCTTGCGATACATAAGGAAAGTCGTTACCGGCTGGTGTTTGGATAGATTGAGAAAAACCAATGCTTGAGTTTAGTTCATGATCTTCGCCAAAGTTATTTTGATAATCTAACTTACCCCAGGCGGTATTCATTCTATCTTGTGTTTGAGATCTTCCAGTAGCAGAATAGAGGCCATCGCTATTAAAACGGGCATAAGTACCATCGGCTTTTTTATTGTAAACTTGAAAATCTGAAGCAGGAGCACCAAAAGTTGAACCTTCTGAGTTTTGATTAAAATTATAATAAGAAAATGCACCGGTTACACTTAGCCCCTTTGTAATCATATCTAGCTTTTGAGCTAGTCGGATAGTACCAAACAAATTGCGGTGTACTTCTACTATATTTCCTGTTCTGGTAATTAAACCATAAGGATTTCTCGTATAGTTTAATCCGCTTTCATTAAAGCCTCCAATTTTGCCATCTGCATAAAGCATTGGGAACAAATTTGAAGGATAAGTAGAGATATTATTATAAATAGTAGAAGTAGCAGTACCAGGGAAATTTTTTGTTTCCAACCTACCTGCTAAATCTAAGCCTACCGTTAAAGTAGAATTGATATCTATATCCAGATTGGTACGGAAATTATACCTTTTGAAATTGGTATTGGTGTTAAATCCAAGTGATTCTTCACTTAAATCATTATACTTTAAAAAACCTCTTTGGTCCATATACCCAGCTAGTACAAAATACCGCACATCTTTTGTACCTCCTGAAAATGTCAGATTATACTTTTGCTGAATAGCCTGCTTTGCTACGAGTTCTTCGTTCCAATTTACATCAGGATACAATTCCTGATCTCTGTTTGGATTATCGTACTGGCCAATTTGTGCAGCGCTGTAACGTTCGGCTCTACCGTCATTAACCAATGCTTCATTGTAAAGTTTCATGTAGGTCTGCGCACCTAAATAGGTTGGAGCTTTCGAAGGTACTAAAATGCCAAATTGCGAATAAAACTTAATACTGTTTTGATAGGCTACTCCCCTTTTAGTTGTAACCAAAATATTCTTGTTTGCACCTCTCAAACCATAAATGGCATTTGCAGCCGCATCTTTAAGCACAACTAGCTGATCTATTTCTAATGGATCTAACTGAGCAAAGCCTACCGGCGCATTATCTACAATGATATTAGGGCTTGAGCTATTATAAGTTGAGAATCCGCGTATGAACAAACTGCTGCCATCATAACCAGGCTCTTCACTATTCATATTTGTAGTTAAGCCTGCAACTCGGCCGGCCAACATATTCGAATTGTTTGCATATCTAAAAAGCGACATATCCTCACCTGTGATGAAACTCGCTGCACCTGCATAATATTTTCTATTTACCTTTAAATTATAGGGTAAATTAATGGTATCTCCTTTTAACTTGATTTTCTTAAGGCTGTCTAATTTAGTGTTGTTAACATTTTGTGCAAATGCTTCCTGACCTAAAAAGCCTAAAAAAACAGTTAAAGAACCGATGATGTATTTATAATGAATTTTAAATTTCATGTTTTCTTCTAATTAAATTTAAATGAAATTAATAGCCTGGATTTTGCTCAACGGCTGTTCCTTTATACACTTCTGCAATAGGAATGGCTGCTAAATACATCCTTTTCTGAAAAATACGGTTCTCAATTACATAACGTTCGTGTTTGATCACTCCTCCAATTCTGGTAACCTTAAAACCATATACAGGTCCGTTATCAATATTTTCGGCAATCATCCACCTGCGCACATCATAATAGCGCTGTGCTTCTAATGCAAATTCTACAGCTCGTTCATTTCTGATTTTCTCACGCATTTGTAACTGTGTTAAACCTATAGCTAAATCAGGCATGTTTACTCCAGCACGTTTGCGTACAATATTGATATATTGGTAAGCATCGCCAGGTCCATTAAATTCATTTTCAGCTTCAGCCAGCATTAAATAAATATCAGCTAGCCTCAAATAATGCCATTTCTGCACACCAGTATTGGCATCTTGGCGCTGAAACTTTTTAAAGAAAAGGGATGTTTTATAGGTGTCCTGATAATCTTGTCCTTGTGCAACACCACCCTGGTTCGACCAGAATTCCATCTTATATCCTTTAAAAGTATCGTCATTTTTGAGCACTGTAAACGCCAATCTCGGATCCCGGTTAACCCACCACTGTTGTTCATCATAACCTGAGCCCGCCTCATCCTTGGTTTTTCCATTCAGCATTTCGTATTTATCAACCAGGTTTACCAATATCTGATTATGGGCATAACCGGCCAGCCTACCTCCCGGGTTGGAATAGATAGCTCCATTATCCATTGATTGGCGGTACCAGATTAATTCATGGTTAGCTGCATCTCTCGATTCGGTAAAAAGTTTATCGTAACCACCGGCATACAGTGTATACCAGTTTCCATTTGCTGTATTTTTAGCCAGGAAATCCCTGCAGGCGTCAGCGGCAAGTTTCCACCTATTCTTATCGTAGCTGGTATAACCTATGTCAGGTCTCGACATACTTCCAGGTTGGCCAGCAGGCGCTGGCGTTTCATTGTTGAATAATTTGCTGGCTGCGTATAAGAGCGTTTTAGCTTTTAGCGCCACGCACGCGGCAGCTGTAGCTCTTCCCCTGTCATTGTCGCTCGCAGGTGCCCAGGGTAAATCTGTTTCGGCAGCGGTTAATTCTTTTACAATAAAATCTACACAATCTGCAAAAGAAGCTCTTTTCAAAGCATCTTTGTAAGCCTGCTGAGCAGCTGCATCTTTAAGTTCTTCAAAAGTTACTGCAGATGTCAATAACGGTACTCCACCAATTCTTTTCACCAATTCGAAATAGTAAAATGCCCTTAAAAACCGTGCTTCTGCAACAAATTTGGCTTTGCTGCTTGGCGTAAATGTCATTAAATTGGCATTGGCAATTAGCACATTAGTACGTCTGATGTTGGTGTACATCGCCGAATAAACATTGTCTAGATTATTGGTTGCATCAACAGCCCCGAAATTTGCTCCGTTTGTAGCTAAATAAGCTGGTCCGGCTTCTGCCTCATCTGAGAGTTGTGCAAAGTTCTGTCCATTACCAAAATCATCCAAACCACCTGTAAGCGGAGCATAGCAGTTTGCTAAAAATTTACTGGTATTAATTTCGTCGCTAAAGGTTTTCTGTAAATCCAACGCTACCGTTATTGGTGGCGGAGCCAGGAAATCGCGTTTCTGGCAAGCGGTTAAGCCAGCTACCAATGCCCCAACCATCAAGTATATTTTTATGTTTTTTTTCATGATTGCAATCTTTAAAATGTAACATTAACACCTGCACTCCAAACTCTTTGTTGCGGATAATACCACGCTCTGGTATTTCTGTTCTCGGGATCCAGGTACTTGATTTTACTCCAAGTGTAAAGGTTTGAGCCGTTTAAGTATACACGGAGCATACTCATTTTAACTTTTTTAAGCCATTCTGAAGAAAAGGTATAGCCTATCTCTGCCTGCTTAAAGCGCACATAACTTGCGTCTTTAACCCAAAAGTCGTTTTGCTGATAATTGTGTCCACTTCCTGATGATGAAGACAGGCGTGGATAAGTAGCTGTTGCAGCAGTCGAGGGGGTCCACCTGCCCATATGGATATCCATAACCTTACCTGTATTAAAAAACTCGTAAGCTGCTTCTAAACTCACTAACATCGAAGCCTGATCTGCGCCTTGAAAAGCTGCAGTAAAATCGAAGCCTTTATAACTCGCGCCTAAGTTTAATCCAAAAATATATCTTGGCAACGTTGGATTTCTTAGTTGTACCCGGTCAAAATCATCAATAATACCATCACCATTCTGATCAATATATTTGAAATCACCTGGTTGAATTTTACCTAAAGGCCCCGGATCGTAACTCGATTTTGGCCAGGCATCAATTTCTGCCTGCGAATTAAAGAACCCCGCAGTTTGTAAACCTCTGTTCATTCCAAGCGGTTTGCCCGTATCACGCATCCAAGGGTACTTTGCATCTACCTCATCCCTAAATAATAATTTGTTTACCGTATAGGAAACGTTTGTATTTACGAAATAATTTAGCGCACCTGCTTTATCCTGATAGTTTAATTCGACTTCATATCCTTTATTTTCAACTATCCCTAAATTTACTGCTGGTAAAGCTGCACCAACTGTAGCGGGTATAGTACCTGGTGTTACTAAGATATTATTTCTTTTTTCGTAGAATACATCCACGTTAAAAGTGATGCGGTCTTTTAAAAATTTAGATTCTAAAGCAATGTTCGATTTATTTGCTTTCTCCCACTGTACGTACTTATTACCAAAAGCACTTTCTAAAATACCTCCAGGATTAACGTTATTGGTTAATCCAAAGGCATAACCACCGCTTGAGGTATAAGCATTATCGATGTATAAAAAGCGAACGCCCGAATTGAGTTTATCATTACCTACCTGCCCATAAGATCCCCTTAGTTTTAAAAAGCTGATGGCTTTAAAATTTTGCATAAAAGGCTCATTGCTGATTACCCAACCTGCGGAAACTGATGGGAAAAAACCGTATTTCGCCCCATCAGGGAATTGCTCTGAACCGTTGTAGCCCATATTCACCTCTGCCAGATAACGGTCGTTCCAGCCGTAAGTTAAGCGGGCAACTACGCCCTGATACGAAAATGGCCAATCGGGAATTGCAGCAGTTCCTGCCCTGTTTAATGTTTTTCTACTTTTGTTAAAAAGTACAAGACCACTTACATTACTCTTGCCAAAAGAATTTTGATAATTTAATGCACCTTCGAAATAAACATCCCTATATGAATTATCTGCATCAGAAATAAAACTTTGTGCATAACTTAATATCGGTTGCTCATTACCTATACGTGCACCATAGGTATAATTACCGTTTGCATCTTTACCTGTAAGTTGGTACCTGGCATAATCGCTCCTAAAGCGCTCTATACGCTGCTTATAGTGGTTTGTAAAGGCAAGTTTAGAATTTACACTTAATCCTTTAAGTAAAGCATCTAAACTGTACCTGCCTTCTACTGTTCCTTCTATTAAGTTGGTATAATCTTTTTGAAAGCCATAATCAGAAAATTCGACCAAAACATTATCGGTTAAACTTGGGCCTGCACCATAAGTGCCATCAGGGTTTAATAAAGGTCCATTATTTGGTGGAGTACGCATTAATAAACTGAATAAGCGCGAAACACCGGGACGCGGTACATTGGTTACTTCTGATCTGGCTGCCAGATTTACTTTTAAGAGTAAATCTTTATTTACATTTAAATCAACATTCGACCTGAAATTGAATCGGCTATAATCAATACTGGCATCAACAGCTTTATCTTTGGTATGGTTAAACAAGCCTCCCTGGTAGAGATAACCGCCACTTACAAAATATTTAACAAATTTTGTACCTCCACTTGCATTTGCGTTAAATACTTGCTGAGGTGCAAAAGGCTTTAAAAATTCGTCTACGTAATCAACATCCGGATATAAATAAGGGTCAGTATGATTTTTATAAGCATCTAAAGCCGTTTGATTATACAATGGTGATTTACCTTCGTTTGCAAGAGCCTCATTCATTAAAGTTGCAAAATCGTATGAATTTAAAAACTTAGGCATACGTGTAACTTCCTGAATATCGGTGTGGTAAGTAATACTTACTTTAGCCCTGCCCTCTAAACCACGTTTTGTGGTTACCAGCATTACACCATTTGCACCCCTAACACCATATACAGCTGTTGCCGATGCATCTTTTAAAATTGAAATGGTTTCTACCTCATAAGCACTGATACTATTTAGCGGCCTTTCTACACCATCAACCAAAATTAAAGGAGCTGTACTATTCAGTGTAGACCTTCCCCTGATCAATAAGGTAGAACCATCAAGCCCTGGCTGTCCGGAAGTTTGCTGGGCAACCAACCCTGGCATTCGCCCTACCAAAGCATTCGAAATGTTGGCAACAGGAGTTTGCAATAATTGTTTGTTGGTAACGGTTGATACTGCAGCTGTTACGCTCACTTTCTTTTGCGAGCCGTATCCAATTACTACAACGTCTGACAGATCATTGCTTTGTGGCACTAAGCGGATATTTAATGCTGTTTTGCCATTTACATTAACTTCTTTTGGTGTATAGCCAACATAAATAATAATTAAAGTAGCATTATCGTCTACATTTTTAAGGGAGAAATTCCCATTGTTATCGGTAAAGGTGCCAATATTAGTGCCTTTAACTTTTACAGAAACGCCTGGCAAACCTACTCCGGTTTCATCAAGTACTTTGCCATTTACATCAATTTTAAATTTCCTGAATAAAGACGGTTTTGCCTTTTTCAATACGTGTAAGTTGCCAAGTAAGCCAGAAACCTCAGCAGTGGAGGCAATGGAATTGAAACTTACAAGATTAAGCATGCAGATAGTTAATAAACATGCTGAACGTAGAGTTTTCACATACATTAGTTTTTAAGTTTTAGTGTTTAAAGAATAAGCTCGGTTTGTTAATTCTCTGTAAGTATTACATCGAATTTGGGCAGTTAAGGCATAAAAAAGCCTAGTGACAAAAAGTAAAGTTTTTGATCATAGTATATATTTAGGTTGATAGATTTCTTAGCAAAATTCTTTACTAAGAGATGATTAGTTTTGTGTTTTAGTTATTATTCTGGTTAGCGACTCTGCTCCTTGTTAAACAAGAAATTGGTTAGTTAGCATAAACAAGTATCTGACCCTTATTTATCAATACAAGATATAACTTAAGAAAGGTGGATTTTTATTTTTTTAAGGACAAACGTTTGTTTAAAATACTTACTAGTTATAAATCTGATTAATCAGATCAGCGCTTTCCAATAAAAAAATCGACTGGATTTTTTAGATAAACATTCCCGAAAGTTTTCATAAAAAACAAAAAATGTCTAAACGACAATTAATGCACTAAAGCATCGGCTTTTTTGTAGCATAAATTATGTAATTGCCACAATTTCATTGATAGGTCAAAAATTGGAGGGTTTTGCGTAAGAGCTTTAAAATGTTATTTAAGCGCAAACGTTTGATTTTTATTCAAAATCAATAAAAATACCAAAAATAGTGCCCATAGATTAGGGATTTATACAAATTAATTTGTTCTTGAGTCAAATTTTCCATTTACGTAGGATTCGATTATAATCTTTCTGTACTACTTTTCGAATATACAGCTATGATCCTAAGATTTGATAATAAATGCTATGCACTAATGTATTTTAAATCTTTTGAAAAATTCGTGTAAACTTGCTAATCTAGATTTGTGTTTTGAACCAGGTTAGGTAATTCTCGATTTGAGATACCAGATAATAAGGGAGATTCAATAGTTTGTATTTCTTGCCGCCAGGGGTAACGGCATCAGTAATGTGCAGCGAGCCTGCATAAAATCGGATGGCCATATTATGTGGGGACAGATCCATAAACATATGCAAAGATTTTAATTTACCTTCAGCTCCTGATTTCACTTCTACCGGAATGAGTTGCCCTTCAAAAGGTACAACGTAGTCCACCTCCGCACTTGAAGTATTTTTCTCCCGTACCCAAAAATGGAGTGCACTTAAGGATTTAAACTGTGTGGCTAATAACCCTTGACCAACCAAGTGCTCAATTAAGGTCCCTTGATAAACTTTATTTAAATCATCAGTTCCTAAAATCTCTGTCTGTATACCAGCAAAATAATTAAGCATTCCAGTATCCAGCACCTGAAGCCTTGGAGATTTCCGATAGTCTGGCAGCAAAGGCAATTTTACATCACTTGAAGGGTAAATGAGCTCGATTAACAAGGCCTTTTCCAGCGTTCTTAATGCTTCTCCCATATCCCTGGACCGGTAGGGCGAATTTCCGAAACCTTCAAACTTAATACGCTGACCGGCCTGCCCAAATGATGCCCTTATCGCATGACCTATATGTAATGCCTGTGCATTTGTGCCAGCATATTTCTCAACATCGTCCATATATGCCGTAATCAACGAATCGAATATTGATGACAATTCCAGTAGATCTTTGTTTTTACTATACGCTGCAATAACTTCCGGCATTCCCCCTATAAGTGCATAGGTATGAAATAGCTGTATGAGTTTATCATGTGTAAAGGTTGGTGCGGGTACCTGTTGTAAATAATTTATCGCTTCCCGCTCACCCATAGCACTCAAAAACTCTGGAAAAGAAACAGGTCTTAAAACCATATATTCCACTCTTCCGACCGGAAAGCTAATGTTTTTATCAAATAAAGTTTTGAGCATACTGCCCGCGGCTATTACCGCAATCCCTGGTTGGTCTTCATAAAAATAACGTAGAATGTTTAAGGCCTCAGGCACTTCCTGTATTTCATCAATAAACAAAAGTGTATCGTTTCTTTGGGTAAGTGACTGATTTTTAATAAAAAACAAAGACTGCACGAGCAATTCGATCGTTGTGAACTCTTCAAAAGGTTTTCTGTCAACAGCAAGCTCCAGGTTGAGATAAATATACTGCTTAAATTTTTTTGAAAATTGTCCAACAACGGTCGTCTTACCCACCTGTCTAGCGCCTCGTATCACTAATGGCTTACGATTTGATTTGGTAAGCCATTTTTCTAACGCTGTAAATATTATCCTATCGAACATTTTGACAAACTTTAATTCCAAAACTACTTGTTGTTGCAAAATTAGGGTTAATTAGTGAAAATTTCGTCACAGAATTAGGGTTAATTAATTACTTTTTTGTTACAGAATTAGGGTAAATATAACTAATAATTGTAATAGAATGATGAAGAAGGGTTTAAAACTGGACACGAGAGTGATCTTTATACTGTGGTAGTCAAATATTATAAGTAATAATAAAATTTATATTAAGCAATCGTTTCTAGCAACATTGCTAGAGCGTAATAAATAAACAGTCATAATTTAGAAACATATTGACGATGAAAAAAATCTTATTTTCAATTATCATTGCAACTGGCATTTTTGTTAATGTACAAGCGCAAACGGACCGCAAAGCTGCATTTCAGGTAAGCTATCCTGATCGATCTACCCATTCTTTTTTTTGAGGAGCATCCCGATCTTGATCGTATTATAATTCAATATAAAAATGATACAGCTGTTACACTGAGCCTATCTTTTCATCAGACTACAAGTGCCCTTAAAGAGGAAACATATTATCTAACGTTCGAAGGAGACCGCTATCTTCTTCATAAAAATTATGCAAAGTTAATCGTGCCAAAACCTGCTAAGTTAAAAATGCAGTACTTCTAGGGAATTCAAGACAAAAATAGAAGTAGATATAGATTGCAAACAACGCTTTACCGTGACTCTGTTAGTATCTTTAATAAGTTGCAACTATTTAATGAAAAAAATATTTATAATCCTAATATTCCTCCCAGCTCTACTTAGAGCACAAACCAATAATACAATAAAGAGTGTAACCCCTGTAGGAGCATTTTTTCTTAATATTCCTACTGGTCCAAGAGCTTTTGGAATGGGTAATTTAACAGCTGCATCTGGTGAGGGCTATGCTGCATCCTTTAGTAATCCTGGGAGGATACCAATAGGTTCAGATACCTTTGATGAAAATGCTACTAATGCCTATATCGCTTATACACCAATTGCTACAGACCGTACCAAAAACATTCACACCCTTATTGCCAGAACAGCTTTAAATGAAAAACGGGAACCATCTAATAGACGGTCCTCGTTTTAATCTAAATTAACGCTCTCGGTATATAATACGTGTATTGGGGTATAATAATTAAAAATTTCCATGTATCAGGGTATTCTTTTTCCAAATTAGCCACATAAAAACCGGATAACGGGAGTATATAAAGAACAGTTATCTGCTTTAACTTCTAATTTCCCTACGCATAAAAAGGTAATAAGCAATGGCAAAACAACCGGTACTTGAGGCAATCATCCCGCTTAACTGGGGCCATACAATCATCAGGCTCTCTTTTACCGGCAGCGGACTGGGAATGGCACCTGCCATTTGCTCCATGCTCATCGGGCCGAGGCTCCGTATCGATGGCATCAATAATGTAGTGGCCGCATCGGTATAAAGCTGGTTAGGTGCAATCCGCAGTATATCTAAGATAAATTCATTGTAACCCATTACCTGCGCCTGCGTAAGGTAGGCAGGGTCGGGTAAAAAGGCCCTTATTATCAGGTTAACGATAATCGGATAAAAAACGGTAAAGAAGAGCCACAGCCCCAGGGCGCTCAGCGCAGCAGTTGCCGGTTGCCGAAAAACAATAGAAAGCAGGATCGATAAACTTAAATAGAATGCAACGTAAAGAAGCGTTACAAAAACAAAACCCATTATTCTGATCAGTTCCTGGGCTTCTAACCTAACGCCTGTTAACACCAGTCCCCCACCAATCATCAGTAAGGTAAGTGAAAGAAAAAGCATGCCTACTATCAGTATTGCACCGCTAAATTTAGCCAGCAGCAGGTTGTCCCGGTAAATCGGCTGTGCCAAAAGCCGGGTTAAAGTGCCGTTGTTCTGCTCCGAGTTAATGGCATCAAAACCCATGCTAATGCCAAGCAGCGGTGCAAGAAAACTGAGCAGCACATGGAAAGGCGGCATAGTGTTATCCGTTGATGTAAGCAGCTTTAGGTACATAAAAGCATGGTCGGGATCGTTTGTATTGGTAAAGGTCGTTCTGATATTGCTTACCGAAACATATAAAGAAGCCACAAAGGTTAACAGCACCAAAGCAACCAATACCAAAAAGCGCCAGCTCCTGATGTGATCGGCAATCTCTTTTCGGATGATTACGCCAAAGGCCCTGTTTGGCTGAGGTGGGGCTGTATGTTTTTTATCTTTTGTGCTGCCCGAAGAAAGCGCGCTTAAAGATACCGCTTGATTTTCCATGATTTAGATTTTCATTAAAACTACTTTCAAAATATTTCTGATAGATCTCATCCAGGCCATACTCCTTACGGCTTACCTGTAAAATGTTGTAACCCTTTTCCACTAAATGGCGAACAATGCGCGGGGTAATATCATGCTGGGTGGTAAACTCCAGCGTATCACCAGAAATGGCGATCTCTGTAAGCGCTCCCCATTGCCTCATTTCTGCCTCCAATGGCCAGGGCTGCTCAATTAAGTGTACTGTTTTAATCGTGGTAACCGCTCCTTCTTTGCCGAAAAGGTTAGCGGAAAGCGAGGCAATATCGCCCTGGGCCAACAGTTTCCCGCCAACAAATATGCCCACACGATCGCATACCTGTTGTACATGGTGCAGGTGGTGCGACGAGAGCAAAACGGTTAAGCCCTGCTGCTGGCTCAGGGTTTTAATCAAGGTTAGAAATTCCTTTACTCCTGCAGGGTCTATGCCGAGTGTTGGCTCGTCGAGAATAATCACCTCAGGGTCTTTGATCAATACATCGGCCAAACCCAGCCGTTGTTTCATGCCCCGCGAAAAAATGCCGGCTTTTTTATCCATGCTGCCGGCAAGCCCCACTATATTAAGTACTTCTTCGGCCCGGTCTTTTAATGTGCTTTCGTCCAGGTTGTTCAGCCGCCCTAAATAAATTAAATTTTCGAGGGCCGTCATGTGGTTATAAAAGCCCACGCTATCTGGCATATAGCCCACCTTTTGCTTTACTGCAATAGGGTTTTTGGTGGCATCATATCCGCAAACACGGGCAGTGCCGCTATGGGGGTCGGTTAGCCCAAGCATCATCAATATGGAGGTGGTTTTGCCCGCACCGTTTGGTCCGAGCAATCCAAAAATCTCACCGCGGTATACTTCCAGGTTCAGTTCGTCAACCGCCTTAAAGGTTCCATAGCGTTTGCTTAGGTTCCTGAGTTGTATAATAGGTTCCATCTTATTTCGTGCTGTTAAAGAATGGATTATCTTCTGCCGTACTTGCGGATGAGGTAGTATACACTGCCAATGGCGAGCACAATCACCAGGATGCCGATCCAGCCAGAAAGCAATGAAGTTTTAACAAACATGCGGAACGCCAGCTGTGTGTTCGCGTTGGCACCCGAAAGGCTAAAGGTTGCGGCATAATCTCCGGCTATTGTTTTATCGGGAACTTTTAAAAAAGCGGTAACGGCTACGCTTTTTCCTGCCTCAAGTTTACTGATCTTGGCCGGCTCAAAACGCACTTCCCAGCCACTTGGCAGCTGACTGCTCAGCTCCAGATCGTTCAGGGCCAGTGTTCCGGAGTTTTTAACCTCCAGCTGTATGTCTTTATGCCCGCCCGAGCTCACCTCTTCACTCAGCCTTCCGCTCGGTGTACTCATGGTTACGCCATACGAGCCTTTTACTACTGCTTCGAGGTTAAGTAAAAGGGTATCATCGGTCGAAACGGCTTTAAGGGGGATATTGTATTTTTTAGGTGATGCATTTGCACTGGCATTAATCTCCACAGCAATTTCCTGGCTTTTGCCTGCATCGATATTAAGCGAGGTAACCTGGCTGCCCTCTACTTTGTAACTCACCACCCAGCCCGCTGGCAGCGTTGCCTTCAGCTCGTAAATGGCCTGCTTTTTGGTTCCGTTATGCAGGGTGGTGCTGTACCTAAAAACCTCATTCGTGGCCGCCTCAATATTAATCAGCTTTGCCGTAAAAGCCGATGGGCCAGGCTTGGCTTCGTTTAAGGGTTGGGCAATAGTGGCCACTGATGGCGCAAAAAAGATGATAAAAAAAAGCGCAAATCTTCCTGATAAGCGAAAACGGTTAAATAGTAATGCTGATAACATGATCTAAAATCAAAAAATAAATAATTGCTCTAAAAAATGCTTTCCTGTTTGTTTATCTGATGGAGATTCAAAAAAAAACAACAAAATAATATTTTCAAATTCCTTTAACATTTTTTAACAATTAGCGGCTTAGGCAGGCCGGCGCTTTTCTGCATTACACCGGTTACAAAAGCTCCGCTTTAAGTTTATCCTGTTTCCCCGAAAACTATTGCATCAAACTGTTGATGATCAATAAGCGTTTGTCTAGAAATTACAGGCGTTGGTCTAGCGGTTACCAACGCTGGTATAATACTGGGTTTTTGCCTGAAACGTTTGATGGGCAGCTGCGTCTTAATAACAAAACAATAGCAAAAACCTACAATATAAAAGATATGAAAACTTTAGCAAAAACATTATTCGCAGCAGCATTAACAGCAGTAGTATTTACTTCATCAGCCATGGCAACTTTTGCCGCTGAGCCAGTTAAAGCAGAAACCAAAACTTCCTCATTATCAAAATTCAGCAGGATCTGGGTAAGTGGTAACGTGAAGCTTATCTTAACACAAGGTGATCAACAAAATGTAGCAGGCACGGGCAATTACGATGCTTCAAAAACCTCGGTATCAACTGATGGAAAAACCTTATTTATCAATTCATTGGAAACAAGTCAGGTAACGCTAAACATTACTGTAAAAGATTTAGAAAGAATTGAAGCTTATGGTCAATCTGTTGTGGTAACCAGCAATAATTTCGATGTAAAATACCTTCAGTTATTTCTGAACCAGAGCGCTACAGCGAAAATTAAAACAACAGCAGGCAGTTTATATACTATTGTTAAAGATGATGCGGTATTAAAATTAAATGGTACTGCCGGTGAAAGTACAATGGTTGCGAGCAACATGAAAAATGTAAAATTAGCAGACTTTGCCAGCCTTAAATCTGCATCCTATGCTTCTCAGGCCATCATGGAAGCGGAACAAAACGCAATGGTTTTAGCAAAATAACAACTTAGGTTAATAGTAGTAAAGGGGAGCGTATTCCTCATAAATCCACAGTCAAAACACATTAAAAGTAATAATTGGCTGTGGGTAAATAACATCTAATCTTTAATAAATGCCGCCCTAACCTACAGGCGGCATTTAACATTCGGGCTAAGAGCCGTTTTCTCATTAGCCGGTAGGGCAGGTCAAGTACCACTACAAGCCCGATGCACATCATAGCCAAGCACGGCTTTCTGCTTTTATCAGGCATGAGGTAAAAAGGATGATTATCGAAGCATTTCAACAACCGGCACCCAACTGATAGAACACAAGCATTAAAGCCTTAACTAGCTGCTTTTACCATTAAAACTCTTTTCTTATACTGCCAATACACAATAAGGTTCGCAGCGCTGAGTAAAAACACAAGAACCTGAAGTGTTTCCAGTAATTCACATTTGCTCAACGATTCTTTCCATTCTTTTATTTTCGGATCCCATAGCCTCCAATATTCTTGCTTAGTGATCGAGTGGCTTTGCAATTCCGCCCAGAGCTGTATCCTGTAAACATCGAGTTCCCTGTTCCTTTTATAGTAATGGTAATAAAACCCACATATCAATACGCATAGGGCAAAAAGGAATAACTGTATTTTACGATGGGCTGCTTTTGTCATTTGAGGTAGTTGATCTGCAAAGGTAAATTATTATTTACTAGTCCCCAGCTCACCCAGGCACAAACCCTCTCGCTTAAAAGACAATTTGAGCGGGGGCTTAACAACCATTTAATCTCCACTTTTAGTGCCTCAAAATCCCTGTGTTCTATTTCCATTTTCGTATTCGTTTTTTAAGCTGCCACCTGGCCCGATAAACTTAAACTCATATTCCTCCAGCACCCTTCCGCCCATGGCAACAAAGGTAGCCCAAAGTCCCCTCCAGTCTTCGGTGTCCTGCGCTTTTTCTGTATCCCACCTCACCAGTCCGTAAAGTCCGTCAGGGGCATCCTTTAACACCAGCCCATATTCTCCACTTAGCCAAACAATACTGCCCGGTACGAACTCCTGGTTGCGTTTCCACCAGTCGGCCCTTTTAAAAACAGACCTGCCCAGCTCAAACCCTTGCCTTCCCATCAAGCTATCCCAATCTGCGTTTGGCGCAAACCATTCCCGTACCCTTGAAAAATCAGGATTGTTTGCTCTTTCAAGCTCGCCCAGTTCTTCTGTAAACCAGTCCTTAAAAGCAATAAAATCAATACGGTTATCGTCTGTATGCTCCAGAACAGCCTTTACCCTATCTAGGTCATCGAAAAGTGCATATAATTCAAATGCCTCCCAATAATCTACTTTGGATAAAACAGGTTTAGTTTTTTTCTTACCGAAGAGCCAATTGAACATGGAGCGTTAGTATAACGAGTGGATAAAAGATCGATAAATATACGTCAATTTGTTTTCCAGCCGATAAAAGATCCATCAAAATGTCACCTACAATAGGTTCTTCTGTTTAGGATAAGCAGTATCATCCAGAAGCACGATATTGCGCTCGGTACTTTCCATAGGGACACGGTTATCCGATTCGTCTTTACGTTTCCAAGTTGTCTTTGGCATTGGAAAAGGTATAACCAGGCTTAATTTAGGAACAAGTGATAATGTATCTTTAAAATAGCGGTTAAATGTCTTTGTACCGTTATAAACCGCAGAAACAGATATTGTCCCGATCTTTTTGGGGTATTTAAAATATAAACGGGAGTCAAGTCTTCCTGAAGCATCGCCGGTTGTATCCAGTAAAACCTCATTATTTAGCTTGACCAAGAGCCGCTCACCCGGATAAAGCATAATTATAGCAACAGTGAAATTTGCACCTGTCTTTATCTGGCACCCTATAAGTCTGGGCTGCTTTATTTTTACAGCCCAGTATGCCTACTGCAAGCAATATGTACAATAAAATTCTCATATCTTTTTTTGGACGCGCTCAATTAACAGGGCTGTAAATTATTTCGCTATTAATATAGATATTGACCCGGCTAAATACAAGTTTTCGCTTCATTTTGCAGCAAATTTTCCTCAATATGCTTATGTTTCTTAAATTCTTTGTAATGCATTGGGCTCCAAAATGCACCTGCCGGCGATGGCTTTATTGCCGGGTTTCATACTGCTTTAATGAGAGATGGGCAGACTGCACATGGATAAGTACGGACAGGCATTTGTTCCCGGCAGCCCATCCGATTGCTACTTTGCCAAACTATGCTTCGTTTCCCGCCATGCCCAGGGTGCTACAGCATCTGCTTCCTGCCACAAACCTACTTTGTTTTTCCGGGCGGTTATTTCGAGTTGTGCATAAAGCAAATCGCTTGAGTATTTTTTATAATGCCAGGCCATGCCTTGTTTAATCATTTCCTGGTTGAGTACCTGTTTTTTGCTGTTAATCACTACAGCAATTAACCTTTTATAACGGTCGTATTTTTGGCCTTGTACACTCACCATTTGCCCGAAACACAAATCGGAGAGTGCTTTTTTGGCATTATTGCCAAAAGGTTGCGATCCTCTTTTCTCAGGACAATCGATATGTGCCAAACGGATTTTGATGGGCTGGTTTTGGTATAATACCTCCATGGTATCGCCATCCACAATGCGGATCACTTTGGCAGTAAAAACAAGCTGGTTGTAGCTTATTAGTGGTTTGCTTTCGCCTGGTGGGATGAAACAAGCCTGGAGCGTTAACAATAAAACCAATAAACTTACTTTTCCCAACCGCATAATGTTTTTCCGTCTTTTTTGGCTTTTTCTATATCCATCTTTATAATTTTATACGTGCAATTGCTTAAACCGCGGCAACTGGAGGTATAGTGGTATTTTTTAGCGCCAGGACTATTGCAAATGTACACGCTTGTATTTTCTTTACAAGTAATGTTGGTAAAGAAAAAGAGGAGTAAGGAGAGCATTTTCATGATTGAGGGATGGGTTATGAAAAAGATGAAGGATGAACAATCTGTGTATAAACAGAATATGATAATGTAGAAATAATTATGGATTATGATTTCCTTGAATGAAATCATTGATTACAGGCTCTAGGCTAGAAGCCAAATCGGTTGTTCGTAGATCAAATTTCTTCACCTTCATGGCCTTGAACCAATCTGTCCAATATTGCTTAATTACATCTTCCTCGTAAGGATTTTTAACAGAAGGATTGATGCCTAAAACAATAATTTCTAGGTCTTTTAAATTATAGGGAAAAGAAATAAAGCCCAGGTTGTTTTTCTTCATTATACTTTGGTAATTTGCTGTGTTGAGCTTTTTTAAGCTTAGAAATTCTGGGGTGATATAAGAGCTTTTACCTTGTATCTCAATTTTACTATCTTTGTGGTACATGTAACCATCCGTTAATATCACCAGAATATTCCGGTGTTGCGGTTTAATACAGTACTGCTGTACATTGTTTTTGAAGAATCTCCAGATGTCGGAGCCAACGTAATTGCCATCTTTAATCGCATACTGATAAATTTTGGCAGGATTATCGGTATAAACCCTGTCTATATTCTGGAAGTCCTTTTTGCTCGTTTTAGGATTAAAATCAACCTTTAATTTTTGGCTTAACTGATCAATGTTCGTAATTTTAGGAATGGGATTAAAGAATACTTGCATCTGGTCTTTTAAAAGAAGCATCTTCTTTTTCATTACATGATCTACAAAAACCTTTTCTACGGATTTAATATATTGAAGGTCGCGCTGATAAAGGCCAGGGTTTCTTTTAGGATCGATTCGATCAGATAAATCGAGTAAAAAGCTGATGTTCAGGTTTTGGGCATTACTTTCTTTTATGAAAACACTAACTAATAAAGGGATCAATAAAAAGGTTAATAATTTCGGTTTCATAGTGCTGGTTTTATAAAGTAGATAGGTAAACTGAATTTTGAGAATCTTCACTGGCGCCAACACTTTTAAGGTTTTCATCATAACAGGCCCTGCATTCATTTTGAAGTTCAAATTTTTCGTGCTGTGAAATGCGGAGTTTTTCGTTAATGAATGTAATCCAGCCTTGCATGTACTCAGAGGCATACAGTACGTATTCTTTGGTGGGAATAATTACGGCATCGATAATTCTTTGGAGGGTAACGACACGCCCTTGCGCTTCTAGCGAAAGTTTTTTGATATCGCTGAGTTCTGCGATCAGTTTTTCTTTTTGGATTTCGATATCCGTTATCCGGTCCTGATGGATCTGGATGTCTTTTTTTCTGAGGAGCTGCTCATGTTTTATTTTGTCTTTTTCACGGTGTTCTTTCATGATAAAATCGAACACTACGCCCCAGATGAGGTAGACCACAAAACCCGCGAATATGATTCCCCAGAATTGGATTTTGCCGAAGGCAATAGGGAGATTAAATGCAGGAGTTTCGAAGGTTTTGGTTAGTTCGTAAATCTTTTCTTCTATCTGATAGGCCAGAATGGCATCGAACACAAAGGTGGTAAGTAAAAGAAGACCGATTTTAATGTAGTTTGCCACACTTTTAACTTCGCCAAACATATGGATTAAATAGCCTAAGCCTAAAAAAACGAAAGGAATAAAGGTTACAAAAGCACCTTCTAGCGATCCATCCTGCCAAGCCTTTGAAAAAGCCTTTGAATCGAGCACATTCATGATGATGGTACTGTTGGCATCAAAAGGTTTAAAAAAGGCTGAATAAGAGGTAGAAATATAAAAGGTAAACAGATATAAGCTTAAAGGCATCAGGATGATTAAACCGATCCAGAATTTTGTTGAGGCACCTTTTGAAGCGCTGATGTGGTATTTTTCGGGATCCCTGGCCAGCTCGTTAATTTCGAATTTTAACTCTTCGATATTGTCTTTTACCTTTCTGATATTGGTTTCAACCAGGGTGATTTGCTGTTTTTTGCTTTCTTCACTGATGGCAAGGGTTTTGATTTCCGTTTCCTTTGTTTTCTGCTCGTTGATATAGGGCTCTTTAGCCAATTGCTGTTTTTCTACCAGCTCTTTTTCTTCGTTTTGAAATTTGGCATAAATGGCATTCAGGCATATTGAAAGCGCCAAAGGGCTACCGCTGTTTCGCGATCCATCTCTGAAACCTGCTTCGTGATAAGTTCTTTTTCTTACTTCCTCTACTTCTTCTGTAATAGGCTCCTTAATCTCTACATTTTCATCTTGAGGCGCTTCAGCTGTTTTTTGGTTAAAAAATTCTTCTATTTGGGCAATCATAAGGTTAAGTTTTGAGTTTGATTTATTAATTCATGATTATATTTCTCGCTTCGCCGAAACAATCCGGTCTCTGGCGTATGCTTTTTGAATGGGTAAAAATTCTGCGGCTTTTTCTTCTTTTTTTGCGGGTTGTTTTTTAGGATAAAAGGCGATTAATAAAAATAGCAGTCCGGTGATTACATCAAGCGGGATCCAGATACTTTTTCGGTGCAGGTAAATTGGAAATAGTGGATTAAAAAGAATAAGTACTAGTATAAAAATGATTACCCACAGGAAGTGTTTTTGTTTTGTCCAGATGTAAATCAGCAGTAATGCGCCCAGCGAAACTATTGTTCTCAGAAAGGTGTAATATTCGATGGGCAATTTAAATATGGCTGCGAAACAGCAGATGGCGCAGATAGCAAGAAAAACTTTCATAATTAGGGCGGATTGAATGTTTTAACCTCTGAATACAATTGCATCATTAAGTGCGTTTACAATATTCTGAACATATGATCTGTCTTTCGAAACAATACTGTTCACTTCTCCCGCATTTGTACTGATTCTGACTGTGAATTCGTTTTTAATAAGGACTAAAATTAATATACCAATAGCCAGAAAAATAAAGCCTAGAGCCCTTGATGCATCAGAAAGAAGCATCAGGCCACCGAGTATGACCATCACAATAGGTAGGGTTTTACTTTTTACAATTTCAAAAATATGAACTGAGGATATGTTCCTCATTGCATATGTTTTTGAGTGGGTAACATATCTCGATTGTGTAACCGTAACATTTACATCTTGATAAAACGTTACTTCATTTTGTAATTGTGTTTCCATGTTTAGTTTATAAGGTGTTTGAGTTTGTTGATCAAAAGTATACAAGCCTAAACCCCATACCTTACGGAAAACCGTAAAAAGACAAAGTATTCAAGAAAAATTATAAGTTGATTTCCAGTTGATTATATGCTTTTGCGGAGAATGTAGACACTAAAGAAGGATTGCCCCATTTTCTTAAACGAACATGAAACAATCCTTCAATTTTTAAGCACTTAAAAGCTATATCAGTTTTACGTGGTGTGGCAGTCTATAGAACATGTTCTGCAACCGTTTGATTTGCTGTAAGTTTTTTTCGCTTCTGTTACCGCGCCTTTACATGAAGAAAATTCTCCCAAATACTTTCTGTTATCACTAGAAGGTAAGTAAATACAGTTTTCATCATGAACTTCATGATCGCCGTTAATTTGGGCATTTTTGTTTACATAATACTTTTTCATCTTAAATTATTTTAGACTATAAACCTATAGCGACAAGAAATCTTTTCCTAAAGGAAAACCGTAAAGCAAAATTTATAAGTTTCTTTTAATCAGATTTCTCCACTGCGGTCGAAATGACGACCTCGCGAGACATATAGCCCTACTCAAAATCGCCAATCGTTTATATGGATTTTTATGAAATGAATTATTCCTTCGACTTCACATAATCTTCTGATTTTTCTTTCTTCCACCAGCTATTATCGAGGCGTTTAATGGAATAAAAAGCGCGGTTTACACCTGGTTTCATGGTTGCCGTATCGAGGTGCCTGCGCCATACGTGGATTAGGGTGTCGGTGCCTATGCGTACCCACCAGAAGGTTTTGCCATAACGTTTTGTGGTGTACACTTCGCTGATGGTGCCCTTAATTGTTTTGTTGTTGAAACCAGGTTCCATTAACTGATAGGTGATCACTTTCTGTTTTTGTGCCTGGGCCTTGCCCATTGAGCATGTTAATAATAGCAGGGTAACGAGGTGTTTCATACCGCCAAGGTATTCAGGCAAAAAATACATTCCTTACGGCTAACAGTAAGGGAATGATAGCATATAGAATGTGAGGGTGATGGAATGAGTGAATGTAGTTAATGCAAAAATGAGAGGTTGTCCTGCCTGGTTCGAAAACATACACGGAAGCAACCTCTACATTTTTTGAGAGATGAGCGGATAATTAGTAGTTTTCTATAGTCTGATGCAACTGGTTTCTGTAATCGTAAAGCTCATCAAGGTTAAACAGCTGCTTTTTCTCGCCAGCATCTTTTCCCTTCTCGAAAGTTTCGATGTACTTGTTAACGGTATTAAAATGGAACCTGCAAATCGGTTTACGGTTATTGTCATCCAGCAATACGCCAAAGTAAGATTGGGTATCCCGTGCAGCGATCCTGGCAGATGGAATCTTCTCGCGCAAAATGGCCTTTACAATCTGGAAGGCTTCTAATTCCTCTTCAGTAGTTACGATTTTAGAAGCATCGGGATCTTCATTAACGGGCATCACTTTGCCCTCCTCCTTTTTCTCAATTTTCTCGTTAATATTCAATGCCGATTTTAAGCGGTCGCTGATGGATTCATTGATCGAAATGGTAAGGGCTTTTTTGGTATAATCTTTAAAAGCAATCATCCGGTTTGCGGTTAAGGGTTTATCAAAAAAACGGTTAACCAATAGTTTCACCATTTCATCAGAAGGGCTGTCTATTTCTTTTTCAAATTCCTTTCTGATGGCTTTGATGTATTTTAAACCTTCAGCCGAATCGAGGATCGTTTCTAAATTATATTCGTTTTTGGTGAAACTTTCGAGGATTTTAATGGCATTATCTTTCAGGTCTTCGATATCGATGGTTAAGAATGGTTTCTCGTCCATAATATTCGGTTTTTCCAGATCGGCGTAAAAGTTGTAAACCGTACCGTTGGTTAATACTCCAAACCGCGCTTTAGAAACATGGTAATAGCGGTGCAACTGAGAGTTGTGCGCATCGGCACTTTCTTTCCAGTGTTTACATTCGAAAATGAGGATTGGCTCGTTGTTTTTACGGATCACATAATCTACCTTTTCGCCTTTTTTGGTGCCAATATCGCAGATGTGCTCGGGTATAACTTCTGTAGGGTTAAAAATATCGTAACCGAGGATTTGAATAAAGGGCATTACAAATGCATTTTTCGTAGCCTCTTCAGTATTGATCTGATCTTTTAAGCCTACCACGCGCTGATGAAGTTGTTCTAACTTTAGTTTAAGATCCATAACTTTTTGTGTTAAATGGTTTCATCTTTTACTGATGCATCCGGCGCATTTTCTTTAACCGATTCGATACCGTTATCTCTGGCATCAGCAGTGGTATACATTTGGCTGGTACCGATAATTTCGCCATTTGCAGCTTTTAAATTGAAATAGTAGGCTCCGTTTTTGGCAATTTTTCTGTCGTACCTGGCATCAGTTGGTGCATTGGTTTTTACCGATTCGATACCTTTGTTGCAGCCAGCTTTTGTGGCGTAGCCCTCGCTGGTGAGGATAACCCTGCCGTTTGCTGCTTCGAGATTAAACTGGTATTCGCCGTTTGTTCTTTTGGTAATGATAAATTTTCCCATAGTTGTTTTTTTTAAGCTGCTCAAAAGTATGGGAGGAATATGGTGCATCCTTACGGGAAACCGTAGAACGGCTAGATAGTTAATAGTTTATCAGCGATCTGGTCGCCATAATAATGGTAATTGGCTCCAAACGCCAAATACGCGGTAGCATTTTAGTTAAAATTGAACTCAAAAGAGGAGATTACAAATCCCGGCTACCTGTAGCCCGGGATGAATTTGCAAACATAGATTAATTATGGAATTGAAAACTATATGATTTTTCTATCTATGCAATAGGCAATCAGCTGCGGGTTGTTCTGAAATTCAAGGGCTTCCCTCATTTTTTTTAGCTGTTTTTCAATACTGCTTAAGCTATTAGGTTTAATACCCATGTCTTCCAAATGCTCCTGCATCATTTTCTGGGATATCCCTTTAGCTAGCAGCGTTAAAATAGCAATGTCGAACTTCTCAAAGTTATATACCTTTTCGCTTATTGTTTTCTTGAGATTCGCGGAAATATATCTCTTATTATCAAAAATAGCCTGGATTGCAGATTTCAAATCTTTGACATCGCCACGTCCTTTTGGAACAAAGCCATCTATATTCAAACTTTCAAAGAGAATTTGTGCTTCTGACAATCTCCCCTCACTAGAAAATACCAGTACTTTTATTTCAGGTTGTACTTCCTTTACAGCCTTGATTAATCTTGCGCCATCTGTTATTTGTTGTTTTGGGAAATCTTCATTGAACGACAAATCTGTTATTAATAATTCATAAGGTTTGTTTTCCGATTTGGCTTTATGGATGCGACTTAAAGCGTCGTCGCAGTAAAAAACATAATTTTTGAAATCGTGCTTAATGCCTAAATTTTCCAATGTTATCTGCATTGAATAATTCATTCCTTCGTGATCTTCAGCTATTAATACTTTTTGAAACATAATTTTCTTAATTAATGAATTGGAAAAGAAATTAAAATTTCTAAACCATTTTTATCCATGGTTTCAAAAGTAATAGTGCCGGAGATATTTTTAATACGGGTTTCCGTATTTCGCAAACCATTGTTATAAATTACTTTCTCTGGAAAGCCTATACCATTATCATAATAATTTATTGATATCAGATTATGGTTTTTATTAAACTTTATTTTAACTACTGTTGCCTGGCTATGTTTTTTCATGTTGTTCATGAGTTCCAATAATATAATAAAGATCTCACTTGCTGTGTTTTCAGGAACATTTACCCAAACCTCATCTTCATTACCGATAACATCAATGGAACGTGTGCTGGCAACATAGGCGGAAAACAGATCGGAAAGCTGCTGCCTAAATGTTTTGTTTAATTGATTATCAGTAATTTCGTAAGAAATATCTCTTGATGTGTTATAAATATATTCCAATTGATCGAGCAGGTTGTTTCTGTCCAGGTCATTCTTATTTTCAACTTCTGACATTACCCGGTAAATTTTATTAGCAACTTTATCATGTACCTTTTTAGAAGTTTTGAGCTGGCTGTCGCGGATCGAATTTTTCGCCGCTAGTTCCAGTTTTTGTTTTCGCTTTCTGTACCAAAGCGTTCCTGTTCCTGCTAATAAAAGCAGACCGAAGGCTAAAATAATAACCTGGTATTTTTTCTCTTCATTATCTTTTTGCAGCACCAAATTATCGGCTTTGCTCTTTTCAGTGTCGTAACGGATCAGTGCGAATTGGTTTTTAGAAGCATTGCGGGCATTTTGCAAGCTATCGTTGATTTTCTCATAAACATTGAAAAAATATTTCGTTTCTTTTGCCGGACTTAATTTTATGAGTTTTTGCAAGGCCTCTATTTGATCTGGTGCACTTTTTAGAGTTTGAGCCACATTATACATATTTTGCGCATAAAAAAGTGCAGTATCTGGCTGCTTTAAGGTATAATAATCAGAAAGATGTGCGTAGCTTGAATTTTGCCCCCACAAATCATTTTCTTTTTTTCGAATTTGTAGAGATTTTAAAAAATCTGGAACTGGATTGTATTGAGAATTTTCAAGCCATTTTGTATTAGCAATATTGGTTAGTACGCGGGCATATTCTTTCTCATTTTTAGCGGTTTTTGCTAAAATCTGATCATATATTTTCAGTGCTGATTTGTAATCTTTTATTTCTTGGTAAACTTTAGCCTTATTATTTAGATACATGCGGGTATCTAAGGAATCATCAGAAAATTTGATTGCAGAATCGTATAGTCTTAGTGAATTATTATAATCTTTTAAATTATATGTGGCAATGCCTAAATTATTATAATTAGATCCTAGATAATAATGATGACCTGTATCACCTTCATTCAAATATTTATTAGCCTCTATTGAGATTTCCTGACCTCCGAAATAATCACCTGCATTTGTCAGCAATATGGCCATATTAATTAAACTACTAGCTATACTTAAGCTATCTCTATTTTGTAGACCGAATTCTTTTGCCTGATTAAATTGTATAAAGGCACTATCTGGCTTTCCACTGTCCCTGTATTTTTTTGCTAAATCGTAGTATGGGTTATGAAATTTCTTTTCTACATTTTCTTTTTTTGAACAAGAAAATAATAGTAAAATAAGGAGTAATGAGAAGAGCGGTTTCAATAGCTTTTTTTTATTCGAAAATACAAAAAATAAAAGGCTTTTTAGTTGCTTCTGATTTTTTGTAAGCAATGACTATGTATTTTAGATATAGTCTGGATACAAAAAAGGAAGATGATTATAACCATCTTCCTTGAACAATGCTACCTTGGAGGGTTTTGTCCAGTATCTCCGCCAGTCCCATCATCACCTGGATCTGTTGGATCTGTTGGATCTGTATCTCCGGGATCAGTAGGATCGGCATCGGTTGTACTTACTGTTGTACCTGTTTGAGGTGCGCAATTGTTATTTGTATTTGTAGGCGTTGCCAGGCCAAGTAATATGGCAATAAAAAGAGGTAAAAACATCTTGTCAAAAATTAAAGGGTTGATAAAGTTGTAGGTCCCCGCGAATCCTATCGCGGGGGTTGCTACGGTTTGTATCAGAAGGCCTTCTGAAATTTTTGGGAAGTGTTGAGTGTCTGTCGCGGGAGCTAGTAACTGCTTCCCAGGCCGGCTATTCACAACCGCGATTTCTACTCGTTTTAACATTTAGTTCTTTGCTTGGATTATCGTTTGAATCGTCGCTTGAATTAATTGTTGGGACAAATATCCAAGCTTCAAAGCGCTAGTTTTCAGATAATTCCGAAGATTCCAATAATTCTTATTAAATTCCTTTCGAATTCCGGAAAACCGTAAGAATTCCGGCAAGTTCCGTTCTATTTTTACGCTAAAATTTTAAAAAAATGACTCCAGAATACCCAGAATTAGTATTGTCTACCTATAAAAAGATGAGAGATAATGGGGAGCTATATACGATCCTACCAAAAGAGACAACTGCAGCATTAAAAAATGCTTGCTTGAAAGTTTATGACAGCAGGTATAGCCAAGATGATGCAGATATACTTTCGGTATTTTTTAATGTAGATAAAATGAAATGTGATTTCCGCAAAGTAATATCTGAAGTTAAATCCGATTATTTTAAGGCACTATATAACCATATTAGAGATGAAACAGACACGAACGAGAGAAATAGCGATCTATTGGCTTGGCTAATAAACTTTAAGCCTAGGCCTAGTGGATCATATTATAAAAACCTTCGTGAGAATATTAAATTAACTGAGAAATCAGGGGGAAAAACAACTGAAGTAATTATTGACAATACCAATCAAAACAGAGGACAGAAACAAGTAATAGGAAATATAGCGTTAGAAAACCAAGAAAATTTGGATATTAAATTAATTGAATATACAAATGAACCTACTACAGGGCCAACTAGCCAAGGCACTACTGAAACAATTGGTAGAACGGAAGATGAAAAAGAATCTATATCTAAACCAAGCACACCTCCAGTAGTAATTATTCCTATAAAGATTAATGATGGCAAAATAGATGAGTATAACACCAAACCTCCAATTCAAACTGAAGATCCCGTTTACATCCCCCGCTTCTCACCCCATTACATCACCATTTCCTGCATCATTTTACTATTGGTTGGAACCACTTCTTTTGTGGCTTGGGAAAATAGCGGCACTTCGGTAAGAATGCCAAACTCGGACGAGAAATGTATGTACTGGAATGAAGATCGTTACGAGCCGGTAAAATGCGATGAACAAATTACAAATGCTACGATAATCCCATTAAATCTTAAAAAGTTACAGCATCAAAGGAAGATTAATCTATCAGATACCCTAACCAGCTATTCGTTGGGAAAAGTGTGGTACAAGGGCTTTGTGAAAGATCATGAATATTTCACTGATAGTGGTGCATATCCTTTGGATACACAAAGAATGCTAAGACCACTTTCAAATACAATCTTAACAAAATACACTTCTAATTATCGGTATTTACTTACACGGTTAGTCTGGTTTTTATGTGCCGCTTTTTTTATAAGCCTTTGTGGTTATGGGGTGAGTAGAATGAAGAGAGAGGTAAGTGTTAAAAAGCAAAAGGAAACAACTGATGATCATGTTGCTGCTTTTTCTGAAGTGGAATTAGCCCAACAATAGGTAACCTATTATTGGGCGATAAAGCATATTTAGCGGCTAAGCAACCGTTTAACCCAATGTATCATACCTGGATTAACCCATTACTTAATTTATTGGCCCCAATTTACCTGGATGTTGTTTTTTTTGGCGTAGGCTTTACCTTTTTCCATTAAGGCATTAAAATTTTGCTCAAAGTGGGCGCCATATTTCTGGTCGATGCTGTTGATGATTTCATCTTTGGCGCTTTGGCTGCCTTTGCTGTCGCACAGTTTGGCGTAAGCGAGGTATTCGTTTTTATAAACGGGGATGACCAGTTCGTACAATTGCTGCGAAAGGGCTTTAATTTCTTTTTCTTCATCGCCCGAAATGGAGAGCTTTTTCACCTTTTCGAGCGATTGCTCGAGGTATAAAATTTTATTGTTGAGGTTGGTAGTGGCTTCGTTGCCTTTCTTTTTACTGGATGGGATATCGGGATATTCTTTGGTTTCGTCGTTTAGGTGGCGGGCCAGGTCGGCGCTGGCAAAATCGCTGATCATGTTGGTGTTAAGGATCGTAATGTCGAAAAAATGTGCTGGTGTTTCGGAGCATGCGGAGAAAAAAAATGTAATGAGGATTAAAATAGCGAATCTCGATTTTTGGGATAGTGCCTGTAATTTGTTCATGAGCTAAAATGGGTTTTCCTTATGAAATTTAAGCTTCGGTAGGAGCAAAGATTGAACCGTTTTTGAGTTTTTACCATATAAGAAATATAAGCTCATTTAAGTGCCTGGTCGATTGATCAGTCCAGAGTTGGAAGTCTGGAGTTGGTTTACAAAAGATAGTTTTACCATTAAGAGGTTAAGAACATTAAGATAACCACCTAGTTTGGTGTTCTCCGTACCCAGACTCTGCTAAATTGCGGTTAAAAGATCAAGGTATGGAAAATGTAAGATGGATTGTGGAAACAGTCAGGTGTTTGGCGGGGAGCGATTAGCGCTGATTAAAAAATGCTGAAGCCTATATGGCCAAATAATATGGAATGGGATACTCGGTTTGGTTTACAATTAACCGAATGAACCAACAATAATATACCCAACATGAGGTATTGATAATGAACTACTTAATGTGTAGATTTAGTTTTATTTTATAGCCTGCTTTAGCTTACGCCAATATTCTTGTTATTGAGTTAAAACCAAAAGACCCACTATGAAAGAATCAGAATTAACGGAAAAGAAAAGACGTTTTATTAAGCGCACTTATTTCGGTGTATCAGACAATCCGCTTGATGATGTAAATCCATTTGATGGCTGGGATGAATTTTTAGCGGCTAAGGTAAAGGATATGAATTGGGGGATAGATCCTGATGCCATTAAAAGATCAAAAATCAGGTTTGCCTATAATTTTAACCAGATTTTAGCCCATTATAATGTTTCGCTGGCGCTTGAAGATATCCTGGTCGACCTGGATAAGGATACGCAGACCAACGAAGCGATGATAAACACCTGGGCTGATAAGGCCGTTTTTCCAAGTGATAAGACCGGCACTAAAGCGATAAAATGAAAAGGGCGCTATTATTGATCTCCTGCCTGGGTTTTGGAAGCCTGGCAGCTGCACAAACGAATGGTGCCGATACCACTGTAAAAAAAAGTATGGTAGAAGCGTCGGCTTCGTTTAAAGTGTTCGATAAATATGGGCTAAAGCTTGACCTTAAATTTATCGATCCGGAAAAAGGGTCATTCGGGATCGATTATCAGTTTCAACTGGATAAAAAACTATTGGGCAAGGACCCGGCTAAAATTAATAAACTTAACCTATCATTAGGTAGTAGCGGTTTTGTAACCGTTGCTGAGGATAAAAACAAAAACAGCAGCCTGATTTCGGAAATTAAATTGGAGGGGCAGCCCCTTTTTCACGTAAAAGGCAAAGACCTTGGGCCAAGTAGCCCTATAGATCCGCTGGCAGATGATGACCCGGAGCTACCTCCCGGAAAAGACCCTCTTGTTCAACAAATACGTGATCAGGCCGCACAGGTAGCTTCGCCTTTGTGGCTATCGTTTAACCTGCATGCGAAACATGAAACCACACAGGATTTCAGGAATTACGATTTTGCATTTGGCCCGCAGCTTGCTGTTTCCACTTCTTACCTGAGTTCGATCCTCGATTTTCCTTTTGGTTTGTTAAGGGCAGCAAAAAACAACAATCCCAGGCAGTTGGATTTATCTGTCGGTTATGATTACGTAACCGGCGCGAATAAAACCAGCCTTGCTCCTTTGCTTGAAGACTCGAAATTTATGAACAGGTTAAACCTTAAAGCTGAATGGGAAACGGGCATACTTTCCGGAAATGAGCGGATTGCTTTTTTATTCGATTCGTATTACGACCTCGACCGTAATTTATTGTTGAAAAACGCAGGTAAAGACTGGAATTACTTTTACATGATCAGGATAGAAAAGCTGCTTAAAATTAATTTAGGTCCGGGCACCAAAACCAAGATTGCGATCAAGTATACTGCAGGTGAGCTTCCTCCAAATTTCGATAAAGGTTTTGTTCTTGGCGGAGGTTTCTCTATCGATTTTTAGTGAAATGCCTTAAAAGAGCGACGCGCCAAATGATGCGCCAGTTTGGTCTGCTGCGCCTTTGTGGTTAAAAATATGGAAAATGATGATGGAATTTTCAGTCCGGAGTCGTGTATTTTGAACCATGTAAGACATAGGAGTTTCATATAAGCTCAAGGGTCTTATATTTTCTTATATTCCTTAAATGGTGGTATGCTTTAAGATTAGCTTCGCTGAGCACTGCGTGGTTCCC
>NZ_JAUG01000009.1 GCF_000708285.2 Pedobacter borealis DSM 19626
GAAGAATTATCAGAGAAAAGTTAAAAGCGATTTCCCTGGAATATATAAGACATTCTTATCTTTACATTATAATTTAATTATGAACATGAGTTTTTCTAAAGCAGACAACAAAGTTGCCAGAAAGTTATTCGAGGTAGCTTTACAACGGGAACTAAAAAAAGAAATGCAGGTATTCTCCGAAATTTTAGACCAATGGAAAAAACAACAGCCTGAAGATAATAGGGACGATTATTATAAAATTTTTACCGCTGTAACAGATTTCGATAAACACATCGCCAGAAGATACGACGGGCTTAGAAATTCATGGTTTTTAGATACTGTAATTGCTATGCTTGTAGATAAAATCATTACACCAGCTGATTTAGAAGATTTTTCGGAAGAGGCAAAAAGTGAAATATCGAGGGGACTCAAATTTAGGGAAGAAAATGAACTATAAATAAGTCCAAATTCAGGAGAGATAGAGTTCTGAGTTTACATGATAAAAGAATTGCCATTAATTCTGTGTCGCTCTGTGAGCTTTCTCGGTGAACGCTGTGGTTAAACAATAATTAAAAAATTACGCTTGATTGTTTAAAAATCCCATCATTTATATTACTTTACGGCTAAAGAACTTACGCGATAGATAAGAAGATGAAGTTAACGTTTTGGGGCGCAGCACAACAGGTAACAGGGAGTATGCACCTGCTAGAAGTTGGACATTATAAAATACTGATAGATTGTGGATTAGATTATGAGAAGGAAACCTACCAGGAAGAAAACCAGCAATTCCCTTTCGATCCGGCAAGCATAAACCTGGTAATTTTAACTCATGCCCATGTCGATCACTCTGGTAATTTACCTACATTGGTTCGATTGGGTTTTGAAGGTCAGGTGCTCTGTACACCACCAACAGCCGATCTTACATCGATACTATTATTCGATTCTGTAGAACTTTTCTTAAGGAAGGCCGGCCGAAAACCCAGAACTAAACGCGGCAATTTTAGCGGACCAAAACCTTTGTACCTGCACAAACATGTAATGGATACGATCGATCGTTTTGTAACCATTGCATTTAACAATCCTTTCAAGATCAACGGTGATATTAGTCTAACATTTGTGCCTGTTGGCCACCTACTTGGTGCCGCGGCAGCTATTTTAACCATCAATGACGATGGCGTAGAGAAGAAAATTGCTTTTACAGGCGACATTGGCAGAGAGAACTACCCCGTATTGGTTAACCCTGAGCCGCTGCCACAGGTTGACTACCTGGTAAGTGAAGCAACCTATGGCGGGAGGATGCACACCAAAGACCAGACCTTAGAGGAAAGATTGGTTCAGGAAATTACCGAAGCCTGCATTAAAAGCCCTGGGCGATTGATTATTCCTGCATTTAGCATTGGCCGTACGCAATCGTTGGTATTTGCCTTAAACCAGATTTTCACCAAAAAACTGTTGCCACCTATTCAGATTTTTGTAGATAGTCCCATGGCCATCCAAGCTACCGAGGTTTACCGCAAACACCATAACCTGGTAAATCAGGAAGCGAAAGATTTTTACCAGACCATGGGCGATGAATTTGAATTTGAGCATCTGGCTTACGTTCAAACAATGAAAGAAAGTAAAGATGTTTCCAATTATTTCGATCCTTGTATCATTATTTCTTCTGCAGGCATGTTAGAAGGTGGGCGGATCCAGGATCACTTGTACTACAACATTCAGAACTATTATTGCACCATTCTTTTTATTGGCTACTGCGCCAAAGGAACACTCGGTTACAAGCTATTAAGCGGGGCACCTATTGTCCGCATTAAAGACCGGGAAATGATGGTTTACGCCACGATACACCAAACTGATCTGCTCAGTGGCCATGGCGATCATAACGATTTAGTGAAAACAATTAAACAGACAGGGCAGCCCAAAAAAGTTTTCTTGGTTCATGGTGAAGATAAAAGCCTCAAAAGTTTATCATTGGCTTTACAAGAAGATGGCTTTAATGTTGCCGTGCCAGAAAGAGGAGAGGTTTTTGAGTTATAGGTTGTTCATTGGGTCAATAGTCCATGGTCTTTTGGATCATAGTTGATGGCCATCACGGCTAATAAACTATGATCCATTAACCATCAACCAAAAAAGAGATTCTTCGCTACGCTCAGAATGACAATAAATCTATCATCCACGTACTTGCCCGTCACCTCTTACCACCCATTTATAACTGGTTAATTCTTCCAGCCCCATTGGTCCGCGGGCATGGAGTTTTTGTGTGCTGATACCAATTTCAGCACCAAGGCCAAACTGTGCACCATCCGTAAATCCGGTAGAAGCATTGGCATAAACCGCAGCAGCATCTACTTCGTTTAAAAATTGGGCAATATTAGCGGCATCTTCAGAAATAATGGCTTCGCTATGTTTAGAGCTATAATCGGCAATGTGGTTCAAAGCTTCAGCTAAATCAGCCACTACTTTAACAGCTAGCTTTAACGATAAAAACTCCGTGCCAAAATGTTCTGGCCTAGCCTGATTTAACAATTGTTCAGGATAAGAAGCTTTTAATAGCTCAAAACTTTTTTCATCAGCATATAACTCAACATCACCATCAGCTAGGGGAGATAAAAGAGCAGCCAGATCATTAAGCCGATTTTGATTAATTAGTACACAGTCAAGCGAATTACAAACACTTACCCTTCTGGTTTTTGCATTAAAAATAATTGCTTTGCCTTTCTCTAGATCGCCCGTCTCGTCAAAATAAGTATGTACAATCCCAGCTCCGGTTTCAATAACAGGGATTTTACTGTTTTCGCGAACGTAATTAATTAACGATTGACTTCCCCTCGGGATCAAAACATCTACAAAACCTCTTGCGTTCAATAGAGCTTCGGTTGCGGCTCTTTCGGCTGGCAATAGGGTTAAAACATTGCGATTGATTTTATGCTTATCCAAAACCTCGTGTATCACCTTTGCGATAGCCAGATTCGAAAATTCAGCATCACTGCCTCCTTTAAGCACAGCAACGTTTCCAGTTTTAAAACAGAGCGAAAATACATCAGCAGTAACATTTGGACGCGCTTCGTAAATCACACCTACAACACCTAAAGGCACACTAACTTTTTGTATATGAAGTTGGTTTTCCAGCGTTTTATCTGAGAGAATTTTACCCAATGGGCTACTTAAACCTGCAACATTTCGAAGATCGTTCGCAACATCAGCAATGCGCGTTGCACTCAACTTTAGCCTGTCGTATTTGGGATCTTCGATAGGCATTTTGGCTAAATCTTTTACATTTTCAGCAAGAATTAATGCTGTATTGGCGACCAAAGCCTCAGCCAGATCTCTTAGAACTGCATCTGTCGTTTCTTTACCAAGGCTAACCAGGGTACGACTTGCTTGTTTTGCCTTTTCGAAGTATTGTTTATAATCCATTTTGTCCTTTTTCTACCACAGAGGCCGCCAAGCATTACACAGAGGAAAGAGAGAGAATTTGATTAACTCTGTGTCCCTCTGTGATTTTTTCTCTGTGTGCGCTGTGGTTAAACCTTTAAATAGCCGAGTAAAAATAATCGTAATGTACCAGCGCTTTCTGTTTCTTCTGTCCGATGCGTTCTCTCGCTTTATCTGATCCGTATTCCGCTATTCCCAATCCTATAAGGTTATTTTCTTCGTCAATAATTTTAATAATATCGCCTTTTAAAAAGTCTGTTTGTATTTCGACAATCCCTACGGGCAATAAACTGGTGGCTTTACCGGAGGTTAATACCGTTTTTGCGCCATCGTTTAATTTCACAATGCCTGTTGCGGCAGTTTCAGAGTGGGCAATCCATTTTTTCTTGCCCGATTTACTTTTTTCGGGAACAAAGCGCGTATGCACCAGTTCATTGTTTAGCAAAGAAGTGAGCACATCATCTTGCGTTCCGTTGGCAATATGGACTGTGATGCCCAGTTTTGCTACTTTTTGTGCCATGGTCGATTTAGTGATCATACCGCCACGGCCAAATTGCGATTTACCCGTTTGGATAAAGGACGCTAGGTTAGCAACCGAGCCATTAATTTCCTCAATAACAGCCGATCCTTCAATTTTCGGATCACCATTGTAAATCCCGTTTACATTCGATAGGATAATCAAGGCGTCAGCATTTAACATCGAAGCAATTAATCCAGCCAGTTCATCATTATCGGTAAACATCAGTTCAGTAACCGAAACTACATCGTTTTCATTCACCACAGGAATTACCTCATTTTGAAGCAAAATCTGTAAGCAGTTTTTCATGTTTAAATAATGTGCCCGGTCACGGAAATCTTCTTTGGTAACCAAAACCTGTGCACATTGAATTTCATGTGCTGCAAAAAAATTAGCGTAGGTATTAATCAGTTTAACCTGACCAATGGCTGCTAATAATTGTCGGGTAGTTACAGCATCTTGTTTTTCAGATACCTTGATCAAACTTCTGCCTGATGCTACCGCACCCGAAGAAACCAAAATAACCTCAATACCAAGTTTTTTTATATCGGCCAGTTGATTCACAAGGTGTTTAATCCTTGCTTCATCAGGTAACCCATTCGCCTGTGTAATTACATTCGAACCAACTTTAACAACTATTTTTTTGTACCCTAATTTCATTATTATTTTCAAGCAATTTGATGTGGCAATTTACCATCAATTTTTCTAATTCAGATGATTATCTATGGGCATAATGGATTTTTACAAAAATAGTAATGAGGAGAAGTCCCGAGTCGGAAGCCCTCAGTCTTGAATCCACATATCAATGAATAATAATCAATCTTCAAGCATATGCGATTTTCTTTCTGCATTATATCTACAAATGAACCAATGACAAATGAACTATTGAACCAATTAGTTTGGAGCCAATTAACCGATTTAACCAGTTAACCGCAACGTTACCAATGAACAAATGACAAGTGAACTACTGAACCAATCGCTAATGAATTATTGAACTAATTCACTAAATTGCATTCACCCTAACTCAAACCACTATGAAACGTATCTTACCAGGCATAATATTGCTCAGTGCAATTACGGCTTGTAACCATCCTCAAAAGCAAGAAATGAAAGCAATTAAATGGCCCGATGCCAAGGCTCCTATAGCAGAGATTATTCCGCATAAAAGAACAATACATGGCGATACCGTGGTAGATAACTACTATTGGATGATTGATTACTTTAAAAAAGGTCCTGATAGTACAAAGGTTGTCGATTATTTAAAGGCCGAAAACACCTATCTGAACACGATGATGAAAAGTACAGATCAGTTTCAGGCCGATCTGTTTAAAGAAATGAAAGGTAGGATTAAAGAAAAAGACGAATCTGTTCCTGTTTTCAAAAATGGCTATTTCTATTACACGAGGACCGAAGATGGGCAACAGTATTTTAAGTATTGTCGTAAAAAAGGGAGCTTGTCAGCCACGGAGGAAATACTGTTAGATGTAGATAAACTGGCAAAAGGCCATGCCTATTACAGCGCAACCGGATTTAGTGTTAGTCCCGACAATAAACTTTTAGCTTTTGGAGTAGATCAGGTTTCGCGCCGCCAATACACCATCAATGTTAAAAATTTAGAAACCGGCGAAATGCTGAAAGATGCCATTACCAACAGCGAAGGTGGGGTAGCATGGGCGAATGACAATAAAACACTTTTCTATACTTCGAAAAACCCCATTACACTATTAAGTGAAAAAATTAAAAGACACACACTTGGCACCGATGCTAAGACAGATGCAGTTGTTTACAATGAAAAAGACAACAGCAACTATATTGGCGTGATGAAATCGAAAAACGGACGTTATATTTTTATTGGCTCGCAAGGGACATTGACTGCTGAATACAGAATGATTGATGCCGATCATCCAGAGGCAGCGTTTAAAGTATTTTCGCCCCGCTCAAAAGATGTTTTATATGATATTTTAACCGTAGATGATAAGTTTTACATCATAACCAACTGGAATGCCAAAAACTTCCGTTTGATGCAATGCCCGCTGGATAAAACAGAAAAAGAAAACTGGAAAGAGGTTATTCCAAACCGCAAAGATGTTTTACTCGAATATGGAGAAGAATTTAAAGACCATCTGGTATTATCAGAACGTAAAAATGGCTTAACCGAGCTACGCGTACTGAAGAAAGATGGTAGCGATTATTATATCAAGTTTGATGAACCTGTTTACGCTGCCGGTGTTGGCGCAAATCCAGAATATAACAGCAAAACACTGCGTTATTCGTACACCTCTCTAACCACACCAAACTCAGTTTACGATTACGACCTCGAGAAAAAGGATAAAAAACTAATGAAACAGCAGGAAGTTGTTGGTGGTTACGATCCTAAAGATTATGCAACGGAACGCGTTTTCGCGACAGCAAAAGATGGCACAAAAATCCCAATTGCTTTGGTTTACAAAAAGGGGTTTGAAAAGAACGGCCATGCACCATTGCTGCTTTACGCTTATGGATCTTATGGATCGAGTACAGACGCAAACTTCTCTTCACCAAGATTAAGCTTGTTAAACCGTGGCTTTGTTTTCGCCATTGCCAACATCCGCGGTGGACAAGAAATGGGACGCCAATGGTATGAAGACGGTAAATTGATGAAAAAGAAAAATACCTTTACCGATTTTATTTCAGCAGGTGAGTATCTTGTTGATCAGAAATATACTTCAAAAGGCCATTTGTATGCACATGGCGGTAGCGCAGGTGGTTTATTAATGGGCGCTGTGGCTAATATGGCCCCCGATTTATGGAACGGTATTATTGCTGATGTTCCTTTTGTTGATGTAATTAACACCATGTTGGATGAAAGCATTCCATTAACGACCAACGAGTTCGACGAGTGGGGAAATCCGAAACAAAAAGCAGCTTACGATTATATGAAAAGCTACTCTCCTTATGAAAATGTAGAGAAAAAGGCCTATCCTAACATGTTGGTTACTACGGGTTTACACGATAGCCAGGTACAGTATTTCGAACCTGCTAAATGGGTAGCCAAATTAAGGGCGACCAAAACTGATAAGAATGTATTATTGCTTAAAACCAATATGGAATTTGGTCATGGCGGCGCGTCAGGCCGTTTCGATTATTTAAAAGATGTTTCGTTGCGCTGGGCGTTTTTATTCTCATTGGAGGGAATAACGAAATAATTTTCAACAAATTCGTCATTGCAAGAAGGCTTTTTCAGCCGACGAAGCAATCTTAATGCGCACGCCGGTAACGATCGTTGTAAGATTGCTTTGTACCTCGCAATGACGATACTTTTATTTAAATCTATATGCAGATCTCTCCACTGCGGTCGAGAGGACGGACTTTTAAAATAATCAATCAAAACTTATAGCATCCCACAATGAACACTAAACTAAAAACACTCCAAACCATCCACCTTGCTTTATGCGCTGGCGTTTTCCTCTTTGCATTAGTAACCATTTTTCTCAACCGCGAAATCATGTTTTTTGATGCCAACCCTAAAACCACTTCGCCTTTTAACCCAATATTTCCAATTATGGGATTGATCACCATCTCGGCGAGCATCTTTTTTCACAGAAACTTAATGGCAAAAATCGACAAAAAAGCTCCTGCCGATACAAAGATTAACATGTATCAAAGTGCGTTTATCATTAGTTCGGCAATGCTGGAAGGGGGTGCTCTTTTCAATATTGTTGGTTTTTTTATAACACATAACTCTTTCTTTTTAATATTTGGTGTTGCTAATTTTATTTTTTTGGTACTCAAAAGGCCAACTAAAGATAAATTGATTTCCGCTTTACAATTGCAATACCCAGATACAGAGGCTTTGTAAGCAATTAGCCTTATCTTTGCCCCCCAATGGAATACAATGTTCACACTTTGCCAAACGGCATACGCTTACTGCATGTGCCCTCGGCCTCTGCCATATCTCACGCATGCATCATCGTCAACACAGGATCGCGCGATGAGCCTGAAAACAAAGCGGGTTTAGCACACTTTATTGAGCATTTGATTTTTAAGCGTACCGAAAAACGGAGCACCAACCAGATATTAAATCGTTTGGAGAGTGTTGGGGCAGATCTAAATGCCTATACTACAAAAGAATACACCTGCGTGCACGCCTCCTTTTTAAATCCATATTTAGATAGAACATTAGATCTTTTCAACGATATTCTGTTCCACTCAACATTTCCCGAAGAGGAAATGGATAAAGAAAAAAGTGTAATCCTGGATGAAATCTCTTCTTACCTCGATCAACCGGAAGAAGCCATTAATGATGACTTTGAGGATATGCTTTTCGCTGGCCATGCCCTGGGCAATAACATTTTGGGCACAACCGAATCCGTTCAGCATTTTACCAGGGAGGATGTAATCAATTTCATAAAGGCCAATTACCGCACAAACGAAATTGTGGTAGCCGTTTTAGGCAATTACACCCTAAATAGTGTTGTAAATAAAGGGAGTAAACATTTTGCTGATGTTGAAGAGAATAATCCAAACAAAGAAAGGGTTAAACCAGGTATAATCGCACAAAACAATACGACTATCTACAAGCCGATTATGCAGGCACACTGTATTTTAGGCAGGCAGGCCTATTCTACACACCAATCGCAAAAAGTACCTTTAATGCTATTGAACAATTACTTCGGCGGTAACGGAATGAGTTCGGTGTTAAACCTGCAGATCAGAGAGAAATACGGAATAGCCTATACCATCGAATCTAATTTCTCACCACTGAGCGATACAGGTATTTTTTCCATTTATTTTGGAACAGATAAAGAAAAGCAGGCCAAAGCACTCTCTTTAATCTTTAAGGAGATCAAAAAGCTCAGAGAACATCCTTTAAATGAATTGCAGTTACAAAAAGCCAAAAACAAATTTATCGGTCAGATTGCTTTGGGAGAGGAAAACAGGATCGGTTTAATCATTTCGATGGCTAAAAGCCTGATCGACCATAACAAAATCGATTCTCTGGAAACTGTTTTTGAGAAAATAAATGCAGTTACCACCAAGCAAATGGCAGAAGTTACGGATGAGATTTTAAATATCGAGCAACTGAATATCTTTACTTTCTGCCCAATAGAGGAATAATTCTTATTTTTGTGAAGAATTTGCTGTCATACTGAGGCACGAAGTATCTCACCCGATCAGCAGTTCAAGCAAATATAGCAGCAACTTGTTTAGCCAGAATTGCCATGTTAGAGATTCTTCATTGCATTCAGAATGACAACCTTGCATACAATTAACAAGCTCAGATCGAGATCTGAAAAAAATATAATACAATGAAATTACCAATAGTAGCTTACGGCGATCCTGTTTTAAAAAAGGTAGGAACCGATATCGATAAAGATTATCCTGGATTAAAACAATTAATCAGCGACATGTTCGACACCATGTATTATGCAAATGGTGTAGGCTTAGCTGCCCCTCAAATTGGTTTGCCTATCCGTTTGTTTATTGTTGATACAGGTGAAGATGAAGATGGCACACCGGGCTACAAAAAGGTATTTATCAATGCCGAAATTTTGGAAGAAACGGGAGAGGCCTGGAGTTTTAACGAAGGCTGCTTAAGTATTCCTGACATCCGTGAAAACATTATGCGCAAGCCGAATGTCAAAATTACCTATTTTGATGAAAACTGGGTAGAACATACTGAAGATGTAGACGGAATGCCTGCACGCGTAATCCAACATGAATATGATCATATTGAAGGAAAATTATTTACAGACAAAGTAAGTGTTCTTCGCAAAACCATGCTAAAAAGCAAACTGGATGCGATTTCGAAAGGAAATATCAAAACAGATTACAAAATGAAGTTTCCGAATAAGAGTAAGAAAAGATAAGATAAGTTTTGATGTAAAATATCAGAGGGAAAATGGAAACATTTTCCCTTTTTTGTTTTAAGGTCTACCAGCATTAATTACTCTCGGTCGTCATCCTGAATTTATTTCAGGATCTTTATAGCCGCATAAATCCTGAAATAAATTCAGGATGACTGCTAACTAAAATAAATTAAGATAATGATTAAATAGCGTTTGGTCTTCTGCATCCAAGACTAGGGATTCCGAACTTAAGACTCCAGACTAATTCGTCCTACTCTTATCCCCATCAAAAATCTGCTGCATCAGCTTACCCCAGGCGAAAGGATTAAGTAGGGGATTGGTTTGTACCATGTTTTTATTGATCATCCTATCGAAATTATACCGATAGTTTTGGCTTCCGATTTCCTGTCCATCACGCGGTAAAGTTTGAATTAAACCATCAATTGAGGAGCGCGAAAGGTTCTTTTTGGCTATGGCCATATCATCATCCGCCAGTTTCATCGACAAAAACTCGCGGGTAAATTCTTCTGTTGTTGCCCATGGAAAAACACGCACTGATGGCAAATCGATCACGTTTGCCTTAAGTTTCACCATAATGGTGTACTTGCTATCCGGTGTACTTTCTGGAATTACTGTAGAAAATTTCTTGTAACCAATAGCGGTGAACAAGATGGTATCGCCAGGATTTACAATGAAGGTAAAATATCCTCTGTAATCAGCACCAACCCTTTTGCTCTTGGCTGAAAGATTGGTAATGGTAACGTAAGGAATCACATTTGAGCTATCAATATCGGTAATAATCCCTGAAAATTGGATAAGTTTATCCTGTGCCGGCTTTTGTTGTGCAAAAGCGGTAACAGAAAAAATAAGGCAAATTAGGGCAACACAATATCTCATTAAGACAAAAGTAATTTTATTAATAAAACTTCCTTGTTAAATAGTGTTAAAGCTTAATCTTGCTCGGCCATGTTAACGGCAACTACCGAAGTGATCTGAGGAACAGCTTTCATAATGGCTTGTTCGATACCAGATTTCATAGTCATGAAACTCATCGGGCAAGAACCGCAGTTGCCTAAAAGCTTAAGCTTTACTGTTCCTTCAGATGTAATTTCTTCAACAGAAACATCACCTCCATCAGCCTTTAAATACGGCCTGATAGTTTCCAATGCCTGTTCTACTTGTTCTGTTAAATTCATTATATATATTTTAATTTATAAAAATAGTAATTTTTTAGCAATTCACCATTTGCGCATTGTTGATGGATATCTGTTGAGCAATTTTACTTGCAATATCTCCAAATATAACATCAAGCAGAGGGTTCTGGTTTAGTGCTACCGGTTTCCCTTTATCTCCAGCTTCCGAAATGCTTTGTATGATCGGGATTTCGCCTAAAAATGGCACATCAAAACGTGCGGCAAGTTCGGTACCGCCACCTTTTCCGAAGATATAATATTTATTCTCCGGCAATTCTGCTGGTGTAAAATACGACATGTTTTCAATAACGCCTAAAATTGGGATATTAATCCCCGGCATTCTGAACATAGCCAAACCTTTGTGCGTATCGGCCAAAGCAACCTGTTGAGGTGTCGTAACCACAACAGCTCCCGAAATTGGGAAACTCTGCGTAATGGTGATGTGGATATCGCCCGTTCCCGGCGGAAGATCTACGATCAGATAATCAAGCTCTCCCCAGTTGGTATCGTTAAACAATTGTTTTACTGCATTCGATGCCATTGGTCCGCGCCATGGCACTGGTTGCCCCGGATCTGCAAAAAAGCCCAACGATAATAATTTAATCCCGTATTTTTCGATCGGTAAAATTTTGGTTTTACCATCAGCTGTTTCTTCAGCGCCTGGCTTCGCATCAACGAGATCGAACATGGTGGGTACCGATGGCCCATAAATATCGGCATCGATAAGGCCAACTTTGGCACCATCTTTAGCCAATACAACTGCAAGGTTACTTGCTACGGTAGATTTACCAACTCCTCCTTTTCCAGATGAAACCAAAATGATGTTTTTGATGTTATCTAACGATGATGAATTGCTTGGTTGGGTAACCCTCGAAGTTACATTGATGATTACCTCTGCCGTTGGCGATACAAAATGCTTGATGGCATTTGTACAGGCGTTTTTCAGCATTTCTTTCATCGGGCATGCCGGCGTAGTAAGCTCCAATGTAAAATTGACCTGGTTATCTGTTATCTGTAAATCTTTAATCATGTTTAAAGTAACCAGATCTTTTTTAAGATCGGGATCTTCAACATTTTTAAGCGCATCTAAAACTTGTTGCGGGCTAATCTGCATGGTATTAATTTAAATTCAAAATTAACAAAACATAGCCACAAATACTTTTATTTAGGCTTTTTAACTGTAATTTTAACACGAAATAAACATTTAATTGTTACGTTTAAGCAATTAACCATTTTAACGACTATATGCGAATACCAAAAATTAAGATCCCCAAAAAATATTTAAAAATCGGAGCCTGGATTTTAGGTGTTTTTTTAGTTGTTTGTATTGCATTGGGTGCGGTAGCCTATAGCAAAAGGGAAGCACTTCTTAAAAAAATGGTGGCCAAAGCGATTGCCAAGGCCGACAAGGATTATGGTTTGGAGGTTAAAATCGGATCGGCCGGTTTTACAGGGCTTAGCACCGTAAAAATGACCAATATTTCTGTTGTTCCTAAAGATAGGGATACGCTTTCTAATATTGGCGAACTCAGTGTTGGTGTAAAGCTTTTCCCGCTTATTTTTGGCAAAGTAAAACTCTCAGAAGTAAAACTTAACAATGGCTTTGTAAGTGTTGTACTTAAAGATTCGACCACAAATATCGATTTCATCTTAAAGCGTAAGAAAAAAGACAGCACCCAAGCCAATGGAAAAGCCAACTTACCAGAAATAGCCAGCAACATCTTAAATCAGGTTTTATACAAAATCCCTGACGATATGGATGTGAAGAACATGGTATTTAAATTAAATGACCACGATACAGCCAAGTTGACTTTTGCAACAACGGCTACAATTGATGGCGGCGATTTAAAATCAACCATTGATGTAAACAATAACGAATCTACCTGGCATGTAGATGGATATGTAAATCCAGGCAGCAAAGAATTAAGCTTTACCGCTTATGCTGATGGAAAAAAACTGGAATTACCTTATTTAAACAATAAGCTCCACGCAAAAATCAATTTTGACACCTTACAAACCGAACTTAAAAATGCGAAATACAGCGGCGACGATTATAAAATTTCTGGCTCCTGGTCGGTAAAAAACATGCTAATTAATCAGCCGCGCATCGCTTCGAACGATATCATTGTACAAAGTGCAAAACTGGATGCCGATATTTTAGTTGGGCCTAATTTCATTGCTTTAGACAGCACCTCAACAGCATACCTAAAAAATGCACAGATCCATCCTTTTGTTAAATATACTTTAGGAAAGAACAAAATATATGAGTTAAAGCTAAATGCCGAAGAACAGGATGCACAAGGGGTTTTAGATGCTTTTCCGCAAGGCCTGTTCGAATCGCTGGAAGGATTAAAAGTACAGGGAAAGGTGAAATATAACCTAAATTTTTATTTAGATACCAAAGTGCCAGACAGTGTGCGCTTTAGCTCTACCTTAACACCGGTTGATTTCAAAATTGTACAATGGGGTAAAACCAATTTGCAAAAAATAAACAGCTCATTTGTTTATACCCCTTACGAGTATGGCAAACCGATGCGCGATATTACCATAGGCCCATCAAACCCAAATTTTACACCTTTATCGTCAATTTCGAAAAACTTTATCAATGCGGTTTTAACAGCAGAAGATCCGTCATTTTTTACGCACAACGGCTTTGTTGAAGAATCGATCCGTAAATCAATCGCCGTAAACTTTAAAGAAAAGAAATTTAAACGCGGTGGCAGTACCATCAGTATGCAGCTGGTTAAAAACGTTTATTTAAGCCGTCAAAAAACCTTGGCCCGTAAAGCCGAGGAGATATTAATTGTTTGGCTTATTGAGCATAACCACCTGGTAAGCAAACAACGGATGCTCGAAGTGTATTTCAACATTATGGAACTAGGCCAGAATATTTATGGAATAGGTGAGGCTTCGCGCTATTATTTTGGAAAACAACCTGCTGATTTAACCATCGGTGATGGATTGTTCCTGGCGAGTATTGTTCCTAAACCAAAGGCATCGATGTATAAATTCATGGCTGATGGCAGTTTGAAGCCTTACATGTTCAACTATTTTAGGTTTATGGGAAATATTATGGCAAGAAGAGGATTAGTGGCGAGCGATACTTCTGGCTATGGCTTCTATAATGTACGTTTAAGAGAGGGCCTCCGCCAGTATTTAGCACCTGATACGGCTGTTATTGATACTACAGCATTTGATGATGACGGAGACGGCTTACCAGTTGTAATTGTACACGATAAAAATAAAAGTTTCTTCGAACGCCTTTTTGGTGGTGGATCTAAAAAAGATACCACAAGCAAACAGATAACCACGCCAGCCGATACCACTAAAACCAAAAAACAATTGAGGCAGGAGCGTAGAGAGGAACGAAGACGACAAAAGGAATTGGAAAAGACTAAGTAGTAACCAGTTTCCAATTGGCAGTTACAGTTGAGCCAAATGATTAAACAATTAACCAAAATTAGTTTGGGGTTTAGCGTTGGGCGTTTAGAGATGATTAGCAGATTTAAACAATTAACCATGACCAAGTTTGCAATTGGTAGTTTCCAGTTCTTAGTTAAAACCCAACGATTAACCAGTTAACCGATTTATACAATTAAACAACAATAAACTTTCAACAGCAGCATGCACAAAATAAAAGTAGAGGATAAAGCGTTCGAGATATTTTTAGAGAACGATACCTTAAACAAACGGATCCGTTTACTGGGCATCCAGATCAATGTTGATTATGAGGGTAAATGCCCGCTATTTATTGGTGTATTAAATGGTAGTTTTTTGTTTATGGCCGATCTAATCAAGGAAATAAACGTACCCTGCGAAGTTGCTTTTATGCGTGTGGCCTCATACGAAGGAACAGCAAGTTCGGGAAATGTAAAAGAATTAATCGGATTGCCTGATAACATCGAAGACAGAGATATTATCATTGTGGAAGATATTGTTGATACAGGCTTAACCTTAACGCATATTTTAAAAACGATAAAAGAAAAAAATCCTGCTTCAATTAAAGTAGCTTCTCTTTTGCTTAAACCAAGTGCTTTAAAATATGAAATTGAAGAATTGGAATACGTTGGTTTTGAAATACCTAACGAATTTGTTGTGGGTTACGGATTAGATTATAATGGCCTTGGCAGAAACCTGACTGATATTTATAGAGCAACCGAGGCATAATTTTTAGATTGGATTAATTTATTTTTCGCACCTTTGCCCAATAATTTCTAAAACAATGACCATACATAAAGAAGGCTACACCACCATTGCCTTAAGCATATTGTTTATCTTCGTAATCAACGCGATAGTTGATTATAAATATCACGACATAACCTGGTTGCGCTGGTTCATTTATATCTTTTCAGCTGCATTATTTATTATTGTACTACAGTTTTTCCGTAACCCGAGCCGCAGCTTTTCTTCGGGCGAAAACCTGGTTATCTGCCCGGCAGATGGCAAAGTAGTCGTAATCGAAGAAACAGAAGAAGGAGAATATTTTAAAGATAAACGTTTACAGGTTTCGATTTTTATGTCGCCAATAAATGTTCACATTAACCGTAACCCCATTTCGGGAGTAGTGAAGTTCTTCAAATATCACCCAGGAAAATATCTTGCTGCGTGGAATCCAAAATCATCAACAGAAAATGAACGTACTACAACTGTTGTGGAGCATAAAAACGGTACTCCTGTATTGTTCCGTCAAATTGCCGGTGCTTTGGCCCGCAGAATTGTATGGTATGTAAAAGAAGGCGATCAGGTAGTACAGGCTGAACAATTTGGTTTCATCAAATTCGGCTCGAGGGTTGATGTGTTTTTACCCATAGGCACAAAAGTTAACGTAGAACTTAACCAGGTTGTAAAAGGCGGCATCACTACATTAGCTACCTTAAGCTAAGGTCGTATATTATAAATATAGACAAGCCGTCCCGATATAAAATCGGGGCGGCTTTTTTTTATATCACAAATAAGAATTAGCCCGATGGTCTGTGGGTACTCAGACCAGGGCATTTGAAAAGATTTGAAACACGAAGGCTGCCAAATAAACCTGATAGTAACGGAAAGCTCGAAACGCAGTGGAGACTTGAAGTGAATAGCAGGAACAAACCTCAATAGTAGCTATGCCCTTGCTTTCCAAAAAAGAACAGCAAATTGTCTCGGTTACTACACTTTTGCGATCTGTGAGACACAGACCACGGAAGTCAGCAACAGACAGACTCCATCTAATCCATAGCATCATTACCTACCTCGTCATTATTACCTACCGGAGCTGGCCTATCGCTGATTAAGCGTTGTGTAGGGTAGGCAAAATCCGATTTATTACGGATAACAATATCCATAATTTGGAGATTGATTTCCTGTCTTATTTTAAGGAATTCGGCATAATCCAGTACAGTTACAAAATAGTTAACTTCAACATTCAAACCCGAATCGCCAAAGCTTTTAAAAGAAGCATTGCCATCATCACTTGTACCCTGATGATCGTTGATATCACTTTCTATTTCGCTAATGATTTTTCTGAGCGATGCCGAATTGGTTTCGTAAGTAAGCCCAATAATAAAGGATACTTTCCGCGAATTCCTCAGCGAGAGATTTTCTAAAACCCCATCAATCATTCCTCTATTGGGTATGGTAGCCATCGTTTTCTCAGAAGTTCTGATCCTGGTACTCCTGAAACCAACCTTTTCTACCGTTCCTTCTACACCGTCAACCTTTACCAGGTCGCCAACAGTAAAAGGTTTATCTAAAAAAATGGTGAATGAGCCTATTAGGTTCTCTAAGCTCTCTTTAGCGGCCAAAGCAATGGCGATACCACCGATACCTAATCCGGTAATCAGTGTTAACACATTAACCTCGAAAACAAAACCCAAAAGGGTGAAAAAACCAATAAAGATTACAATGGTTTTAAAAAGCTCCTTTAAGAAAGGAACCAGTTGATCGTCGGCCTTATTGTCGGTAAGCGAAGCTTTATAGAGCAAAACGTGACTAATGAAGTCGATTATCCTTAAAATAATCCAAAAAATCGACAGGATGATCCCAAACAAAAATATCCGGTCAATACAATCGCCAATTGTTACAGGTATTAATTCTTTAACTTTACCTATTAATTTGCTGTAATGGAATACGGCTACCTCCAGCGGGTGTTTTAACTGGTTGATGGAAAGGTAAAGTGTGGTTAAAAGGATAAAAACCTCAATGGGTTTTACCAATAAAGCAACAAAAGCATCGTTATGCGATTGATTTGAAAAGTTTCTGAAAAGTTTAAACAGCAACCTGCTTAACAGCTTAGAAACAATGTTCTTAAAAACTAAGCCTAAAAAAAGTATACCTCCGAAAAGGAAATAGGCTTTTACGGTATTGCCCCAAAAAACTTGGTCGAAAAAAGCAGAATCTAACATTTAACAAAGGTACAAACAAAAAAACCTCCACGAAATTAATCGTGAAGGCTATATCTTATAATAAGGAGTATTATTTTCTCAAAGATTTGATACGAGCAGCTTTACCAGTTAAAGCACGTAAATAGAACAATTTCGCTCTACGAACTTTACCATAGCTATTCACTTCTACTTTCTCAATGTTTGGAGAACTAAAAGGGAAAATACGCTCAACACCAACACCGTTGCTCATTTTACGAACTGTGAAAGTTTCGTTAGCACCAGCACTGTTACGTTGTATTACAACACCTTGGTAAATTTGGATACGTTCCTTATTACCTTCGCGAATTTTATAGTGTACGCTCACTGTATCGCCAGACTTGAACGCAGGAAAATCTTTTTTCGCGATGGCCTGCTCTTCAACAAATTTTACTAAATCCATGATTTTAAGCTATTAAATCGATATTTCATCCCGTGAAAATCGGATTGCAATATTAGGGATTTTTTTTGAGAAAAAAAAACCTATTTTAATTTTTTCCACATTCTTTATGAATTCCACATTCGATTGCGTTAAATGCTTCTATTCCAAAAGATCAGGAGAGCACTTATTCCCTAATATATGGCGAAATTTAGTGTTTAATATCCTGAGGTAAAATATTTACCTATTGGTGATATCAAGTGTGAATAATACAATTAGGCAAGGTTTCTTCCGCTTTTATTATCTTTTCTAAATCGCATCCCGGCTTTCTTCCACCCCTTCGTCGTGAGGCGATATATGCAGTTCTTTAAGGTTTTTTAAATCTTTTAAAACCGTTATATCTTCTAAGCGGATTTTCGTCCTCCAGATATCGAGGTATTCCAGATCGGTCAGGTTGTTCAGATAAGGCAAACACGCTTTGGTAATATCTTCATGCTTCATCAGTGTTAAATGCTTAAGCTGCTTAACATTGCTGATCAATTTCACCCCCTCATCGGTCACCCTCGTTTCTTTTAAATAAATACTCCCCATAACTGAAACTTTTGCAAAAAGCATGGCTAACGGATACAGAATATACGAAAACAGCTGCAGACTAACAATTGGACGGGATATTAATCTGAATAATAGCGCCTCCGTTTTTAACACTACTGATTTCGAAATTACCTTTGTAGTAATTTACTCTCTTTTCGATATTTTCTAGCCCAAAGCCCTTGCTTGTTTTCTGCAGATCGAAGCCGAGCCCATCATCTGTAAATTGAAAATGGTAATTTTTGGGATATTTATAAAGTTCAATGGTGATTAACTCAGCGCCCCCATGTTTAATGGCATTATTTATAACTTCCAGTGCGATAAGATATAAATCGTAAATCCATTTTTCATCAATTTTATCAGGAAAATCATAACAGAAAAGTTCAATTTTTGCATCCGTTAAACCGGCGTTCAGGCTTGAGATCTGGCTTTGTAAACTAGATATCAAAGCACCTTCATCAAGTGCTTTCGGCAGTATTTTATGAGATATTTCTCTGATATCTTCGGCCAGTTCGTTTATTGTTTGCCTGGCAAGCTCGGCATTCTTCATGTCAAAAAGATGAATAATATGGGCAATCTTGCTCCCTACATTATCGTGAATAATGTTAGCGATGTTTCTCCGCTCACGTAGCTGAACCTCACTAATGGCCCTCAATGAGCTTTCTTTTTCGAAAATAACCTGTTGCATCAGCTCGTTGTTCTTCAAAAAAATATCGATGTAATTTCTTGATAAAACGTAGCCGAACAAAAACACTTCATAAAGACCGATAAACAACATCCAATTATCGCCCAGTGATTTTGGAATAATTTCAAAGGTCTTTAAAATTAAGCAAGCGCCCCATACAAACTGCGGAGCAAAGGCAAGAAGCGCATAAATAGCCTGGGTTTTTTCAATTTTTAGATGCGTTAATGCCGCCCAGAAAAGTACGACGATAGAAGCCAGGAATATGATGTAGCCCAACACAAAAAAGTAACGAAATTCAAAACCCTTATAAAACACCAATAAGGAAATAGAGATTAAAATCAACAAAAAGTTTATGCCACCAAGCACTATGATTAACTTATGCTTAACGGGCTGGTTTTCTTTTAACTTTAAAAAATATCCAAGAAAAATACTCAGGGCAATATACCAAAGTGCTCCAGTGTAAACCCGGCCCTCGCTAAAAAACCTAAACTCGGGAAATAAAACGTGCTTGGCGAAATTGGTTGTAATTGCCGTGTAAAACGCGGTTAGTATAGAATAGCCAATGTAATATCCGTATAACTTGTTTTTAGTCATGAAAAACAATATCCCATTGATCATGAGCAGCAAAAATACCATACCGATAAAAAAAGATGTCAATGCTGTTTTTTGAGATGATTTGCTTTCTAAATAAGCTTGATCTTCCAAACTATAAGAAAAATCTAAAAAGGAAGTCTCTTTTTTAACCCGTACCCAAAGTAATTTTTCTTCACCTGGCTGCAGATTAAGCTCAAATGCCAGGGTTTCAATAAATGGGCTCCGACCGACAGTTCTATCGCCAATGGTTTTAATTAATCTATCTTCATAAAGGCTAAGGCTATCGATATGGTTGTTGTTAAAACACAACCATGTTTTAGCACTTTGTGAAGTGTTTATATTTTTTACAATAAATCTGCACCATACCGCCGCATCTTTGTTGTAGCCGATATTAACCTTGCTATTCTGCTTAAACGGCTGAAATTTTTGTTGTTGGAGTATCCCGCTCGTCCACGATGAGTTTTGATCTACAGCATAGCCGGATACTACCGATATTGATTTGTTTGTGCTTTGTGGCCAGGAGAGTAGCGGGAATAGCAGAAAGCTAATCAAATAGATTATTCTCATGAGCAAATTTAATGAGCGAACTGCTATTATTGATTTCCAGCTTTCGGTGGATGTTCTTCCGATGGGTAGTTACGGTTGTGATGCTGATAAAGAGTGCTTCAGCGATTTCCTTACTGGTTAATCCTTTGATGATTAATTTAATGATCTCTTTTTCCTGTCTAGATATCCGGAATTTATTGACAATTGAACCATCAATGGCGCTATACACACTCTCGCCTTTTTTATAACTCTTATTGGTATAAAACGCTGTGTTTTTATTTGATTCGATAATACTGATAAGCTCTTCGGCAGGTGTTTCCTTTTTCAGGAAAGCATTCACACCTAGTTTCTTTGCTTTTTGAATCAGAAAATCTTCGTAATAAGCAGTGAGAACAATTATTTTGGTGTTTTTTAATTGAGATTTGAGTTCTTCGATCAATACAAACCCATCAAAGTGGTTAATATTTAAATCACAGATGAAAACATCAGCAACGTTTTGCATTAAATGGTTTCTGCAAGAATGCGCATCGCTAAATTTAAAAATTCCATAGTTGTTCCCGGTATTTTTAAGCAATTCAGAAATGCCGTTTAAAAAAAGTAAATGGTCATCACAAATAACGATCTGTTTGGGCATATTATCGGGAACTAGAAGCGTTTCTCCTAAAATAGAATTTACCTTTATAATTTACAAGGAAATTTTACTCTAAAAGATCAGGACGGCGGGTTTTAGTCCGCTCCAATGCTTGTTCATGCCTCCATTCGTTCACCTTAGCTTCATGACCACTTAATAAAACATCGGGCACTTTATGTCCACGCCAATCTGCCGGGCGGGTATAAACAGGAGCATCAAGCAGTTCTCCCTGAAAACTATCAGACAGGGCAGAAGTTTCATCATTTAAAACACCAGGGATTAAACGCACAACAGCATCTACCACAATTGCAGCAGGAAGCTCCCCACCGCTTAAAACATAATCACCAACCGATATCTCCCTCGTAACAAAGATATCCCGTATACGCTGATCTATGCCTTTGTAGTGGCCACACAAAATAATGATATTCCTTTTAATAGATAATTCGTTGGCCGTGCTCTGGTTTAAAGTAACACCATCGGGGCTCATGAAAATAACCTCATCGTATGCTCTTTCTGCCTGAAGTTTTTCGATACAGGCCGCAAAAGGCTCAATACTCATTACCATACCGCTCCCGCCGCCATATTGGTAATCGTCAACACTTTTTTGTTTGTTGGTTGCATAATCCCTCAGGTTATGCACAACAATTTCGGCTATGCCTTTTTTTTGCGCACGTTGCAAAATAGAATGAGCAAACGGACTTTCTAATAAAGCGGGCAAAACTGTTATAATATCGAAACGCATGGTGCAAAGGTAAGCCTTTAGTCCGAAGTCTTTAGTCCGAAGTAGAATTTTTGAAGGCGAATCATTAGTCTCCTTCTTCTAAATCGAATATTTCCTCAACCGGTTTATCAAAAACCTTCGCCATTTTTAAGGCCAATACTGTTGATGGGACATACTTTCCTGATTCAATCGTACTGATTGTCCGCCTGGAAACCTGAATTAAGTATTTTTGATATTAATGTCAAGTATTTTTTACTAAAAGATTGTTTTTTTTACAAAAACACACTTAGCAATAGCAAAAACAAGAAAATATTTTTGATTATTTTAACCTCCCAGATAAACATCCAGCAAACCTTCAGGTAAATCGAGGGTTAATGTTTTTTCATCCTCATCGTATTCTACAATAAAATCTTCATTTAGCGGGAACAGGATTTCGGTTTCTTTATACATCACTGTAGCCACAAATTGCTGCGGATATTCGTTTACTTCCAAAATTTCGCCCAATTCGCCCAAGGTTTCATCTATTGCTAAATAGCCTTTAAAATCGGTATAGAAAAATTCTCCTTCTTCGCGTTCGGGCATTTGTGATAGGGGCAGGTATAGCTTCTTTTTTAATAGCGGCTGCACTTTATCAATATGATCTGCATCATCAAAGTTAAAATAGCCGGTTTTATTGGCCTGTAGTTTTGCCGAAGCCACGAAATATGGAACAAGCTTTCCATTCATATCGGCAAATACCACATCAAATTCGAGTTGTTCGTATTCATCAAATTCGAAAAATACCTGAACTTCTCCCTTTAAACCCCTCGTTTTGGTAACGTAACCAATATAAAATGCTTCTTCGTGTTTCATATAATTGTATTTGTCATCCTGAGGCACGAAGGATCTGCTAATGATGAGACAGATCCTTCGTGCCTCAGGATGACATTTTTAGTTAAAAAAATAGCGTTCCGAATATCCGGAACGCTATTTTATGAGACAAAATAATTAAAATTATTCTGCTCCTTCTTCTTTAGTAGCTTCTGCTGCAGGAGCCTCTTCAGTTGCTTCAGCTTCAACAGCTGGTGCTTCTTCAGTAACCTCTTCTTCAACAACTTCTTCTGCAACTGGTGCATTTTTAGCTGCGATAGCTGCTGCTTTATCTTCTTTTTTCTTAGCTTCTGCTGCTAATGCCGCTTTACGCGCATCCGCTTTAGAAGTAGCTAAACCTTCTGATTTACCAGAAATTTTACCTGCTTTAGCATCTAACCAAGCTGCAAATTTTTCATCTGCCTGTTCTTGAGTTAAAGCTCCTTTTTTAACACCACCTTCTAAGTGTTTTTTGTACAAAACACCTTTGTAAGAAAGGATAGCACGAGCAGTATCAGTTGGTTGTGCACCACTGTTTACCCACGCTAAAGTTTTTTCGAAGTTAATTTCGATGGTTGCAGGATTGGTGTTTGGGTTGTAAGAACCTAAACGCTCAATAAATTTACCATCACGTGGAGAGCGAGAATCTGCTACCACAACGTGGAAAAAAGGTTTTCCTTTTTTACCGAATCTTTGCAATCTGATTTTAGTTGCCATTTCTTTTTGTATTTATGTATTCAACATAGTTCCCGGAGCTTCATGCTGCGGGGCTGCAAAGATAACTAAAATACTGTAAATTAAAAACATAGTTTAATTTCTTTGTTTTCAGGATATTTGCGCCGAAATATTTGCAGGTACAAATGGAAAGAATTGCGATTGATATGGACGAGGTAATTGCCGATGCCCTTGGAAAATTTATTAAACTATATAACCGGGATTTTAACATTCCTTTAGATTTAAAAATTGATGCCGGAAACGAAATCTATCACCATGTCCCGCAAGAGATTAACCAGAAATGGTTCGAATACATCAATGAACCTGGTTTTTTCCGAGATCTTGAAGTTATCGAAGATAGTCAACGCGTAATTAAGGCCTTACAGGAGAAATATGATGTTTATATTGTTTCGGCGGCGATGGAGTTCCGAAATTCATTAGTTGATAAGTACGACTGGATGGCCGAACATTTTCCTTTCATCGATTGGCAGCACATTATGTTCTGCGGAAATAAAATTGTGAATGTTGATATTATAATCGACGACCGCACTAAAAACTTTGTCAATTTTGCTGGCCGCCCTTTATTATTTACATCGCCACATAATTTGCTTCTAACAGAATATGAGCGCGTAGATACATGGGAAGAAGTAGCTGATTTGTTGCTATAATATTATTCATAGGGGTCGACTTAAGTCGACGCCCATGAATGCAATTAATCAATATAATCCTAAAAATTAAATTCGCCTACCAGGTTTCCGCCACTACTTCCAGCCGCCATAGGCAATACAATTACTTTTCTTTGTTGTTTACCTGTGGCATATCGGGTATAAATCTCGGCAGTTACGGTTGTTGGTCCGCTAATGTTAATCTGCCGATCTCCGTAATAATTGACTTCGATTTTATATTTTCCCTTTATTGCTTTTTTAATCATAAATTGTTCGGGACCATAACCTGAAGTAAAATCGTTGCTGATCCTGCCGCCTATTTTTGTTCTTGAATTTCCATAAAACCCTTTTTCACCAGTTGGGTCGGTTAGCCACAGATCGATATCCGTATCATTTTTATTCCAGTTGAGCACCACGCGCACATCTACTGGCAAAGGCTGGATTAACCTTTTATCAATCCCTTTGGTACTTAAGCTATTGTTATGTTTTGCAATCAGGTTATTGATTTCGGATATCACAATCTCCTCGATTCCTTGATCTCGATCGGCAATCTGACTATTATAACTTTGGGTGAGTACCTTATATAAATGATCAAGTGCAGCCTGGTATTGCCCGTTATCTGCTAGTGCCAAAGCATAATCGCGGTAACTCTGCGCATCCATAGGCCTCCATTGCAAAACCTTCTGCGTAATAAAAAGTTCATCTTTATAATTTCCGGTCTGCTTTAATTTATAGGCCAATGTTTTATATAAATCGGCATTTTCGAGGTCCAGATCGGCAATATTACTTAAAATGGTGAGTGCCTTAACACTATCTTTCTGCTGATAAAACCAATTGGCCACATCAAAATAAAACATTGGTGTTGAAACGTATTTCGAGCGCATTTTCAAATAAGCCTGATAAGCACTGTCTGGTTTTCCAACCAGGTTTTTCATATAATCTTTATCACTTTTAAATTCGGGGATAACGATGGCGGGCTGGGTTTCTACCGTTCCTGTGGATCGTGTAACATTAAGCCCCGCTAATTTTCCCTGCGACGGACTCATTATTTCATTTGATGAACCTCGTTGTAAAACTTTTCCACTAATGGTTACTGCTGAGCCTATAACGGATGATTTTCGCTGAGTACCGTATCCCACGACCACAACTTCATTAAGGGCGTTGTTTTCGCTAGCGGCCAATTCCTGCTTCGCAGCCGCAGCGGGCATTCTCATCTGACTTGCCGATTCTGCTCTTCTTCTCTCGCGTATTTGCTCAGCAACAAGTGCGCTTCTTCTTCCTTCCCCAACTGGATCAGAAATTGCAATATTACCTGCAGGATCTCCATGTACATCCCTTTGCCCTGGATCAGGATATCTCTCTTTCTTTTTCCCTGGTTCTTTATAGTAGAAATCGGTATTCCACCAGGTTTTCAGTTCTTTGGTCATGGCTATCGCAGCATTGATTAAATCCTGCTTACGTTCCAGAATTGCAGTTCTGCGCTGCTTTAAAACCGCATTGTAGGCCTGTTGCAATTCAACAGGAGGTACAATATCATAACGCAGGTAATCATCAAGATTTTCTAACACGATGAGGCTGGTATTACGGGTAACAATGCCAAACTGTTTGCTCAAAACACTAATATCATCCTTATTATCTTCATACTGAATGTCCATTTCAGCAATTTTCTTCTGTGCCCAAACACGGCTAACATCAATGCTGCTCAAAGTATGCTCCGTAGCATTTAACCGAACAATTTGTTCTGAAATAACAGTATTTCCAAAACCAAACTGCAACGTAAATTCCGTATTAAACGCATTCATAATACCGGCTAAAGAGAAATGTCCGTTTACATTTACTTTCATTGAAGGATAAGTCTGCCTTACATCTGTTCCATTTTTAATCCCTAAAAACTGAAGGTTGTGCTGGTTCAATTGTTTAAAAGCCTCGGCAACCGAAGTGGAATTGAGGTTTACAAATTGTCCGCCAGTTTTCATACTGATAAATTTCAAGGTGCTATAATCAGCTTTAAACGCTGTGTTGATACAATGAACCGGTTTATTTAAGCTGACCGTATTTTTTCCGAATGTCGAAAGTCCATCAGTAAATAAAATATATTCGTCGGCCTGCAGGCTTTTAGTGTTTATGGCGCTGAAATTTGTTCCCCCATCATACACCAGATTCTTCAGTTTATCTTTTAACTGTGTCCAGTTACCATTTGAGATGACAAAAGTTCCTGCGTTTTTAAAACCATTATTAACTAAGCCCAACTGTATGGTTAAATTTTGTTTTTGCCTGATGATTAAATCCAACAGTTCTATTTCCTTCTCGTTATTGCGCTGCAGACCACTTAAAGATGTATCCCAGATTAAACCAATTTGGTTCGCCCATTGCTTTTGACGGCTTTCAGTTTTAGGAAAAACATTAACCAGAAAATAATAACCTGTTGATGCTTTTTGCATTTGCACTTCAGTCAGATCATTTCGTTTTGGAAGATTAATAGTCAAACCGTTTTTAGGCTGATAGTTGGTTTTATCGATCTGTCCAACATAGGTATTTCCATTGGCTTTTAAATCAAAACTGCCGTCTGGCTGTTCACCAAGTTCTGGTTTTATGATGCTTTCGAAAACGGTAGTTTTTAACGAAAATTTTTCAATGGCCTGGTTATAATCTAATGGCAAATGATACTTTAAAACATTCTTATTATTAAAACTTAACTCTTCTTCATAACCTACAATTATGGTTCTGCTGCCATTTGCAGGTAGGGGATAAATCCTGGTACGGAAATTATTTCCTTCAACTTTTTCCAACAATCCCGGATCTATCCTACGGCGCTCAATACTTTCGAAAACCTCCGTTGCTTTTGCTTTTTCTACTGGAACGGCTTCGCGCATCTTTCCGTTTATATCTAAAGCATAACGGCTAATGCTTACCCCTTCAGGCATAGGGAATGTTAGTTCGCCTTCTAAAATGCGGTTACTGTTATTGTGGAAGGTCATTGTCATTACCGTTGTGGCCACATTTCCCGTAATCTGCACATCAATATTTAACTTTTTAAGTTTAACTGCCTCTTTTTGCTCATTGGTTTCGGCCTGCTGTACTTTTAAGACTGGCATTTGCGCCTGAACAAAAAACATGGCCAATAATAGGGGAAGGGTGAGTAAGATTTTAGATGGTCTCATAATGGTAATTTTAAATAGTGATGCAAAAGCATTAGCGATTACATAAATTTATTTTCGGAGCCTCATCTTTTTTTGGTTTTGGGAGTAAAAGCCCTTTTTAGAAAATCTAAAATGGGCTTTTCTAAAAAAATGTAACATTTCTAAAAAAATTTGTTCTAATTATTAAAACTGAAACTATGTTAGTAACCACAACGCCTTCAGTTGAGGGCAGAAAAATTGTAAAATATATAGGTCTTGTTACCGGAGAAACCATTATTGGTGCAAATATTTTTAAAGATTTATTTGCTGGCATAACAGATATAGTAGGGGGCAGATCGAGTTCTTACGAACGCGTTTTAAGAGAGGGAAAAGATACAGCAGTTAATGAAATGCAACAATACGCAGCCGCATTAGGTGCAAACGCAATTGTTGGTGTAGATTTAGATTATGAAACTGTAGGCAGCGGGGGCAGCATGTTAATGGTGAGTGCCAATGGTACTGCTGTTATTTTAGAAGATTAAGAAATTGCTTATTGCGAAAACTAAGCAAAAACAAGAAAGTCTTTCCGGTGCGGGAAAGACTTTTCTTTTTATATCCTGTTTTTGATTAAAACGAAAGTATATCGATTAATTTAAGCCATTTAGAACTCACTTTTTCAGCATTAATGTGTTTAATGGCATGATCAAAGGGCGTAAAAACAATTTCACGGTTAATCTGGCCAGCCATCACACCGCTTTCGCCATTAATTAAACCTTCTACAGCAGCAACACCTAATCTACTGGCCAGCACACGATCCATACAGGTCGGTTTTCCACCACGCTGAATGTGCCCTAAAACTGAAACTTTAGTATCGTAATGCGGGTATTTTTCCTGCAGAATTTCGCCAACCTTAAATGCGCCACCGGTATCGTCACCTTCGGCAACGATAATAATTTTCGAGGCTTTATCTTTACGGCTATGCTCCAGTTTATGCAAAATGTCGTTTGCATTCATGTTTGCTTCCGGAATCATAATGGCTTCGGCACCCACACCAATTCCACTTCTTAAAGCAATTAACCCAGAGTCGCGGCCCATTACCTCCACTATAAAAAGCCTATCGTGCGATTCGGCCGTATCTCTGATCCTATCCACCGCGTCGATAACAGTATTAATGGCAGAGTCGTAACCAATGGTAAAATCTGTTCCCGCTAAATCGTTATCAATAGTGCCAGGCAAACCAACAATTGGGAAATCGAATTCTTTTGAAAAAATATTTGCGCCTGTAAATGTTCCATCACCACCAATTACAACCAAGGCATCAATTCCATTGGCTTTTAGATTTTCGTAAGCTGTTTTTCTGCCCTCAACGGTTTTGAAAGCTTCGCTGCGTGCGGTTTTTAAAATGGTTCCTCCGCGCTGAATAATATTCGCTACAGATTTGCGGTCCATAGGGATAAAATCATTGTTGATCAGCCCTTCGTACCCACGGATAAACCCGGTTACTTCGATATCATAATAAATTGAGGCTCTTACTACGGCCCTGATTGCGGCATTCATGCCTGGCGAATCTCCGCCAGAGGTTAAAACACCAATATTCTTAATCTTATTCATTTGTTTGTTTCTTAGCAAATTCTGATAATCCATTGTCCAGATATTGCAAATATTTATCTATATTAAATTCTACTCCGATAGGAGGCGAAACTAATTCTTTTTCATCAGTACCCAAAAGTACATAATATGGTTGCGAAATGGTATTAAATCTTTCGGCCTGCAAATGTTTAAATTTTTTACCGACCGTATTCACTTTTGTGCCTAAAATTTTAGAATCAAATTGTTCAGCAACTGGTAAATCAGTTTTATCATCCGTATAAAGCGACACAACAATATAGTCTTCTTTCAATTTTTTAAGCACTCTCGGGTCAGACCAAACCCTGGCTTCCATTTCTCTACAATTTACACAGCCATGGCCTGTAAAATCAAGGAATAACGGTTTTTTCACCTCTTTAGCATAAGCAAGTGCTTCCTGGTAATCGAAGAACCCATCAATATTGTGCGGAATGTGCAGGAATTCTGAATATTTCCGCTTTGGGTGGCTAGGAGTATTGGCTTGACTGGCGCCACCACCATTATCTTGTCCGATTACAAAATCCTGGGTTGACAAAGGAGGCACCAATGCGCTTACCCCTTTTAAAGGTGCTCCGAATAGTCCTGGCACTAAATATAATGCAAATACGAAAGTTGCTGTTGCAATAAATAATCTCGTCACAGAAACATAGGGAAGGTCACTGTCGTGAGAGAACTTAATTTTTCCTAGTAAATAAACGCCCAGGATGAAGGCAAGTACAATCCAGATTGCCAGGAAAATCTCACGGTCTAATATTCCCCAGTGATATGCCAAATCGGCTGTTGAAAGGAATTTTAAAGATAAGCCCAGCTCTAAAAAGCCAAGAAAAACTTTAATTGAGTTTAACCATCCGCCAGATTTTGGCAATCCCGTCATTAAACTAGGGAAAATGGCAAACATGGTAAAAATTACCGCTAGCGATAATGAGAAACCAAACATTACCACAACAGGTGTTAGCAAATCGGTATTAATGGCGACTAAAGAGGTTCCGATCAGTGGACCCGTGCAAGAGAAGGAAACAACCGCTAAGGTTGCTGCCATGAAAAAGATCCCGCTTAAACCTTTAGCATCCGATTTTGCGTCAAGTTTATTTACAAAGGAACTTGGTAAGGTAATTTCGAAAGCTCCTAAAAATGATACGCCAAAAACAATCAATATAAGAAAGATGAAAATATTAAAAAATCCATCGGTAGATATTTCATTTAATGCACTGGCGCCCCAGATCAAGGTAATAATTACGCCTAAACCAACATAAATTACAATGATCGATAAGCCGTAAATAATGGCACTTCTGATTCCTTTTGCTCTGCTTTCGGCTCTTTTGGTAAAAAAACCAACAGTAAGCGGAACCATGGGAAAAATACATGGAAGAAAAAAAGCGGCAATACCGGCCAAAAGGCCTAAACCAAGGGTTACCCAAAGCGATTGTTTCGGGGCATCCTTACCAGCTACCGCAGCTTTTTCTACTTTGTCTGTATCCTTTTTTAGGGTATCTTTTCCCGTTTTTACCTGGCTATTGGCTGCACTATCCTGTGCAGAACCTACTTCGGTAAAAACAATATCATCGGGAGGAGCAGTTGCTGTGGTATCTTGTGTTACAATAGCATAACTCTTAACAGCTGGCAATGTGATAAACATTGTAGCCATTAACAACAATAATAAAACCTTTTTCATTTGTGTGTTTTGTGTGTGTATTTTTTGAAACCGTGAAATTAAGAATAATTTTAGAAACGATTTTTTTTAAACCACCACACCACGTAGATTTTACTTTAAAAAGAAACACTCCCGAAAATTCGGAACTGTTTCTTTTGCTTGACTTTATATATTTTGTTTACTTTTCAACTGCTATATTTCTTAATTTCTCCTCTAATTCAATAATGTGTCTTTCTTGCTGAAGAATTATCTTATTCATTAAATCAAATTCTCTTGCCGAAATAGTTATCTTATCTGCATTTACATCATTATTATCCAGTTTTTTACTTTTATCTCCATCATTAATAAAAACCTCAATGGGTTTATCTAAAATGTTAGCTATTTTAATTAAACGTTCGATAGAAATTTTAACCTCGCCAGCCTCTATTTTTTGATAAGCACTTTGCCCAATACCTAGTTCATTTGCGACATAAGCTTGGGTATAACACTTCTCGTCTCTATACTTGCGAATATCTTCACCAGATATAAATTTTAACTCGTTTCGGGTTAGAATTTGCTCGTTTTTAAAAGCATTGCGCAGATTTTCTGATTTTAAACTCATGACTTAAAATTAATCTGTTTTTGTTTATTAATTGGAATAAATTTATTCCAATTAATAATAAATTGATTCATGTTTAGCATAAAGCTATTCTCATAAAAATAGCTGATTTATCTCTGTCTGTTTACCTTTATAACAGTTTAAATCTTAAAAAATAACAATGAAAAAGTTAACTTTAACATCACCAGCCTTTCAGAAAGGCGAAGTGCTAACTAGAGCACAATTGAAAAAAGTAATGGGTGGGGTAGGTAGTGGAGGAAGTGATGACGCTTGCTCTTCACAGTGCCTCGCTATTGGTAGTCACTGTGGAACAGCTGAAAATCCAGGCACATGTGGCTGGGTATCAGACGCAAATTGCCCTGGCGGAGGCTTCGGTATGTGTTTTATTCCATTTGGATAGTCCTTCAATATATGCATGATTACTATTGAAGACTTTATATTAGTGTTAGTCTAATGCGTTCCAAAATGATGGCTTTATATCAAAATAGGGACAAGTTTTACACAATCATTAGTTAAAAAAGAAAGCTCTCGAATCGAGAGCTTTCAAATCATTATTGCTTTTTCTTATCTTTAACTGGAATACTAAACTCTACCTCTTCTGGTGGAAGACACTGTTTATCGTTACAAACCATAAACTCTACCTTGCCTTTAACAGCTGTTATACCTTTATTTAATTTTACTTTTTGCGTAAAAATTACCGCTTTTTCGAAATAACTTACGTTCATTTTAAAAGTGCTTTCGTATTTAACAATTGCTTTTGGCTCGATTGTTTTGCCAACAAGGCTAAAATCTTTGGAAGGTGCAAAAGTAAATGTAGTTTTTACCGGGCCACCGTCTTTCACATTTTGCGAATAGATATGCCATCTATCCTCGATTGTCGCCTTTAAATATACAATTGCTTCATCTTTGCTAATTTTCTCTGCATAATAAGCCCAGGTAACCGGTTTTTCGATTTGGGCAAATGCACCGGCGATGGTAAAAAGTACCATCGAAAGCACTAGTGTGATTTTTTTCATTATGTGTTTATTTTGTGTGTGTAAATTCAATTTCTTTAAAATTAAAGACTTTTAAGCCATTCTTTGTATCAACCGTTAGCCTACCATCATCTTCAACTCCTGTTATAGTACCTTCAAAAACCGCTCCATTTTGCATATACAACGCTGGAATGTTAAAGTTGTAAAGCCTTGAAAGGTAATCATTTTGTAAAATACTATATTTTCCAGTCCTCAAAATTAAGTAGTATTTTTCCATAAATATGAATAATTTATCCATAATATCCATTAAAAACACATCTCTTTGTAAAATTTGAATGACTGAAGTAGCACGTTGGCTAATACTATCCGAAAATTCGGATTGATTAATATTTAAACCAATGCCAATTACTGATGATTTAATAGAATTGCCTGTCAGTGTATTTTCGATTAATATTCCGCCTAATTTCTTATTTTGGTAATACATATCATTAGGCCATTTTACTTTTACCCCTTCTGGTACAAAGCAAGATAAAGCATCACTAACGGCTAAACTAACGGCCATATTTAAATAAAACTGTTTATTAAGTGGCAAAAAAGAAGGTTTTAAATAAATGCTTGTACTTATATTTTTCCCTGCCTGCGTTTCCCAAACGCTTTCCTGCTGTCCTCTTCCGGCAAACTGATTATCTGCCATAATTACAGTCCCTTCGGCTAATGGCTCGGATTTTGACACCAAATCTTTTAAAAAGTTATTAGTAGAATCAACTTCTTTTAATTTGATTAAATTTTGACCAACAAATAGTGTCGAAAAAGTGTTATTTTGCAAGTGTTGAATTTATAATATTGTAATTCCAAAATTAAAGCATTTTAATGGTAAAAAAGAAAATAGTAGCCCTTTCTACATACCTTTCTGAGTTAGCCGTTCACGGCATACAGGAGAAAAAAGGAGAAGATATAGTGCGGTTAGATCTTAGAAATATTCATACCTCAGTGGCTGATTACTTTATTATTGCGAGCGCCAACTCCAGTACTCAGGTAAAAGCTATTGCTGATAGTGTAGAAAAAGAAATATACAAAGCCACTCAGACCGATCCAAGACATAAAGAAGGTTTTGAATCAGCAGATTGGATTATTCTTGATTATTTCGATGTGGTTGTGCACATTTTTAAAACCGAAAAGCGCCACTTTTATGGCATAGAAGAACTTTGGGGGGATGCAGAAAGCACAAATTATCAAAGCGCATAACCTATAGAACCATTTTGACAAAGACAAATGAACGACAATCAAAATACCAACGAAAAACAAGGAAAAAGAATTCCAAATATTCCTAAAAAACCACAAAAAGGATCAAAATTTAATATTTTCTGGGTTTATGCAGCCATTATCATTGCGATTATAGCAGCACAGTTTTTATTTACTACCGATGGCGGTAAAGAAGTTACCTACCAAAAGTTTGAACAACAGATGTTACTTAAAGGCGACGTGCAAAAAGTTGTTGCCTATAAATCAGACGATTTGGTTCGTGTAGAGGTTTACATCAAAAAAGATAGTTTAGAAAAAAAGAAACTATACGATGCCTATAAAAGCAATAGTACCTTTAGTGTAAATAACACCGCTAGCCCTGTTGTATATTTCAATGCCGGCACAATGGATGGCCTTGATAAACAACTTGCCGATTCGCAAAAAGACCTTCCTGCTAACCAACCAAGGGTATTGGCAGAAAAAACCAGTCGCAGCAATCCGTTAGCAAGCTGGTTCTTAAGTATCATTTTACCCGTGTTGCTTTTAATCGGTTTCTGGATTTTTATGATGCGCAGAATGGGCGGAGGTGCCGGCGGTGGCGGTCAGATTTTCAGTATCGGAAAATCAAAAGCAACTTTATTTGATAAAGAAAGCCAGGTAAACATTACGTTCAACGATGTTGCAGGTTTAGAAGAAGCAAAAACAGAGGTAATGGAAATTGTAGATTTCCTAAAAAACCCTAAAAAATATACCGATTTAGGTGGAAAGATCCCTAAAGGTGCTTTACTTGTAGGTTCGCCAGGCACCGGTAAAACCTTATTGGCCAAAGCTGTTGCAGGCGAGGCTCAGGTTCCTTTCTTCTCGCTGTCAGGATCAGATTTTGTGGAGATGTTTGTAGGGGTAGGTGCATCTCGTGTCCGCGACTTATTTAAACAAGCAAAAGATAAATCGCCATGTATCATTTTTATTGATGAGATTGATGCTATTGGTCGTGCGCGTGGTAAAAACGGTGTAATGGGTGGAAATGATGAACGAGAAAACACCTTAAATCAACTTTTAGTTGAAATGGATGGTTTTGGCACAAATACACATGTTATTATTTTAGCCGCTACTAACCGTGCTGATGTTTTAGATAAGGCCTTATTAAGGGCGGGTAGGTTCGACAGACAGATTTATGTTGATTTACCGGATGTTATCGAGCGTAAACAAATTTTCGAAGTTCACATCACTCCACTTAAAAAATCAGAAGAGCTTGATACGGAATTTTTAGCAAAACAAACGCCTGGGTTCTCAGGAGCAGACATTGCAAATGTTTGTAACGAAGCGGCATTAATTGCTGCCCGTAAAAATAAATCGGCAGTTGATAAACAAGATTTCTTAGATGCAGTTGATAGAATTGTAGGTGGTTTAGAAAAGAAAAACAAAATCATTACACCAGCCGAAAAACGCGCTATTGCGATCCACGAGGCTGGTCACGCCACAGTAAGCTGGTTGTTAGAACATGCGGCGCCTTTAGTTAAGGTTACCATTGTTCCACGTGGACAGAGCTTAGGTGCGGCCTGGTATTTACCAGAAGAGCGCTTAATTGTTCGTCCTCACCAAATGCTTGATGAAATGTGTGCAACTATGGGTGGTAGGGCAGCTGAAAAAGTGATGTTCGATACCATTTCTACCGGTGCACTTAGCGATTTAGAGAAAGTGAACAAACAAGCCAGAGCAATGGTTACCATTTATGGTTTGAACGATAAATTAGGAAACATTACTTATTATGATTCATCTGGTCAGAATGAGTATAATTTCTCTAAACCATATTCAGAGGATACCGCTTTAACTATCGACAAAGAAATTTCGGCATTAATTGAAGGCCAGTACCAAAGAGCAATTAGTTTATTAGAAGAAAATAAAGATAAATTGATCCAATTGGCCGATATCCTGATCGAAAAAGAAGTTTTATTTAAAGACGATTTAGAAGTGATTTTTGGTAAACGATTATTCGAAAACCAAGGAGAAAGCGGAACTCCCGGACATATTACTCCGGTAGAAGCATAAATAAATAATTTCTATTATTACATTTGCTACCCTAGTTTAATTATTAGGGTAGCTTTTTTTTATAATGAAGGATAATACGACAGCGAAAGAACAAATACTAAAAAAGATAAGGAAAGCACTATTAGAGAAGCGCGAAAACCCTTATCCTAATTTAGAAGAAAGTCAATTGTATAAAAAAAATACAGATGAGCTAGAGGTATTATTTGCCGAACAGCTCACCGCTATATCTGGCAACTTTATCTTCTGCGAAGACGGGATCGATTTTTTTGAAAACATGCTACAGTTGGCCGACAAGTTTAAATGGCGAAAAATATACTGCTGGGAACCAGAACTTCAACAGTTTTTAAGCAAATACGAATTTCCCTTTTACCAAACTGATAAAGATTTTGAACAGGCCGAGGTAGGCATTACCCTTTGCGAAGCCTTAATTGCCCGTAATGGAAGTGTAATGGTAACGAACCAGGGTGCTGCAGGAAGAAGGCTTAGTATCTTTCCACATCATCACATCGTGATCGCCAAAACCAGTCAGTTGGTTTTAGATCTTAAAGATGCTTTTCTGTTATTGAAGAATAAATATGGCAATCAAATCCCATCAATGATCAGCAACATTACAGGCCCAAGCAGAACTGCCGATATCGAAAAAACTTTGGTTTTAGGTGCGCACGGACCTAAAGAGCTTTTTGTGTTTCTGATTGATGATTTTAGTTAAGACTTTATTAATTTTGACAAATACTGCTCAGAACTAAAAATGGCAGCAACTACTTTGCTACTGCCATAATCATAGTTTCTGTACTGCACACTTAAATTGCCCAATAATGATTGACTGTTGGACGTTGTTACCTATCTGCTTTTAGTATTTTCTTAACCACCATTTCCCTATTCGCATTAAGGCAATATACATCTTCGTCATAATTGATATATACACGTGAAAGAAAGGGGATAAGATCAGGTTCACCAGGCATTTTTCTGCCACCAACATAAATGGATATGCTTACAAAGCGGCCAGCATCTTTATCCAGTTTTATACTTTTCTTGGTTTTGAGATTGTAAATTTCAACATTTTCGTAACCGGTATAATTATTTCCATAAGAGCGCCATTCTGGAAGGGTTGGGCTTTTACATACCACAAAATAATCATCAGCCAGGTGAAAAATGGTACTAATGGTGTTATCGTTGAAATATCTTTTTCCTTTAATGTCTACTATATCGGCAACATTTAGTTCTCTTCCGTTTGATATTTTATTGGTTTCCTTTAAAAGTACGATTCCAATGTTCTTTGGAAAATTATTTTTGTTTTCGCCCATTACAGCATAAGCCTCTAAATAATCGTTACTCTTTAGCACAGTATCTTTATTCTCGTTTAAAAAACAATTAGTCCGGCCATTGTGGGTAAACATTCCCATTCCCCAACCAGCATAGAGCTGTATATCTTTGCCCAATTTAACTGGTCCTTTCTTTACAGGTGGCTCTGGTTTTTTACTATCGGTTACAGGTGTTTTGCCCATGCTAACATGCACTTCAGTTACTTTATTCTTAGCTGCGTATTCTGCCTGTTTCTTTTTAAAGGCAATTGCATTTTCTGCTTTAAGTTTTTCATTTTTTAAATTATGTGCAGCGGAAGCAGCTTTATCATCCGCAATCTTCTTTTTGCGGGCATCCTCATTTTCTTTGTCACATGCAGGGCACATCAGCTTTCCCTCAGCATTATTCCAGCCTTTAGGTGCAAATCTGCAGTTATAACGGGCATATTCACTCTTCGAAACATGTGATTGTGCATTTACCACCTGTACCATAAACAGGAGCAAAACAATGGTCAAGAAACTTTTCATTTTATTTCGTTTAATTTGTTGTAAAAATAACCGATCAACTAAACGATTTATATACCCTTTACTGGGTATATTTAGTACACGACTTATATACTATACTTATGAAAAAATAGGTAAATAGGCCGCAGAAGCTAAACGTGACCGGAAAAGCAGGATTATTAAAATTCGTACTTGAAAATAAGCGCTGCTAATATTTAATTTATTTTCGTTTCTCGAATATAATTGATATTTTTATACTACATACCGTTTTAGTATGCGGTATTATAATTATGAGCAAAGCAATAAATACGGTAATAACCGGTACTGGAAGTTATATCCCACAGAATATTATTTCTGGTAGTGAATTCCTAAATTCTACGTTTTTTGAGAATGGGAATCTATTGGAGAAAGAGAATTCGGAGATCATTGATAAATTCTCTGAGATAACGGAAATCGTAGAAAGACGCTACGCCTGCCCCGAGCAGTTAAGCAATCATATTGGTGCAAAGGCTGCAGAAAAAGCCATTGAAAATGCAGGAATTGATAAAGAAACTCTAGACTATATTATATTCTGTCATAATTTTGGCGATATCCCTTTAGGTAGCAACCGCATAGATATTTTGCCTTCTTTAGCTTCAAAGGTAAAACAACAGTTAGGCATTCAAAATCCAGACTGTGTTGCCTACGACATCATTTTTGGTTGTCCGGGATGGGTTCAAGGTGCAATACAGGCAGATTATTATATTAAAAGCGGAGATGCGAAACGTGTTATGGTTATTGGTGCAGAAACCTTGAGCCGCATTATCGATCCGCACGACCGTGATAGCATGATCTTTTCGGATGGTGCAGGCGCTGTAATTTTCGAGGCTGAACAATCAGAAGAAAAAAGAGGAATACTAGCACATAAAACAGAAACGCATGCCGTAAACCATGGCAATTTATTAACCATGGGCAAGAGCGCTCATCCTGATGAAACCAATGGAAACCTCTATTTAAAAATGAATGGGCGTAAGCTGTACGAGTTTGCGGTAGTTCAGGTGCCTCAGGTGATTAAAAAGGCTATTGATAAAGCAGGCTTAAGTGTTGAAGATGTAAATATCGTATTTGTTCACCAGGCCAACGGGAAAATGGATACGGCCATCATGAAGCGTTTATTTAAGCTTTATGGCAAAGATACAGTGCCAGAAAACTTAGTCCCGATGACGATTTCATGGTTAGGAAACAGTTCAGTTGCCACCATACCAACCTTATTAGACCTGGTATTAAAAGGCGAAGTTAAAGGTTATAAAGTTAAACCTGGCGATGTAGCTATTTTTGCTTCAGTAGGAGCAGGGATGCACATTAATGCATTTATACACCGCTTCTAATTCGCTAACCGTTTTAATCCAGCCCTGGCCTGGCTTTCAATACTGCTTTCAAATTCATGATTTTTCATGGCAATGGCTGTATTGAAAGCCTCTTTCGCTTTCGCATTATTTTTCTGTCTTTCGTAAACCTTACCCATCTGCACTGCAGCGTTGGCAGCAAAATAATATTTTAGGTTTTTGCCTTCATTAATTGTCTCCTGATAAGCTGTTAATGCTTGATCGTCTTTTCCTAAATCATCATAAATTCTACCCAAACGATAATTCAGTTCTGTTTTGTCTTTATCGTTGGTGTAATCCGTTACTTTCTTATCATCAAGAATCTGTAAGGCCCTGTTCAAATAACCACCATCAAACAGTAACCGGGCTTTTAACAGATCAATTGTTGGCGTTCCTGAAGCAGCTTCGGCTTTCGCCTGTTTGTCTTTTTCCATATAAGTATATCCGTTTTTAACTGCCTTGGCTGCAAACGCCGCGTAAGCCGCTTTATCTCCCTTCAGAAGAGAGATCCAGCCCAAATGAAGGTAAGCGTCCTTCACAAAATTTACGCCCTTGGTTGCCTGCAAAAAGCGGTTAAAATAGGTTCCTGAATTAAGATCTAGTTTATTTAGATGTGCAATGCCTTCCAGGTAATCCAAATAGGGAAAAGGTTGATAAACCCCTCCTTCAGGTCGTTTGGCCAAAATGGCGATAGCTTCTTCACTATGCCCGTTTTTGATGCATACATAACTCTGCAAATAACTTTTTAATAAACTGGTATCAGCAATCCGTTCGGTATATTTTATGGTTTTTGCATAGGCCTGTGGGCTATGCGCCACATCTGTTAATACATAGGCATAATAAAACACCACTTCTTCGTAAAAAGGCTCGTAGGAAGATTTCGGTAGATTATCGGCCAGTTTTTCGAACATATTCAATCCATTCTGGAGGTTTCCTTTGACTCCAAAGGTAGATAATGCCGTTTTTAATGCCCCATCCGGAAGATTGCCCAAAACCGCGTTAATCAAACCCAAACCTTTAAGGTTAAGGTGAAAGTTTGGGAACTTCTTATTGTTCTCCTGCAAAAGGCTGTTAGCCTTTTTAACCTCCATTGCAGCATTAAAATATTCACCAAAACGCCCGCGGATCAGCGCCCACTGCAAATTAATTTCTGCCTGCGCATACAGGTAGTACGGCGAACTTTTATCATCATCACTTATCTGATCTAACCTTGCAGATTTATTGCCTTTTAAGCGATCAAAATCAGCTTTGCTCTCAGAAGTTAAAACCGTAAAATAATCTACATAGTTTTCTAAAAGCGGAATAATGGAATTATTGGGGTGCTGCTTTTTTTCAGTAGAGATATAAGCCCTTGCATTGCCTAACTTAAGTTCGAATATACTTTTATAGGCATTTAAGCAGTTGCTGTTAAAATCGAAATTTGCAAATAAAGTAAGGGGTGAAGCCAACAGAAAGAGCGCAGAAAAAAAACGGAATCTTTTAAACATTAAATTGTGTTCTAAATTTTACCTGAAGTATAATAAGGCTATAAATTAATCTAATAACGCAGGTTCAATGAAATTTAGATTAAGGCGATCGTCACCCTGAATTTATTTCAGGGCCTTTATTACATGAAAGATGCTGAAATAAATTCAGCAGGACGATACGACCAATAAAAAATATTAATCGAACTTGAGTTAATAATACTAACCTTAACGCAAAATAGCAACTCTTGTTTTGTGTAAACGCCAGAAAATAGGTCTAAACAAAGAACGTCCCGATTAAATCGGGACGTTCTAATAATTTTATGATGCGAATTAAGCTTCTGCCACTTCGTGAGTTAAAGCTTCATCAACCAAAATACGGCCGCAGTGTTCACAAACGATAATTTTTTTACGTTGACGGATATCTAACTGACGTTGAGGTGGAATCTGGTTAAAACAACCTGAGCAAGAATCGCGATCGATTGTTACCACGGCTAAACCATTTACAGCATTTTTGCGTAAACGTTTGTAGGCAACCAATAAACGCTCGTCAATTTGAGGCTCGGCTTTATCAGCTTTCTTTTGTAAATCTTGCTCTTCTTTTTCAGTTTCAGCAGTAATTACATCAAGCTCGCCTTTTTTAACTTCTAAATCTTTCTTTCTGCCATCTAACTCGGCTTTAGCAGCTTCGTAGATTTCAGTTTTAGAAGTGATTTCGAAACCATGCTCTTTAATTTTCTTTTCAGAAACCTGAATATCTAAACCTTGAATCTCAATTTCTTTCGTTAAAGCATCGTATTCACGGTTGTTTTTAACTTCTTTTAATTGAGTATCGTATCTTTTGATGGCAGCTTGCGCATCTTTAATTGTATTTTTACGGGTTACGATTGAATCCTCAAGATCATCAAGTTCGCCTTTGATTTTTGCAATTCTAGTTTCTAATCCTAAAACGTCATCCTCAAGATCGGCAACTTCCATTGGTAATTCACCACGTACCTGGCGGATCTTATCAATTTTTGTGTGGATATTTTGTAATTCGTATAAAGCTTTTAGCTTTTGTTCTACGGTTTGTTCCATTAAAACAAGTAATTTATGGGGTTTGTATTTTGCTCCGTTAAACGGATTGCAAAGTTAGTAAATTTTTTCTGAATAATTTCAAGCAATAAATTTGAGGTAAATTGTTCAGTTTCAAAGTGTCCGATGTCGGCAATGATCAATTTTTCTTCTGCATCAAAAAACTCGTGATATTTAAAATCTGCGGTAATAAAAGCATCTGCTCCGGCAGCAATGGCTTCTTTTAACAGGAAGCTTCCCGAGCCGCCACAAACCGCCACTTTTTTGATCCTTTTACCAATTACCCCGGTATGCCTAACCACTTTAGCCTGCATTCTATCTTTTACCAAGTGCAGAAAATCGTAGGCATCCATATCATATTCCAACCAACCTACCATACCCGAACCCACCAATTGGTGTTTATTTTCGAGTTTGTAAATATCGTAAGCCACTTCTTCGTAAGGGTGATTTTCGAACAAAGCAACCAGAATTTTGCGTTCGGCTTGTGTAGGGTAAACCATTTCAATCCGCACTTCGGCCTCACGGTGGCGAACGCCCCTCTCACCTACAAAAGGATCAGCATCTTCGTTGCCTTTAAATGTGCCAAAACCATCAGCATTAAAACTGCATTCGCTATAGTTCCCAATATTGCCTGCACCCGCATAAAATAATGCCGATCGCAATTGCTCTGCCTGTGCCTGCGGGCAATAGGTAACCAGTTTTTTCAATAGACCTGTTTTAGGTGAAAGTACTTTGGTTCCTGTTAAACCTAAGCGTTCACAAATTCGAGCGTTTACACCAGTATGGATACTATCCAAATTGGTATGGATGGCATAAAGTGCTATATTATTTTTGATTGCCTTAAGCACTACCCGTTCCACATAATTTTTACCGTTAAGTTTTTTTAAACCTTTAAAAACAATTGGGTGATGGGTAATAATCAGGTTGCAACCTGTTGAAATCGCCTCGTCTACAATCTTTTCTACACAATCTAAAGCCACCAAAGCACCATGGATTTCCATATTTGGATCGCCTACAATAAGACCAGAGTTATCGTAATCTTCCTGATAATTAAGTGGCGCTATGCTTTCTAAATAATTGGTAATTTCAGCTAATTTCATTTGATAAATATAGAAAATTTGAGGTTTTGTTTTCAATTTTTGTCATGCTGAGGCACGAAGCATCTTCAAGCTATGAAAGAGATGCTTCGTGCCTCAGCATGACAGCTTACTCGATAGAAACAATAAGTCCGTCTCGATGTAAAACCGAGACGGACTATCTATTTGACTCAAAGAATGTTAAAATTATAATTTAAAAGGTTGTTTACTGAAAACCGCCCATTCTTACCATCTGCAAGCTTTCGAAAACCATTTTCTGGTTATGTTCAAAAGCTAGGGTTTTGTGGTTTACGACATCGATGATCGATCCGATAAAACATAAACCTGCCGTTAAGAGGTATAAAATACCCATTCCGATCTGTCCGATGATAAACCTTTGCAATCCTGGGACAGCAAATAAACCAATTAAACAGAAAATTAGCATATCTGATGGATTTTTCCTTTTGCTGCTGTAAACCATTAAGAAGTTACGCAATTGTTGTTCAGTTAATCCGGTGGTAGCTTGTTGTAAGTATGAGAATTCTTCTGGCGTTATACCTGGTAACGACATTAGAGGTGATTGAAATATATCCATGGTTGCTATGTATTTGTGGTTGAAATTTTAAACGTTTTTTTATTTTTTATCAATGTGTAAATTCTATAAACTATAATCAAAAGTGCCGGAAACCCAAACCAGTGTTCAGAAAAGCTTTCGGTAAACTCACCATGTAAAATATGACTGATCGACCTGCCTATACCACATCCCGGACACCAATCCTCAAAACCTAAATTGGCTAGCGGACAAAGTGTGAAGTGATGCTCGTGGCCATTCGTTGTTGCCAGTAATACTAAAGCTGCTACCCAGAAAAAAAGTTCTAGTGGAAAGCTTTTAATGTACTTCATTGTTTCACTTTTTATATAATTTAGAGGTTATAACACCACCTTTGTTACATCAATCTGCCTCTAATCGACGAATGGGGGATATATTTCGACAAAACGAGTAATGGAATCTAACAATAGATCTTATTTATTTTGCTTTTTGTTTTTCAACACCCTAACCCGGCCAAAAATAGTTAAAAAAACCTTTACACAAATTGCAGGTTAATATTAAAAGATAAGCTTATTTTTGTGCCTTGAACATTCGCGATTTAATAAACAGATACAAAACCGACGATAGGGTAACTCAATTTACCAAAGCGTTGAACAGCAGCAAAAACCCAAAGATACAATTAAAGGGATTGGTGGGTTCGGCAGATGCTATTGTTGCCCTGTCTTCTTACTTTATATTACATAAACCTATACTATTCGTTTTACCAGATAGAGAAGAAGCTGCTTATTTTCAGTCTGACCTGGAAAGCGTTTTGGATAAACAGGTTTTATTGTTCCCTTCCTCTTACCGTAAATCATTTGATTTTACACAGGTAGATACAGCCAACGTTTTGGCCCGTGCAGAGGTTTTGAACGAACTGAATCACGACTCTGAATACGGAAAAATTGTGGTTTCTTATCCCGAAGCCATCGCCGAAAAGGTTATTGACCGCTCAGCCTTAGAAAAAAACACTTTAGAAATTAGTTTAGGCGCCAAATTGGGCATTGATTTTATCAACGAATTTTTAATTGATTATGATTTCGACAGAAGAGATTTTGTTTACGAACCAGGCCAATTTTCTATCCGTGGCGGTATTGTAGATATATTCTCTTTTTCATCTGATTTGCCTTACCGCATTGAGTTTTTTGGCGATGAGGTAGAAAGTATCAGGAGTTTTGAAATTGAAAGTCAATTGTCGGTCGAAGATGTCAAATCGTTAACCATTGTGCCAAACGTTCAGGCAAAATTTTTGACCGAAAGCAATATCAGCATCCTCGATTATATCGATCAGGACACACATCTCTGGTTTAAAGATGTAGAATTTACCCTCGATATTGTTAAAGCAGGCTTTAAAAAGGCTGTTGAACTGTGGAAAGCATTGCCAGCAGCAGATAAAATCCAAAACCCCGAATGGATTGATCCGAAGTTCGCCTTTACTGACGAAAAGTTATTAGGCGATCATCTTCAGGATTTTCCTTTGATAGAATTTGGAAAGCAGTTTTTTTATAAAACGGATAACCGTTTTGAGTTTGAAACCAAGCCACAACCCTCATTCAATAAAGATTTCAATCTACTCATTCACAACCTTAAGGAAAATGAAAAAGCCGGCATTGTTAATTTTATTTTTACCGACTCGCCAAAACAGATCGAGCGGTTATATGCCATTTTAGAGGATATTGATAAAACGGCCAAGTTTACGCCAATTAACAGCATGCTGCGCGAGGGTTTTATAGATCCACAGATCCAGACGGCATTTTATACCGATCACCAGATTTTTGATCGTTACTATAAATACAAGCTTAAAAAAGGCTATCAGAAAAGCCAGGCCATTACTCTAAAAGATCTTCGAGAACTAAAATCAGGCGATTATGTTACCCATATTGATCATGGGATCGGCAAATACGCCGGGCTTGAAAAGGTTGAGGTAAATGGCAAAACACAGGAAATGATCCGTTTAATCTATGCGGATAACGATCTGCTTTATGTAAACATCAACTCGTTAAACCGCATTGCCAAATACAGTGGCAAAGAGAGCGGAGTACCCAAGATGAATAAGCTGGGTACCGATGCATGGGATAAGCTAAAAAAAACTACTAAAAAAAAAGTTAAAGATATCGCCCGGGATTTGATCAAGCTTTATGCTTTGCGCAAAACCCAGGCTGGAACGGCATTTTCGCCAGATAGCTATTTACAAACTGAACTGGAGGCTTCTTTTATTTACGAGGACACCCCCGATCAGTTAAAGGCTACCCAAGACGTGAAAAAGGATATGGAATCACCACATCCAATGGACCGTTTAGTGTGTGGTGATGTTGGCTTCGGAAAAACAGAGATTGCCGTACGTGCTGCATTTAAAGCAGTAGCAGAAGGTAAACAGGCGGCGATCCTGGTGCCTACAACCATTTTGGCCTTACAGCATTTTAAAACCTTTTCGTCGCGTTTAAAAGATTTCCCGGTTACGGTTGATTATATTAACCGTTTTAAAACCAGTAAACAGATTAAGGACACATTGGCCGAGGCCGCAGCAGGTAAAGTTGATATTTTGATCGGTACACACCGTTTGCTGAGCAAGGATGTAAAGTTTAAGGATCTCGGCATCATGATTATTGATGAAGAGCAGAAATTTGGCGTTACTGCAAAAGAAAGGTTAAAAGCCGTAAGGGTAAATGTTGATACTTTAACGCTTACGGCGACTCCGATCCCGAGAACGCTGCATTTTTCTTTAATGGGCGCAAGGGATTTATCCATCATCAGTACGCCACCACCAAACCGGCAACCGGTTAACACCGAATTGCATGTTTTTAATGATAAACTGATTCAAGAGGCCGTTCAGTTCGAGTTAGACCGCGGCGGACAGGTTTTCTTTATCCATAACCGCGTAAATGATCTGATGCAGTTAGGTGGATTGATTCAGAAACTGGTTCCAAAAGCGAGGATCGGTATTGCGCACGGGCAGTTAGATGGCGATCAACTCGAAGATGTAATGCTCGATTTCATTAATGGTGAAAAAGATGTTCTGGTGGCTACCACGATTATAGAAGCAGGTTTAGATATTCCGAATGCCAATACCATCATTATTAACCATGCGCACATGTTTGGCTTGAGCGATCTCCACCAGATGCGTGGCCGGGTAGGTAGGAGCAACAAAAAAGCTTTCTGTTATTTACTTTCACCGCCATTATCTACTTTAACTTCTGAAGCCCGGAAGCGTTTAAGTGCCATTGAAGAGTTTTCTGACTTGGGAAGCGGCTTTAACGTGGCCATGCGCGATTTGGATATCCGGGGAAGTGGAAATTTATTGGGCGCCGAACAAAGTGGTTTTATTGCCGAAATCGGGTTTGAGATGTACCACAAGATATTGGATGAAGCTATTCAGGAATTAAAAGAAGCTGAGTTTAAAGGTCTGTTCGAAAATGAACCTGCCCGTCCGTTTGTAGGCTTTACGCAGGTAGATACCGACTTGGAATTATATATTCCTGACGCATACATTACCAATATTACCGAGCGTTACAATTTATATACCGAGCTTTCTAAACTCGATAACGAAGCGGAATTAGCCATTTTTGAAAAACATTTGGCCGACCGTTTCGGTCCGGTCCCGCCACAGGTGAAAACCATGCTGAGTGTGGTGCGCTTGCAATGGCTGGGCAAGAGATTGGGTTTCGAGAAAATTAGTTTCAAGAAAAATAGTTTGCGCGGATATTTCTTAAGCGATAAACAATCGGCTTATTTCGATTCGAATACCTTTACCAAGATTTTAACTTTTGCACAAAACCATCCACGTATGTGCAATTTAAAAGAGGTAAAAAATACCTTAAGAATTGCTTTTGATAACATAAGTACTGTTGAAGAAGCAATTGAAACTTTAGAACTTATCGATTAAAAAACGTTAATTCAGTCAGTTCGTTGACTGAATTAACGTTAATTGAGTCAGTCTATTGACTGAATTAACGTTTTTTCTTATATTTGACTAAATGGAAAGTCAAATTATTAGATCTTTACAGCCAATTATCCTCAACAAGATTGGGAAGAATAAAGTAATCCTAATTTTTGGTACTAGGAGGGTAGGGAAAACCTGGCTGGTAGAAAATATCGTCAAAGATACCAATATCGATTATCTCTCTTTAAATGGAGAAGATCAGGATGTACAGATACTATTATCAACACGAACTGCGGCCAATTACAAAAGAGTATTGGGAAATGCCAAACTACTCATTATTGACGAAGCACAGGTTATCCCTGAAATCGGAAAAATATTAAAGTTACTTATTGATACTTTCAAAGAACTGACAATAATAGCAAGCGGATCGTCTACTTTTGATCTTTCGAACCAAACAGGAGAGCCACTAACGGGAAGAAGTTTAACCTATTATCTTTATCCTATAGCACAGGTTGAATTGGATGAACAGGAAAATGCTTTGCAAACCACCCAAAATCTTGAAGAAAGATTAATTTTCGGCTCTTATCCGGAGTTGTTTCATTTGAGCTCATTGGCAGATAAAGCGCAATATTTGACTGAATTAGTTAAATCATATCTATTAAAAGACATTTTGATGTATGAGAACATCCAAAATAGCGCAAAATTACTGGAGTTACTAAAACTTATCGCCTACCAGGTAGGTTCGGAAGTTTCAATTGATGAAATTTCGCGCACCTTGGGTATCAGTAAAAACACGGTAGACCGTTATCTCGATTTGCTTTCAAAGGTTTTCATCATCTATAAAGTTGGTGGATATAGTAACAATTTAAGGAAAGAGGTTACAAAATCATCCAAATGGTATTTTTACGACAATGGGATCCGGAATGCAATCGTTAATGATTTCAGGTTATTAGCCTTACGTAATGATCAGGGTATTTTATGGGAAAATTACTGTTTTAGTGAGCGCATCAAAAAAATGGAGTACGAACAGCAAAATGCCAGTCACTACTTTTGGAGAACTTATGACCAGCAGGAAATAGACCTTATTGAAATTAATAACGGAGAAATTTTAGCTGCCGATTTCAAATGGGGAAACCAAAAGAAGAAGATACCTGGTTTTTTTGCTAAAAACTATCCTCAGGCCACCTTTTCTGTAATTAACAAAGAAAATTATTTAGATTTTATATTATAAATGTTAGACCCAACCTTATTGCTCGATTTAGTGAAAATGCAAATGCCTTACGGAAAATACAAAGGTTACCTGATCTGCAATATCCCCGAAAGTTATTTGCTTTGGTATAAGGATAAAGGTTTCCCAAAAGGGAAATTGGGCGATTTAATGGCTACGATGTTCGAGATACGGGTGAATGGATTGGAATACCTGTTGACGCCATTGAAGAATCAAAATCGGTAGTTATGAATGATAGGTTAATGCGAACATTTATTACCAGCGATTGTCTTCCCGAACCAAAAAGTGATGGCGGCAGGTATAGAGGAATCGTCATTCCCAACTTGATTGGGAATCGTAATGCCGTAGTAGGGTCGCAGGTTGCATTAAGATTCCCGCCTGCGCCTATCGTGTGGACACATCTTTTAGTTTGGGTTTTTATGCGTTTTGCTAACCAATTTTAATAAAGCAAAGGTTTTACAGAAGATCGCCGTCAATCCCAAGTGGCGGAGAAATCAAAAAAACAGTTGCACAAAAGAAAAAATAGCACTACCAAACCTTAAACGCAGTGGTTTTGTGTTCATAAACGCTGCTTCAAAATGTTACGAAAATTGAACACAAAACGAAGTGCCGCTGTTTTTTTGATGTGCTTGGATTGTGCTGAGCCGCCTTGCTGGATTGACAAAGCGCTTTGGGTACTTTGGAGCGCCAAAGTACCATGCCCCGCGGCAAAGAGCGAAAAAAAATGACATTTGTGTTTTCTTAAGGAATCAAGGCAGTTAATAGCAGGAAAGATGCTGAAATAAATTCAGCATGACGATCGCCTTAGGCAAAGGAACTAGAAACAAATCTAGATTAAAAAAGATGTGTCCACACGATAGGCCTGCGCTGGAAAGACGACCGTTTTGAATAGATCTCTCCATTGCACTGCGCTCCAGGAGATGACGACTAATCTGTAAAAACCGCAGATCAAAATTTATAGCAGAAAAAACCTGCGTTGATCAGCTTAATCTGCGGGAAACAAATCTATATCTCACAACCATTTTCATCGCAAACCGCACCATCATTTTTATTTAATGAAGTTAGCGTTGTTTTGGGTTGAGTTTCTTTCCACTCCGTAAAACTTTGGGTAAGCGCATCGGTAAAAGCCTGCACGGGTTGAGCACCTGAAACACCGTACTTGCGGTCCATTACAAAATAAGGCACACCACGGATTCCTAAATTCTGGCTTTCATAAATATCATAACGAACAGCTTCAGCAAACTCATTCCCATTCAGAACTGATTCGGCCTCATCTTTATCCAAGCCAATTTCTACGGCAAGATCAACCAAAACACTCGTTTCACCGATATTTTTACTGTTTACGAAATGTGCTTCAAACAGTTTTTCTTCGGCTAAATCCTGAAGGTTATGTTTTGCCGCCAAATGGATCAAACGATGAGCATTGAAGGTATTGGCAGGGATATTCGTATCAAAATCTATCTTCAAACCAGCATTTGCAGCCATATCAACAACCTGTTTGGTCATTTGCTTAGCTTGCTCGATTGGCATTCCCTTACTCCGCGAAAGGTAATCGTACACCGATTCGTTATTGGTATTGTGATACTCTGGATTGAGCTGATAGCTCTTCCAATCCACCTCAATTTCATTTTTGAAAGGTAATTTTTCTATTGCCTGTTCAAAATGTCTTTTCCCGATATAGCAAAACGGACACATTACGTCCGACCAGATTTCTACTTTCATAACACAAAATTAAGGTGATTAAAGTTGAGTAAAGTAAGGCTAAAGTAAAAAGCCGCTATCGTTTAGGATAGCGGCTCTCATGTCTCAATAAAGATTATATCTAGATATCGTCATTTCGACCGCAGTGTTCCAAAGGAATTCCTTTGGAGGAGAAATCTTTGGACTATGTTAAAAGATTTCTCCATTTCGCTACGTTTCAGTCGAAATGACGACCTTTATATTAGATTTGTCAATCAATTATAATTACTTGTACAACTGGTTAAATATCAGTTTAAAAGTACCGTGCGTTTGCGCTCTAAATGCAATTTCTGGCCCAAAAGCAAGCAGTTTGCCTTTACCAACCTTCGCTTCGAAGGCCGTTACACCATCTTGCAGGTAAGCCTGCCCCCAGGCCCAGCCGCTACGCAATGGTGTCGCATTTTCGAACCACATTAAAGGTTTAATCTTTCCAGAAACAATGGCGTCGCCTGTGAGCTTAAAAACGGGGCTGTTGTCAAAATATATGTCAGCTTCCTTTTTCATGCCCCAGGTTGTTGGCAAAGTTGTATCAACACCAACATTTAAAACACTTCCCGGAACATAATATTTTTCAGCAGGTAATCTCTTTTCCTCTCCGTTTACGATTTCAACCATTGCATTCCGAACTGGAAGATTTAAGTGATAAGCTAAATTGGTGCTACTGCCAATGGCTACAATATTGCCCCCGACTTCCAAAAATTTCTTTAATTCAGGGATCGATTTGTCTGCAGTGATCCTTCCCAAACGGTTTCTAAACTCTTGAGGAACTTCTTCTGCCTTTGGTCCGAAAGACCTGTTTCCACCCCCCCCTCCTTGTACCGATGGTATTGCGCCACCCACAAAAACAATTACATCGTATTTAGATTTTAAGTTTCCGGCATCTATATCCTGTGGATAAATTACTGTTGCGTTATAATGGTATTGCTCCATTAAAAATCGCACCCACCCTGAGGCCATAGAACCTCCATAGGTATCCCAAAGGGCAATTCTTCCGGCAGAGATTTTAATTTTATCTTTTGGTGCAGCAGCACTTTTCAGTTTGATGTTTGCTTTTTCCAATATTGATTTCCCCGCTGACGAAACATAAAAATCGCCATTTTCAGTCGACCGGTAAACTTCAACCTTGTTTTTCAATAAGTCATTTACTGCGGTATAGGAATCATTTTGTGCTGCGCTTAACATATAGCTAGATCCGTTAGGTAATTTATTATCTGACTTTAATAAAGCACCGTACGGATTTTTCTCAAACGGCCCTGAAAAATCATCCAGAATCTGATCGAATTTCACATCCATTAAATAAGCTAAGGTCCATCCTGCAGCATCATATGGTGGAATTGGCGCACCTCCTTCATATTTAAAATCATTTGGGTGATCTTGGGGTTCGAACATATCTAAAACATGCGGACGAAAAGACTGATCGGTTTTTACGACATAACTTCCGGCAGGATAATTTTTCCCTGCAACGGCAAATGAAGTGGTTGCTTTTTGAACCACAATACCCGTTCTGATCAAAGCGTTTAAAAATTTAACGGCAGAATTAAAATCCGGCTGATCGGCACTTAAAATGTATCCGCGAGGATCTCTGTTTATCGGAGCCTTCATCACCGTATCAAAGGCTTTCATGCTAAGCTGACGCCGGGAGCCAAAATCGGCATCTCCGCCTGCTACAGTCGTACTTTTTTCGCCTTTTGCCGCATTATTAATGGCTTCTATTTTTTTAGGAGAAAAAGACCAGGTGTCTTTTTTACCACGTTCTATCGAATTTCTACCCATCTGGTAAATGTTGTACAACAATTCGTCGCGGTAACGTTGTGCATAGTTTAAAACGGCATAGTTTAACGATACTGAATAATCGATAGAGTTTTTAAAGTACCATTTCCTCGGGGTAATCGGGTTTGGCGAATCGCCGTTCGGCAATAATCTCGAAGGAACTAACGGAATTTCAGAAGGCGTAGGGTTCCCGATGATTTCGGTCAAGAGCCCAATCATATTATGAAAATAAGTGGTGGTTCTTAAACCGCCATTGTACCAGGTGGAGTAAACCGATCCTCCACGTTGGGTATAACCAGGTTTGTTTTCTACATTCATACGGTTGTGCATGGCCGCGCCAACGGCATCTAAACTGGTTAACAGCGTTGGGTCGAAAACATAATTGAAAGGATCGCGATAAGGTGGGCCAGCAACAACGGTTCCTGCCGGACCGGCCTGATGATGGTTGTACATAATCTGCGGAATCCATTCCACAAAAAGCTGTCGCCCGATATTCTGCGTTTCTTTAAGGTTTAACATAAAAAAATCGCGGTTGTTATCATGTCCTGCATATTTTTCATACAAAACAGGCAAGCCCGAGGTTGTTCTTTTCTTGGGGTCTTTCTCTCTCATGTACCAATTGCTCACCAGTTCTTGCCCATCAGGATTCGCATGGGTAAACAAAATGATCACGTTATCCAAAATACGTAAGGTTTCAGGGTCTTTTCTGGAGGCAAACTCATAAGCGGTTTCGATCAGCTGATGTGCACCCACTACCTCGTTTGCGTGCAAGCCACCATCTATCCAAACTACTGCTTTACCTTCCTGGGCTAATGCTTTCGCCTGCTCAGGTGTAATTTCTGCATGTGCCAACTGTTGCGAAATTTCCTTGTAACGCGCTAATTTCTTCAGGTTTTCTGGTGAAGAAACAATCAACATATATTGACTTCTACCTTCTTCGGTTTTGCCGATATCAACCAATTTAATGCGGTCAGAACTTGTCGCGAGTTTCTTAAAATAAGCTTCTGTTTGGGTATAATTGGCCAATTGGTAATCGTCGCCGATATCAAAACCGAAATGCGATTTTGGCGTTGGCACTTCCTGCGCCAGCACCGCACAGCTATTTACCATTAAAAAAGCAAAGCAAAGCCATTTAAAGTAGATTTTTATCATAATAAAGTTTAGTTAGGTAATCAAATATAATAGAGAATAGGCTCCAAAAACGGCTTGCTGTAAATTTGTTACAAGTTTTAAATCCTAATCCATACATTTGTCCTGATGTAAGTTCTTAACTTTATTTTTCATCAACCGATACAGGTTCCCGGAATACAACCGGGATTAATAGGGAATCGTGTGCAAATCACGAGCTGTCGCGCAACTGTAAATTCTGTCTTTTGTTAAAAAAGACAACGGTCATATCATTCATGCCACTGTGCCGTTTACCGGGATGGGAAGGCGATAAGATCGGGAATAAGTCAGGAGACCTGCCTATATTGAATTGACGGTGCTTTCGCGTTATAAAGTAATTGGTCAGGTATGATTGTACACCATAAAATTAACCATTTTATATGCTTGCTTTAAGCTTTTTGCTGATGAGTAGGCTGTTTGTGCGCTAACCTTTCCTTTTTTATTTCTAACAAAAAACATTATAAAATATTGCTTTAAGGGCTTTTAAACGATTTATTTACTTAATCTTTAAAAGAGATGCTAACGCAAAATCTGGGCTATCCGCGAATAGGTAGCCAAAGGGAATTAAAGAAAATCTGCGAAAATTACTGGGCAGATAAAACTGGGTACAAAAATGTACTTCAGGTGGGAAAAAACATTCGCCACGAAAACTGGAACCTTCAAAAAGAAGCTGGAATTGATATCATTCCTTCGAACGACTTTTCTTTTTACGATCATGTGCTCGATCATTCTTTAACTTTTGGGGCCATCCCGAAAAGGTACAACGAAGTGATCCTGAAAAAAGGAAATTCAGAGCTTGATCTCTATTTTGCCATGGCAAGAGGTTATCAAAAAGAGGGATTGGATGTGGTAGCGATGGAAATGACTAAATGGTTCGATACCAATTACCATTATATCGTTCCCGAGTTTTACAAAGACCAGCCTTTTAAACTTTTTTCTACCAAAATTATCGATGAGTTTTACGAGGCAAAACAATTGGGCATTACTACAAAACCTGTTTTAATCGGCCCTGCATCTTACCTTTTATTAGGAAAAGAAAAAGAAGCTGGTTTCGAAAAAATCGATCTGATCAAAAATCTCCTTCCGGTTTACATCGAGATTTTATCCCGATTAGATGCTTTGGATGTAGAATATGTTCAGTTTGATGAGCCCTTTCTGACTTTAGACCTTACCGAAAAAGACAAGAAGGCTTACGAATATGTTTATAAAGAGATCAGAAAGGCTTTTCCAAGGTTAAAAATTGTTTTGGCCACCTATTTCGAAGGCTTGGGTAATAATTTAGCACTAACTACTTCATTGCCGGTAAATGTTCTACATATCGATCTGGTACGTGCTGAGGGTCAATTAGCAGATGTTTTAGCTTCATTAAATGAAGATACCATTCTTTCGTTAGGTTTGGTAGACGGAAGAAACATCTGGAAAAATGATTTCGAGAAATCTGTTTCAATCATTAATCAAGCTGTAGAAAAAAGAGGCTTGGATAAAGTGTGGGTCGCCCCGTCTTGTTCCCTGATCCACTCACCGGTTGATTTAGACAATGAAACCAATGCACAAAACCTTTCAGCCGAAATTAAACAGTGGCTGGCTTACGCGAAACAAAAAATTGCAGAGGTAGCTACCTTAAAAAAACTGATCACCAACGAAAGCCCTGCATCTACCCTGCAAAAACTTGAGGAAAATAAGATCGCAATTGCTAACCGTAAAATTTCTAAAATCATCCACAATCCTGAAGTTAAACAACGAGTTTTAGGATTAAAAGAGCAGGATGCAGAACGTTTAAGTCCATTTTCGAGCCGAAAAATTAAACAACAGGAACTCAATCTGCCAAGTTACACCACTACAACCATCGGATCGTTTCCGCAAACGGCAGAGGTAAGAAGCTGGAGGGCCAAGCTTAAAAATGGAACTTTTACCGTTGAAGAATATGATGATCTCATTGCGAAAGAAACTGCAAAAGCCGTAAACTGGCAAGAAGAAATCGATCTGGATGTTCTGGTTCATGGCGAATTTGAGCGTAATGATATGGTTGAATACTTTGGTGAGCAGTTAGATGGTTTCGCTTTCTCTAAAAATGGCTGGGTTCAGAGTTATGGCTCGCGCTGCGTAAAACCGCCTATTATTTTTGGTGATGTTTCACGCCCAAAACCCATGACCGTAAAGTGGACTGCCTATGCGCAGTCGCTTACCTCGAAATACATGAAAGGTATGTTAACAGGGCCGGTAACCATTTTACAATGGTCGTTTGTACGTAATGATCAACCGCGATCAGAAACCTGCACTCAAATTGCCCTGGCTATCCGCGATGAGGTTTGTGACCTGGAAAATGCAGGAATAAAAATCATTCAGATTGATGAGCCAGCCATTAGAGAAGGTTTACCATTACGCAAAGCTGATTGGCAAACTTACCTGAACTGGGCGGTTAAAGCCTTTAAAATTTCGGCAAGTGGCGTGAAAGACGATACGCAGATCCACACGCACATGTGTTACTCGGAGTTTAACGATATCATCCAAAACATTGCCGATATGGATGCCGATGTAATCACGATCGAAACTTCACGTTCGCAGATGGAGTTATTAGACGCATTTGCCGATTTTAAATATCCAAACGAAATTGGTCCGGGGGTATACGATATTCACTCTCCAAGGGTTCCGAAGAGGGAAGAAATGGTTCAGCTACTCAAAAAAGCAAAGGCCGTTATTCCCTCCGAACAACTCTGGGTAAACCCCGATTGTGGTTTAAAAACCCGCGGCTGGGACGAAACCAAAAAAGCTTTAATAGAAATGGTAGAAGCCGCTAAAGAAATGCGTAAAGCCGAAGAGGTACTTGCTGCAGATCTTCAGGTGAATTAATTCAATTTTGCCAGGGGATAGGAGAGCACAGATTTTTTGCTAAACCCTGTCATCCTGGCCAACTTTTTACTTTGGCAATTTTCTACTAAAACAGCTGGAAAGTTGCCAAAGTTTTTTACAGAACCTATATTTAACCCATGACGACCCTAGAAGAAAGAATAGAAAACTCTAAAACCAGCATTTTTAAAGCCGTTTTCCCAAATACAACAAACCATTACGATACCCTTTTCGGCGGAACAGCCATGCATTTAATGGACGAGGTTGCTTTTATTACTGCAACCCGCTTTAGTCGTCAGATTATGGTTACCGTAAGCAGCGACAGGATAGATTTTAAAAAACCAATCCCAGCAGGTACAATCGTAGAGCTTATCGGCAAAGTGAACCATGTGGGTAATACCAGTTTAAAGGTTAATGTTGAAATTTATATCGAGCAGATGTATGCCGAAGGAAGGGAATTGGCCGTTCATGGCGATTTTACTTTTGTGGCGATCGATGAAAATAAAAAGCCGGTTCAGGTGATTAAATAATCTTATAAGCTTTCGCCAAAAAGATGTAAAAATCATAATGCCTAAATCTTTAAATTTGATTATGGAACAGCAACTTTCTGAGGAAGACTTAAAAAATATTGCCAGGCAATTGGGTTGTCCTGAAGGCGAACACGGCATTAAAACAGGTGAAATGATGCATGCCAATAATATCGGCATGACTACTTCTGCAATTGAGGCATTAAACCTTCAAAGCGATGAAACTATTTTAGAAATCGGCCATGGAAACGGGGGGCATATTGCTCAACTCTTATCACAAGCCGAAAACCTCCATTATTTTGGTGCCGATATTTCTGCAACCATTATTGCCGAGGCTGAAAAGATCAATCAGGATTTCATAACAAAAGGAAAGGTTCACTTTCAACTAACAGATGGCCTTACATTGCCTTTTGATGATGATCAGTTCGATAAAATTTTTACGGTAAATACGATTTATTTTTGGACAAATCCAAGCGGATACCTTAACGAAATTAAGCGAACACTAAAACCTGACGGCACTTTGGCTGTATGTTTTGCTGATAAAAATTTCATGAAAAATCTCCCGTTTACGCCCTATGGTTTTACACTTTATGAAATAGAAAATGCAATGCGATTACTAGAAGAAACCGGTTTTACAATTAAAGATTCCATTAAAAAATTAGAGCGAATTCAAAGTAAAACAGGTGAGCAGGTAGAAAGAGAATATTACGTTGTAACGGCTACTGCTTAAGAAACAACATCATAATCCTCGTTTGCAAACGAGGATTGACGAGGCTAGCGATTGTATCGCTAGTAGCATAACCACATTTGTGTCTTTCTAGTAAAATCTTAATACAAAATCAGATACAGATAGGCATAAACCACTGGGGCAGAAAGCAACAAGCCATCAAAACGATCTAACAAACCACCATGCCCTGGTAATAAACCACCACTATCTTTCGTATCCAAACTGCGCTTAAGCATCGATTCTACTAAATCGCCCAGTGTACCAAAGCTTGCAATTAATATGGCCATACCGATCCAAACCCAAGCTGGACTTTCGGTAAACAGAAATGATAAGCCAAAAGCAACCAAAACGCTGGTAAGCATCCCTCCGAAAAATCCTTCCCAGCTTTTCTTTGGCGAGTGGCGCTCGAACAACTTACGTTTACCGTATTTTACACCAAAAAGGTAAGCGCCTGTATCATTTGCCCAAAGCATCAGTAAAAATGCCAGCGGAAGATGAAAGTTATATTCGTTCCAGTTTTTCAAAAAGCCCAGGGCATGAAAAAAACAGAAAGGGATGGTTACATAAACAAAGCCAACAAAAGTGTACGATATGTTGGCGAATGGAATTTTGTTCTTTTTGTATAACTCCGTAATAAAAACCGAGAAAATTAGCGGGATACAAAGCAACAGGTACTTCACATCGTATTTGAGGTAGTGTAAGCCTGCGGCCATTAAAAACACTAATGAGCCAGCTGCCAAACCGATATTTCGGTGTGGCCTGATGCCAGAATTTTTAATCAGCTTGTAAAATTCGAACAAAGCCAAAACACTTAAAACAAGATAAAAGATGGTAAAAGTATAGCTCCCCAGAAGGATAGAGCCAAGCATTACAATGGTAAAAAAGAAAGCGGTTATTGCCCTGGTTTTCATTTAAGGTAAGCGGTAAAGGGTGTAAGGTTTAAGGTCATTATCACTATTCAATTTCGTTTTCAACGATGTATTCTATGGCTTTATCGAAATCTACCTTATTCACCAAAACATTTATTTCGCCAATATTATATGCCGAGAGCTGTTTATTTATCGTTACTGCCGGAATTCCGGCTTCTGTTAATCCCTGTTTTAATACCTCGGCCGCAAAGGCATCGCTGGTGGTATATACTTTAACCCAATTTTCGCTCACGTGTTGCGCTATCTTTAAAAATTTTGAACAAAGCTATGGTAATTATTGCACTAATTAAATAGCCATACCATGGAAAACCGATCGGTTCATCCGCTTTATCAAGTGGCATATGGTGTTTTTGCATATAAAAAGCTGCACAAACCGCATAGGCATTGTTTATGAAGTGCGCCAGCATAGCATACCAGATGCTTCCACTGTAATAATACAGGTAACCAAAACCTGCACCCAACAACATGCGTGGTACAAAACCATAGAACTGCACATGGATGGCACTGAAAATTATGGCCGATAACCAAATAGCTAGATGTGGATTTTCAAAAGCCCTATTTAACGATCGTTGCACACCTCCACGGAACATTAATTCTTCGCCAATTGCAGGTAAAACTGCAATAATAATCAGATTTGCTATAAAATCAAGATTACTACGAACCGTAACCAGTTTAAGAGTAATCCCCATTGTTGCATTTTCTTTTTCCTTCATCCACTTCTCTATACCTTTCAGAAAATCAGGTAACACCATTTTTTGGTTCCAGAGCATTGTCCATTCCATGAAAGGCATACTTACAAGCATAATGATTAATACAAGAATGATTAATACAGACCTCGTATTTTTAAAACCATAAAAATCGCTTACCTTTTTATGTTCTGTTAATGCTAGGACAATAGCCGGCACAGCCATCATTCCTATAGAGGTTCCAAGAGCTTGAAAAATCTTAAAGGCACTTATATTTGCATCTGTGATCTGCCCTCCCATGACTTCTCCTGCAGTATTTACCCCATAAAAAACAGCAATTATTACTAAAGACAATGTAATAAATACGATTGTACCAATAACTGCGTAAAATAAAAGTAAAAGTAATTGTAAGAAAGGATTGATTTCCTCCTTGTTAGGTGTTACAAAATTCATTATTTGTACCTTTGTATGTTTTATTAATCGTTGAAGATAGAAAATGTCTGTTAAGATAGGAAATATAGATTTAGGTGAGTTCCCGTTATTACTGGCTCCAATGGAGGATGTGAGCGATCCGCCGTTCCGTTATGTATGCAAAAAAAACGGGGCCGATATGATGTACACCGAATTTATTTCTTCGGAAGGTTTGATCCGCGATGCTGCAAAAAGCAGGCAAAAGCTTGACATTTTTGAATACGAAAGGCCAATTGGCATCCAGATTTTTGGTGGCGATATCGATCATATGCGTGAAGCCTCAGAAATTGCTTCTGCAGCAGGACCCGATCTGGTTGACATCAATTATGGCTGTCCGGTTAAAAACGTTGTGTGTAAAGGCGCAGGCTCTAGTCTTTTACAGGATATTGATAAAATGGTAAAAATGACCGAAGCCGTAGTTAAAGCTTCACATTTGCCCGTTACCGTTAAAACCCGCCTTGGTTGGGATGATAACACCAAAAATGTTTACGAAGTGGCCGAGCGGCTTCAGGATGTAGGCATTCAGGCACTTACCATTCACGGCAGAACAAGAGCGCAGTTATATAAAGGCGAGGCCGATTGGTCACTTATCCGGGAGATTAAACGCAATCCACGCATCAAAATACCGATTTTTGGTAACGGCGATGTAGATAGTCCTGAAAAAGCAGCGGCATGGCGTATGGAATATGAGATAGACGGCATTATGATTGGCCGTGCCGCAATCGGTTATCCATGGATTTTCCGCGAGGTAAAACACTTTTTTAAAACAGGCGAACACCTTGCCGGACCAACTATTGAAGAACGTATTGAAGTTTGCCGTACACATTTAGATAAATCGTTAGAATGGAAAGGCCCTAAAACCGGAATTTTCGAAATGCGCCGCCATTATGCAAACTATTTTAAAGGCCTGCCAGATTTTAAACCTTACCGCATGCGTTTGGTGGCCGAGCCAGATATCAACAACATTTACAGTATTTTAGAAGAAGTGGCAGAAAAATTTGCCGACTATGATGCCACTAAAGTACTGGCTTGATTTTTGAAAGGTTTTTTTATACATTCGTAAATCATCATGGTTACAGCTATTACAGACGGGGTTAAGGTTTCGGTAGAAACAGTGTACCAGCCAGAATATTCAAATCCGGCCAACGAGCATTATATGTTCGCTTATCGCGTAGAAATTTCTAATCTTTCTGATTATGCTGTTCAATTAATGCGCCGCCAGTGGTTTATCTTCGATTCTAACAGTAGCCGAAGAGAGGTAGAGGGTGAGGGTGTTGTTGGTTTACAGCCCATTATTCAACCTGGCGAAACACATGTATATGTTTCAGGCTGTAATCTAAAAACCGATATGGGCAGCATGAAGGGTGCGTACTTAATGAAACGTGATATAGATGGATCTGAATTCGAGGTTGATATTCCAGAATTTCAGTTAATCGCTCCTTATAAACTGAACTAATCCTACTAATATTAAATCTCTAGTGTCGTCACCCTGACCTGTAGCGCAGCGGAAAGCTACGCAGTAAATTTATTTCAGGGTCTATCTTTCAGTAAAGATGCTGAAATAAATTCAGCATGACGTGCGCGTGAGAGAAGAAGCTAAAAACCTATCAACTTAGCTTATTAAATTATATGTAGGTAGAAATCAATTTCAGCATTTTATTTTAATGTTAGCCCTGCTTTTTGTTTCAAGTCCTCGCTGCCGCTGTGGGCTTTTCACGTCAACCAGGTTTAACCGCAGTTTTGCTGCAACGATTAAAGGTTTATCAGCATGATGCCTACAAATTTTTGCGCACCCTGCAACCCAAAATAGTACAACTAGCTTAGCCACCTAAACCTGATTGATGTGAAGCCCGATTCTTCATCGGCGTAACAAAAAGCAGGGCCGGAGCTTACCCATTTACCACAAAATTGCTTTCCAAAAAAACGCTCAATTATTTCTGTTGGAAAGAACAGTTCTATAAACCAAAAACGGCCAGGATTACCCGGCCGTTCTGTGTTTTTCATAATTAGATATCTCTTTAATCTCTGCTTCTTCCAAAAAGCATCGATGCGTAATACAATAAATTGGCTAATGCACCAACAGCCGCTACCACATAAGTCATGGCTGCCCACCAAAGTGCATCCTTAGCCTGCGCATTTTCTTCTTGTGTTTGCATTACACCATTATTATTTTTTAGCCAGGCCAATGCGCGGTTACTGGCATCAAATTCGACCGGTAGGGTAATGATACTAAATATGGTTACCAGTGCTAAACCTACTACACCAATTGCCAAAACAATTGGATTTCCGGTAAAGCCTATTAACAATACACCAATTAATAATACCCACTGTAAAAGATTAGATGATATACTTACCACCGGAACCATACTGCTTCTTAAATTAAGCCAGTTATACGATTTCGCCTGTTGCACCGCATGACCACATTCGTGGGCCGCTACAGCCGCTGCAGCTACGCTTCGGCTATAATATACATCTGTACTTAAATTAACGGTTTTATCTGATGGATTGTAATGATCTGTTAGTTGTCCTTCGGTACTCATCACCTTCACGTCGTATATCCCATTATCATGTAGCATTCTTTCTGCCACCTCTTTGCCCGATAAACCAGAGCTAAGTTGCATTTCGGCATACTTAGAAAACTTATTTCTAAATCGCCATTGTACAAACATGCTCAGCAATAATACCGGGATGATTAATATTAAATAAACTCCCATTTTCTTCTGTATGTTTTTCGTTTAACATATATCAAAAAGCGTTCCCATATTATTTCACTGTTAAAAAATGATACATTTATACTATGCCAGCAGCGTTTTCATATTGGGAGAAGGAGTCGTTTTTTACTTACGATACCATTGTTATCGGTAGTGGAATTGTGGGTTTAAATGCTGCCATCCAACTTAAAAAAACTGCTCCAACTTTAAAAATTGCAATCCTCGAAAGGGGCTTTTTACCAACAGGCGCAAGCACCAAAAATGCGGGTTTTGCATGCTTCGGTAGCATTTCTGAACTGATTGAGCAAGAAGAATGTGCTGGTTTAGATGGCCTGGCACTGCTTATAGAAAAACGCTGGAAGGGCCTACTTAAACTACGCAATTTATTAGGCGATAAAACCATTGATTACCAATGTTTAGGCGGCTACGAATTATTTAAAAATGATGACATTTTTCTGGCCGACACATGTGTATCCAAAATTGAACATTATAACCATCTCATTAACGATGTTGTTGGCCCCAAGGCCTTTGGCCTTGCCAATAAGAAAATTACTTCCTTTGGTTTTAAAGGCATCAGCACCTTAATCGAAAACCAATACGAAGCACAGATTGACAGCGGTAAAATGATGTCTGCTTTAATTCAATATGCACAAAAACTCGGCATTAACATATTTAATAATTGTACAGTAGATCAGATTCAGGAAGAAAACAAGCGTATGCAATTGCTAACCAAAAACGGAAACTTTTTCTGTAAACGGCTAATTGTAACCACTAATGCCTTTGTAAAAGATTTATTGCCTGATGTTGATATTAGCCCCGGTCGTGGCCAAGTTTTAATTACCAAACCCATTAAAGCACTAAAAATAGCAGGCACCTTCCACTACGATAAAGGTTATTATTACTTTAGAAATATAAATAATAGAGTTTTATTAGGTGGTGGCAGAAATATCGATTTTAAAGCCGAAGAAACCACCGAATTTGGCCAAACAGAACCCGTTCAGCTAGCACTTGAAGATTTATTAAAAAACGTACTCCTTCCTGAATTGAATTATGAAATCGATTATCGATGGAGCGGTATTATGGCTTTTGGAAAAATTCTGGAATCACTTGTAGAAGAGATTAAGCCAAATATCTTTTGCGCTACGCGGTGCAACGGCATGGGCATAGCAATTGGTTCGCAAACAGGAGAAGATGTTGCAAATCTGCTGCTGAAAAGCTTATAGTTTTTTTACCACAAAGAACACAGAGAAAAAATCACAGCGGACGCTGAGTTCAATTTACTTTTATATTTCTGTTTTTTAAAGATCCTTCATTGCATTCAGGATGACATTTTTCGAATATATTTCTCAGTTGAGTTGCGTTTTACCCAAAATGACAACCATATCAATCAATCGTCAAACGCGGATCACTTATCTACTTAAACACAATCGTCTTATTCCCGCTTACAAAAACCCGATCTTCAAAAATAAATTCTAAAGCTTCTAATAACACCTTTTTCTCTATTTCTTTTCCTGCCCGAACCATTTCTTTTACACCGAAATTATGATCTACATGATTGGTATGTTGCGTAATAATCGGGCCTTCATCGAGGTTATCGGTAACAAAATGGGCGGTAGCACCTATAATTTTTACCCCGCGATCAAAAGCCTGACGATAGGGGTTAGCACCTATAAAAGCAGGTAAAAACGAATGGTGGATATTAATGATTTTTCCCGCATAGTCTTTTACAAAATCGGCAGAAAGGATTCTCATAAATTTAGCCAACACTAAATAGTCTACCTCAAACCGGTTAATAATAGTTTTAATTTCAGCCTCAAATTCACTTTTATCCTTATTGGTATGATCGACATAAAAATAAGGAATGCCCAATTTTTCGGTAAAATCTCTCAGGCTTTCGTAATTGCCTATTACACATTGTACGTTGGCCCCTAAAGTTTTGAATTGATTTTTGATCAGTATTTCAGCCAGGCAATGATACTCTTTGGTTACCAAAACAGCAATCTGTTTTTCCTGTTTGGTAATTAAATTTACCTCAGCAGCATTTGGTAGGTTTTCTAAAAGTTTTTCCTTTAATTTTTCTGCATCCTCCAGGTTTCCGGTACAGGCAATGCGGGTAAAAAACGATTTATTGGCCTCGTCTACAAACTCGCGCATGGCAACAATATTCAATTGGTGTGCAGCCAGTACGCGTGTAATATTTGTAACTAAACCAACTTGATCGGGGCAGGATATAAGGACTGTTAATGCGTTCATTTATAAAATACTAATGGCCAATTATAGAAATTTTTTTCCGTTATTTTCTGTTCACAATAACTAAAATTTTTTGGTATATTTATTTTAAATCTTCATTTTTGCTAAAATTTTTATCATTATGGAGATTGCGGGTGTTGCTTTACTAATCGTTATTTTAATAGTCCTGGTTGTTTTATTATTGAAGAAACCACAGGCTGCTCTTTCTATTATCTCGGTAGAAGACTTCGACAGAACAAAAAGTGAAAATGAATCTTTAAAGATCAGCCTGGCTAAAGCCGACGAACGCGTTTCTAATTTATCTGCCGAAAAAGAGCATATTACTACACTGCTTAAGCAGGAACAGCAACGTTTGATTAATGAATTGCAGGCTGAGCGCGACCGGCTTGCCGACGCCAACCGAGAACTGGAAAGCACCAGGTCTTTTTACCTGGCCGAAAAAGAAAAACTTGCCGAACAAAAGCTAAGTTTTGAGCAGTCGCAAGAAAAATTAAACAAAGACTTTGAATTAATCGCCAATAAAATACTGGAGGAAAAATCGAGCAAGTTTATTGAACAGAACCGAACTAATTTGGATATCATCTTAAATCCCCTGAAAGAAAATATTAAAGCTTTTGAAGATAAAGTAGAAAAGGTTTACAAAGCCGAATCGGATGAAAGAAATACACTGAAAGGTGTAATTTCCCTATTGATGGATCAGAGTAAACAGATTCAGGAAGATGCCAATAATTTAACCAAAGCTTTAAAAGGCGATAGCAAAAAGCAAGGAAATTGGGGAGAAGTGATTTTGGAAAAAGTTTTGGAACGCTCTGGTTTAGTGCGCGATCAGGAATACCGCATTCAAGCCTCGCATATATCCGCCGAAGGCGGTCGGTATCAACCCGATGTAGTGATTGACCTTCCAGACAACAAACATCTTGTGGTCGACGCTAAGGTGTCTCTGGTTGCTTATGAGCGTTCTGTATCAGCTGAGCGCGATGAAGAGCGTGAAGGCTATGTAAAACAGCATTTAGCCTCAATTAAGAACCACATCCTAGAACTATCTGCTAAAAACTACCAGGATTTATATAAAATCAATTCTCCGGATTTTGTTTTGCTGTTTGTTCCTATTGAATCTTCTTTTAGCATTGCGGTTCAAAAAGATGCCGAACTTTTTAATTTTGCATGGGATAGAAGGGTAGTGATTGTGAGCCCATCAACATTATTGGCCACTTTACGCACCATTGCCAGCATGTGGAAACAGGAGCGCCAAAACCGGAATGTAATGGAAATTGCTCGTTTAAGTGGCAGTATGTATGATAAGTTTGTGGGTTTTATTTCGGATATGGAAAATATTGGTAAGCATATTAAAAACGGACAGGATGCTTACGATAAAGCCATTAACAAATTATCAGTGGGTTCGGGAAATTTAACAAACACTTCTGAAAAGATTAAAAAATTAGGAGCAAAGACCACCAAACAGATTGATACTAAGTATTTGGATGTTAATGAGGAATAGGCAAATCCGGTTGATTAGTTAGTTCTAAAATTATAGTCAAAAAACTTGCAAAGTTAGTGATTTTTTTAGACTTACTAGAACGATTTTTTTACTTTTTTCTTTCTTGGTGAATAGAGAGTTGTGATGATGGCTATTAGAGACTTATATAAGCGACTAAAAGAAAAAAGTCGTTATCACTTAGAACATTTTATATTTCTTAGCAATATCGACTACAAAGTAAAATCGTCATCTCGACTGAAATGCAGTGGAATGGAGAGATCTGCCTACAAAGATTTCTCGACTTCGTTGCACTCCGCTCGAAATGACGACTTATTTTTATTTATTAAAAGCATTCCAGCCCTGAGCCTTCAGCTCGTGTACTTTTTCTGATTTAGAAACCATTTTACAACCCGAGTTTTTATCGGTAACATGTCCGATCACAGTAATATCTACATCATGTTTCAGTTTTTTATAATCATCCTGACTAATGGTAAACAACAATTCATAATCTTCGCCACCACTTAATGCACAGACCGTTGGATCTAAACCTAATTCACGTGCTGTTTCATAAGTCATTGGATCTAAAGGTATTTTCTCTTCGTAAATGGTCATTCCTTTATCTGATTGTTCTGCCAAATGCAAAATTTCGGAAGCTAAACCATCTGAAACATCGATCATAGAGGTTGGTTTGATATTCATTTCATCTAAAAGCGCAATAATATCCATCCTTGCTTCTGGTTTCAATTGTCTTTCGATGATATAATCTTTACCCTCTAAATCTGGTTGGATCTGTGGGTTTTCCAGGTAGATTAATTTCTCTCTTTCTAAAATCTGCAGGCCTAAATAAGCACCACCCAAATCGCCCGAAACACACAATAAATCATGTTCTTGAGCGCCATTTCTGTAAACTACTTTATCTGCATCGGCATAACCAATACTGGTAATACTAATTACCAGGCCTTGCTTGCTTGATGAAGTATCTCCGCCAATTAAATCAATGTTATATTTATTACAGGCCAGTTCAATTCCTTTATAAATTTCTTCAACAGCCTCTAATGGAAATTTACTCGACAAACCCAGCGAAACCGTAATCTGACTTGCTTTTCCATTCATGGCATAAATATCACTCAAATTTACCTGAACAGCCTTGTAACCTAAGTGCATTAAAGGCACATAAGCCAAATCAAAATGAATTCCTTCCAACAATAAATCGGTCGAAATTAAGGTCTGTTTTCCTTTAGCATCTAAAACAGCAGCATCATCACCAACACCCTTTACCGAATAATCGTTTTTAATTTTGAAATTAGAAGTGAGGTGTTTAATCAACCCAAATTCGCCTAATTCATTAATATCTGTACGCTCTTTATTTTCAAACATATGCAATAGTTAGGGGCGAAGCCCCCGATTTTTATTTTTTTAAATTAATTGTCATTCTGAGCATAGCGAAGAATCTTTAACTACAACAGCTGGTATTTTCTAGCTTGCAGATCCTTCCTGCGTCAGGATGACTAATCCTTACTTTCCATCCAATTCTTACCCTCAGTAAACCGGGCAATCAGCATAGCCGCAACATTATCACCGGTAGCATTTAACAAAGTAGCCATCGGATCTACCAAAGTTCCAATAATCATAGCTGGTGGTAGCGCCTCTGGTGGTAATTGGTAAGCCGAAATCATTAATAGCTCGCCAATATAACCGCCATTTGGTATTCCACCTTCTACAATACTCACCAAAACAGTAATACCCAATGCCAGAATAATGGTATCAACATGTACTAAATCTTTACCAAAAATGGCAAAAACAACAGCAATTTTAACAATAGAACTAATACTCGAACCATCCTTATGCAAGGTTGAACCTAATGGAATCGTCACATTGGTAATGTAATCGGGTACGCCCATTTTTCGCGCACCATCTAAATTTGCCGGAATAGTGGCAATACTGCTACAAGTTCCGATTGAAGTCAAAGACGGCACAATATTATTCTTCCAGAATACCTTTATCGCTTTAAATCCACCTGCAACAAAAGCATATAAGGTAAAAAAAACGATAAAATAAAATGCACCTACGCCATAGTATAAACCTAATGCTTTTGCATAGGTTCCAAAAAGCTGTGGACCAAAAACTCCTACCTGATAGGCAAAATAAGCCCCTAAACCGATCGGCCCCAGCTTCATAATTAAAATGATGAGTTTTTTCATCACTTCATTACCCGAAACCAAGAAATTCTTAAATCCATCGCCCTCTTTACCAGAATATAGCGTAGAAAAACCAACCAATACCGAAAAAATAATCAGTGCCAACATATTTTTTCTACTTCCTATCTCGAAAAACTCTCCTACGGTTAAAAGTTGGGTCATTTGTTCGCCAAATGACTGTATTTTTTCTGGTTCAGTTGGTAAAGGCGTGTTTCCTAATTGCTGATGGATAGGGAAAATCCAGGTAGCAACCAAAGTTAAAACCGCCGAAATGAGTATGGTAGAAAGAAAGACCAAAACCATAATGGTTAATAATCTGCCTAACTTTTTTGTTCTGTCTATATTCGCAATTGCTGAGGAAACCGCAAAAAATACCAATGGGATAACAGCGGTAAACAACAGGTTTAAAAATATATCGCCTAATGGTTTTATACTTTCAACACTTTTCCCAAAAATTAAGCCCACAATACTTCCAACAGTTATTCCTGCCAAAAGCCATAATAAGCCTGAGTAATTTTTAAGAATGTTGTTTTTTTCCATAATCTAAGATTAGACATCCGAAGTTTACAGGAGCTTAGGGCCAGCAAAACTTCGGATGTCTTTATGCATTATAACCCCAATTCTGCAGAAATATCAAGCATGCGCTGTATCGGTTTACGGGCAAGTTCAATAATATGCTCAGGTACAGTCACTTCTGGCAAACCATTTTTAATACATAAATATAGTTTTTCTAAGGTATTTCTTTTCATGTATGGGCAATCGTTACAGGCACAGCTGTTACTCGGCGGCGCCGGAATAAATGTTTTTGTTGGATTTGCCTTTTCCATCTGGTGGATAATTCCACTTTCGGTAGCTACAATAAATTCTGTAGCCGGATTGGTAATGGTATATTTTAAAAGCCCGGTTGTTGAACCGATATAATCGGCCATTTTCAAAACCACTTCTTCACATTCCGGATGCGCAATAAATTTAGCGTTCGGATGGCGTTCTTTTAGTTTTGTAATTTTCTCCTGTGAAAAAATTTCATGTACCATACAGGCACCATTCCACAATACCAAATCCCGACCAGTTTTCTTTGCTACATAAGCACCTAAATTTCGATCGGGACCGAAGATTATTTTTTGGTCTTTAGGTAAACTCTCTACAATTTGAACGGCATTCGTACTTGTACAAACAATGTCACTTAAAGCTTTTAGTTCAGCAGTACAGTTTACATAAGTGATGACCAGGTGATCTGGATATTTTTCTTTAAACTTTCTAAACAGATGGGGCGGACAACTATCTGCTAATGAGCATCCTGCTTTTACATCTGGTAATAAAACGGTTTTATCAGGCGATAAAATTTTTGCTGTTTCGGCCATAAAATGCACACCAGCAAACACAATTACATCAGCATCTGTTTTTGCAGCTTCTTGCGACAGTCCTAAACTATCGCCAATATAATCTGCAATATCCTGAATATCAGGTTCTTGATAGTAATGTGCAAGAATAATGGCATTCTTTTCCTTTTTTAATTTCTCAATCTCAGCAAAAAGATCGAGCGTAGGATCAATTTCTTCTTCTGCGAAACCTTTTTTATTGATTTCTTCTAAGACATCTATGTTCATTTTAAAATTTTCCTTTTTTGAATTTTGACGTTGGCCAAAGATAAAGCTTTCAACGTCTCAATAATTAATAAGTATTTTTAAATAAATAAATCTTGTTTGTTTATTAGTGTGTTAGTATTGTTGGCAAGTTTCGAAAAAAAGTTCTTTTATATAAGTTGTTAATCGTTTACTAACATTTAGATTACATTTCTCTAATATCATGAGTTTGATTTTCAGCACTATCGAAAAGTCACTCAATTTTTATCAATACCCGAATGTTAATTGTTTATAAGTGGGTAAAAAGTTAATTACTTGTACAAAGGTGCTCAAAAATTACTTAAAAGATTGTGGCAAATTGTCTTTTTAGAGTAGCTTTAAACATTCAAATTTATTTGTTAGGATAATTTAGACACAGAGTTAACATTTATCAACTAGTTGTTAACATCGTGGATAATTAAATGTTTTTATTAATGAGGAAAGTAGATTTTCTGGTAATTGGTTCAGGTATAGCGGGTTTGAGTTTTGCACTTAAGGCAGCAAAGTTTGGTAAGGTTTTAATTGTTACTAAGTCGAACGAAGACGAATCGAATACAAAATACGCTCAGGGCGGTGTTGCGGTTGTGGTAGATAAAGGTGATTCTTTTGAGAAACATATCGATGATACTTTGATTGCAGGCGATGGATTATGTGATGAAAAAATTGTGGAAATCGTTGTAAAAGAGGGGCCTCAGCGTATTCAGGAGATCATTGATTATGGTATAAACTTCGATAAGGATAACTCAGGTTTCTATGATTTAGCCAAGGAGGGAGGACACTCTGAACACCGAGTTTTGCACTACAAAGACATCACCGGATACGAGATTGAGCGGGTATTGCTGAATGAAATTCATGAGAATAACAACATAGAGATATTAACACATTACTTTGCGCTGGAGTTAATTACCCAGCATCACCTGGGTGAGTTTGTGGATAAACGTACCGAAGATATCAACTGTTATGGTGTATATGCCTTTAACACAGAGCTTAACGATGTGGAAAAGATTGTGGCAAATGTGACTGTGATGGCTTCGGGTGGTGCCGGACATGTATATTCGGCCACAACAAATCCGGTTATTGCAACAGGCGATGGCATGGCAATGGTTTACCGTGCAAAAGGAAAAGTGAGGAATATGGAGTTTATTCAGTTCCATCCAACTGCTTTGTATCATCCTGGAGAGTACCCATCATTCTTAATATCAGAAGCTGTTAGGGGTTTTGGTGGTGTTTTAAGACGGAAAAATGGTGAGGAATTTATGCATGAATATGATGAGCGTAAATCTTTAGCACCACGTGATATAGTAGCCCGTGCGGTAGATAATGAAATGAAGAAATCGGGTGATGACTTTGTTTACCTCGATATTACCATGCGTAAGAAGGCCGACATTCTGAAACACTTTCCTAATATATATGCTAAGTGTTTATCTATAGGGATAGATATGACGAAAGATTATATTCCTGTTACGCCTGCATCTCATTATATGTGTGGTGGCATTTTAGTTGATGAATATGGTCGCTCTTCAATTAAAAATTTATATGCCTGTGGTGAATGCTCTTCAACAGGTTTGCATGGGGCTAACCGTTTGGCTTCCAATTCTTTATTAGAAGCCACGGTTTTTGCACACCGTATTTACCAGGATGCTATCGAGAACTTTAAAAATAATATTATTCCAGATCACATTCCTGAATGGGATTCGAAGGGTGTTACCCAAAGTAATGAGGATGTATTGGTAACACATAACCTTAGGGAGCTACAAAAGGTTATGGGCGATTATGTGGGTATTGTTCGTTCTGATTTCCGTTTGGAAAGAGCACATCGCCGCTTGTTTTTAATTTATCAGGAAACAGAAGAATTTTATAAAAAAAATAAAGTTTCAGTTAAACTTTGCGAATTGCGTAATGTAATTCAAACTGCTTATCTGGTGATCAAATCTGCCATGCAACGGAAAGAGAGCAGGGGATTACATTATACTACTGATTATCCTGAACATGCGAAGGAATTGGTAGATACCGTTTTTTAGTGTGGAATCGTCATGCTGAATTTAGTTCAGCATCTACGTATCATATATACAATACATAAAAAGACCCTGAAATAAATTCAGGGTAACGTAAAATAGAGTTATGCCTTTAATACTACCCGTAAAAGATAAATACCCTGAAATTGGAAAAGACAATTTTATTGCAGAGAATGCCACTATAGTTGGCGATGTAGTGATAGGCGATAAATGTTCAGTATGGTTTAATGCCGTAATTAGAGGCGATGTAAATGCCATTACAATCGGAAATGAATCAAACATACAAGATGGTGCTGTAATTCATGCTACGTACTTAAAAGCTTCTACACACATTGGTAACCGGGTATCTGTGGGGCACAATGCCATAGTGCATGGCTGTACAGTGCATGATAATGTTTTAATCGGCATGGGTGCCATTGTAATGGATCATGCTGTTATAGAAGAGTATTGTATTATTGCGGCTGGATCTGTAGTATTGGAAAATACCATTTGTGAAACGGGTTATTTATATGCCGGCACTCCTGCAAAAAAAATAAAGCCCATTACTGATGAGCAAAGGGCTTTATTAAATAAGTTGCCTGATAATTACATTATGTATTCAGGGTGGTTTACAGATTAATTACTCATTTCGACTAAGTGAAATTACTAAGAGAGTCGTCACCCTGAATTCATTTCAGGGTCTATCATGCTAGAAAGATGCTGAGATAAATTCAGCATGACGTATTGTAGTAGTGTTTAATCACTTTTAGGCGGTGCAGGTATCGCCAATGGATCTTCACGTTCCCAGTTCGGTTTTAAATCCATTAAAGCCTTTACATACCAAACTTTTTCGGGTTGATATCCTTCTTTAACATTTCCTGTATCCCAGATTCCGTTTTTATTCTCATCGTAAATTACCCTGAGCATATACTTGCCTGCTGGATATTTAGAAAAAGTAACTTTTGAGTTTTTGCTGACTGGAAAAGATTTTATGATATCCTTTTTTTCGTTTAGAAACTGCACCACATATCTTTTCGAAGTGTCAGGAACAGTTACATTTAATAGCAGGGTAGTATAAGCATCCGTGCTTTCGAGCGAAAATCTCTTGGTCATATCTTTATTTTTAGCATTGAATATAGCTGTAAAAGCACCTGCAGCTAGCTTTAAATCATAAGTTCTTTTATTTTTCCAGGGGTATTTAATGTAATATTTAAGAAAATCTACACTGTCTTTCACCACCTCAAAAGTTGTTCGTTTTACTGAGTCCTCTAGAAGTGTGATTTTAGATGGATCTGCAGCAGCCATTGGAAATGGAAAGGTTAGTGTTAACTGTTGGAAAGGGTTTAACTTACCGCCCAATAAGTTATCAGAAACAGTAATTTCGCGTGTATAGGTGTCTTTTTTGCCCCGGGTAAAGTTTAAGGTCTGTAAAACTTTACCTTGATCTTGTATGGCAACTTTAACCGAATCGAAACTCAAATCCTTCAACCATATTTTCGCAGTATCGTTATTTTTAGAGAAATGTACAAACTTACCTGCGTCTATAGCTGGTGGGTCTGTAATGGTTATTTTAGGGCTTTTAAGCTGTTGATTAAAGATGATTGATATACTGCCGTCGTTATTTAGTTTTCGGTCTAATACGCGGAATTCTGGTGCTAATTCTTTAAATATCTGCAGATCTATATTCTCTATATTTTTATCTATTACAATAGGTTCTTTTACAAATCCAACTTCATCCGAAATCTGCTGGTATATTTTATCGCCTCCTCCGCTACTTTCTTTAACCGCATACACTTTATAAGTACCTTTTCTAAGGTTATTCAATTTGTAGGTTCCTGCGCTATCGGTAGTAGTATATATTGACGGACGTTTTTTTCCAAAAATGGTATCTCTTTCTAAAGGCAGAATAAATACGGTAACTTCCTTCTCAGGTTCGTCAGTTAGTGAATTGATTACCTTGCCGCTTAATGATAACGAATCTATTTCCGGGCCGGTAGAAAAAACATAGGATAAATTTTTAACAACATTTCCTTCATTAACATCAGCTACAGATTTTCCGAAATTTAAAGTGTAGGTCGTATTTTTTTCTAAAGAATCTTTAAGAATAATTTCTAATCTTTTTTGTCTCTTTTTTAGCTCCGGAGCTTTTTCCTGATCAGGTGAAATAGAAAATTCTTTAAACTCATCTTTAAGATTAAAATATTCGTCAAACTCGATCACAATTTTTTTAGCATTAAAATTCCTCGTTTGATTTTTTGGAGTCATGCTTAAAACTTTTGGCGGCTTCGTATCTTTTGGCCCACCTTGTGGTGTTTGGATACTTGCACAACCAAAAAATAGGAGCAAGGTTATAACAACCGCTAAATTTTTAAGGTTAAAATACTGAGCTTTTAAATTTGGCATATTTTAAACGTTCTGACGAATTTTTATATTTTTTGGAACCGTAACATTAAAAAATCTTTTTTTTAGCTTATATCGCTTTATTTTAAGCCTGTTTTAGAATAGTTAAAGTATTGATTATCAATTACTTATTAATATAAACCATTAAAACTGAGATATCTGAAGGTGAAACACCTGAAATCCGTGATGCCTGACCTAAAGTACGTGGTTTGATCTTAAATAATTTTTCTCTAGCCTCTTTTGAAATGGAAACAATTTTATTGTAATCGAAATCTGGTTTAATTTCTTTGTCTTCCATTTTTAGCATCTTCGCTACAATTTCATTTTCCTTTTCAAAATAACTTTCATATTTAATTTTGATCTCGGCTTGTTCAATCGTCTCATTGTTTAAATCTTTTGTAGCTTCAGCAAGAGGTTTACTTACTTTAATCAGATCGGGTAAACCAACATGAGGCCTACCGACCAAACTGTGTATTTTTACATTTTGATTTAAGACACTCGACCCTAAATTTTCGAGCATTGGATTTGCATCGCTCATTTCGATACCTTGGTTTCTGGTGAACTTAACCAGAGCATCAGCATTTGCAATTTTCTGATTTACCTTTTCTAAGCGCTCATCAGAAATTAAACCCAGTTCGTGCCCGATAGGAGATAAGCGGATATCAGCATTATCTTGTCTCAATAATAAACGGTGCTCGGCCCTTGATGTAAACATGCGATAAGGTTCTTCCGTTCCTTTTGTTACCAGGTCATCAATTAAAACACCGATATAACTGTCAGATCTTTTCATGATCAGTTCATGTTTATCTGTGATTTTTTGATGTGCATTTATACCAGCCATGAAACCCTGACAAGCTGCTTCTTCATATCCTGTAGTTCCATTTATTTGTCCGGCTAAAAATAAATTGCTGATCAATTTAGTTTCTAGTGTTAAAGACAATTGGGTAGGTGGGAAGAAATCGTATTCGATGGCATAACCCGGTCTAAACATTTTTGCTTGTTCGAAACCTGGTATTAACCTTAGTGCTTTAAATTGTACATCTTCTGGAAGTGATGTTGAAAATCCGTTTACGTAAATTTCGCAAGTGTTCCATCCTTCGGGTTCAACAAAAATCTGATGCCTGTCGCGCTCTGCAAAACGGTTAATTTTATCTTCAATGGATGGACAGTATCTCGGGCCTAAACCTTTAATTCTTCCAGTAAACATTGGTGATTTTTCGAAACCTTCTTTTAGCGTTTCATGAACATCTCCATTGGTATAAGTGATCCAGCAACAACGTTGGTCTGTCGACACTTCGGTATCAGTATATGAGAATTTACCTGGATTTTCATCTCCCCATTGTTCTTCCATTTTGGTATAATCCAAACTTCTTCCATCTACACGTGGGGGAGTGCCGGTTTTCATTCGACCTGCTTCCATGCCTAATTCAACCAGTTGTTCTGTAATTCCTGTTGACGCTCTTTCGGCTGTTCTACCTCCTCCAAATTTCTTTTCTCCAATATGCATTATGCCGTTTAAGAAAGTTCCATTGGTAAGTACTACTGCTGTACTTTCTATCTCTATACCTAAAGAAGTTTTAACACCGTATACCGTATTATCTTTTACCAACAGCCCAACAACACTATCTTGCCATATATCGAGATTAGGTGTTCTTTCTAATGCTAAACGCCATTCTTCTGCAAAGCGCATTCTATCTATCTGTGCCCTTGGGCTCCACATAGCAGGCCCCTTTGATTTATTGAGCATTCTAAATTGAATAGTCGATTTATCAGAAATAATGCCTGAGTAACCACCCATAGCATCCACCTCACGAACGATCTGTCCTTTAGCTACGCCACCCATAGCAGGGTTACAACTCATCTGGGCAATGGTACCCATGTTCATTGTGATTAATAAAACAGATGATCCTAAATTGGCGGCGGCAGCAGCAGCTTCACAGCCTGCGTGACCAGCACCAACAACAATCAAATCGTATTTTGAAAACATTTTATTTTATATTTCTTTAATGTTCCACGTGGAACAATTGGTTTTTATTTTTTAAATCAGATGCTGAAATGAATTCAGCATGACGCATGAGATGTTCCATGCGGAGCAATTTTATTTATTAATCAGTATTGTCAGTCTGAGCGTAGTCGAAGAGTATTAGTTTGTGTAGTTTTAAATTATCCTTCGGACGCGCTCAAGGCGAAACATCATGATTTATTTTAATAATGTTCCACGTGAAACATAACGCGGAAAATATCTTTCAATTGTGCTTTGGTTATTCTGAAAGTTCGAGCCAACGCATGGTTAATTCGTCAAGCTTTGCTTGAAGTGATTCTATCTCGTTGGAAACTTCCTGAATTTTTACATAGTCGGTCGCATCAATTTTAACTAAGCTTTCGTTAAGCGAAGCTATTTTATTCTCCATTTCTGCAATACCTTTTTCACTATCTTCCAGTTCTTTTTGCTCCTTGAAACTTAATTTTTTCACCGCTTTAACAGGTGCTTGTTCTACAGCAGGAGCAGGGGTTTTCTTGGTTTCCGTTTTTGCTTTTGGCTGTTCTAAACTTAAACGGTACTCAGAATAATTGCCGTTATAAATTTTAACCACACCTTCGCCTTCCATAATAAATAGTTGATCGCTCATTTTGTCAAGCAGGTATCTATCGTGTGAAACCAGCATTAATATGCCAGGGAAGTTTTCTAAAAATTCTTCAAGAACGTTTAACGTGTCGATGTCAAGATCGTTGGTTGGCTCATCCAAAATTAAAAAGTTCGGATTTTGCATCAACACTTTCATCAGGTTCAAACGTTTCTTTTCACCACCACTTAATTTCTCTACCATGCCATGTTGTTTCTTCGGCGGGAAGAGAAATAGGGTTAATAGGGCGGAGGCCGTAATCACTGAACCGTCAGCCATCTTGATATATTCAGCATCCGATTTTACAATATCAATTACCCTTTCCTTTGGATCGAAAGTTAAACCACCTTGTTTGTAATAACCAAAAACGGTTGTATCTCCAGTATCAACTTTACCAGCATCTGGCTTTAATTGACTTGTAATGATATTTAGCAAAGTAGATTTACCCGTGCCATTTTTTCCTGCTAAGCCAATTCTGTCTCCTTTTTTAAAGGTGTAACTAAAATCGTTGATGATCGGACGGTCATCAAATGCTTTTTTAATATGTTCTATCTCAATAATCTTCCCGCCTTGACGAGACATCTTCATTTGGAGGTTAATACTCTGATTATCAGACTTTTTCTTTGATTTTTCTTCTAAATCGTAAAAAGCATTGATTCTGGCGTTAGATTTGGTTCCGCGTGCCTGTGGCATGCGTCTCATCCACTCCAATTCTTTCTTTAATAGCTGTTGGTTCTTATGTAAAACCGTTGCGTCTAAAGCTTCTCTTTCCGATTTCTTCTCTAAATAATAAGCATAGTTTCCATTATAGTTGAAAATTTTACCTCTATCTAATTCAACAATGGTATTGCAAACATTATCCAAAAAGTATCTATCGTGGGTAACGAGTAAAATTGTTTTCTGTCCGGTAGTTAATAATTTCTCCAGCCATTCAATGGTATCAATGTCCAAATGATTCGTCGGTTCATCAAGCACCAGAATTTCTGGATCTTCAATTAAAAGTTTAGCCAGTGCCAAACGTTTCTTTTGCCCGCCAGATAGGGTAGATATTTTCTGCTGAAGATGAGTAATGCCCATTCTGTTTAAAATGGTTTTAATCTCATGTTCATATTCCCAGGCATTGTGTTCGCTTAATTCTTCATATAAACGATTAAGCGTTTTTTCGTCTGGATTAGGGTCTTCAATTAATTCTTCATATTCCTTAATTAACTGTTGTTGTTTATTCTCAAGAGAGAATATGTGGTCGCTAATAGAAAAACCTTCAGTAAATTGTGGTTCCTGATCGAGAAAACCGATTTTAACAGCTTTATTTTTTACAATTTTACCTTCGAGCGGAGGGAACCTTTCTGCCAATAATTTCAAAAGTGTACTCTTACCCGCACCATTAATTCCAACCAACGCCACGCGCTGACCAGAGTTAATACCTAAGGTTAAATTTTTAAATAGCCATTCGTCATGATAACCATGACCTAAGCCTTCTGCCGCAATTAGTGTGCTCAATTTTTTTGTATTTCGGATTTATAAAGGAAAATTAGTGCAAAAGTAAGTATAAAATATTTGGAACGGCATAATCAAATTGTAAAGGGCTTCTGTATCAGCTAAAAATGGCAGAATATTGATGCTTTGGATTATCTGTTCAATCGTTCATTTGTTATTAGTTGCATCATTTCAGTAAAAAAGAAAACAGCGGTCGGACTCGCTCCACCGCTGCTTCAATCATTAACTAAAACTAAACTTTATCTTGATATAATGCACAGGGTATAAATTCTAGCGCATTATTTAATTGCCGTTTTTTGAATATAAGACTGCGGTTGATTAGAAATGTTGCAGAGAATTTGAGCGTATTATACCAGCATAGACTAATTGTCGACGAACGCCCATAACTATTAGACGAACGGCACTAAAAATAATTGGGAAGGGGTATTATTTACTTGGACTTAGCAACTGCGGAGATTCTATTGTCATTCTGAATGCAATGAAGAATCTGCAAACGATGGAATGCAAACTCCAACGAGAAGATAGAGAATGAAAGTGCTGTGATAATTATTAAAAGGTTCTTCGCTGCGCTCAGAATGACATCATGGGGAAGAAGAGGGTAGACTAAACTAATCCAACTTCCGCTCTATAACCCAGGTATTCATCTTCTTTCTGAGTCATAAGGGTTTTAGCCGCTTTTCCTTTGTCTTTGTAACCTAATAAATGTAGGGTACCGTGAATCATAATGCGGCAAACCTCATCAAATTCCAGAGTTTTGAAGGTTTTAGCATTTTCTTTAACACGCTCAATGCTGATGAAAATATCGCTTACAATCTGTTTTTCTTCTTCAGAATTATCGAAAGTAATGATATCGGTATAGGTATCGTGGTTTAAATATTGTTGGTTGATGCCCAACAGGTATTCGTCGCTACAGAAAATGAAATTAAGTTCCTGCAATTTAAAACATTCTTTTTCAATCGTAGCTTTAATCCACTTCTTTACTTTAAGTTTCTGAGGAAGATTGTAGCTAACTGATTCTGTGAAAAATGATATTGCAGGCATATTGTGGTGTTTATGGCTGCAAATTTAAGAAATATTCCAATAGTTGCGCTGAACCTGATTGAGCACCTAATTAGATGTTTACTTTTTTTTGAACTTAGATTTAGGACTTCTTGCCGTGTGAAAAACAGCAAAGATTATGATTTCCTCTCCTATGATCTCGAATATTAGAACGTATGGAAATTTGTTAAGGACTAAATGACGATAATTCTTTTTTAGTTTTTGATAAAAGAGCGGATTCTTCTCTAACTTGGTATAACACCTACTTAGTTCTGACAGAAATAAGTCTCCCAATCCTTCTTTGCATCTTTTGCCATTTGAATAGCATTGGGCTTTATCTGAATGGTGTACATTACAGTGCTTTAAGGCCTTTAATGATATCCAAAGAATCCTGTTTACTGTAAGATTTAGTTTCACCTTTTAGATGGAGTTACCGTTCTCTATCAAGTATATCCAGATGTTCCTCCGACAGGTTAAATGATTGTTCGTCTTCAATTTCTCTTTCAAGAAGCGTATAAATTGCCCTTATTTTATTATCCTCCGCATCAGATAGATAAGTAATTAATCTTTGTCTTATGGCTGTGCTTGTCATGATATCAAATATAATAAAAAAATGCCATGAGTTCCGTGTTTCTGTGGCAGAACCCAAGGAAATCGCTTTTAACTTTTCTCTGATAATTCTTCCTCTTTCTGCGCATACCTAAGCATTATGTTTGCCACGGAAGCACGAAAACACGGAAAAATTTACTTCTTCTCCGTGATTTCTGTGTTTCCGTGGCTAATTAATTTTTGCACATGTTTTAAAAGCGATTTCCCTGAATTTCCCTGTGGCAGAACCTATTGAGGCATATTCAATGACTTCAAATATTCAGCGATCTTGTTTTTATAGTAATAATTTAAGCTTGGTGGCAGTTTTTGCAACATATCGTTACCGTTTTGTTGCTGTTTTTTAAACTGATCGACCATTTTTTGATAAGATGGAGGGAACGCCTTAGCTGCTTTACTTTCCCGTTTAGTGTCTTCTTCCTGATCGCGTTCTGCTTTTTCTGCCTCTAATAACTTTGTTAAAAGGTCTTTTTGCCTGTTTAAGGTTTCTTGTTGCAAACGTTTGTTAACCAGATCGCTCTCGGTCTGTTTCATTTCTTTAATGGCTTCATTTAGGTTGCCCATTTTACCTGTACCGTCTTTGTTCTCTTCACGGTTGATCTTTTCGAGTGCCTGACGGATCATTTGTTGCTGCTGGGCCATCTTACCAAATTCCTGGCTCATTTGTCCTTTGCCAACTTTACCTTGATTATCTCCCGACTTTTGCATTTGCTCGCGGGCTTTTTGCATGCTTTTGTTCAGCTGTTCCTGCATCTGCGAAAGCTGCTTCATCCCTTGCTTTTGTTTCTTTCCACTGCCGCCCTTACCGTTTTTCTGCATATTTTGCAGCTGACTTAGCGCTTCACTCAACATCAAGGTTAGATTATTGATAGAAGTCATGGTAAACTGCTGAAAACGGTTAGCCTCAGGCGTTCTTCTATCGCCCAAACTTTCCAAACTTTTATCCAGGTTGAAATTGATTTTGTTCATCTCCTCGTTAACCGTCGATTCTATCTGCGGAACGCGCTTGCTTAAACTGTATAAGCTATCGGCAATAGTTTTAAGGTTATCTTTAATGCTCCGCTGTTTCTGAACGTTGCTGGTATAAGAAGGATCGGCCGCGGTCATTTTCTTTAAAGCAAGCATCACTTTTTCCTGATCGAAAGAAGTGGTCAATAAGTTTTCCAAGAGGCGTCGCAACTCTTTGGCGTTCAGGTTGTTTTCCATTTCTTCACCCTGTTGCTGCATATCGCTCATTTTTTTAGAAAGCTTTTCCATCTGTTCGCCAGCTTTTTGCTGTTTCTGGCTTGCATTTTTCGAATCCTTTTTATCTAAAGCGTCTTTACTGTCCTGCTGTTCTTTTTGTATATCCTGCACATCTTTTTCAGGATTTTCGAAAGGATTTGGCTTTTCAAGCGACTGATTTTTTTGTTCCAGCTTTTTTAGATCATCTTTCAGGTCTTTCATTTCCTTGTTAAGTGCATCCTGTTTCTGCTTTAACGATTCATTGTCCTGTTTTTTGTCTTTTGTTTGTTCAGCAAGTTCCTTTTGTTCTTTAGCCAATTCGTTTAGCCGATCGATATCGGTTTGAAGGTTTTGTTCAAATTCTAATTGTTTGTAGAGTTCTAGAATCCTGTCGAGTTCATTTTTAAGGGTTTTATTATCCAGTTGCATTTTCGAGAGCTCATTCTGTGTTTGGTCTTTATTTTTCTCATTCATCAGGTTTTGCAGCTTTTGCAAAAGTTCTTTTGTTTTCTCATCCAATACATTATCGAACAGGTCTTTAATCTGTTTCTGTTTTTCCAGAAGTTCTTCCGTTTGTTTTTGGTCTTCCTGTTGCTGAATATTTTTATCGTTCTGCTCTTTTATTTCCTTAACCGCCTCATCAAGCTGTTTTTGTTTGTCTAAAAGGGCTTCAATCTGTTTTTTATCTTCGAAAGAAATCTGTTTTTTATCGATGATGCTTTCGGCCACCTTTTTACTTTCTTTTTCGATGGTATTGGCCAGGCGTATGGCCGATTGCATTTTCTGTTTTAAAGCCTGGTTGCTTGCATTTACCTGTTCGGCGGTTTCTTTTTTGGTAGGTTGTTTAAAGGTTTTGATTTCCGATCGGGTAACTTTTGCGCCATTTACACCGTCGTTATCGGCTACTTCAAAATAATATTCAATTTCCTGACCAGGTTTGGCAGCTGCAGTTTTTAAATCCCAGAAATAGAAAAAGGTATTTTCTGTCGCATTGCTTTTAATGGCAATATTTTTGGTAATTGTACCCACAATGCGGTTATTTTCTTTTATATTGTATTTAAAACTTAAGCGGCTAAAACCATAATCATCAGTAACCTGACCACTGAAATACAAGGCTTTATTACTCACTGAATCAGATTTTTCTTCAACAGAAATACCAGGAGATTGATCTTTAACAACCGTGATTTGATGCGACAAAGAATCTCTGAGCGTAACATATTGGTTTTTAGGTGTAATGCTATATTTTGAATTATTCCTGATGGTAGCATTAAAGGCCGATTCATTATCCTCAACTTTTAAAACATTTTCGGTCCCATTTAAAATAAACAGCAGTGAGCTGCTCTGGCCGGTTTTAAAGTTCCAGGTAACTTTTGTGCCTTCGGGTAGAAGCATATCGCCAACATTGGCAATCAGTTCCTGTTTTTTACCCAGATAAGCAGGGTAATTTAAAGTTGCGGTTGCATTTAATAATTCAGGACGGGGTTTCACAGAAACAGTAAACATTGCTGAACTAAAGCCACCACCTTTAAAAACCAGTTTTTTATCACTCTGTATATTTTTGATGCTGTAATTAAACTTACTGATGCTCTCTTTTTCGAGTTTATAGGTGTTTTTTCCGTCTTCAACGTAAATTTCGGCAGGAAGTTCGTCACCGGCCAGTTTAACGTTTAGGGTTACATCATCACCCTGGGTAACGGTTAAACTCTTATTTAAAATTGTGAAACTGAAAGGCGCTTTAGGCGCAATGTATTCATCGTACTTAAAAAAACTGTTTGTACCCTCGCGTAAAATAGCGGGTGCGATAATAGCAATAAGCAGAATAATAGAAAGGGGAACAAAAAGATATTTTAAATATTTCCGGTTATCGTTAATGCTAACAGCGCTGTAAAATGGAACAGGTTTAAGCTCAAGGATCTTTTGATCGATACTCGCGAGAATGAGGTGGTTGTTTTCTGGATGATTTTCAGATAAATGATGAAGTTGTAAGGTGTTGAGCAATTTATCCTTAATATCGGAAAAGTGATTTCCGATGATAACCGATGCTTCGTCGAAAGTAAGGTGTTTGCCCAATTTGAGCATTGAAAGTAATGGTTTGATAATTAGAAAGCCAACAAGTAAGGTCCCAACAAGTAAATAAGCAAAAAACACAAAGGTTTTAAAACCAGCGGTTGGATTGAGGTAATAAAGACTCAAAAAAACAACGAGATATAGGCCTAAAAGTATGGCAGCGGCATAAATACTCCCGCGTAAAATTTTATTCAGGTAAAATTTGCGGATAAACTCATCTATCTTCCGTAATAAATCGCTGTAGTTATTGCTCACCATATCACCGTAAATGTAAAAATAGTTCTAATCAATTGAAAGAAACCCGCAATAAGGTAACGTGTTTATTTCAAATAGTTTATCAATTGGGTTATATAGCTGGCTATTTTTGAAGAGGCATTTTTTAATTTGGAAAACAATGTTTAGCGTTTCATGGCGGTTTTCAGTCCCGCTTTTGCTGCAACAAAAGCAGAAAAAGCTTTTGGTTTCCGCTCCAATCGGGTTTATTTGACAAAGGACTGGGTTACAAACTACAAACTGCAAGTGCAAGGGGGCGGTTGGTTTTCTTTGCAGATCAGAAGTATTTAGCCCCGGGCGTAGCGGCATCCCTGTAGCGCAGCGAAAGGATATAGCGGAGCACGGGAACAAACTTACATAGCTGCTCAGGCTTTGCGCTTCAAAAAACACATTTACTTTTTGCATCGGGATATAAAAAGGATAAAATTTGACTTATTTGTGCGTACCCCTGATAAATAAAATTTTAATTTACGGCTCTTGTTCCAATTGGCCTACAGGGAAATTGCTTTTAAAACATGTGCAAAAATTAATTAGCCACGGAAACACAGAAATCACGGGAGAAGAAGTAAATTTTTCCGTGTTTTCGTGCTTCCGTGGCAAACATAATGCTTAGGTATGCGCAGAAAGAGGAAGAATTATCAGAGAAAAGTTAAAAGCGATTTCCCTG
>NZ_JAUG01000010.1 GCF_000708285.2 Pedobacter borealis DSM 19626
AAATTATATCTTATTTACGCCTAATCCCGCTTTATCGTCCTGCTGAATTTATTTCAGCATCTTTTTAGCGTGAAAGACCCTGAAATAAATTCAGGGTGACGACCGTCTTAACAGAAAACTTGATTAAAACGCCACAAAATGAGATTTAATAATCGAACTCAGGTTACTATTAATGGCTGGGTCTCATAGCATAATTTCGCTACGCTCTGCAACCGTAAATAGTGCCTACCTCCCTTGCCATTTAAACCTGATCGTAGTGGTTCCGATCCTTTACCGATAAATTGGCACTAAACTAGCATCGGAAGTAGCGGAGAGCAGGGTTGTCATTAACCCGTGCTGCTGTATCTGCTTTCCAAAAAAAAATGATCACTTTCATAATTTGCTCAAATAAGCTTTTTTGGGAAAAATTTAATTGCCTATTGTAAATGATTAATTCGTATAAAAACAAAAAAGCTTTCCTGTTTCCAGAAAAGCGTTAGAAATTATAATAAAAAGATGTTTCCTACCAGTATATACTGTAAAGGGCTACCAATAAACCGATAATAATCAACGAACCAACAGCGAAACCTGTGGTGGTTTTGAACATTTTCGAATCGATTTCCAGTCCTTTTGGATTAACACTGTTTTTGTTTTCGAATAAACTGATAATCACCATACCGATCACACAGAATACGAATACAAAGCCCATTCTATCTAAGAATGGAATTTCATATACACCCACTCCGTTTTTAACCGAGAAACCCATTCCTGATAACCAGGAAAGATCGGTCCATGTAGGAAGAACCTTTAACAATAACGATAATCCGAAGCCACCAACTGTTGCAAAAAGTGCTGCATTTGAGGTTGCTCTTTTCCAGAAGAAACCGAGAATGAACATGGCAAATATACCCGGAGAAACAAAGCCTGTATACTCTTGGATATATTGGAATCCACCTTTTTTATCGATACCTAAGTATGGTGCAATAATAACGCCCAACACCATGGCTACAACTACGGCAATTTTACCTGTAAAAACGAGGTTCTTTTCAGAAGCATCGGTTTTTAATACTTTTTTGTAAATATCTAATGTGAAAATGGTTGCAATACTATTTGCTTTACCAGCTAATGAGGCTACAACCGCTGCAGTTAATGCTGCAAACGATAAACCTTTTAATCCGGCAGGTAATAAGTTTAACAGTACCGGGTAAGCACGGTCTGGATTAACAGCTCCATCCTGCAGCATTTCCGATTGGAAAGCCCCATCTTTATACAGTACATAAGCGGCAATACCTGGCAATACCACGATAATTGGCATTAATAACTTTAAGAATGCAGCAAATAAAATACCCCCACGGGCAGTTTTTAAATCTGCACCTAAAGCACGTTGCGTAATGTATTGATTACAGCCCCAATAGTTAAGGTTTACAATCCACATACCACCTACTAATACGCTTAATCCCGGTAAATCAATGTAATTTTCATTATCAGGTTTTAAGATCATGTGGAAGTGTTCTGATGCTTTTGAGGTCATAAGGCTATAACCTTCAAAAATACCTGAGGTTCCGTAATGGGTAGAAACCAGGTTTAATGCCAGGTATGTTGTGGCCAAACCACCCAGAATTAAGAAAAATACCTGAATAACATCAGTATAACCGATTACTTTCATTCCACCCAATGTAATTATAATGGCGAAAGCAGCAATAGCATACATACAGAACTTTAAATCGAATCCAGAGATACTGCTAACAGCTAAAGCACCTAAATAAAGAATTGATGTTAAGTTTACCACTACATACAACAATAACCAGAACACAGCCATAATCATGGCAACGGTTCCGTTGTAGCGTTGGTGTAAAAACTGCGGCATTGTGGCGATCTTGTTTTTCAGGTAAACCGGAATAAAAAAAACAGCAACAATAACCAGGGTAAGGGCAGCCATCCACTCGTAAGTTGCAATTGCCAATCCCATCTTAAAGCCCGATCCGCTCATGCCGATAAACTGTTCCGCAGAAATATTCGATGCAATTAAAGATGCACCGATTGCCCACCATGTAAGTGAACCTTCAGCTAAGAAATAATCTTTTGAGCCTGTGGATGCGGATTTTTTCTTATTGTAGATGTACAGACCGTAAGCAGCCACAATAACGAAGTACACCGCAAATACAATGTAATCCTTCGTGTCCAATAAATTGTTTTTCATTAATATAATAGTGGTTATTTGGTTTAGAAATCTAAATGTAGTAAAATCATAAATTAATCTCTGCTTTTTTTTTAATTAAAAAGTGTTAAAGTAACGTTTATTAATTTGAATATTTACTCTTACTGTCATTCTGAACGCAGTGAAGAATCTTTTACCTATGGAGACAGCACCCTGAAAGTAAAGGATAACCGTTTTAATGGCATAGGTAAATTACTAATCCGTGGTCTGTGAAGACACAGACCACGGAGATTACATTTTATAAATAAATTAAATATACCTGTTAATTAAGTTTTCCAGGTATTCTTGCTTTCCGCTGCGTACCTCTGGTTCGCCGTTTTCTGCAGCGTAATTTCTCAAATCTTCTAAACTTAGTTTACCTTGTTCAAACTCGGCACCCTTTCCACTATCAAATGAAGCGTAACGGTCTGTTCTTATTTTTTTGTAATCAGATTTTTGAAGAATGGCATCTGCAGTAATTAATGCCCTTGCGAAGATGTCCATGCCGCCAACGTGTGCATAGAAAAGGTCTTTGGGGTCTGTAGAGTTACGGCGGATTTTTGCATCGAAGTTTACACCTCCACCCTGTAAGCCACCACCTTCTAAAATGATCAACATCGTTTCCGTTAGTTCGTTAATATCGTTCGGGAACTGATCGGTATCCCAGCCATTTTGATAATCGCCACGGTTTGCGTCGATAGAACCTAATAAGCCGTTATCTACTGCAACCTGTAATTCATGCTGGAAAGTATGACCGGCCAAAGTAGCGTGGTTAACTTCTAAATTTAATTTGAAATCGGCGAGCAGATCGTATTGTTGTAAAAAGCCTTTTACGGTTGCCGCATCGTAATCATATTGATGTTTAGAAGGCTCACATGGTTTCGGTTCAATGAAGAATGTGCCTTTGAAACCCTGTTTGCGTGCATAATCTTTAGCGGTATGTAAGAATTTTGCCAGGTGTTCCTGCTCACGTTTCATGTTGGTGTTCAATAAACTCATATAGCCTTCTCTTCCTCCCCAGAACACATAATTTTCGCCACCAAGGGCAATGGTAGCATCTAAAGCAGCTTTAACCTGTGCAGCTCCGTGTGCCAGCACATGGAAATCGGGATTGGTAGATGCACCATTCATGTAGCGCTTATGGCTGAATAAATTTGCTGTTCCCCAAAGTAATTTTACCCCGCTATCTGCTTGTTTTTGCTTGGCGTATTCAACAAGGGCCTGTAATCTGCGCTCGTTTTCGGCAATATCGTCGCTATAATCTACCACATCCACATCATGGAAACAATAATAAGGGATCTGCATTTTAGTGATAAATTCAAAGGCAGCGTCCATTTTATCTTTTGCCCTTTCTACTGCATCTTTTTTCTCATCCCAAGGGAAAATGTGCGTTGCGCCACCAAACGGATCTGCACCATTGCCGTTAAATGAATGCCAATACGCGCAGGCAAATTTAAAATGCTCGTTCATGGTTTTGCCTGCTACTACTTTGTTGGCATCATACCATCTAAATGCTAATGGATTGTCACTTCCCAGGCCTTCAAACTTGATCTGCTCAATGCCCTTAAAAAATTCCTTTGCTCCTGTTACTACTTTTGTCATGTTATTTTGTTTTTTGGTTGGTGGTCTGTTGGTCAATAGTTCATAGTCGGTCTTGCTATGTACGATCAATCATTAACCAATTGCTAATTGTTTCTCTAATATTTTTTTCCAATCCTGATAAATGGGTTCGTATGTTGCCGAATGTTGTGGGATTAAAGTTTTAATTACTTCGTGGTTGTTAAAAGCTTCTTCTGCGTTTTTGAAAATCCCAGCCCCTATACCGGCACCTAAGGCTGCGCCAACACTGCCGTCGTTTTCGTAAAGTTCTACCGGAATGCCTGTAACGTCGACAAAAGTTTGTGCAAATACATCACTTAAAAAGAGGTTGGCCCTCCCAGCACGGATTACCTTAGGTTTCATGCCGTTTTCTCTCATAATATCCAGTCCATAGCGGAAAGAAAAGGCAATCCCTTCTTGTACTGCCCTAAAAATATCTGATTGATTGTGGAGGTTTAAGTCGATACCTAACAACTGGGCGCCAGTATACTTGTTGTTTAACATCCGCTCGGCACCGTTTCCGAAGGGGAGCACTTTTAAGCCATTGCTACCTATTGGCGCTTTTAATGCCAGGTTATTCAGTTCAGGATATGTAGACTGTGGTGCGAAATTATATTTTGCCCAACGGTACATGCTGCCAGTGCCATTGATACAAAGTAAAACGCCGGTATGTTTTTTCTCTTCTGAATAGGTTACATGTGCAAAGGTATTCACCCTTGATTGTTTATCGTAGGTAAGATTGTTGCTTACCCCGTAAATCACACCTGATGTTCCGGCCGTTGCAGCAACTTCCCCAGGCTTTAATACATTTAAAGAAAGCGCGTTATTGGGCTGATCGCCGGATTTATAAGCGACAGGGATACCGGCTGACAGGCCAAGAGACGTTGCAATATCGGCCTTTAAATGACCGTGTTCGGAAAATAAAGCTTTCACCTGTGGAATAACGTTGCCTGAGATTCCGTAATAATCCATTACATCTTCAGAAATTTCATGATTTTCAAAATCCCAGAAAATGCCTTCAGATAATGCAGAAATACTTGTTGTAATTTCTCCTGTTAATTTCATTGCGATGAAATCGCCAGGCAGCATTATTTTATCGATGCGGTTATAGATCTCTGGCTCATTTGCTTTTACCCAGGCCAGCTTGGAGGCTGTAAAGTTTCCCGGAGAGTTTAGGAGGTGTTTTAGCGATTTTTCCTCTCCAATGGCCTCAAAAGCACTATTGCCTAGCCCGACTGCCCTGCTATCGCACCAGATAATACTATCGCGGAGTACGTTTTGATCTTTATCTACTACAACCAGACCATGCATTTGGTAAGCAACACCAATGGCTTTAATCTCTTTAGGGTCAAATAAGCCGGTGGCATTTAATTTAAGGATTGCCTGTTGAACATTTTGCCACCAATCATCAGGTGATTGTTCTGCCCAGCCCGATTGCAAAGATTTAATTGTTGTTTCCTCTTCCGGGTATTGTGCTGTCGCAATGTTTTTTTGTGAAGCTACATCAACAACTGCAACTTTTATAGATGAGGTTCCTAAATCAATCCCTAATAAATACATGGTTTTAAATTATTTTAATATTTGGTTATGCAAACGGTTGCATAAAGATAGTAGTTAAAATATAAAACGCAAATTTTTTGTAAAATTCTATTCCGCTTTATGCAATCGGTTGAATTGAATGCTATTCCTAATTTAAACTACAATCGAATTATTTTAATAATTTATATTTTTGCCGTTACATTAAAATTATTTATGGAAGAGATTACCTGGAATGATTTCGAAAAGGTAGAATTGAGGGTAGGCACTATTTTAGAGGCTTTCGAGTTTCCTGAAGCCCGACGGCCTGCCTATAAAGTTAAGGTAGACTTCGGCGAATTCGGCATAAAAATGAGCAGTGCGCAGATTACCAAACATTATACTTTGGACGAATTACCAGGGAAACAGATTGTAGGGGTGATCAACTTCCCTAAAAAACAGATCGGCAAATTTATGTCCGAATTTTTGGTTACCGGTTTTGCCGACGAAAACGGTGATATCGTATTGACTGCCGTACAAAGTAAAGTTCCTAATGGGAGTAAACTTGTGTAATGCGCAGACTTCCGAAGTTTTGCTGGCCCCTGCCCTTGGGAACTTCGGAAGTCTGCGCTCAGGTCTTGCTAAATAGCCCTGATTGAAGTGAAAAGACCGCAAGCGAGGCACGAGTGCGGACTTGCAACGGAAAGCAGGACTGAAGCAGCCGACAGGCAGTAACATTGCGCTCCAAAACCTAATGAAATTTTCAACTTAGACTTCAGAAGTTTACCACGCCCATGGCTACCGAAACTTCGGAAGTCTTTTTGGCCAATATTACCCTATATTTGCTCCATGAGTTTTTACAACTTCGAAAATACCGACCCTGAAGAAGAGGATATCCATTATATGAAATTGGCTTTGGAAGAAGCAAAAAAAGCTTTGGCTGATGATGAAATTCCAATCGGCGCGATAGTGGTTAGTAAAAACAGGATTATTGGCCGTGGCTACAATTTAACGGAGCGCTTTAATGATGTTACTGCGCATGCTGAAATGCAGGCTTTTACCTCTGCAGCGCAAACGATAGGCGGCAAATATTTAAGGGATTGTACCTTATATGTAACCATCGAGCCTTGTGTAATGTGTGCCGGTGCAAGTTATTGGACACAGATTGGCCGCATTGTGTATGGTGCCAGGGAAGAAAAAAGAGGCTTTATATCCAAAAACGCGAATCTGCTGCATCCCAAAACGATATTGAAAGGAGGGATAATGGCAGAGGAATGTGCATTATTGATGAGGGATTTTTTTGCAAAGAAAAGATGAGTTAATGGCTCATGGTTTATAGTTCATAGGCAAGTGGGCTATCAACTATAAACCATGAACCATTGACCAATTTTTTTTATTATCCTACTATGGCTATCGTCCTGAACCTTACAGCTTTTAAATCCTCCCAGCTTTACAACAACTGAACAGAAAACGATTTGATGATAATAACATGAACAAATCTTAACGTTCTAATGTTATATTTGCTACAAGAAACATTTTTAAATCTTTAAACATAAAACATTATGGCTTTTGAATTACCTGCGTTACATTACGCAACCGATGCATTAGAACCGCATATTGATAAAACTACCATGGAAATCCACCATGACAAACACCATCAAGCTTACGTTACCAACCTAAATAAAGCTTTAGAAGGCAAGCCAGAAGCGACTTCTAGCATCGAGGAAATTGTAAAAAACATTTCAAAATTCCCGGCTGCTGTGAGAAACAACGGTGGAGGTCACTATAATCACTCTTTGTTCTGGAACATTTTAGGTCCAAATAAAGGTGGTGAGCCAACTGGCGATTTAGCTAAAGCAATTAACGAAACTTTTGGTTCATTTGCTGATCTTAAAACTAAATTACAAGAAGCTGGTGCTACCCGTTTTGGTTCTGGCTGGGCTTGGTTATCAGTAGGTGCTGATAAAAAACTTCAGGTTTCTTCTACACCAAACCAGGATAACCCTTTAATGGATGTTGCTGAAGTTAAAGGAACGCCAATTTTAGGTATCGATGTTTGGGAGCATGCATACTATTTAAAATACCAGAACAAACGCCCTGATTATTTAGCGGCAATTTGGAATGTAGTTAACTGGGATGCAGTTGCTGAGCTTTATAAAAAAGCTTTGTAAGCTAGAAGTTCAATGAAATTTAGAAAGTCCCGATGCAAATCGGGACTTTCTTGTTTTAAGATAATTAAGTAACTTCGCAGATATAAAATGTTCGAAATGAAAAGGCTTGTAATTTTATTTTTAATTATTGTTGGTGTAAATGGATTGGTGCGTGCACAGCAAAATAAAGTACCTACTCCAGGAGAAATTGCACAGAAGAATGTGGAGGATCTGGATAAGCGATTAAAACTAAATGGCACGCAAAAAAGCGTAATTTACAGCTTTACCTATAACCAGGCGAAGGAACAGGCTGATTTAATCAAAAGACAACAGGCAGGCAACTCGCGCGAAGAGGATGTAGATAAATTCTACAAACTACAGAACGAAACCTCAAAAAATATCCGCAATGTTTTAAGGCCAGAGCAACAAACCGAATATGATAAAATCATTGAGGAACGTTTAAGCGGTAAAGGCTTAAAAGCAAAAAATAAGAAAAAGAAAAAAGGCGAGGAAGAGGAAGTAGAGAGTGATATTAAAGGATTGTTATCAGCACCCCCAGTAGGAAAACAAGATCTCTAAGCAAGCTAGTGTTTTTGTAATCGATTAATTCAATAACAAATGCCAGAGATAATCGTAGGCACTATTGTACTCGGACTACTATTGTCGCCACAGTTACTTGCAGGTTTTTTGGCAAAGCGAACAGGCCGGAATTTTTGGTTCTGGTTTTTTATTTCCTTTTTAATCCCCATTATTTCATTAATTGTTTTGATCTTTTTAGAAGATAAAAACCCCGCTGCATCAGGCTATAAGTTGGCTGATCATGTAGATAGAGACCATGAGCTAACTCACGAAGTTTAAAAGCCTCTTTTATTGATTTAGTACTTATTAAGTATTATCAAAATACAGCAGTACAGTCGTCATTGCGAGGTACGAAGATAACCGAACGATTGAGCTCATGAATACCTTTAAAAAGAACTGCAAAAATGAATAATCTTAATGCACGTGCTACTAACGATCGTTGTAAGATTGCTTCGTCGGCTGAAAAAGCCTTCTCGCAATGACGACCATATTAAAAGCTTTCGAAGTTTTTCCATCGCTTCACCCTTTTAAACTTCGCAAGAAGAACTATATCCCAACAATATCTTTTTTCTTCTTTTGCTTCATGGCTTTTGGGATAATTTCTAAAATCTCATCTTTTAAAGCATTAAGCATCCGTTTTTTAATAAAGTTTTTATGGGTTACCAGGCTGATCTCACGCACAGGCTCAGGCGATTTAAAATGACGGATTTTGCTAGTCTGTTTTGCATTTAATTCTGCTATGGCCAGCTCAGGCAATAATGTTGCGCCACCGTTTAAATCGACCATTCTAACCAGCGTTTCTACACTGCCTGTATTGTATTCCAGTCCCTGTAATCTGTTGTTTTTTGTAGAGCGGCAAATGTTCAATACCTGATTGCGCATACAATGACCTTCGTTCAAAAGCCAGATGTTTTCATCATTCAGGTCTTCCGTATCAACGGCTTTCTTTTTATAAAGCTTGCTGTTTTTGCTGATATAGCTTACAAAGTTTTCGTAATATAATGGAATTTCGGTAATGTTCGGATCGGTAAGTGGTGTGGCTAAAATACCACAATCCAGTACACCTGTTTTGAGGTGGTGAATAATATCTTCGGTGGTATATTCCCAGATTAAAAGTTTTAATTCAGGATATTTATCCAGCATGGCAGAAATTACTTCGGGGAGCAGGTATGGCGCAACAGTTGGAATTACGCCTATTCTTAGTTCGCCTAAAACATCCTGCTGCTGACTGCTGATCAGTTCTTTTATTTTTCCGCTTTCCTGTAAAATAACCCTGGCCTGGGCAATAATCTGGGCGCCAATTTCGGTCGGACTTACCGGTTGTTTGCTCCTGTCGAAAATTTTAACGCTGATCAGTTCTTCCAGTTTTTGCACCTGCATACTTAAGGTAGGTTGCGTTACAAAACATTTATCTGCAGCGGTAACAAAACTTCTGTAAGTATCTACGGCAACGATATATTCTAGCTGAACTAAAGTCATATAGTTAAAATTTATTTATAAAAACAAATATATAAATTTTAACTATACAAAATAATCGAATGAGAGAATTGACTGGCAATTAAAGCATTCTCTCATTTCTTAATACCGGCTTTCAAAATCCTGATAAGCCAACGCAATACCTTCGCGAAGTTCTATTTGATGTTTCCAGCCTAAATTATGAAGTTTGCTTACGTCCATCAGCTTACGCGGTGTTCCATCTGGTTTACTCGCGTCAAATACCAATTTGCCTTCAAAACCCAAAACATCTTTGATCAATAAAGCCAGGTCTTTAATGGTTAGATCGTGTCCGGTACCAATATTGATCAGATGCGGTTCGTTATAGTTTTGCATCAGGAAATAACAGGCGTCTGCCAGATCATCGGCGAACAAAAATTCGCGCATGGGCGATCCTGATCCCCAAACCACAATCTCTTTTTCGTTATTTGCTTTTGCCTCGTGTACCTTACGGATCAAAGCAGGTAAAACATGCGAATTTTGAGGGTGATAATTATCATTAAAGCCATATAAATTTGTTGGCATCACCGAGATAAAATTACAGCCATACTGATCGCGGTAGGCATCGCACATTTTGATCCCTGCAATTTTTGCAATCGCATAAGGTTCATTGGTATGCTCTAATGTTCCGGTTAAAAGGTAATCTTCTTTTAAAGGCTGTGGGGCCATTTTTGGGTAAATACAGCTCGATCCCAAAAACATGAGTTTCTTAACGCCATTTACATAAGCATTGTGGATCACATTATTTTGTATGGCTAAATTCTCGTAGAGGAAATCGGCCCTGTATGTATTGTTGGCTACAATGCCACCTACCTTTGCTGCGGCAAGAAATACATAATCTGGTTTTTCTGCTGCAAAGAAATCGGTAACCGCCTGTTGGTTGCGTAAATCTAGCTCGCTCGAAGTTTTGGTTATAATATTCTCGTAACCCTCATTTTGCAGTTTGCGGTAAATGGCCGAACCCACCATACCACGATGACCCGCAACATATATTTTAGCGTTTTTTTCCACGGTATTTTTTATAGGGTACAAAAATACGATTCCTAAATAAGAATGACATTAATCTTTCTGGCAAAAGAAACTTCGATTATTGATTTAATTGTATTTTTGCAGAAAAAAAACTTTTGGGTAAAGATAAACTTAGGCGTTTTGCAGAAATTGAAACATTTGCAAACGTATATCAATTAGAACAAGGAAAAACTTTAAAGGGAAACTGGGCTTCAGCACATTTTAAAAATACGAACCCCATTGTGCTCGAACTGGCATGTGGAAAAGGCGAATATTCGGTAAACTTAGCCAGGTTATTTCCTGAAAAAAACTTTTTAGGTGTTGATTATAAAGGTAACCGCATTTGGAGAGGTGCAAAAACAGCTATTGAAGATGGAATTAACAACGTTGCTTTTTTAAGAATCCAGATTGAAAATTTATTGGATTATTTTAACGAAGGAGAAATTGACGAGATCTGGATCACTTTCCCCGATCCGCAACCACAAGATAGCCGTGAGAAAAAACGTTTGACTTTCCCCGCATTCCTGAACCGTTATAAACTTGTTTTAAAACCAGGTGGCAATGTTAATTTGAAAACGGATAACGACCATTTGTATACTTATACTTGCGAAAAGGTGGCAGAATTAGGATTACCTGTACATAAAAACACCGACCATCTGTATACTTCTGATCTGGTTGATGAAGTATTGTCGATCAAAACCTATTACGAAAAAAAATACTTGTTACACGATAAAAATATTAATTATATTCAGTTTTCTTTTGAATAATGGACACCAACTTTTACGAACAGGTTTATGAGATTGCCCGGTTAATTCCGAAAGGAAGGGTTACGTCTTATGGGGCTATCGCGAAAAGTTTAGGTGCAGCAAAATCATCAAGAATGGTGGGGCATGCCATGCTTTATGCCGGAACAGCCCACCCTGGTGTACCTGCCCATAGGGTGGTAAATAGTAGTGGTTTGCTTACCGGAAAGTTTCATTTCAAACCGCCCGAACTGATGGAGGAGCTGTTGAGGAACGAAGGCGTCGAAGTAAAGAACGATAAGGTGGTGAACTTTAAAAAAGTATTCTGGAATCCGCTCGAAGAAATTATAGTATAACGGGTAAACTTCGTTTATAATCGGTAAGGGTAAAAATAATCAGAATCAATAAACCTAAACAGGCGTAGAAAATTTCGTCGGTTAAATTCCCCTTAAAAAGCGTAAATGCTAAAATAACAAGAACAATACTGACGAAAAACTCGATAAGACCGTGAAGTTTAAGGTTAATGATCTTAAAAATACCCCCGCTGAAATTAGTGGTTATCGTTAATAAAAAATGAATGATGCCCAATGTGTAAGCCAGTGTTGAAGCGGTTTTAGAAAGACCAAAAATATCGGGCGAAGCCAATAAAAGCATTACCAATAGGTAATCTAAAACGGCATGAAATTTTGGAGATATCATTTTCATAATCAAATGTTTATATCCCTAACAAATAACAGTTAAAAAAGATTTTAAAATATGGGAAAGCTTGTAGAAGAATTTAATGGCTATCGTGAAAAAATGAACGATAGAATTATGGAGACAGCGAATACAAATATTAAACGATTTTTTGCGCTCGATACAACCTCCTATGCTGATGGAGCCTTAGATGTTAAAACGAAAGAGATGTTAGGGCTGGTCGCCTCGATGGTTTTGCGTTGTGATGATTGCATTAAATACCATTTGGGCAAATGTTTCGATGCAGGAGTAAATCATGATGAGATGAACGAAATTTTCATGATCGCCAATCTTGTAGGCGGTAGTATTGTAATTCCGCATTACAGGAGAGCGGTGGAGTATTGGGATGAGTTGAGTTTGGAGGCGGGAGTTTAGAGTTGGGAGTTTCCTTGCATGTCCCAGATTGGAACTGTGAGTTTTTAGAGTGGGAATTCTTAAAATCACTAAATAATGCAATTGAATGTTCTTATATTTAATCATGGGAACAATTAAGGATTTATTGGCTTATCAGAAAGGATTTAAACTTTCAATGGAAATATTCCATATCTCTAAAAGGTTTCCATCAGAAGAAAAATATAGTTTAACAGATCAGGTCAGAAGATGCTCAAGAAGTGTTTGCGCGAACCTAGCAGAGGCTTATAGAAAAAGGAAATATCCTAACCATTTTGTTAGTAAGCTTTCTGATGCTGATACTGAAAACGGTGAAACTCAAACTTGGCTAGAATTCGCTCTGGCCTGTAGTTACATTTCTGAGGATGAATTTAATATGTTAAATGGTCAAGCAGAGGAAGTTGCAAAGTTATTGGTATACATGATGAATAACCCAGAAAAGTTCTTAATCAAATTGTCTTAACGTGTTGCTTTGAATGACTCCAAGCGCCAAGCTTAGCCCTATGCCAACTCAAAACTCCCATCCCCAAACTCCCAACTCGATAATCCGCTGCAGCTGGGCAGGCTCCGATCCACTTTATATCAAATACCACGATGAAGAATGGGGAAAGCCTGTTTATGATGATAAAATTTTATTCGAATTCCTGATTCTCGAAGGTGCGCAGGCTGGCTTAAGCTGGATTACTATTCTCAGAAGGCGCGAAAACTATCGTAAGGCCTTCGCCGATTTTGAGGTTAACAAAGTAGCTGCTTTTACCGAAAAAGATGTAGAGCGGCTGATGAACGATGAAGGTATTATCCGCAATCGTTTAAAAGTTAACGGAGCCATTACCAACGCTAAACTGTTTATCGAAATCCAGAAAGAATTTGGCAGTTTTTCTAAATACATGTGGGCTTTTGTTCCAGGTGGCAAACCGATCCAAAATCACATCGAAAAAATGAGCGATGTTCCTCCACGAACTGAACTTTCCGATCAGATTAGTAAAGACATGAAAAAACGTGGCTTCAAATTTTTCGGCACCACCATCTGTTATGCACATATGCAGGCAACCGGAATGGTTAACGATCATTTATTAAACTGCTGCGCAAGATAAGACCTACGAATCTAATTAGAAACTTTAGGCGTAACGATCTTACAATCTTATAATCGCTTAATAATCCTATTTACTTTTTAGTCGCGTTATACTCCTTAACCCATTCTATTACATCTCTGCTATTAAAATCTGTTCCAGCTTCAACTTTAGCTTTTAAAGCAGGTTGGTCGCCCATTTTTTGCAATAAAATATTTTTAACTTCAGTTTTTTTAGTGTCTTCGGTTATCGCTTTCATCGGTACTTCCTGTAAAGGACCAGCGCCAGGTTTTTCAATAAAGTAGCGAACAACAGGCGCACCTGCAGGTCTTTCTGGTGCAGTATTACGACCACCGCCGATGCTAATGCCTCCGCCCATACCCATGCCGCCATACCCGCCGGTTCCCGTTCCAATACCAATTGATGGCCTGAATTTTACCTTTTTCTCTTTCACCTCAGGAACCAAGGTGCCTCCTCCAAAAGAATAAAGATTAACCGTTCCCATTTCGATTACCTTAACAAAACGGTATTCAAAATTGCGGCCATTTGCAAAACCTTTGCTCACAAAGCTATCACCGTTCCAAAAGAAGTTTTTAATGTCCTTTGCAGGCAAAATCACATCAGCCTCATCATTGGCACTGATAAAAACAGAAAAATAATCAGTACCCTTTATTGTTCCGCGGATGACCTCATCATTGTTTTTAACAATAAAATCCTGGGCATTACCGGTAATAATTATTGAAAAAAATAAAATAAAAAAGCTAAAAATCTTCATATGTTAGTAATCTCGGGATATAACGCAAGTTATTCAAAAATAATATTCAATTATACGAATGATACAAACGCTCTCTGCATTTTGGCAATTCTTAAAAAAGCCAAAACCTTTAAAACTCAGTAAAGATAATAAATCTCTTTGGAGAGATATGTTATGGCTGCTCATACTTGACCTTTTATTTGCAGGTTTAGTAATAAGCACCTACTGTATTCTAGTGCATTTTAACATTATTAAAGAATATGTTCAGGAAATCGATATCCTTAAAAAGTATGGGTTAATTGTGACCTTACTTTTGGTCTGTATTTTTGCTCCAGTACTAGAAGAGTTTTTATTTAGATGGCACCTGAGAAAGAAGTATCTGCCAATATACTTTGTGTGTTTTACCTTGGGCCTCATATCAAATTACTTCATAAAGAGCAGTTTTCTTACCTGGCCTGTTTATATCTTTTTTCTTTTTGTGGCATTAATTATTTCAGGATATTTTAAAAGGATAGACATACGCAAGAGGCTGGTTTTTCAGCAAAGATCATTTGGCTATCTCTTTTATTATTCTGCTATCATATTTGGTTTAACACACTTAGGCAATATTAAAGGTTTAACCCTAAGTGATCCTGCTTTCATTCTATTCGTCATTTCCCAAACATTTACAGGTATATCACTTGGTTTTATACGCATCAAATATGGCTTGGGCTATTCAATATTATTACATGGCTTCTTTAATTTTATCCTGGTATTATTAACGGTCTTTTTCTGTTAAATTGAAACTATATCTTTTCTAAACCTTTAACTTTGGTTACTTTTATCACCTGATAAATCCATTTATCAGTGTAATCATTAAATCGGTGTAATCACATGAATAAAAAACTCTTTCTCCTAGATGGTATGGCGCTGATGTACAGAGCGCATTTTGCATTAAGTAAAAACCCTCGTTTCACCTCTACAGGCATTAATACATCGGCAGTTATGGGCTTTACCAATACTTTGTTAGATGTTTTGAAGAAAGAAAAACCAACACACATTGCAGTTGTTTTCGATACCGAGGCGCCGACTGAAAGGCATACTTCTTTCGAAGCGTATAAAGCACACCGCCAGGCCATGCCCGAAGATCTGGCTGCGGCGATGCCTTATGTGATTAAATTAATTACGGGTTTTAATATTCCCGTGATCACCTCTGATGGTTATGAGGCCGATGATATTATTGGTACACTGGCTAAAAAAGCCGAACAGAAAGGCTATCAGGTTTATTGCATGACGCCAGATAAGGATTTTGCGCAATTGGTTTCTGAAAATATTTTTATTTACAAACCTGCCCGTATGGGTAACGATATGGAAATATTGGGCGTAAAAGAAATATTAGTGAAATGGGAGATCGAAAATGTATTACAGGTAATCGATATTTTAGGATTATGGGGCGATGCGGTAGATAATATACCGGGCATTCCAGGCATAGGAGAGAAAACGGCAAAAGCGCTGATTAAACAATACGGTTCTATGGAGAACATTATTGCAAATTCGCACGAACTAAAAGGCAAACAGCGCGAAAACGTAGAAAATTTTGCAGAACAAGGCTTAATCTCAAAAAAACTGGCAACAATTCTGTTGAATGTTCCTGTTGAATTGGATGAAGCGAGTTTGGAACTCTGCGATCCGAGCCGCGATTTATTAGAACCATTATTTACCGAATTAGAATTCAGAACTTTAGGGCGTAGGGTATTTGGCGATGAATTTTCGGTTACTACAGCACGCTTTCAGGAAGGTACGCAGACCGATTTATTCGGAAATCAAGCTGGCGAAGCCATTCAATACACCAACACACTTGAAGAAGAACCAGCAGAAAAGCTTCCGGCCAAAACCATCGAAAATACAGAACACGATTATCAGTTGGTTGATACTGCTGAGCAACGCGCCGATCTGATCAAATTATTGCTGGCCGAAAAAAGGATCTCATTTGATACAGAAACCACAGGTACCGATGCAAACATGGCCGATTTAGTTGGTTTATCTTTCTCCATAAAACCAGGCACAGGTTATTACATTCCGGTTCCGGCAGTGAGAGAAGAGGCTCAGCTTATTGTAGACGAATTTAGAGTCGTATTGGAAAATGAAGAAATTGAAAAAATTGGTCAGAATACCAAATACGATATTTTAGTGTTGAAATGGTATGGTGTTCAGGTGAAGGGTAAACTTTTTGATACCATGCTTGCGCACTATTTAATCGACCCTGATACCCGCCATGGTATGGATGTTTTATCAGAGAACTACCTTGGTTATTCACCGATCTCTATTACCAAATTGATTGGTGCAAAAGGCAAAAACCAAGGCACCATGCGTGATGTGCCTGTAATAGATGTGGTAGATTACGCGGCCGAAGATGCTGATGTGACATTACAATTAGCGCACATCTTTGAACCAAAATTAAAACAACTAAATGCAGCCAAGCTAGCCGAAGAGATTGAGAATCCGTTGGTTTATGTTTTGGCAGATATAGAAAAAGAAGGTGTTCGCATTGATATCGAAACCTTAAAAGCTTATTCTAAAGAGCTCGAAACTGAAATTATCAAGTTCGAACAGAATGTTTACGATAAAGCAGGAGTTAAATTTAATCTTGCCTCGCCAAAGCAATTGGGAGAGGTTTTATTTGATAAACTTCAGTTAGATCCGAAAGCAAAAAAAACGAAAACCGGTCAGTACCAAACCGGAGAAGACGTTTTAATGGCCTTAGCCAGCAAAAGTGATATTGTACAGGATATTTTAGACTTCCGCCAGTTACAGAAACTTAAATCAACCTATGTTGATGCATTGCCATTAATGGTTAACCCTAAAACAGGTAGAGTGCATACATCCTACAATCAGGCTGTTGCAGCAACGGGAAGATTAAGCTCCAATAACCCAAATTTACAGAATATTCCGATCCGTACCGAGCGTGGCAGAGAGGTGCGCAAAGCCTTTATTGCAAGGGATGAAAACCACATTTTGTTATCGGCCGATTATTCGCAGATAGAATTGCGCATTATTGCCGAAATCAGTAAGGAAGAGAATATGCTCGATGCTTTTAACAAAGGGATCGATATCCACACGGCAACTGCAGCTAAAGTGTATGGCGTAAGCATCGAAGAGGTAGATGGAACACAGCGCAGAAATGCCAAAGCCGTTAACTTCGGAATTATTTATGGTCAGTCTGCTTTTGGTTTATCGCAAAATTTAGGTATTCCACGTAAGGAAGCTGCAGAAATTATTGAACAATATTTTGCACAATACCCAGGTATTAAACGCTACATGAGCGATACCATGAACTTCGCACGCGAGAACGGATTTGTAGAAACCATAATGGGCAGAAGACGTTATTTAAGAGACATTAACTCTGCCAACCAAACCGTAAGAGGTTTTGCAGAACGAAATGCCATTAATGCACCCATTCAAGGTTCTGCAGCCGATATGATCAAGATTGCGATGATCAATATCCATAAAGAAATGAAAGCGCAGCATATGCAGTCAACCATGACCATGCAGGTGCATGATGAGTTGGTGTTTGATGTACTGAGATCAGAAAAAGAAGCGATGAAGGCAATTATTCAGGATAAAATGGCCAATGCCATTAAATTAACCGTGCCCATTGTTGTAGAAATTGGTGAAGGAGATAATTGGTTAGCTGCGCATTAAGATGAAACAGATACTATTTATTTTGATAAGTACGATTTGTACTAATGCTTTTGCACAAAAGAGTGACACTACTAGATTATATACTGATGCTAGTATGAAAACGGTTGAGGCTAAAGATGCCACATTCAAATTCAAATATTACAAAAAAGCTCCAAATCAATTCATTTTTGAAATGTTTGATAAAAATAATAGCATTTTGAAAAGTGAGAGTTATTTAGATAGTCTGATCCAAATAAAGCAAGGTCCGTTTATTGAATATATTGCGGGAAATCCAAGTGTTAAAGGTTCATATTTAAATAACCAATTACATGGCGATTTTAGTTATTATAACAAAGAGGTTTTAAAGCGAACGGCTAAATTTGAAAATAATTTATTAAACGGAGCAATGATAGAATATTTTGCAAACGGGCAGCCAGAGCTTACCGGGCAATTTATCAATGGAAAAAAAACCGGTGAATGGAAAGGTTATCTTGCTTCTGGACGACATTTTAAAACACAAAATTTTGACAATGATAAATTAGTTGATGAATTTTATTATGATGATAATGGGAAGAAATTAAAAAAAGAGGAATATGAACGCGTACCTCAATTCTATGGTGGAACAGTCGCGTTCTCAAAATTTATCTCCCAAAATCTAAAATACCCTAAAGAAGCTATCAGAGACAGAACTCAAGGAAAAGTAGTCGTATCGTTTGTGATTGATTTTGATGGGTCGGTTATAGATGTGAAAATTAGCAAAGGGGTAGATATGTTTCTTGATGATGAAGCCAAAAGGATTATCGAACTATCGCCAAAATGGATTCCAGGATTGCAAAATGGTAAGCCTGTTAAAGTTGCTTATTCAGTTCCTATTACATTCTCACTTTAATCTTTGGTATAGCATTATTAAGCCCAGTTTTTATAAAAAGATGTGATAATATTTTTTGGAGAAAATTAAACACCTTATTTTTATTGCTATCTTCATCATATCTTCATCCCGATTAATCAATTTTATATCAACAAATAAACGAGTAAAACAAAAATCGAAAATTATGAAAAAGTTATTGAGTTTAATCGCAATCGCAGCATTTGGTTTAACCACAGCATTTGCTCAAACGCCGGCTACCGCTCCTGCGGCTAAAGCTAAAACAGTAGTAAAAAAAGAAGTAAAAACAACAACAGCACCTGTTAAAGCAGGCGTAAAACAAGAGGCTAAAAAAGTAGAAACTAAAACAACTACTACAGCTGCTAAAGTAAAAGCAGATGGTACGCCAGATATGCGTTTTAAAGAAAATAAAGCAAAAGCGGTAACTAAAGTTGCTGGTCCAACAAAAAAAGACGGAACAGCCGATATGCGTTACAAAGCAAACAAAGCTGCAGCTAAAAAGAATTAGGTTCAGGTTTATAATTTGAAGGGTCTCCAATGAAAATCGGAGGCCCTTTTTTTGTTTTAATGGTGCCTGTTCGAACGACACATTAGGTGCATTCAAAGAGATGTCGTCATCTCGACTGAAGCGCAGCGGAACGGAGAGATCTATCTAGACAGATTTAGCTTCGCTGAGCAATCGTGGTTCTCGACTACGCTGCACTCCGCTCGAAATGACGGTTTTCGTTGGTCGTGATTTGCAATCACGACCGTTCAAACGGCGGATTTGTAATCCGCACGAGGCTATAAGTTTATTGTTTCACCAATTTCTGGCAATAATAAAGTTTTGTTTTCGCGTTTAAATTTATCTAACGCAGCCTGAGTATCAATTTCGATTACCGGAAAGGTATTGTAGTGTACGCCGATTACATGATCACAGTCGAAATATTTAGTCGCAACCAAAGCATCATCAACATCCATGGTATAATTTCCGCCGATAGGTAAAATGGCATAATCCAGGTTGTAAATATCAGCCAAAACTTTCATCTCGATGGTTAAACCTGTATCGCCTGCAAAGTAAATCTGTTTGCCATCCACTTCAAGTACAAAGCCTGCCGGGTTTCCTCCATAACTTCCATCTGGCAAACCCGATGAGTGGGTAGCTGGCACCATGCGTACCGTTCCCCAATCGAAAGTAAATTTGCCAAAATTCATTGCATGTACTTTTTCTACGCCTTGTTTCTCTGCCCAGCTGGTTACCTCTGGTATGGCAATAACGGTGGCTTGCGTTTGCTTGGCCAGTGCTACCAGATCGGCCACATGATCGCCATGGCCATGGCTAACCAGTATATAATCGGCCTCAATGGCTTTAATATCTATATGTTTAGCTAATGGATTATGTGATATAAAGGGATCGAATAGTAATTTTTTGCCGGCTGCCTCTAACAGGAAGCAAGATTGGCCGTAATAGGTATATTTCATAATAATAGTATCAAGATTTGAGTCTCGAGTAGCAAGATCGATTCTTCTTAGGATAAACAGTTAAGTTAACTAATGGTTTTATTGTCCAAACATACCGCCTAAGCTCCCGAGCATATCTTGTGCCGATGCCTGCATTTCGGCGGCACTTACCTGTTCGGCGCTAGCCATAGCCTTATTAATAGCCGTTAACAAAAGTTCTTCTAATTCTTCCTTATCGGCATTTTTCAAAAACTCCTCATCAATGGAAATTCCGGTGATGGCCTTGTTTGCTGTAGCGGTGATTTTTATGGCACCATTTTCAACTTCGCCAAATACTGAGATCGTATCCAGGCGTTTTTTAATTTCCTCGGCTTTTTGTTGAGCCGAAAATAATTTATCGAACATAACTTGTTGTTTTTATTATAAAACGAAATTAAGGTAAATTGATTTTTAGTGAAAGAAATATTTGTTTTTGAAGCGCAGGTGCAGCAACCAGATCAATGTTTGTTCCCGTTCTTCGTTATATCCTTTCGCTGCGCTACAGGGATACCACTTCGCCCAGGGCTATGCAGTTAAATCCTGTTCAATTAGGCTCTGCTAACAACCCAATCAATTAAACCTGATGGGCAATGTCAATGGAGTTGAGTACTCTGCCGTTGTCAGTCTGAGCTTGTCGAAGGCCTTTCTATAGTCAAAAACGAAAAAACATTTGTCCTTCGACAGGCTCTCCGTAGGAGTCCTTTGGACAGGATGACAATGTTTTTTGTTTTCTCTTTAACTTAATGACACTACTCGACAGGAGCAAAATGCTGATTTCTCTGTTGTCTAAATATCGTAATTAATCTTCATCACTTCCAGGTAAACTGCCATTGCCATGGTAAGCCCCTTTGCGGATAACCGGCATATTGAAGTGTTTGTACAGCTCGTCAAGATGCATCAAACTGCCATTAGTAAGGTTACCTAAAAATATGATTACAATATTCTTGTCTAAATCTCGCACATAAATATGGCGGAAACCATGCCACCAACCTGTGTGGTAAACTACTTTGTCCATCTTTTCACCATCGAACATCCTCCAACCATAGCCATAGTTAAAATGACCATTTATAGGTTTATTGCGACCCACATATGCCGAATCAAGGCTTTTTTTGGTCAGTAATCTTCCGTTTTTCAAGTATTTATCAAATAATACCAAATCGTGTACCGTGCTATAAATGCCTTTATCTCCAACAGGACCGTCTAAAAAATTCTGCGCAACAGAATATCTAAAACTATTGCGGTCATGACCAACCACATCAACCGGAATTTTTTCATACTCAGTGGTGCTATACACATGCGTGTGCTTTAATCCGGCTGGTTTAAACACATGCTCCATCATATACTGTGAGTAACGTTGTCCGGTAACCTTTTCTATAATGGCACCCAAAACCATAAAGTTTGAGTTGTTATAGTGAAAGCGGTTATCGGGTTTAGTATATGGGTTTGGTTTTCGCTCAGCAATAACATTCATTACTTCCTGATTGGTTACACCTTTTTTCATGTTGCGCTTTTCCTTACGCCAGATATCGTCAATAAAATAAACATAGTTCATCATGCCACTACGGTGAGAAAGTAATAACTTCACCGTTATGCCCTCATAGGGGAAATTAGGATAGAATTTTTTTACGTTATCGTTCAATGAAAGTTTGCCGGCTTCTACCAATTGCATAATCGCTGTACCGGTAAAGGTTTTGGTAATCGAAGCCAGTTCAAATTCCGAGTTGATGGTTAAACTATCGCGGTGCAGGTAATCGGCCCATCCGACGGCTTTTTCGTAAAGAATTTTTCCATCTTTGGCTACCAGCATATTTCCGTTGAAATTGAATTTCCGGTGTAGGTTATCTACAAAATCAGCAATCCATTTATCACCTTTTTGCGGATTATAAACCAGTAAGAGGCTATCAGCTTTGTCGTCGTCTTTGGTGCGGATTTTTTTTTCAGCGGCCTTTTTCTCTTCAGATTTTTTGCTTGAACATGCAGTTAGTAAAGTTACAGAGAGGGCTAATGCTGAACATATATATCGAAAATTCATTTATATTAGGGATAGTGTATTTAAAACCCGAAAATTAAAGAATTTTAGACGGTTAAAACGAAAGAGTTTTACACATTTTCGCAATTTTGATTGTACCAGCATTCAAATAAGTGACCTTTACTTCCATAAACGGGGTCGCTGTCTGGATTTTTTACTTTGGCTATGGTTTCATCTGCTTCAGGGCGCTCTTCGGCTTTGCCATATTTAATATCGTAGTCTGAGCCATTCGGGTATGCGCCAACAACAGTGAAGTCGTCGGTTGAGTTCAGTTTTTTATGTGCCACACCTGCAGGGATAATAATTACATCACCTTTATCCAGTTCTATACAAACACCATGATCGCCTCCAAACTGTACATCGGCCTTGCCACAAAATACCCCCATTACTTCGTGCGTATTGCTATGGTAGTGGTGGTAATCAAAAATACCATCAACCCAGGCATTGGTATACCCGTTCTGTGCAAAAACTTTCTTGATTACTTCTTCGGTATCATCAGGGTGCAACCTAAATGTACCTTTGTAAATCATTAACGGTAAAGTAGGATTGTTCGGAAAATTGCCATTCTCCTCTATTTTATGTGCAACTAAATAAGCTTCTTGTATCAATTTTTCTTTGTCCATGATTTGCGGGTGTTTAATAGTTAACAAAGTAATGGGCAAAGGGTTTACAGATCGCGATCTTTTCTCCCGCAGATCCAAGGAGATTATCGCAGATTGTGGTTCATTTATCTATCCGCGTCCGTTGCGATATCTGCGGGAACAATATTGCGTTTAGGTTTTCTCCCGCAGATTTAAGAAGATCGACGCAGAGTCGCTTTCTTTTTCTTAGAATTTTGATAATTACAGAGATTATAATATTTTTAGTTAATCATCCTGATTTAAGAATACCCATTAAATTTTTATACTATGGATGAGAACGATATCTCCTATCAAATAAGGGGTGCAATATTTACAGTTTACAATGCATTAGGCCCCGGGCTATTAGAATCCGTTTATGAAACGGTACTGGCTTATGTTTTAACCGGAAATGGCTTAGATGTTAAGCAACAGGTAAAATTGCCAGTTGTTTTTGAAGGTATAACCCTCGATGCTGGCTATCGGATAGATTTATTAATAAACGATTTGGTCATTATCGAAATAAAATCAGTAGAAATACTTGCGCCAGTTCACCATAAGCAAGTACTTACTTACCTGAAACTTTCTGGCTTACGACTTGGAATGCTTGTTAATTTTAATTCTTCAAACATATCACAATCAATCTGGAGAAAAGTGAACGGCCTTTAATAAATGTTTTCTATAGATCTAAGAAGATTAATTCAGATTTCAACTATTTTTATCTGCGCACTTTGTGATATCTGCGGGAAACAATTTGCTATTTGGGTTTTGTTCCACAGATTTAAGAAGATTCGCACAGATTAAGGTTGTTGATATTCAGTACTAGAGTTAAGAGGCTTCCCAGCTAACTTTTTAAGCGGTAATCTTTTTCCATAGCTTAACTGGCGCCAGATCCACTCGATGGGGCCATAATTATACCTCGAAAGCCACCATTTGCTAAAGTAAACCTGCAATGCGTAAATAATAATCGCCAATATTAAATAAAAGCCTATTGGCATTGATGTCCAGATACCAAGACCAAAGCCAGAAAAAATAAGCAGGCCGATCAGGTTTTGTACCATATAATTGGTCAGGGTCATTTTGCCCATAACTGCCAAATTACCCAAAAAGGTTTTGCATTTACCTGAAATATACAGCCAGCAAATGGCGCTGGAAATAAATAACATGGTGCTTAAAATTAGCCAATAACGTATGTTATAATAATCCTTAACGTTCCACTTTAATTTATCGATAATAGGAAAATAGGCAGAAAGCATTAGGGTAACACCCAATGAAATCCAAAACATTTTTTTTACCAGCTTTATTTTGGTTGGCAATGCATTAAAGAAATTGATCTTGTACAGGCTAAAACCCCATAAAAAACAACAGAACATTACAACATGTACGGTATATAAGTACGGCTTACTGATCATTTGGGCAACATAGGTGCCTTTTAGTCCGAAGTACAGTACATCTACCAGGTGATTGCTCCTGTAGAGGTAAAACAGTTTTGTGATATCCTCGCGGCCAGTGTCGTGCAGCGAGTTGACAAAAGCACTTAATGCCGGGATAATCAACAAGAGCACCAGGCTTACCGCAAAAGTGGTTTTAGCTGATCTTTGATAGAAAAATAACAGTAATATTCCTAAAATGGCGTAATCTTTTAGAATATCGCCAAAAAACAATGCACTGTTAATTAATGCGAGCACCAGCAGCCAGAACATGCGACCTGCAAAAAAAGTATAAGGATTCTGCCCCTTATTGCCTATGTTGTTCATTAGAACAGCAAAACCGTAGCCAAAAAGCAAACTCAACATTGTCCACGATTTGGCTGCAAAAACTGTTTTTGAGAAATACATCAAGCCGTCGGTTAAACCATCTGGCTTGAAGAGAACAGGGTCTTTATCCAGTACAAAAAAATCATAATAATTCATCAAAACAACACCTAAAAGCGCCCAGCCTCTAAGTATATCAATAATCATCGTGCGCTGATTGAGTTGAATAGGTTGGCTTGGTAAGGTATTCATACAGTAGAAATTAATTATCTTGCTTAAAGGCACGATAGAATATTTTATTAGAATCTAATGGTCCCGGTTACAAATAATATAATGATGATGAATGACAAAAAAGAGGCTGTGTCATAAAGGCGATTTCACCTCAGATGCTGTCATGTTGAGCCTGTCGAAACACCTTAAAGCGTATTTAAACGGGTCCTTCGACAAGCTCAGGATGACATATATATTTATGATACAGCCTCTCAATTTTACTTCTGGCTTTCTGCCCAGGTATCCATCTTCGCTTCAAAAACAGATAAAGGGAACGATCCATCTTTTAAAACTGCAGTATGAAAAGCGGCTAATTTAAATTTCGGACCTAATTCTTTTTCATATTTGGTTCTCAACTCTCTTATTTTCATTGCACCTGTTTTATAGCCTAAAGCTTGTGCAGGTATGCCCATGTAACGTTCAATTTCTGCTGTTGCACCTTCAGTGCTGATGGCTTCATTGTCTGTCATATATTTTATGGCTTCTTCCCTGCTCATGTTTTTGGTATGGATGGCCACATCAACCACTAAACGGATTGCCCTATGCATTTCATCGCCCAAAGCGCCCATATGCTGGTAAGGATCCTGGTATAGGCCTAATTCTTTACCTAATGATTCACAATATAATGCCCAACCCTCTACATAAGCATTATGTCCACCAAAACGGCGGAAATTAGGAAGTGATTTATTTTCTTGGGTTAAAGAAATCTGATAATGGTGACCTGGAATTGCCTCGTGAAGAAAAAGAGATTCCATGCCCGAGGTCGTGTTAAATGTTTTAGCGTCTAAAATTGGCACATAAAAGATTCCTGGGCGAGACCCATCAGCCGAACCTTGATTATACTCTGCACTGGCCGATGCTGCTCTGAAAGCTTCTGTTTGGCGGATTTCGAAAGGTGTTTTAGGTTCAACATCAAACATTTTTTTCAAATTAGGTTTCATGCGCTGATGGATGTTTTCAAAAGCAGCTAATACTTCTTTTGGTGTTTTATAAGGCATGAATTTTTTATCAGTTTTCATGTATTCGAAAAAAGCCTTCAAATCGCCCTTAAATCCAACTAAGTTTTTGATGCTATCCATTTGGCCTTTAATCCTGGCAACTTCTTTTAAGCCCGTTTGATAGATCTCTTCAGGCGTTTTACTGGTGGTAGTTTGTTGTTTAACCAGATAAGTATACCAGGCCAAGCCACCTGGCATGGCAGAATAGCCTGAGGTAGTTCTTGTTTTTGGCAAATATTCGTTCTGCAGGTAATCGCCCAATTTTTTATAGGTAGGGATAATTACTTTAGTGATCGAATTGCGGTAAGCTTCTGTAAGCTTCTGCTTATCTGCTGCAGAAAAACTTGCAGGCATTAATTTGATCGGCCCATAAAATAAACTTTCTTCGGGTTTAGCCACAACCATACTCTGCATTTGAGGAATCATTTTAATCACCAATGCTTTCGGCAATACAATACCGGCGGCAGCGCCTTTTTTAAAATTGCCAATGGCGGTATCAGCCCATACCGAAAACGCATCAATACGTTTTAACCAATCTTCGTAATTTTTTACCGTTTTAAAAGGCTGAATGCCTGTACCGGAACCAAACTGACCAATGGTTAAAGGCAAAGCAAACATCTGGTTAAACGGCAGGTATTCGAAGTGATATTTAAGCCCTTCGATATTGATATCCAACTGATCTTTTAAATAATCGAAAGATAATTTGTCGTTTGCACTTAGGCTTTCTCTATCATATTTGCCGAGGCTATCTAAATAACGTTCGTTATAGCTTTTAATTTCTTTTATATAGGCTTGCGACCCATCATTAGCTAAAAGGTCGTTATAACGCTCGTCGCCAATATAGGTGGCGTTAATGGGGTTCAGTTTTAATCCTTCCTGGTAGTATTGTTCGCACAAGGCTGCAAAAGCTTTGTTTTCGGTGGTATTGTCCGAGCTGCTTTTTTGTTTACAGGCAGCAAAAGCCGTAATACAGGCAGCAAAAAGAAATATCTTTTTCATTTATTTTGGGTTAAGGTTCTAATCAAAAATAGCAAATTATTAGCCATTTAAGTGTAGCCCTTCTTAACGCAAAAAAGCCATCCCTTTTTAAAGGATGGCTTTGAAGTTTTATAATGAGATCCTTCGACAAGCTCAGGATGACAAAGTATTATGCTAATAACCTGATCGGCTCTTCTAATAAACCTTTTAATGTTTGTAAGAACTGTGCTCCGGTTGCACCATCAACCACACGGTGATCGCAACCTAAAGTCAATTTCATTACGTTACCAGGAACAACAGCACCGTTTTTAACAACAGGAACCTGTTGTATAGCACCTACTGATAAAATTGCACCATCAGGAGAGTTGATAATTGAAGTAAACTCATCAATACCAAACATACCTAAGTTAGATACGGTGAAAGTAGAACCTTCCCAATCTGCTGGTTGTAATTTTTTAGCTTTTGCTTTACCACCAAAATCTTTTACTTCTGCAGAGATGTGTGATAAAGATTTGCCATCAGCGAAACGCACTACCGGCACCAATAAACCATCTTCAACAGCCATCGCTACACCAATGTTGGTATGTTCGTTAAATCTGATTTTATCGCCGCCCCATGATGAGTTAACAGCCGGGTGTTTTTTCAATGCAACAGCAACCGCTTTAATTACGATATCGTTGAAAGAAACCTTAACAGGAGCAACTGCGTTAATAGCCGTACGTGCAGCCATTGCATTATCCATATCAATGCTGATGGTTAAGTAGAAGTGTGGAGCAGTAAATAAACTTTCTGCTAAACGTTTTGCAATTACCTTACGCATCTGCGAAACCGGAGCTTCTGTAAATTTAACCTCACCCACAAATTGAGGAATAACTGGTGCTGGTGCAGCAGCTTTCTCGGCAGCCGGAGCTGATGCAGATTCTGCTTTTGCTGGCGCTGCACTTGGTTTAAAGTTTTCGATATCTTTTTTAATGATACGGCCACCTTCTGCACTACCCGCAACCTGTGCTAAATCGATCCCTTTATCTTTAGCAATTTTCTTAGCTAAAGGAGATGCTTTAACGCGGCTATCAGCGTTGTCTGCAGTTGTACCACATGATGAGGTTCTTGGTGTTTCAATTTCTGCAACATTTGCAGATTTTTCTTCTTGAGGTGCTTCAGCACTTTCGGCTTTTGGAGCCGGAGTTGAGCCGCCCGCTAAAATTCCACTCACATCAGTTCCTTCAGGACCAACGATTGCGATAATTCCGTTTACTTTTGCGGCAGCACCTTTCTCTACACCGATGTGTAATAAAGTTCCGGTTGCGTAGCCCATTACTTCCATAGTTGCCTTATCGGTTTCTACATCAGCAAGAACATCATCATCTTTTACTTTATCGCCAACTTTTTTATGCCATTCGGCAATTACGCCTTCAGTCATGGTATCGCTTAACAAAGGCATGCGGATAACCGTAACACCTTTTGCTGCTAATTCTTCTTCGCTTAAGCCACCGCCTTGAGCAGGTGCAGCCTCTTCTTTTTTATCTTCAGCTTTAGGAGCGTCAGCACTTTCGGCTTTTGGAGCCGCTGCACCTTTTTCTGCCTCTAATGCTGCTTTATAATCTTCGCCTTCTTTACCAATAACGGCCATGATTGCATCAACGGGAACAGCTGTTCCTTCTTCTACACCTACGTATAAAAGAGTTCCATCCCAATAAGATTCCATATCCATTGTTGCTTTGTCAGTTTCTACTTCTGCCAAAACATCGCCGCTTTTCACTTTATCGCCCACTTTTTTATGCCACTTCGCCAAAACCCCTTCGGTCATGGTGTCGCTCATTTTGGGCATTTTAATTACATCAGCCATTATATCTAATTAATTGAAATCTTATTAATATTAGTCCATTACATAAGGGTAGTCCTGTTGCATATATACATCTTTGTATAATTCAGATGCATCAGGCCAAGGAGATTCTTCAGCAAATTTTACTGCCTGATCTACAATTGCTTTTACTTTAGCTTCTACTTCTTCAATCCAGGCTTGGTCTGCATACTTTTCTTTAAGAATCGTTTCTCTTGCATGCTCAACCGGATCTTTTGCTTTATAATCTTCTAATTCTTCTTTGGTACGGTATTTTGCCGGATCTGACATGGAGTGACCACGGTAACGGTAAGTTCTCATTTCTAAGAAAGTAGGTCCTTCACCTTTACGTGCACGTTGGATTGCCTCGTCCATTGCATTGTGAACAGCAACCGGATCCATACCATCAACTGGCGCACATGGCATATCAAAACCTAAACCTATTTTATAAATATCGGTCATGTTAGTGGTACGTTGTACTGAGGTACCCATTGCATAACCATTGTTTTCGCAAACAAAAATAACAGGCAATTTCCAAAGCATGGCCATGTTAAAAGTTTCGTTTAATGCACCCTGGCGCACAGCACCATCGCCCATGTAACAAATGTTAACATTATCAGTTCCTTTGTATTTTTCTGCAAAAGCAACGCCGGCACCTAACGGAATCTGACCGCCAACAATTGCATGACCGCCGTAGAAGTTATGCTCTTTACTGAACATGTGCATTGAACCACCTTTACCTTTAGAGCAACCTGTAGCTTTACCATACATTTCTGCCATAATACTATCAGCACTAACTCCTAAAGCTAAGGCATGAGCATGATCACGGTATGTTGTAATCATTGAATCACCTTTTTGCATTGCAGATATAGCACCTGCAACTACAGCTTCTTGTCCAATGTATAAATGACAAAAGCCACGTATTTTTTGTTGTCCGTATAACTGGCCAGTTTTTTCTTCGAATTTGCGCATAAGCAACATCGACTCAAACCACTTTAACCAGGTATCTTTATTTATTTCTACTGCACTCATTTTAGGGTATTTGTTTTTTGCGACAGCAAATCTAATTTTTTTATTGTAATTTTTGGCACTTTTTAGTGTAAAAACATCATAGTATTAGGGTTATAATCAGATTTAACAGTTGTTTTACAATTAAATACAAATCCTGGTAACCGATATCGATTTAACACTGATTTCTTATAACTAAATCAACACCCTTTATCATAATATGGAATCAATTTATTCTGAAATTTAATTCTGTATATATGCTTATTCTCATAATTTAAAATAACATCGATTTATTCCTGTTTAGCGAACAGAAGTAAATCGTTTTTTTAGAAAAGATGAATTTTTTAGGAGGTGTTTATCACAAAAAATGATGGCGGGAAAACAAAAATGTTAATAACTTTCGTTTTTTAACGTCTAACATTTGGATAACATTTGTATAATTAATACTTTTGGCAACCAACAATAAGCCCATGTGGTGTACGTTAATGTGTAAGTGAATACCCAAACATAACTGTATAACATGATTAAAAAATTTTTGTTTTCTACTCTAATTGCTATTTGCACGCTCTCTGCCGCATTTGCGCAAACAAAAACAAAAGAATCTGGTAAAGAATTAAATGATCCTGACAACCTTGCATCACAATATTTTTCGCAGGTTATGGGTGTTGCGGTAGATGCAACTTCGAATTTAAAACTGTACAAGTTTATTTACGAATGGATCGGAACGCCTTATAGTTATGGTGGAAACACCAAAAGAGGGATCGATTGTTCGGCTTTCACTAAAGCGATTTACGATAAAGTTTTCAACACTACCATCAGAAGAAATTCGCGCGATATTTTTAGTATGGTGGATCCACTGTCTAAAGAAGATTTAAAAGAGGGCGATTTAGTTTTCTTCAAGATTAAAAGCAGAAGTATTTCACATGTTGGTATTTACCTGGGCGATAACAGATTTGCACATGCATCAAGTTCTCGTGGTGTAGTAATCAGCAACTTGAACGAGCCTTATTACAGCCGTTATTTTTACAAAGGCGGTCGCGTTTTAGAATCGTTTAAGAAAGAATTTACAGTAGAATAGTTCAGTTAACAGTTGGCCATTTTCGGTTGACAGTAAAAAACATATACAATCCTCCTAAAGAAATTTTGGAGGATTTTTTGTTGAACTAGCATTTTTCAAGCGATCGTCATCCTGAATTTATTTCAGGATCTTTCTCGCTATCTTTCTATCTTATTTAAGATAGCGAACAATATTTTAAAATAAAATTACTAATGAAGCTCATCAACACCATCTTAGTCCTTCCCTTTGTTCTCATTATCACAATCAGCTGCACGAGCAATAATGCGCAGATTACAACGCATGTAGCCAGGCAAGATACGTTAATCAGAAAAATAAAAGATACTATCTCCATTACTGCTGTAGGCGATATTATGCTCGGCTCCGCTTTTCCATCTAAAACCAACCTCCCTCCTGATGATGCTGTAAACAGCTTCCAGGCGATTGATCGTTTATTAAAAGGAGATATTGTTTTTGGAAACTTAGAGGGCTGTTTTCTCAACTCAGGCAATTCGAACAAATGTAACGGCATTAATCCGAATAACTGCTATGCTTTTAGAATGCCGGAGCGCTATGCCGGGATATACAAGGATGTAGGATTTAATGTTTTGAGCATTGCCAACAACCATGTTGGTGATTTTGATGCCAGGGGAAGAAAAAATACGGCAAGGATTTTAGATTCGCTGCAGATCCATTATGCCGGGCAGGTAAACAAACCTTTTGAAGTTTTTGAAAAAGATAGTATAAAATATGCATTCTGTGCCTTTGCGCCAAACGAAAATACGGTATCGATTAATAAAATCGACAGTGCCAAGGCTTTGGTTGCCCGCTTAAAATTGATGGCCGATATTGTGATTGTTTCTTTTCACGGCGGTGGTGAAGGCGCAAGGTTTGAACATGTTCCCCGTAAAAACGAAATTTTTTATAAAGAGAACAGAGGTAATGTTTATGCCTTTGCACATGCTGTTATTGATGCCGGTGCCGATGTAGTGCTGGGGCATGGCCCGCATGTAACCCGGGCTGTTGAAGTGTATAAAAATAAATTCATCGCTTACAGCCTGGGTAATTTTTGCACTTATGGGATGTTTAGCTTAAAAGGCAATAATGCTATTGCGCCCTTGCTTCAACTAAAAATAAATGCGAAGGGCGATTTTCTATATGCAGATATCACATCAGTTAAACAGGATAAGATTAACCGTTTAACTCTGGATGATAATTATGGTGCCTTTAAACGGATTAAAGAATTGACAGATATTGATTTCATTGGCCATCAGCTAAAATTCGCTGATAACAAGATCAGTTTAAAAGATTAATCTTCTGCGACATCAATCTCAATTTATTTCAGAATATTTGTCGTATGAAACCATCATGATTTTTCAAAGCACATTAGTGGGATGAATAAACGGCTCAAGCCTTCTTGAAAACCGTTACAACAGCTACATTGGTGAAAAACCTGATCGCTTCATCACCTTTAAAAATAAACCGAGCTTTTGCAGGCTCATTAATGCCATTGAAGACAATGAGCAATAAATTAATAATTATATAACGATGAAAAAAGGATTAATACTTCATTATATTATAGGTATTGCAGCTGCAATTTTAGTATTGGTAGCAGCCTACTACATCAACCAAAATTCCGAGAACCTATTGTCTGCAGGAATTATTATTCTGGCGGGTTGCCTGGTTGCTTTTAGCCAGTACCAGATCATCAAGCACAAAAAGAAGCAATAGTATGATTGCAATTATATTACAGGCTACGAAGGCTGATAACTTTAAAGATCGGATCTATCTTGGTTTAGCCATCGGAGCTGCTTTGTATTGTTTGTGCTATCTAAAAAGTTTAGGAGAAACCTAGTTTAACTTTCGTCCTTTGTGTTCTTCACCAAGCCAATTCCTGATACAAAGAATATAAGTCCGATGATGCCATAAACCATTAATCCCCTTGTATTTTCGCTGTGGCTTACAAAACCATAGCCAGCGTATATTAAACCAATTATACCAAGTACGGTTAATATGGTTCCAAAAGTGCGTTTTACATTCATATGATTATTATTTAATAAGGTAAAGACAAAATATCATCGTTTTTGTTTTAAGGAAACAAAGAAGTCCATCTCATTGACTGAAATGGACTTCTTTTATTAAATGAAAAGGTAACTTACCAAACACCTAATCTGTTTGCCGGAGTTACATACATTTTTGCTGTTGCAGGAATATTGAATGCCTTGTAAAATGCTTCCATATTGTAAACAGGACCGTTTACACGGAACATCTCCGGGCTATGCGGATCTGTTTTTAACCTTACACGCATACTTTCATCGCGGGTTTTGATTCTCCATACCTGGGCAAAGCTTAAAAAGAAACGTTGGTCAGGAGTAAAACCATCAATCTTTTTATCGCCTTTTCCTTGCTCAGTTAATTTAAAGGCATCGTATGCAATGTTTAAGCCACCAATATCGGCAAGGTTTTCGCCCAATGTTAATGAACCGTTTACATGCTGATTATCCAACAGCGAGAAGTTATTGTAAAATGTTTCTACTTTACCGGCTTTAGCTTTAAATTTATCAGCATCGGCTTTTGTCCACCATTCTTTTAAATTGCCTACTGCATCGTACTGGCGACCTTGATCGTCAAAACCATGCGTCATTTCGTGACCAATTACAGCACCTATTGCACCATAGTTAATGGCGTCATCTGCGGTAAAATCAAAGAACGGGAACTGTAAAATTCCGGCCGGGAAAACAATTTCGTTGAAAGACGGATTGTAATAGGCATTAACCGTCGGTGGAGTCATTCCCCACTCGGTTTTATCAACATTTTTGCCGAGTTTATCCATCATTTCTTTGTAGGCATGTTTACTTGCCGACTGAAGATTTGCATAATAAGTGTTTTTCGAAACCTCAACATCATCATACTTTTTCCATTTATCAGGATAGCCGATTTTTTTGATAAAAGCGTTTAGTTTTTCTAAAGCTTTCTTTTTGGTTTCAGGTGTCATCCAATCTACCTTCTGGATTCTTTCTGCATATACTTTCTGTAAATTGTTTACCAGGGTTAACATACGCTCTTTGGCCTCTGGTTTGAAATACTTTTCGGCATATAATTGACCTAAAAGCTCGCCCAAATTACGATCGGTAGAATTTACGATAGCTTTCCATCTTTCTGTTGGTGCTTGTTGACCGTATAGTGTTTTAGAGAAAAAATCGAATTTTGCATCTCTGAACTTTTTGGTAAAGGCATTAGCCGATCTGTTTAAAGCATCGAACTTTAATTTTTCTTTCCAGATTTCGATAGGCTGGCTTTTTACCAGGGCCGATAAAGTTTGATAATATTTTGGCTGCCTAACAATAACGGTATCCGTGTTTGCACCCAGTTTACTTAAAACAGATTTCCACTCTATGTTCGGGGTCTGTTTTTGAAAATCAGCCACAGTCATTTTGTTATAATTCTTCTGTGGATCGCGCAGTTGAACAGGAGTTGAATGCGACTGTGCAATCGCCGTTTCCAGTTTTAAAATATTGTCAGCATATTTAGCTGCATTAGCAGAATCGCCTGCCAGGCTAAAAATTTTTGTGATGTATTTAATGTATTCGGCTCTGATTTTTTTTGCCTTCTCATCTTGCTCTAAATAATAGCTGCGATCAGGCAGGGTAAGACCGGCCTGCGAAAATGATAAAGCATTTTTAGTGCTTAATTTATCATCTGGTTCTACACCAAAGCCCAATAAATCTCCCTCACCATCTTTATAGCCGTCGGCAACAAAATTAATTAAATCCTTATCGTTTTTAATCCCATCTATTTTACTTAAGAGCGGCTTTATAGGTTCAATGCCCAATTTCTCAATGGTAAGGGTATCCATTCCACTGGTATAGAAATCGCCAACTTTCTGTTCGGTACTTCCTTTGGCAGCATTAGCTTTTGAAGCATTTTCAAGAATACTGTTCAGATTTTTCAGGTTATCGTTATATAAAGTATAAAAAGAACCCCAGCCTGTTTCGGTTTTTGGAATTTCGGTATTTTTCATCCATTTCCCATTGGCATACAGGAAAAAGTTATCACCAGGTTTTACAGTGGTATCCATGCCGGCTTTATCGAAAAATTCGGTGCGTGCATTCGCAACATCGGCATCTTGATGGCTTTTATTCTGGCAAGCAGCAAAAAGCAATACGCCGGCCGCGGGAAGAAATAATTTAATTTTCATTGTTTATGAATTAGTTAGAAAAACTTAAAGCTACAAAATGTCTGATGTAGTTTGTATGAATTTTTTATAACTTCATAAAAAAATCTAATTATGCAATACACCATTTACCTTATAGCTGTTATAGGATTTATTATCCTGCTGAGCTCGTTTGTTACCGTTAAACAGGGAACCATTGCGGTGGTAACCGTTTTCGGCAAGTACCGCCGCCAGTTAAGGCCAGGCTTAAATTTTAAAATTCCATTAATAGAGCAGATTTATTCTCGTATTTCCATTCAAAACCGCTCTGTAGAGCTGTCGTTTCAAGCGGTAACACAAGATCAGGCCAATGTATATTTCAAGGCCATGCTATTGTATTCTGTGGTAAACCAGGATGAAGAAACGATCAAAAATGTAGCTTTTAAGTTTGTAGATGCGACCAACTTAATGCAGGCACTAATCAGGACCATTGAAGGTTCGATCAGGGCTTACGTGGCCACACAAAAGCAGGCAAACGTATTGGCCCAACGCAACGAAATTGTACTTCACGTTAAGGAACAGATCGATCAGGTTTTAGACGGATGGGGTTATCATCTTCAGGATCTTCAATTGAATGATATTACCTTTGATGAGGAAATTATGCGTTCAATGAGTCGTGTGGTCGCTTCAAACAACTTAAAAGCAGCGGCTGAGAACGAAGGACAGGCATTATTAATTACTAAAACCAAGGCCGCTGAGGCGGATGGTAATGCGATTAAAATTGCAGCTACAGCCGAGCGCGAGGCTGCACAGTTACGCGGGCAGGGTATCGCTTTATTCCGTGCAGAGGTAGCTCATGGTATGAGTAAAGCCGCTCAGGAAATGGAGCAGGCCAACCTGGATATTTCGGTAATCTTATTTACCATGTGGACTGAATCGATTAAACATTTTGCAGAAAACGGAGATGGAAACGTTATTTTTCTTGATGGCAGTGCCGATGGCATGAATAAAACCATGAAAGAAATGATGGCCATGCAGTTGAATAAACAAACTGAGCCAACGGCGAAGAAATAAGTATATTTAGACCTCGGAGGTTTGTCGTGCTGTCAGATGTTACCATCTGACAGTTAAATAGATTAAAGATAATATTGTTTAGCGTCGGATAGGAATATCCGACACCACAAAATTCCAAATGTCTAATATGCCTTTAGAGTTGTCAACTTTCTAGCGAATTGGTTATTAAAGTTGACAACTCTGAAATCTAATTACAAAAAAGGCCACTTTAGTTTTGCTAAAGCGGCCTTTTTTTATGTGCGCCCGGCACGGGCGCAAACTCTAGGGTGGAAGTCCCGAACGCGCCTTGATAGTGGGAAGCGTTAACTTAAGGCAAGGGTGTCCTCTGTGAGGAGGAATCTGAAGGAAGCCGGCGGTAAATCTCCGGCCTGACGAACAGGAAGCGAATTAGGCAGTTGGATGTGGGTGAGTTTGCATAACAAAACAAAGCCCTAAACTATCCGAAACATCCTGCTGTATATTCGACAGGTATATGGAGAGAAAGTTTGCGTTCTTACCCGGGGAGATCTGCCGGGCCGTTGCCGGAGGGAGATGCGCCTCCCGAAGGAACAAGGTTCTGTAGCGATACATAACTGGTCCCGCAGAAGTCAGCAGAGGCCATAGTACTTTTTTTTTTTTTAGAAAGGAAGGGCTGAACATTAAACGTCCGAGTAGTACTACCGGAAATGGGATTACCGTAAAGAAAGCAGAAAACTCCGAATGGAGAGCTGGCCTGTAAGGAATATGCTGGAAGCAGAAAGGTCCGGATTACAAATCCAGACCAGCATACTGTTAGTCGGGATTTGTAATCCCGTCTTAAGAACTTAGGATTTATAATCCTATTAGAACAATTAAAAACCAAACCAGCACCTCAAAATTATTCAATCTCAAATACCTGATGGTATTCGGGGATAGCCACATGTTTAAAACCTGCATCTTTCAATTTGCTGGCGAAATGTTGCTGTACTTCGTATTCTCCATGTACCAAAAACAGCTGTTTTACCTTAGCTGGATCCTGACCTGATAAAAAATGCAATAAATCTTCATAGTCGCCATGTGCGCTCATCGATTTTATCGATTGCACTTCGGCCTTAACCTCATATTCATCGCGGAAAATCTCCACAACTTTTTGTCCGGCAATTAACCTACCCCCAAGCGATTTAGGTTCGCAATAGCCCACCATTAAAATGGTATTTTTCTGGTTGCCAATATTGTTCCTGATGTGGTGCTTTACCCTGCCGGCCTCTGCCATGCCTGATGCAGAAATAATTACACATGGCCTGGGATCGGCATTTAAAGCTTTCGATTCTTCTACACTTTCGATAAAACGCAGGCCTTTAAAACCAAATATATCATGATCAACCTTTAAAGTCTCTTTAACCCCATTATTGTATACCTCAGGGTGGTTTTTAAGAATTTCAGTCGCTTTTGATGATAAAGGACTATCTACATAGTATAATACATCAGGCAGTTTACCTTTTAACTCAAGCCCATTTAAAGCATAAAGCAGCTCTTGAGTACGGCCAACGGCAAAGGCAGGAATAATTACCTTGCCCTTTTTTACTTTGCAGGTATTATTAATAATCTCTAAAAGCATGTTTTCGATCGGATCGAGATCTTTATGTAGCGAATCGCCGTAGGTTGATTCCATTAAGATATAATCGGCCTGATCAAACTGCTGCGGACTTTTTAAAAGCAGATCGCCATAACGGCCAACATCGCCAGAAAAGGTAATCCGCGTAGGTTTTCCATCTTCGGTAATGGTAAGATGAACCGCAGCGCTGCCTAAAATGTGACCTGCATCTGTAAACTTTAATCGGATTCCCGCTTCAATCTCAAAGTCCTCTTCATACTCCACAATCTTCATCTGACTAACCGTTTTGGTAACGTCTTCATCGGTGTACAGTGGTTCTTCCATTTCTTCGCCTTCGCGCAGATGGCGGTTAGAAAACTCTGCATCCTGCATCTGGATTTTGGCAGAATCCATCATTAAAATGCGGGCCAGATCCATCGTTGCCGAAGTACAGAAAATTTTACCTTCAAATCCTTCTGCAACCAATTTAGGCAATAAGCCACAATGATCTATATGCGCATGTGATAAAACCAGGTAAGTAACCTTTTTGGCATCAAAGCCGAAAAGATCATTTAATTTATCGGTAACACGGCCCATTCCCTGGAATAAGCCACAGTCTAATAAAATCTGGGTGCCGTTTTTTAAGGTAATAAGGTGCTTACTCCCCGTAACAGTACGGGCGGCACCATGAAAAGCAATGTTCATCGAGATGGTGGTTAGAAAATATATAGAATAAAAATGCCGGATATTTCCGGCACTTCCAATTCTTTATGCATTTATTTCTGCTATTTTATCTTTCACCTTATCAGCTACACCCGATGCTTTGTCTGCTAAACCAGCAAGTTTATCTTTTGAAGAATCTAAAATATCTGCTAACCAATCTGATACTTTACCTTTTAAATCGCTTGTCGAATCTGAAGATAATGCCAATGCGATTGTTGCACCAAGTGCTGCTCCAGCTAATACGCCTACTATAATTTTTGTTTCCTTTGTCATAACTTTATTCTTTAATAATTAAACATTAATTGGCACTTGTTGTTTTGCTTTTATTACAACATAAATCATTCCATTTACATGAAGCATATTTTTTTTATCGATTTAGACAATACCATCTATTTTACCAAACCTAACGAAGCGCAGTTAATGAGCGGTTTATACCAGCTTTTAGATGAGGAAGATTTAGGGATTACTGATGAGATATATCAAACATCGAAAAAAGAAATGCTGAGAACACCTTTCCAAAAAGTAGCCAAAAAATATGGCTTTAAACAACTTGCTATAGATCGGGCAGTTGATTATTTAAAAAACCGCGAAGTAACCAGCCCCTTAAACCCAAGTGATGATTATCATTACATTAAAAGTCTTAAAGGCCGGAAATTTATTGTAACTGCAGGTTTCTCAAAACAGCAAACTTCAAAAGTAAAGATGTTGGGCATTGCTGATGATTTTGAAGCCGTGCATGTTGTGGATGTTTCGACCACCAATAAAAAAGAAGCTTTTAAACTACTTATTGACAAGTACGACTTAAACACAGATGATATTTTAATTATAGGTGATGATGCAGAATCGGAAATTAAATTCGGACTTGAACTCGGTATTGAGACATTTTTATTAGACCCCGAAAACCTGCATCCAAATGCCGAAAGTACTTTTAGGGGAACTGATTTAAGCAAGCTTCATGCAGCGGCGGGACAGTAACATAACCACATTTTTTCTCGTGACATTGAAATTAAGGAGATGATAACCTTGGAAAGTATCGTCATTGAGAAGGCTTTTTCAGCCGACGAAGCAATCTTATAACTATCGCCAGTAGCGTGTGCTTTAAGATTGCTTCGTGCCTCGCAATGACGACCTATCTATTAGAAGAGCAGCTCTCTACAACTATTTGGGTTTCTTCCCACTTTCTGTTTTATCCCGATGAAGGATCGGAATGTTCACTCCAATCGGGTCTAGGTGGCCCGTTAGGTGGTGCTATTTTTGATTGGGTGCTTAACTGCACAGTCCTTTGTTTCTAAACCCGGTAGCAGCGGCAGCTCCTCCCGGGTTTACATCGGGATTTATCGGAGCTATAGCGGATAACGGGACTGCTGTTCCCGAAGCAATACTGAATGTTCATTTCCAAAACAGTAGAGTGAACAAAATCTTTAATTCTTATTTTAAGATTACAAAGTCTTTAAAATAAAAAAGTCCCGATTTTCATCGGGACTTATCAATCTATCCTCTACCACCTCTTGATGGTCTTCCTCCTTCAGAGCCGCTTCTTTCACCACCTCTTTGTTGCTGTTGTTGTGGTGCTTCCGTTCTTCTTTGTTCTTGTCTTTGTTGCTGCTGCTGTACTCTTTGTTGTTGAGCCTGGGCATCACGCTGTGCGCGTTCCTGCTGTTGTTGCTGCGCTTGTTGAGTGCGTTGCTGCTGTGCCTGAGCATCGCGTTGCGCCCTTTCCTGTTGCTGTGCCTGAGCCTGCTGCGCACGTTGTTGTTGCATCTGCTCATTTCTTTGCTGTTGCATCTGTGCGTCACGTTGAGTCCTTTCCTGTTGTTGGGCCTGGGCTTGTTGTGCACGTTGCTGTTGCATCTGCTCATTACGTTGTTGCTGTCCCTGAGCATCACGTTGCGTACGCTGTTGTTGAAATTGCTCGTTACGCTGTGCCCTTTGTTGCTCCATTTGAGCCGCACGTTGTTGTTGGTCTGCCTGACCACGTTGCTGTGTTTGAGCATCGCGCTGTGTACGTTGCTGATCTTGGCTCATACGGTCTTGCTGTGAACGCTGCTGTCTCATCTGCTCCAAACGTTGCTGATCTTGACCACGGTTTACGTTTTCCTGTCCGTTTCTTCCGTCTATACCATTGGTATTGCCACGACTAACACGTCCGTTAGCATCTCTATTATAAACTTCACCTCTGTTATTAGGCTGATTATTATTATCTCTGCCTATAATGCCGTTGTTCCTATCGGATTGCCCGGTACGGTTATCTCCTCTCGATCCAAAACGGTTATCGTTATTATTGCTATTACCGCCTCTTTGATCGCGATTGGTATAACCTTCATTCCTTCCACCCCTGCTAATGCCAGCATTACCTTGCTCAAATTTTCTAGGTGCAGCACTACGGTTATCAGCATTACGCTCTGGTCTAGGTCTGTAAATAGATACTTCCCTGCTATTAATCCTGCTTGCACCTGGCCTAGAACCTTGCGCATATCTATAAACGGTTACATCTCTATTGGTTGCACGTCTGATATCTTCTACCCTTGGGCCACCATAATAGCTCCTTCTGTTATAAACATAAGTATTATTAATAATGGTGGTATTGCGGATATATACATTATTGCGCCCGTAATCATATCTTGGGAAAGTATTGATATAAATATTACGTTGTGGAATAAAGTTCCAGCAAAATTCTGGCACAGAATAACGACGGCCAAAGCTCAGATTTATACTGATACTTGGCGCCATTGGAGCCCATCCGTAATAACCATCGCCGCTTCTCCAATCTACCCAGGCTGGTCCCCAATTGGTATCAGGTAACCAGATCCATTGTCTGTAACTGTTAATTACCCAACGACCATAGTGGAAAGGTGCCCAGCCCCAATCATAATTGGAAACCCAGGTATTACCATATTCGGTCATTGCCCAACGTCCGTTTGTATAATATGGACGAAATTCGCTTTGATCTACATCAGGGCGCCAAACATATCCATATTGAGGGTCTTGTATCCAGGTACCATAAGGCGAAAGTTCATCATAAAAAGTCTGTAAAGAAACATTGCCAGTGCTGTAACCATCATCCTGGTAATCGTTTTGATAGTCTTGTGCCCTGACAAGGGTTGTGGTTCCGGCAAGGAGCGCAAAGAGCCCCAGCACAAGTGCCGTAGATTTCAGTGTTTTCATTTGTGTGTTTTATTTTAATAACCTAATGTGTGTGTATCAATTAGAGAACCAAAAATGCAGAAGGTTTAATATGCATGCATAGTTTCTGTGTTTTCCTTCAAATATTGCCCTATGAGGCATATTTAACTAATATTTAACGTTTTAAGCACATTTTAATTGTGCAGAAAATAAGTCAGTTAGAAATAAAATTTGCTACACCTTTGTTCACAAAAGAGATTATATTGCCATTACTGTAAACTTTAGAACTTAAATTCTATTTATTGTGAGTATTTTTGTAGCATGCAAAAAGGCACTTTATACCTTATTCCCGTACCATTGGCTGAAGAGGTAGCACATAAAACTTTTACCCCTTATTTGGTTGATACCATTAACCAGATTGATACCTACATTGTAGAAAACAGTAAGACAGCCCGTCGGTTTTTGAAAGAGGCTGGTTTAAAAACACCACAAAAAGATTTGATCGTACACGATTATGGCAAACATAACCGGACAGATTTAGGTCAGTTTTTTGTTGAGCTTGCTGCCGGAAAAGATGTAGGCTTAATGAGCGAAGCCGGTTGCCCGGGCATTGCCGATCCTGGAGCTGATATTGTTGCCGAAGCACATAAACGCGGCATTAAAGTGGTACCATTGGTGGGGCCAAGTTCGATTTTGCTGGCTTTAATGGCCTCAGGTTTTAACGGACAGAGTTTCGCCTTTTGGGGTTATTTACCGATCGATAAAGAGCAACGTACCAAACGGATTAAAGATTTAGATTTATCGGCAAGCCGTTATAAACAAACACAGATATTCATCGAAACACCTTTCCGCAACAACCAGCTTTTTGAAGAAGTGCTGAAAAGCTGCAAACCCAATACGCAGGTTTGTGTAGCCAGCAATCTTACTGCAGAAGATGAATTTATTAAAACTCAAAGTGTTTATAATTGGCGCAAAGAGGAGATAGATCTTCATAAACAGCCTACCATATTTTTGTTATACTAGGTTTCCTTAGTCGAGCGTCATTCCCTCGAAGGAGGGAATCTTAAAGCTTATTGCATTACGATTCCCAATCAAGTTGGGAATGACGGACTACGCCATGAGAAATATTAGAATTTCAAAAAATCAAAACATATCCAATCCCACATTGGTTGTAATAACAGCGCTCTATAACTTATTCAAAAACTTTATAGCGATGAAAAATACGAGCATACCAAAAAACAATCCAACGGTTCAAGGCAGTTCAATAGCTGACCGGGCTAACCACGATGTTAAAACAGATAAAAAAATACAGGGAATAACCAATGGAGGTGGCCAACGGTCAGATCAAACTTCCAACAAGGACAATCAAAGAAAATACGACAATAAAAAATAATAGTAGGTAGCTAATATACCAAAAAGGCTTGTCGGAAGATCCATATTGAATGAGATTTTCCGACAAGTCATTATTTAACGAATGGCATTTTATTTCGCCATTACATTATAGAAATTATAATCCGTCATAGGGGCACCCGTTATTCCCAAATTATGGCAAATGGTAATGATCTGGCCACGATGGTAGGTACTGTGGTTGAACACATGTAAAACATATTCAAAATTCTGAAAGTCGGAAGTAAACCAAGGACTTTGAATTTCTGTTTTCTCATTAAATCTATCTTCACTGATTGCAGTAATATAAACGGCTAAATTTTCTGACTGCTTCAACAGCGCATTAAAAATATCATTCAAACTTCCATATTCGCGAAATTCGAATTCGGTTTTAGTAAGAATTGAATACCAATACTCCTGTGCCTGTAAAATATGGGCGAGCGTTAACTTTACACTTTTAAAACTCGATAATACTTCCTGTTCCAATAATTCTTCAGGATGATTTTTTAACCAATTTACCAAGGTTAAATTTGCCCAGAAATTATAGTTTGCATAATTTTTCATTAAATACACAAGGGAAGTTTCTTCCATTGTTTCTGCGAATAATTGTTCCTGTACCATGTCTTTTTTGTTTTAGTTACACAAAGAAAACACGGGCGACTGACAACCCTATGGCAGTCTAAAAATCAACATAAAAATATTTTTAAAATAAAGTGTTTTCTTCATTTCAGTTTACATTTCCATCATGCATTTTCCCTCTTACCTGATCATCCTGTCAGGAGAAAAAGCAATAAAATATTCTGATCCGGTTTGGATACTAACATTAAGATCTGGCACATTAATTTTAGGTTGTTCTTTAAGCTGCGATAATACGCTTGCTGCAAAATCATGTATCTTTTTTGGGTCTACCTGAACAGAAACCGTAGGGAAGAAATCGTGTTCTATTTCTGCCTTTCCCTGCTCACTTACCTGGCTGAACTTCCACGATTCTTTGGTCCGAAAACCATTTTCGTTGTTGGCATTGTTTAAATGATATAAAAACACTTTCGCCTGTAAGGCTATACTCTCATTTTGCATATTATAAAATTTGGGCTTTTTTGGCCATAATTTGGCAAGGTAAGAAGAATTAATCGGTAGTACCCTTTTTTTGGTTGGTAAGCGATATGGAATTAATCTCGTTTTTCTTTGACAACTCTTATTTAACTAAAATATTATCGATAAAACAGATTGTTGATATAAATTTTTAAATACAAACATAACTTTAAAACATTACAAAGCATATCGATTAAGTTTTCGTGTAAAATTATCCTACAGCCAAAAATTAATGTAACAAGTTCTGTTACATTTGTTTATCAGCTCCGAAAGGACTTAACTAACTTAAACTTCATGAAAAATAATCTAAAAAAGATTGCCGTCGTTGCCATGGTAGCATTGGTAATTGCGGCCTGTAAAAAAAATCAGGAATCGACCACTGAGCCACAAGAAACGGTAAAAAATTCGGACAAAGTTTTGCAGTACATTAAAGACCTTGGTTTTCCTGCAACAAGTATTGTTGATAATGGAAATGAATTTATCGTAGAAGAAGATATTACATTTCCCAAAAACATGGAAATCCCCACTAATGGCGCTGGAGCGAAAACAGAGCAGTATTATACCGGAAGCATTGTAAACAGTACTAAAAAGCTAAACATTAGAATTTTTGTAGATCCGTCTATGACTTCGATGAGCAGCGAGATCAATAGTGCAATTGCGCAATGGAATGGTGTAACCGGCTCTACGCTAAGGTTTAGTATTGTAACTACAGCTCCTTACGACATCTTAATAAAGGATGAAGCCTTAACAGCGCCTCCGGGATATGTTACCTGCGGAATGGCACAATTCCCTTCGGGCGGAAGTGCTGGTGCCCTGGTAAGAATTAACAAAGCAGGCATAGCAGGTAATTCATTTGCACAACGTGCCAGAACGATTTGCCATGAATTTGGACACTGTATTTCTTTCAGGCACACTAACTGGTCTGCTCAGGGCGAATCTACTGCTACAAATGTTCCTGGTGTTACAGGAACAGATGCTTTATCATTAATGAATGGTGGCCAATGCGGATCAGGTGCAACAGTATTATCGCAAAAAGATAAAGATGCTACTGCTGTATTATATTAAAATTTGCTAAAAACAAAAAACAAACCTAAACTGGTCTATAAGGAGCTGATAATTAATAAGCCCGGGAGTTCATTGTAGCACCCGGGCTTATTCTTTTGATAAGGCAATAATGTCTTTTCCTTCTAAAATGCGCCGCTCGCCATTGTGGCTTAAAGTATTAATCATGGCATTGGCCAGTTCGGCCATGGTGCAGAATCCACTCGGATAAATAGCTCTTCCAATAGGAAATAACCAATTAATATAAGTATAAAATTTATGTGCATATTTTTGTCCTGGCAGTGGTTTAATAAAACCCGGGCGAAAATTAAACACCTGTGCAAAAGGCAATCTCATTAAATCATGCTCTGTTTTACCCTTTACCTGCGCCCATTTCAACCGTCCATTTTCATTGGTTCCCCCTCCGGAAACATAACAAAAAGTCATCCCCTCATTTAGCTTACTTAACGTTTCTGCAACATGCATGGTTAGCGTATAAGTCATTTTGTAATAGATATCGTTATTAACACCTACCGAAGTAATCCCTAAACAAAAAAAACATGCATTGTAACCCAAAAGCTGATTTTCAATCTGCGAAAAATCAAAAAAATCGGGATGGATGATCTCCTTAAGCTTTGGATGGTTATAACCACATGGCTTGCGGTTAATCACTAAAACAGTATCAATTTCAGGGCTGTTTAGGCACTGCATTAATACCCCTTCGCCAACCATCCCAGTAGCACCCGTTATGATTACATTATTCTGATCTCTGGTTTTTCCCATAATATGATTTGCTTAATAAACAAAAGCTAAAAAAGAGGTTCTTTGTTCATTGCTAAAGGTAATATAAATAAAAAGAGCAACTGATTAGGTTGCTCTTAAAGTTATTTTATACTGGCTTTCATTTGATAATCTTTAGGTGGTTCTGTTCCTAAAAGATGTTGTACAAAATAATCCCAACGGCGACGTGTCATATAAGGTGAGTATTCACCATAACCATGTGCACTATTTGGAAAAATAACCAGATCGAAAGATTTATTTGCTTTTTCTAATGCCTCCACAACTAATAATGTGTTGTAAGGTGGCACATTATCATCCATCATACCATGTACCAACATCAGTTTTCCTTTTAGGTTTTTAGCATAGTTCTGGTTGGCCTGTGCTTCGTAATCGGCGTTTTCTACTAAACCATTGTAACGTTCGCCCCAATCATCCTCGTAGTTCCTGTTGTCGTGGTTACCTGATTCGGAAATTCCTACTTTAAAGAAATCCGGATAACGGAACATGGCTGCAGCAGTAGCAAAACCTCCACCAGAGTGTCCCCAGATACCTACCTTATTCGTATCAATAGGGTATTTAGCAGAGAGCTGCCTGATAGCCGCAATCTGGTCAGGCAAAGTATTCTCAGCCATATTGCCATAGCTCATATCATGAAAACTTTTAGAGCGGTCTGGGTTACTGGTCCCCTCTATTACCACTACAATAAAGCCCAGTTCGGCCAAAGCCTGATTATCGCCTCGTGAAGCAGCAAAGGACCAACTGCCAACGCTACCACCCTGAGGACCTGGATAAATATAATCGATAACCGGATATTTCTGCCCTGCATCCATTTTTGTCGGTGTGAAAACCAATCCGTAGATATCGGTTTTACCATCTTTGGCTTTAACAGAAACCGGGATAGGTGCTTTCCAGCCTGTAGCAGTTAACCTGGATACATCTGTTTTCTCTAAGGTGTTGATCAGTTTACCATTTATACTTCTTAAAACCGTAACGGCTGGTACATCTGGTTGTGAATAAGTATCTACAAAATATTCGAACGATGGAGAAAATACCACCTGATGATTACCTTCTTCGGGGGTTAACAATGCTAGATTTTTTCCGTCGAAACCGATCTTGTACAAATGGCTAAAATAAGGATTTCCTTTTTCCCGGCCATTAGCCATGAAGTAAAGCGTGCGTGTTTTTTCGTCTACTTTAACTAAACGGGTTACTACGAAATCGCCTTTCGTAATCTGGTTCTTCAATTTTCCATTGGTAGCATCATATAAGTATAAATGGCCCCAGTTATCTCTTTCCGAATACCAGATAATCTCTTTAGACGCAGGAAGGTAACGCCAGTTGATGGCTCCCTGACCAGATTCGTACTGTGTTTTTACCGTTTCTTCGAAAACTTCGCGAACGGCACCAGTTGTGGTATTGGCAATACGGAATTTTTCATTTTTATGATCGCGGGAGGTAGACAAAAATGCCACTTCAGTGCCATCGGCTTTCCAATCGATATCATCAAAAGTACCACTGCTCGAAATATCATCGCTTAAGGTTGCACGGTGTTGATCTGCAGGGATGTTTAGCGAAACCATCTTCGCGTTTTCTACGTCAATTACTACTCTTCTAATGGTTGCAATCTGTTTATCGCCAGGTAAAGGATATTTCCAGGCTTTTAATACTGGCGCACCCACATTTGTGGTTACCAGGTACATGTCTTTTGAGTTTCTTTGGTCTTGTTGAAAAGTGGCTATCTTTTTCGAATCAGGCGACCAGCGCAAAATTGGTGCATCGCTATGCTTCCATCCCGCATTATCGGTAGCATAACCATAATCTTTAATGCCGTCAGTGGTCAATTGCGTTAATTTTCCAGTAGCTACATCTTTAACAAAGAGGTTATAATCTTTAATTAAAATGGCTTTTTTCCCATCGGGAGATAGAACTTCATTCCGGCTGGCCCCACGTCGAGATGGTGTTGCACTGCCTTTATAATCGGTAGTTAAAGTTTTTGTTTTCTTTACCGGATCTACCAAAAAAGTCTGTTCAGTGCCATTGGTTTTAGTAGTATACCAGAATTTATCGCCCTCGAGCCAGTTAGGTTGCACGCTGGCATGGTCGATATACTTTGCGGTATTATAACCCATAAAACTTTCCGCCCTTTCGTAATCTTTAACGGTTAGGGCCTTCTGCTGAGCATTTGCGGTAATGACCAAAGTACAAGCCGTTACGGTAAGCCAATATTTATTCATCATGTTAGTTAATCTTGCGCTAAAAATAAGACTGTTTTAGGAAATGATTGGTATTAATCGTGATACAAATTTTTCGGGTGAATGATCTGTTTAACCGCAAAGAGAAAAAGCAAATGCCACAAAGTTAAATTTTTCTTTTTTGCATAATCCACTCCACACCACGTACTAACATCAACATCCATCTTTTTAAAGATCCTTCACTGCGTTCAGGATGACAAATCACAAGTCAGCTACGAACTCTAGGCTCCGGAATAATTGACCAGTTAATCCACTCCAAACCCTCAACTCCAAACGCCCGACTCAAGATAAATCGACTCATGACTCCGAACTAAAGACTCCGGACTTAATTATAAAATCTCTACGTATCCATCCGTTCCGTTCAACCTGATTCGCTGCCCGTTTTTGATCAGTTTGGTGGCATTCTCTATACCAACCACCGCCGGCAGGCCATATTCTCTTGCAATTACAGCACCATGCGTCATTAATCCACCAACTTCGGTAACCAGGCCTTTTATTGAGACGAACAACGGCGTCCAGCTGGGATCTGTAAATGGGGTAACCAGTATATCTCCATCTTCCAGATCAGCATCTTCCATGTTTAGGATTACGCGTGCCCGTCCTTCAATCAATCCTGAAGAAACCGCTAAACCTACAATGGCCTCTGCCGGAAGGTGCTCGCGATTGTATTTACCCGTAATAACTTCGCCATCAGAGGTAATTACCCGTGGCGGCGTAAGTTTTTCATATTTGCTGCACTCTTCTTTTCGTTCAGCAATAAGCTGGTAATCAACTTTATGTGCACGCACCACTTCAAGAAGTTCTTCAAAAGTGAGGTAATAGCTATCTTCTTTTTCATGAAAAACATGAGCATCTACGAGTTTTTCGACTTCTTTTAGTAAAGCCTCCTTATAAATAAAAAAGCGGTTAACTATGCCATATTTTGGATATTCACGATAACCCGCAAAATTTCTGAGCAGACTGATCATTTGCTTTGTTTCCAGGGCTTTTTGTTCACCATCTGGTAATAGCGTCAATCGCTCCAGTAATTCATTTTCCTTTTTTAAAGCCTCCTGTTTCCCTTGCTCAAATTTTCGCTTACCAGCATTGGGCTCAAAGTTTTTGATATTGCTAAGGATTAAGGGAATTAATATCGATGGTTTTTCGCTCCAGCGTGTGTTCGTAATATCAATTTCTCCCGCACATCGCATTCCGTATTTTTCGAGATATGCATAGATTGCATTCCGCGTTTCCTTTCCACCATCAAATTGAATCAGATCATCTAAAAAATTACCCTTCTTTGTCTCTTGTAAATAATTAATTAGCGCTGGATAAGGACGGATTACATCTGCAACATCCAATAATGCCAGGCCCATTTCTGAAGTAATATTGTTGGGTGCCGACTGAGACAGTGCATCTGCCGGATTTTTTTCACCTAACCATTCTTCCATCTTTTCATTGAGCCAGGATGAAGCATTCATCGCGGCTATGATCACCCCCATATGTTGCGAATCAAATATCATCTTCTTTGATTGCTCGATGTCTTCCAGGATAAAATCAAAAAGATCTGGTCCTGATTTCGTTTGGATATTTTGTTTTAGTGTTTCTACTGATGCCTCATTAGTTTTGATCAGACCAGCAACGATAGCAGGGTCGTTTCCTATCTGCGCTAAAATATCGGCAGCCGACAAGCCCTTAGTACTCTTGACCAGCACTGGTCCTTTTCCATCATCTGGTAGTTGTTTTATAAAGTCGCCTCTTTCTGTGATGGTGATCAATGCATCTTTTATGAGCGGATCATGTTGCCCCATCGCATCTAATAAATTCGTCCTCCCAGCTGCAGTGGCCAAACTATCTGTTACATCAACAAACAACCTTTCTCCGGCTTTAAACATTGGCCTGGCTGCCCTTAACTGCCATAACGATAGCCCTAATGGCTTCATGGCATCAGTCATCATTTGCTGATGTCCGACAGATATGTAAACGTGGTTTCCCTGATCGTTCCCTTCGGGGATTGGGTATAATGTAGTGATTGGCCTACTTTGAACAACATAAAACCTACCATCAACCAAACACCATTCGATGTCTTGGGGATGGCCGAAGTGCTCCTCAATCTTTCTACCCAGTTGCTCAAGCTGTAAAATCTGTTCATATGTAAGCACTTGACTATTTTGCTCCCCAGCTGAAAGCCCTTGAGATTTTGTACCACCGTCTTTTAAGGCATAAATAGCCAGTTTCTTAGTTGATATTTTTTTATTGATAATTCTGCCACTGCACACCTGATAATTATCGGCATTTACCAGGCCCGAAACCATGGCCTCTCCTAATCCAAAACTGGCATCAATAGATAACATTTTCCGATTTCCTGAAACTGGGTCGGCAGTAAACAAAATTCCTGCCGCTTGCGGAAAGGCCATTTGCTGAACAACAACGCACAGCTGCACTTTACGGTGATCGAAACCGTTTTGAATGCGGTAAATTATCGCCCTATCGGTAAATAATGATGCCCAGCACTTGCTGATATGTTTTAAGATGGCTGTTTTTCCGATAATGTTCAGGTAGGTATCCTGCTGACCCGCAAAAGATGCTGATGGAAGGTCTTCGGCGGTAGCACTAGATCGGATAGCAAAGGCTTCATATTTGTCAAAACTGGCAAGATACCTTCCGATCTCTTGGACAATATCATCCGGAATGGATATGTTTTCAATAAGTGTCCTGATTTTTGCACTCGTTTTACTAACCGCTTGCAGATCTCCTGTTTTAAGCTGGCTCAATTCATCCAATAAACCATTAAGTCCACTATTGTTTGCCGTTATTTTTTTATAGGCTTCAGTGCTTATACAAAAGCCTTGGGGTACTTGTATCCCATCAATTTTGGATAGCTCACCAAGATTGGCGCCCTTGCCCCCAACTTCTAAAACATCAGACCTGTCGATTTCCTGAAAACCAATTACATATTTACCCATATTTTCCCTGTTTTAATCTGGTAGAAATTCATTCTTTATTAATCACATTTTTAAGGAACAAATCCAAAAATATAGGCTATAATACATGAAAACAACGTTTTTTAACTATATTTTTTCAAGTGCAATAATGGTAGAAGTATTGGCGTTATCCTTACAACAAAGCGATAATAATTAATGCTATACTATCCACTTATTTCCTCCAAATAATTTTTCTCAGTCTTAAATATTGAAGAAGCTAGAATGTTATTGCAACTATGCGAAATACAGAAAAGGACACAAAATTAGCTGCATTACCCCTGCAGCAGAGGCCAAAGTTTCGCCACGTTATTTAAGCGATATGCTCAGGGCTTTGACTGGACAAAATACCCAGCAACTTATTCACGAAAAGTTAGTTAAAAAAGCAAAAGAAAAACTTTCGACGCCTGAATTGTCGGTGAGTGAAATTGCCTACCAGCTGGGGTTTGAGCATCCACAATCATTTGGTAAGCTCTTTAAAACAAAAACGCATTTATCGCCTTTGGAGTTTAGGCATTCTTTTAATTAGAACTGGGATAGATCTAAAGCGGAGAGGGCGGGATTCGAACCCGCGGTACCTTGCAGTACACACGCTTTCCAAGCGTGCTCGATCGACCACTCTGACACCTCTCCGGTTATATGATTTTATTTTGTTTCAAATAAATGTAGCCATTTACAGACTTATAATATTGTTCTCTTCTAAAAGCTTCACTTCTTGAATTAAATTCTTCAAAAAAGTGAATGATGAAAGGGCGCCTAGCTTTCGTTGATTTTACATCTCCCCTATTATGTTTGATTAATCTTATTTCCAGGTTTTCAGTACTCCCATAATAGTACTTCCCATCTTTCTCGCTTTTCAAAATATAACTATAAAACATAATTATCTTTATTGCACAAAGATTAATTTATTAGTCCCTACTTTCCAAGCGTGCTCGATCAACACTCCCCATAGGGGTCCTTTGGACTGACACCTCTCCTGTTTGGATTGTGAATATAAATAATTAATTAAAAAGCGTAGAGTGGTCCGGTATATATTTTTTAGTCTGTAATAAAAGTAGTTGAGATAGACCAACTACTTTTATTAGTGTATGATCTCAATTATAGATCTTGTAATTCCATATTTGCAATCCGGACTTCAGAGGTAGTTGATCCATCTGTAAATCTCACCTTAAACCCTTTAACGGTATATCTACCCGTTGATGAATCATAAGTAATATCTGTATTTAAAAAAGCAAGAACAGTAAAGCCACCTTCCATAGTTACGTTGTCTAACGAGGTGCTATTAGAATCGAAAAATATATTATAAGTGTACGTTCCATCTCCATAAACAAATGATAATGGACTTCTTTTTTGTACAGTATAAACTGTATTAGCAAAACTTGTACTGACATTAATTAAGCTAGTTGAACACAAGCAGGCAATTAAAAATAATTTTTTCATAGGATCATTTTTTTAAAATTAGAATAACTAATCTAATTTAACATTTAAATACCTTAACAACAAATTAGAACATAAAGTAAGTAAAATTTACAAATGCGATCCGCAAAACTAATTCAGACATTTGTTAAGCCAAATAAAATAGGAGTCATAACTTATTGCATAAAAGAAGAGGTTGCGCCAATTTAATCTGATGCAACCTCTTTAATTATTGAACGTTAGAACTTAATCTATAACCGTAATTTTTAACATGTTGGTTTTACCTTTTGCTTCCATTGGGATAGCAGCAGTATTGATGATGATATCACCTTGTTTAACCAATTTCTTGCTTTTCAAAAATTCGTTAACCTCGATGATGGTGTTATCGGTACTTTCCCACTTATCATAGTAGAAGCCTCTTACACCCCAAAGTAAACTTACTGCGTTTAATAAAGCCCTGTTACTGGTAAAAATAAAGGTTAAAGCCTCCGGACGGTGGCTTGAGATTTCGAAAGCAGTGTAACCGCTTAAAGTCATCGATACAATACCTACCGCGTTAGTTTGTTTCGCTAAGAAACAAGCTGAATCGCAAATGGCATCGCTTAAGAAAGAAGGCGATTTTGGTTTTAAAAACTTATCAGGATTGAAAGGATAGTTGTTCTGTTCAATGTTCTGGATAATTTTCTGCATGGTTTCGATTACGATCAGTGGAAATTCTCCAACTGAAGTTTCGCCGCTTAACATCACTGCATCAGCACCATCCAAAACAGAATTCGCCACATCATTCACCTCTGCACGTGTTGGGCGAGGTGTAGTGATCATACTCTCTAACATTTGTGTAGCCACAATTACAGGTTTAGAAGCTGCTCTACATTTAGCAACGATCATTTTTTGTAATAATGGAACTTCTTCCATCGGACATTCAACACCTAAATCGCCACGGGCAACCATAATTCCATCTGAAACAGCGATAATTTCATCGATGTTAGCGATAGCTTCCGGTTTTTCTATTTTAGCAATTACACGGGCAGTTTTGCCACGCTCTGCAATAATCTTTTTAAGTTCGATAATATCATCAGCCTTGCGCACGAAAGATAAACCGATCCATTCTACATCGTTTTCCAGTACAAATTCTAAATTTTCACGGTCTTCTGGTGTTAATGAAGGGATAGAAACTTTAGTATTTGGCAGGTTTACACCTTTTCTTGAAGTTAAAATACCACCATGAACAATCTCGCAAACTACTTCATCCTTTAAGTTGGTAGAAATCACTTTCATTTGAAGCTTTCCATCATCCAAAAGGATAATTTCGCCCGCCTGAACATCCTGAGGGAAGCTTTGGTAAGTGATGTAAATCCGCTCTTCGTTACCTACACATTCGGTAGTTGTAATTACGGTAGTTTTACCATTGATCAGGTTAATACCACCTTCTTTTACTAAACCGATGCGGATTTTAGGACCTTGTAAATCGGCAAGGATACCTACATTATAATCGTATTTTTTGTTTAAATCGCGGATGGTATCCAAAACCGCTTGGTGATCTGCTTGTGATCCGTGCGAAAAGTTTAAGCGGCAAACATCTAAACCAGCGTTAAACATACTATATAATACATCTGGTTTTGCTGATGCAGGCCCAAGCGTGGCAACAATTTTAGTTCTCGAATGAAAAGGTTTCATTTAATTAATTGATTTTAGCAATGCAGTTTAAAGCATTAATTATTATCTAAAATAATCAAACTGCATCAAATTTTATATATTTTGTTCTTTTGTTCTTTGTTTGTAACCGTCAAATATAGTGTATTTAATACACCAAGTATATAATTTTTATATTACCAAATTCTCACGGCTCTTTAACTTGGCCGGATCTATCTTTGCAGCCACCTGTATATCAGGCAGTTTATTTAAACCGTTAATTAAATAATCCAAATCTTCCTTATCAATAAATTCTTTAATAATAATAAAAAAATCTACCTTGTTCATCTCCGGAATTAGAAACCCATCGCTGCTTTTATTGCAAATTAAGTAGTATTCTACCTCACCTTGCTCTACAAAAAAGTAATATTTCGAGAAAGACCAGGCTGGTTCGTCGATATTAAAAAATATTTCATGGTCTTCTATTTTTTCAAATTGAGTATTTAACCGGGTATTAATTTTGTGGCAAAGCACATAGTCTTTTAAGGGTGCTGTGATCGCAATTAGTATAAAATCAAGGTCTAAGGTAAGTTTTAGGTAAGTCTTATTCAAAGCGAAATAAATTATTTACAGAACGAAATTAAAAAACTAATTCTATATTCGCTGTGTTATTGAGATACCAAAATTACGTATCGAAATAAAAACATTTGAAAATTGTAAGAATTTATTTTTCTTTGCACAGAATTATTTAACCATTAAATTATAAAATTATGTCTGATATTGCTTCAAGAGTTAAGGCTATTATCGTAGAAAAACTAGGTGTTGACGAAAGCGAAGTTACGCCAGAGGCTTCATTCACCAACGATTTAGGTGCAGATTCTTTAGATACCGTAGAGTTGATTATGGAATTTGAAAAAGAATTCAATGTAGCTATTCCTGATGATCAGGCTGAAACCATCGGTACAGTTGGTCAAGCGATTGCTTATTTGGAAAAAAACGTTAAATAGAATTACGCTTTTTCAGTATAAATGGAATTAAAAAGAGTAGTAGTAACAGGGTTGGGTGCGCTCACTCCTATAGGCAATAATGTTCCTGATTTTTGGGAAGGATTGACTAACGGGGTGAGTGGCGCTGCTCCTATTAAAGGTTTTGACACTGAAAAGTTCAAAACCAAATTCGCATGCGAGGTTAAAAATTTTAATCCGGAAGATTTTTTGGAGAAAAAAGAAGCCCGCAAGCTAGATCCGTTTGTACAATATGCTCTTGTAGCAACAGATGAGGCTGTGAAGGATGGTGGTTTTGATTTTGAAAAATTAGATACCAACCGGATCGGTGTAATCTGGGGCGCGGGCATAGGTGGATTGAAAACTTTCCTGGATGAAATTTCGAATTTCGCCAAGGGAGATGGTACGCCAAGATACAATCCATTTTTTATCCCTAAAATGATTATTGATATTGCTCCAGGGCATATCTCGATCAAATACGGCTTACGTGGGCCAAATTTTGCAACCGTTTCGGCATGTGCTTCTTCAACAAACGCAATGATTGATGCATTTAACTATATCCGCTTGGGTATGGCTGATGTAATTATCAGTGGCGGTTCTGAAGCCATCATTAACGAAGCGGGTATGGGTGGTTTTAATGCCATGCATGCATTATCAACACGGAACGAAGATCCGGCAACGGCATCACGCCCTTTTGATAAAGACCGTGATGGTTTCGTAGCCGGTGAGGGTGCCGGAACGATTATTTTAGAAGAACTTGAACATGCAAAAGCAAGAGGTGCAAAAATTTATGCAGAGCTTGTTGGCGGTGGAATGAGTGCCGATGCTAATCACATCACTGCACCACATCCTGAAGGTTTAGGCGCTAGAATGGTAATGACCAATGCACTAAAAGATGCTGGTTTAACAACTGCGGATATAGATTATATCAATGTACACGGTACTTCTACACCTCTGGGTGATATTAGTGAAACCAAAGCCATTGGTACATTATTTGGTGAGGATGCTTATCGTTTAAACATCAGCTCAACCAAATCGATGACTGGCCACCTTTTGGGTGCAGCTGGAGCTATTGAGGCTATTGCAGCAATTCTTTCTGTTAAAAATGATATTGTTCCTCCAACAATCAATCACTTTACAGATGATCCTGCATTTGACCCTAAATTGAATTTTACTTTTAACAAAGCGCAAAAACGTACCGTTAGAGCTGCTTTAAGTAATACATTCGGTTTTGGCGGCCATAACGCTTCTGTTATTTTTAAGAAATACGAAGATTAATTTAAAACAGCCCTGCTATATAATTTTGTATGCTAATTAAAAATAGATAACTTAGTTAAATATGCTAATTAGCCGTTAATTGTGTTATTTATTTAATGCCGATATTAAAATTATATAAACTTTACCTCTCTCCCGAAAAGGAGTTTGTTAAAAAGCTGAAAAACATTTTAGGCTTTGTTCCAGGCAATGTTACGCTCTATAAAATGGCGTTCAGGCATCGTTCTGTAGCAAAAGTTTTAAAAAATGGAAGCAGGAGCAGCAACGAACGCTTAGAATTTTTAGGCGACGCTGTTTTAGGTTCGGTGATAGCAGAGCTGCTTTTTAAGCATTACCCCTACAAAGAAGAAGGTTTTTTAACCGAAATGCGTTCGAAGATTGTAAACCGGGCCAATTTAAATCAGCTGGCGAAGAAAATTGGTTTTGATAAGCTTATTCAGTTCGATCAGCGTTCAGTGAGCGTACAAACCAAGCACAATTCGATGCTGGGCGATGCTTTTGAAGCCATAGTGGGCGCCATCTACATGGATAAGGGCTATAACTTTACCAAAGAATTTTTATTGCGCAGGATCGTAAAACCACACATCGACATCCACACTTTAGAACTTACAGAAACCAATTTCAAAAGTAAATTGATCGAATGGTGCCAACGCCATGGTAAGGATGTAATGTTCGAACTGGCAGAGAATGGCGAAGGCGAAAGCGCTAAATTATTTACCATTAGTGCTGTAGTAAAGGGCGAAAAAGTAGGTACCGGACGGGATTATAACAAGAAAAATGCTGAAAAATTAGCCGCAGAGAAAGCTTGCGAAGCGTTGAGTATATAAGTTCGTTGATTCGGTAGTTGTCATTGGTTTATTTGGTTAATTGTATAAACTGGTTAGTCGGTTAACTGTAATGGCAAAGCCTTAAAACTTTCGATTTTTGCTAATGACACGCTCAACCCGAGCGCTAAACTGACTAAAGACTTCGGACTAAGAACTCTCGACTGAGGACTAAAACTATTTCCCTTTCCCTAACGTATCGGTAAATTTCTTCGAAGATTCTTTAATGTATTTAATGTAATCGTAGCTGTTCCAATGTTCTGCCTTATCAAATTCCGGACGACAGTTTAACATGTATTTCTCTAAAGTATCACCTCTTAGTTCGGTATTGTTTTTAATGATACTCTGATTGAAGTATACATCAATTTGCGATTGTTTAATTTCATTGTCGGCATACCTGCCAAATCTTCGTGCATTTTTAGGATCAGTGCCAAATAAGTTATATAGTGCATTTAACGGACTGAATATAGCAGACAAAACGGTTGTTTTACCCCCATTATATACACCCTTATTCTTAAATTCGCGTTTAATTTCGTTCAGATCCTCTTTTTTGGTATTCCCCCTAATGGTAACATCGGCTAGCGTGGTACTTCCTCTAACCAGGTAAATGACCAGATCTTTTTCGCTGTTTACCACCACACGCTGATCGATCAGGTCACGTTTAATTACCAACAATGTATCGCCAATTCTGGCTTTTAACTGAAACATACCGATATCATTACTGCCCACGCCAATTCCCGTACGCAGGTTGGTGATTTCGGATAATGCAATTCTGATATTCGAACCTTTTTCGATCAACACACCTTTTACAATAAAATCCTGTGCCTTTGCGATGAAGCTGATTGAGGTAAAAACAAATAGTATAACGGCAAATTTAAAGTTTTTCATGGTGTGTTAATTTGTATGTTTCAAAGTATCGGTATATTTCTTAGCCGATTCTTTGATGTATTTAACAGCATCGTAATTGCTCCAATTAATGGTCATGCTGCGTGCTGGGTAATAATCCAGCAAAAATTTGTCCAGATCTTTTCCAGTTAAGGTAGTATTATTTGAAACTAAATTTTTATTAAAAAACTTGTCTACCTCAATCAAACTTAGCTCCTTTTTATAATAACGGTTAAAATTACGCGCTCTTGCAGGCGTTTTGCCAAAAAGCTCATAAAAAAATGTTATCGGGCTTCCACCAAATGGGTTTAACAAAATTAATGGAGGTTTACCTGCATAAAATGAACCATTTCGTTTCAGGTCGCTTTTTATGCTTTCCATTTCCTGCTTCTTGGTCTGCCCTTTAACCGTAACCTCCTCTAGCATAGTACTTCCTCTGATCAGATAAACAACCAGGTCATCATCTGTTTTAACGACTACTTTTTGCTCATTCAAGTTTCTTTTTTGAATCAACAATGTATCGCCAGTACGGGCACTTAACTGAAACATACCAATATCGTTACTTGTGGCGCCCATTTTACTGCGCATATTGGTAATCCCAGCCAAAGCAATCCGCACATTTGAGCCTTTTTCAATTACTACACCTTTCAGCACAAAATCCTGAGCCTTTGTTTTTAAGCCCTGTGTTAAGATAGTCAATAGAAGAATAATTTTTAAATGCTTCATCGCATCAAATGGCAAGTTAAATTATCTGGTAGCGCAAATTGGTTTTCTATTTTAACAGCATATCGGTTTTGTTGTTTGTTTCTGCCCTAATTGTTACATCCTAACCAGAAAACTCCATTATCTTCCTTACGAAAGGAGTAAAAAATACTTTCTTATCTACCAATATTTTTTGTAAAATTAACATTTGTTAAACTTGAAAACTGTTAAATAAACGTTAATAAACATGAGAAAACTAATTGGTGGATTTTATTTACTCTATTCGGCAATTATATTTTTCTTGCTTATGCTTGTCGTTTGCCCATTTATTCTAATTAGCACAGGTATTTTTAAGGAGAAAACAGGAAGAAAAATTTCATTCTATTTTTTAAAATTCTGGGCATGGAGCTTTAGCGTTTTTACTTTTTTATGGTTTACCTCCGGTGGAGAAAAAATTGACACTTCGCGGGCTTATATCTACGTAGGCAATCACAGTTCATTTTTAGATGCTGTTGCCATTGTAACCTGCATTCCACAGGCCTTCAGTCCACTGGGAAAGATCGAAATGCTTAAAATCCCGGTATTTGGATGGATTTACAAACGTTTGGTGGTGATGATTGATCGAAGTAGCAGAGAAAGCCGAGACCATTCTGTAGCCGAACTGAGAAAAGACCTGGCCGATGGACAATCGATCCTGATTTTCCCCGAAGGGACAATGAATAAATCAGACAAACCTTTAAATCCATTTTATGATGGCGCGTTTCGCCTGGCGATAGAAACCCAAACACCGATTTTACCTTTTGCGATATTGAACAGTAAGGAACATTTCCCCCGAACAAACCCACTTTTACTCAACCCCGGGATGATTAGAACAGTATTTGGAGAAGCCATTGAGGCGAAGGGATTGGTTGCCGAAAACCTGGAAGAATTGAAGGAAAAAACTTTTAGTGCTATTCTGAGCATGTTGGAAATGTAATATGCAAAGCGATTTTCATCATTATTATCATTAAGAAGTTAAGAGCATTAAGTTTTCGTCGTGCCAATTCCCAGGTTTAGTTATTTCATTGATTTAACGATTACCCTAATTAACAGTAATTTATCTTTCATTTGCACCATGCAGGCAACAAGCCTAGCCAAAAACTACCGTGCTTTCTGCATTAAACCCTGATTGAAATGAAAAGCCCACAGCGCAGTGAGGACTTGTAATGAAAAGCAGGGCTGCAATTCCCGAAGAAACACTGAACGCTGGTTTTCTAAATATTAACAAATATTCCTTAAAACTGTCATGCGCTGCAATTCTAACGCCCAGCCCATTATTATTTCTCCTTTCGGCTTAAAACCCTATCTTTGCGCATGATAAAATCCATGACAGGATACGGCTTAGCAACAGCCGATTATGCAAATGCGAAGTATAGTGTCGAAATCAAATCGCTCAACAGTAAATTCCTGGAGCTGAATTTAAAATATCCTAAAGCTTTTTCTGATAAAGAGCTGATCTTGCGCAACATTTGCAGTAAAGACATCGAAAGAGGAAAAGTAAGTTTAAGCATCAATGTAGAACGCACCAACGGTGAAGTTACGGGCGCTACCATTAATACGGTCTTATTAAGCCACTACTACAAACAGCTTATTGCCGTTAACAACGAATTGGGTGCCGATAGCAGTAACTTATTGCAAACAGCATTAACTTTTCCTGATGTAATCAGTTACAAGGAAGAAAGTGTAAGTGAGGATGAGTGGAACCATTTGTTTCAGATTTTCACATCGGCTTTGGCCAATTTCAATAAATTCAGAGAAGATGAAGGCTCGGTTTTAAAGGCCGATTTAGAACTGAGAATTAAAAATATCCTTTCTTATTTCAAATCTGTTGAAGAATTAGAGCCTAAAAGAATCACCGCAATCCGCGATAAATTTACCCAGTTTTTAGACGATGCTGTAGGCAAAGTAAATATCGATCAGAACCGTTTCGAGCAGGAATTGATCTATTACATTGATAAAATAGACATTACCGAAGAAAAAACACGTTTAAAAAGCCATTGCGATTATTTCTTACAAACTTTAGCAAGCAAAGAAGCAAACGGCAAAAAAATGGGTTTCATTTCTCAGGAAATTGGAAGAGAAATTAATACCATGGGCGCTAAAGCAAATGATGCCCAGATGCAACAATTTGTTGTAGGTATGAAAGAAGAGTTAGAAAAGATAAAAGAACAATTACTGAATGTGTTGTAGCGTTAGGCGGAAAGCCATAAGCGCTTAACGCCAGACGCCAATCGCAAAATTTTTAAAAATGCAAGGCAAATTAATCATATTTTCGGCACCATCAGGAGCAGGTAAAACCACTATAGTACACCATTTATTAACAAAATTCCCTGAACTGAGCTTTTCTATTTCTGCAACCACCCGCGAATTAAGAGGCGCTGAAACACATGAAAACGATTACTATTTTATTAGTAAAGAAGAGTTTTTGCACAAAGTAGCCCGCCAGGAATTTGTGGAATTTGAAGAGGTTTATAACGGAACTTTTTATGGCACCTTACGCTCAGAGATCGAACGCATCTGGAACGATGGCAAACATGTTATTTTCGATATTGATGTAGAAGGCGGTATCCGTTTGAAAAGAAAATATGAAGAAGATGCTTTGGCCATTTTTGTTCAGCCACCATCATTAGATGTTTTAAAAGAACGTTTAAGTGGCCGCGGAACAGATAGTCCGGAGAAATTACAGGAACGTTTTATCAAAGCTGAAAAAGAACTGCTTTATGCAGATAAGTTTGATGTGATTTTAAAAAATTACGATCTGGCTACAGCTTGTGCAGAAGCAGAGCAGTTGGTAGGAGATTTTTTGAAGAAATAGTTTTCTAAAGAAAGTAGAAATCTTTATATTTGAGTGATGACTGATATTCAATTATATAGCCAAATATCTTCATTGCCTTCAGACCTGAAGAAGCAAGTGTCTGATTTTGTCACATCCCTCAAGAAAAAATCGAAAGAAAGTAAAAAATTGAAAGAAAGACAATTTGGCTATGCCAAAGATTTCTTTAAAATGGCTGCTGATTTTGATGAACCATTAGAAGACTTTAAAGATTATATGTAATGCAGCTTCTGTTAGATACGCATACATTTATCTGGTTTATAAATGGAGATTCATCCTTGCCAAAGAAGATAGTTAATGAAATTAAAAACCTAAATAATCAATGTTTGATTAGCATTGCCAGTATTTGGGAAATTGCAATTAAATCTAAATTAAACAAACTTTCTTTAAGTTCAGATTTCGATAAAATTTTAGATTTTCTGGATCAAAATCAAATAGAAATATTGCCAATTTCATTCGATCATATTATTAAGCTGAATGAATTAGATTTTTATCATCGCGATCCATTTGATCGGATTTTAATTGCTCAGGGCATCTCTGAAAACTTAACGATTTTAACAAAAGACCAAAATTTTAGCTTTTATAAGGTTAAAGCGCTTTGGTAAATCATAAACATGAAAACTGGTCTTTTCTTTGGTTCATACAACCCCATCCATACCGGGCATTTAATTATTGCCAATTACATGGCTAACCATACCGAGCTTGATGAAGTATGGTTGGTAGTTTCGCCACATAATCCGCTAAAAGATAAGAGTGGCTTAACCAATATGTACGACCGTTTGGAAATGGCCAAACTGGCGACAGAAAATGCAGAGCATATCCGTGTGAGCGATATTGAATTTTCGCTACCTCAACCATCATACACTATCGATACGCTCACTTACTTACACGAAAAATACCCTGAAAAGGAATTTGTGTTGATTATGGGCGCCGATAATCTGGTATCATTCAAAAAATGGAAAAACTACGAGGTACTTTTAAAAAACTATCAGATTTATGTTTACCCACGCCCAGAGGCGAATGTAAGTGAATGGCGAAATCATCCTTCCATCACTTTTACCAAAACCCCTTTAATGGAAATTTCGTCAACTTTTATCCGCAAAGCCATTAAAGAGAAAAAGAATGTTCAGTTTTTCCTGCCCGATAAAGTGATCGATTTCATTGAAGGCAAGGGAATGTATAAATAGGAGAGATCAATATTTGTAACCTATACAGCACCTAGAAAACAACGGGCTTACAACATATTGTATTAAATCGATTAATGGATTGGTTTTTGTTTAATTCGCCTTTTGATTACTAATTTAGCGGCAGCAGATACAACAAAACACGTGAAAAAAAACTTATTTATACTCATTGCCCTTTGTGGCGCAGCATTTTCGGCAAGCGCACAACAGAAAACCTACTTAGAATTATTGGCCAATCAACCTAAATGGGTCGATTCGGTTTTTAACAAACTTAACCGCAGAGCGCGTATTGCACAGATGTTCTTTGTTAGAGCACGTACCAATCTGGGTAAAAAATATACTGATTCGGTTGGTCAGGTAATTAAAAAAGAACAATTGGGTGGGGTTATCTTTTTTCAGGGAGGCCCTGGTCGGCAGGTTTTAGCCACAAACGCTTATCAAAAACTGAGTCGGGTGCCATTAATAGTGGCAAATGATGGTGAATGGGGCCTGGGCATGCGTTTGGATAGTACCATTTCTTATCCTTATCAAATGACTTTGGGTGCCATCCAAAACAAAGAATTATTGTATAAAATGGGCCTTGAAGTGGCTAAAGATTACAAGCGCATGGGGATGCAGATGAATTTAGCTCCTGACGCCGATATCAATAACAACCCCAAAAACCCAGTAATCAATTACCGTTCTTTCGGCGAAAATAAATATAACGTAGCCACTAAGGTTGCCGCTTATATGAAAGGTATGCAGGATGGTGGTTTATTAACTACGTTGAAACATTTCCCTGGTCATGGCGATACCGATGTAGATTCGCACTACGATTTACCACAGCTTACTTTCTCTGCTACACGTTTAGATACGTTGGAGATGTATCCGTTTAAAGAGCTGATTAAACAAGGCGCATCGGGGGTGATGATTGCCCACATGAACATCCCATCGTTAGATGCTACACCAAACCTACCTTCTACCTTATCTAAACCGATTGTTACGGGCATTTTGAAACAGAAATTAGGTTTTAAAGGTTTGATTATCTCTGACGCGATGGATATGAAAGGCGTGGTAAAATATTTTAAAGATGGTGAAGCTGATTTAATGGGTATCATTGCCGGAAATGATATTATTGAGCTATCTGAAAACAGCGACAGGGCCATTAAATTGGTACGTAAAGCCGTAAGGCAGGATCGTGTAAGTATGGCCGAAATAGACCAGAGTGTGCGTAAAATATTGACTGCAAAATACTGGGCAGGCCTGGCCAAACGCGATACGATTGTAACCCAAGGTGTTATTACAGGTGTAAACCGCAGTTCGAGCAATGCTTTGGTGCAAGAGCTGGCAAATGCATCGGTAACGCTGTTAAAAGGTAAAGATTATATCAAACGCCTCATCCCGATCAGAAGAACGGCCATTATCAGTATTGGTGTACCTTCGGTTACCACTTTCCAAAAAGAGGTTTCGAAGGGTTATTATAACTCTGTTTATTATGTACTGGATAAAGATGCCAGTGCTACTCAGATTTCCAACATCGCCCGCGAAATCGGCGCATTCGACCAGGTGATTGTAGGTATTCACGATAGTCGTGCAAGACCAGCCAATAATATCCCGCTAAATGCAGGTGTAAAGAATTTTATTAAAGAATTATCGGCAAAGGATGCTGTTTTTGCGCTCTTTGCAAATCCATATAATCTGGCTGGTTTATCGGGTTTAGAAAACAGTAAAGGTTTGGTTGTTGCCTATCAAAAAGAAGATTATATGCAAATTTCAGCTGCTGCTGTAATTAATAACAGATTGTTACCAACAGGTAAATTACCAGTAAGTATAGCTCCGTTTTATAAATTCGGCGACGGTATGTAGATTAACCACCAAACATAAAGAATTAATATTTGTCATTCTGAGCGCAGCGAAGAATCTTTTGCCACAGAGAAGTGGGCTGACGAAGCATCAAGGGTTTCTTATGAGTTAAACCTCGATGATGACCTAGATGAAGATGATTTAGACGATTAACAAGAAAGCCATCCCCATTTACATCAGGACGGCTTTCTTACTTTTTTAGGCTCCGGCTATTGTCGTTGGGCCTTAAACCTTACACCCTCTACCTTAAACCTCTAGTTGGCCTTCTGCTTATAAGTTTCGGGATTAACCGCAGTAGTTGTCCATCCCTTTAAAAAGGAAGTGATTTTCTTTACATCATGCCCGACTTTCTTTTTACCATTAGCGCCAATTTCTTCGGTTTCTAAGTAAGAAGAATTTTCGATGTGCAATACTTTGCCTTTACCATCCAGAATTAAAAATACCGGAAAACCAAAACGTTGAGGGTAGCCTAAGCTCGCTAAAACAGTTTCGTTTTTATTTTCAGGGCTGTAATTAACCAGAACGGTTTCAAAATTATCGTTAATGTATTTTTTTAGCGTTGCTGTGCTGTCAACCAGATTATGGAATGCGATACACCAGCTGCACCAATTACCACCAACCTGTAACAAAACATGTTTATTTTCTTTGCCTGCTTTTGCAACCGCAGCAGCAATTTCAGCTTTAGCATCTGCTTTGGGGTTATAGATATGAACACCTTCTTTTTTCGCCTGACTAAACGCCGCTGTCGAAATTAACGCGGCAGTTAATAAAATGATTAATTTTTTCATGATTTTCGATGAATAATAATAGCAAATGTAATAAAGTCTAGCATTACAATGGATTATTCGCGAATTCTTTACAGAACGGAAACAGTCCATAGTCCATAGTCCATAGTCCATAGAATGGAAAGGATTAAGAACGAAGTTTTAATCAAATATGAATTTTACATTATCCATCTCCAATTCTCCATCTTCATTTTACATATCTTTGTTTTCCAATGGATTTTTTAGACATACATACCCACAAAGTTGCCACCCAACCTGGGGTAACCAGCATTCAAAGTTTGTCGTTAACCAGCGATATCTTTTTGGCAATGCCTAAAACCAAGGCAATTTCTGTGGGGCTGCATCCCTGGTTTGCTAAAATTGATCACCTCGAACTACAGATGAAATATCTAAGTGTTGTGGCCAATCAAACAAATGTGAAACAGATTGGAGAGTGTGGCTTAGATCGGTTGAGGGGTGAAAACCTGGAAAATCAGACCATAATCTTAGAAAATCAGATCGAATTGGCAGAAAAAATTAATAAACCATTGATTTTACATTGTGTTAAATGCTTTTCAGAGTTAATTGCAATTAAAGAACGATTAAAAGTTAAAGTACCGATGATTATCCATGGTTTTAATAAAAATGAGCAGCTTGGCCAACAGCTAATGGACAAAGGTTTCCTTCTTTCCTTTGGAATAACTGCTTTAAAAGAAAATTCGGGCGCAGCTAAGCTGATTCAAAGTACCGATCAATTTTTCCTGGAAACTGATGATTCGGATATTTCAATTGAAGAAATTTACCAAGCCGCAGCCATTTTAAAAAAATGTAGCATTGATGCGCTTAAAGCTCGTATTTTTGCAGACTGGAATAAATTGATTTTAATATAAATTTTAACAAGCTGGGCGCAAAACTAATATTTTTAGTAAATTAGCATTAAATATCTCAACTCTAAAAATATTATATTTATTGGTTTCATTGCTTAAGTTTTTAGTAACAAAAAGACCACTATAATTTCTCTAAACTAAATGCAATTAAAAAAAGAGCTTTTAACGCAAATACAATCTATCATAGCCTCTGCAAAAGAACGAGCAATACGTTCTGTTGAGACTGAAAGAATGCTTATGTATTGGCAAATTGGTAAAGTAATTTTTGAAGAAGAACAAAAAGGCAAAGATAGGGCTGATTATGGGGAATACCTTATTAAATCTATATCCAATGAATTTCAACCAAAATTAGGGACAGGATTTTCGATTCGCCAATTAGAGCGAAATAGGCAATTTTATCGTGCTTTTCCAATTGCGTCTGCACTGCGGACGCAATTCAGTTGGACACATTACAAAATCTTGATGAGCATTGATAATCAAGATAAAAAAGATTTCTACATTGCCGAGACTGAAAAAAATAATTGGTCAGCAAGACAGTTAGAGCGGCAAGTAAATAGCCAATTATTATAGCAAGTAAATATCAACTTTATTTACCTACAGAGCAGCAATTAATGGATGAAATGAAAAAAGAAATTGAAAAAATAAAGAATTTATAGAATATATTATGTCTGATGTTAACTGGCTTTCGCGCTCTGCCCTCCTTGTTGGGAATGATGGAATAGATAAACTCCAATCGAAACATGTTTTGGTGATCGGTTTGGGCGGTGTAGGCTCTTTTGCTGCCGAATTTATCTGCCGTTCAGGCATTGGCGAAATGACCATTGTTGATGGTGATATAGTTGACCCGACCAACCGGAACAGGCAACTGCCTGCTTTGGCGACCAATCATGGTGTGAGCAAAGCCGAAATAATGCAAGAGCGTTTATTGGCCATTAATCCAGACCTAAAACTTCATGTGGTAAATACTTTTCTTACCCCTGAGAAATGCAGGGGAATTTTAGAATCTGGCTTTGATTACATTATGGATTGCATCGACAGTGTAATGCCAAAAATCACTTTGTTGGGAACTGCTCTTGAAAAGAATATCCCTATTGTTAGCTCAATGGGTGCTGGTGGCAAAATGGATCCTACCAGAATAAGGATCACATTGCTTCCTGATACTTATCAATGTGTTTTTGCCAGTTATGTGCGTAAAAGGTTGAACAAACTTGCAAATGCCAGCAAAATAAAGGCTGTTTTCTCAACAGAAGAAATGGACAAAAACTCGATGATCATGACTGATGGGAGTAATTTCAAGCGCTCCGCTTATGGCACAGTTTCTTACCTGCCTGCAGCATTTGGCGGTGCCTGCGCCTCGGTTGTAATCCGCGATCTGCTTGGCCTGCCAATCGAAATGGCCGAACGCCCTGCAAGGATCAGCCATAAGACACTGAATAAAAGGAAAAGTAAAAAATCCTAATAGAGGTAGAATTGTTGATATCATGATTTCGGGAAAATTTTAAATTGTTGTAAGTTAGGATAAAATAAGAATGAGTCTATAGTAACCACCCCGCCCTGTGAGCACCCCTCCATAGGAGGGGAATAAAACCCAAAGCAAAAAATGCAAAGGAAAATTAACCCCCATGCCGGTTTAGGCACCCAGAATTCCCCTCTCCTAGAGGGGTGTCCGAAGGACGGGGTGTTAAAAACCACTTTACAAAAAGATATAGTAATTAACGGAACAACACTAAAGTTAACACCAATAGCCGACCTACCTTATCAATCTCGACTAAAAGAAAGAGCCAAAGCACTCCGCCAGGCAGGCAATTTACCAGAAGTATTGTTCTGGATGCGGATAACAAAAAAACGTTTTCATAAAATAGATTTTGATAGGCAGCGTATAATCGGAAATTATATCGTTGATTTCTACGTCAAAAAACTTGGCTTAGTAATCGAAATAGATGGCTGCAGTCATGATGACAAAAAGGCTTATGATAAACTAAGAGAAGATTATTTAATCTCACTGGGATTAAAAGTATATAGGATTACTGTTAATGATGTGATGAGAAACATGGATTTTGTTATCATAGGATTAGAAGAATATATTATTGCAGAATACGGAACTCAATCAATTTAGATATTTAGTTAAAGAAATAATTAAACCACCCCGGAAATAATTAAACCACCCCGCCCTACGGGCACCCCTCCAAAGGAGGGGAATTAAGAAAACAATATGCCCCAGCCCCTCAAAATTCTTCAGGCCTCCGCAGGTTCTGGTAAAACATTCAGTCTTACCGCTCATTACCTTACGCTGCTTTTTAGCGGAGAGAACAAATACCGCGAAATTTTAGCGGTAACCTTTACCAATAAGGCTACAGAGGAAATGAAAACCAGGATTCTGGAGGTATTGTTAGGATTGGCAAAGGGCAATCCATCGAAAAAAATCGAAGACTATCGGAAACTCATTTTACTCGCCTATCCGATATTAAGTCCGCAGGAATTACAGTTTAAAGCAGATAAGATTTATCGGAAAATTTTGCACGATTACAGCCGTTTTTCGGTAAGTACGATTGATGGTTTTGTACAAAAAGTAATCCGTGGTTTTGCTTTCGAGTTGGGACTAAATGCCGATTATAATTTAGAAATGAATTATGACAAGGTGAAGGATGACCTCGTAAACAAACTAGATGAAGCTTTAGACCATAATAAACAGCTCTTACAATGGATCATCGATCTGGCTATCGAACGCATCAGCGACAATAAAAGCTGGAACTATAAATTCGAACTTTATAATTTAATTGGAGAAATATTTTCTGAACGTTTCCAGATTTTTGAAGACGCGGTAAGTACGCTTGGTTTAGAAAACATCGACGAATTATTTAAAAAATACATTAGTGTTACCAAGGCAGAAATCAAGAACTTTGAAGAGGAACTGGTTTCTCTGGCAACCGAAGCGAATGAAGCCCTGAATGTAATTGGTGTAGAAACCGAACACCTGAAAGGGAAATCGCGTAGCCCGCTTGCTAAAATTATCCTGGTAGCCAGAGGCGATTTTTCTAAGATTGAGCCACTTTTCAATTTAATCGATGAACCAGATGAGTGGTTTCAAAAAAATGCAAATTTTCCGGAGGCTTACGATACGGTAAATCCGATCCTCCAGAAATTAAAAACGCATTATTTAGCGCATTTACCAAATTACAGTCTGGCCATCGCTTTTAATAAAAACCTTTACTATTTAAGGTTGATGCAGGAAATTGCCGTACTATTGAAAGAGTACAGGGCTGAAAATGACAATCTGCTCATTAGCGATGCACAAAAACTGATCTCCGGAATTACCGAAGATGCAGGCGATAACCCTTCTTTTATCTGGGAAAAAGTTGGCAACCGCTACCGTAATTTCTTATTCGATGAATTTCAGGATACCTCTACCAGCCAATGGGGAAGTTTTAAATCGCTCTTAACAAATGCGATGGCCACACCTAGTCAGGATCTGATCGATCACCTGATTGTTGGCGATACCAAACAATCTATTTACCGCTGGCGCAATGGCGACTGGAACATCCTGCATAAATACGCCAAGTTAGACGTTGGTGCAGAAAATGTATTGGAGGAAAGTTTGGAAGAAAATTATAGAAGTGCCGAGAACATCATCACTTTTAACAATTTCCTTTACAAAGCTATCCCTTTAACCCTGCAGAACGAACTGAACGAAAATCTGGCAACCAAACCTGAAAGCATCTCTAAATGGTGGCAGGAACAACATTACCAGCAGATTATTACCGATATTTATAGTGGCTCAACCCAGAACTTTGCCACCAATACCTTAAAAGGCGGAACCATCAAAATTAAAAAGTTCGGCAAAGATCATGCACCTAATGAAGCGCGTTTTACCGAAACCGTTTTCAGGGACATTGCTTTAGACGATATTGTTGAAGAAATAAACCACCTCAAAAACCAGCAGCAGTATGCCCTAAAGGATATTGCCATTTTGGTTCGTTCGAATAGTGAAGCCTTACTGACGGTTAAAAAATTAATGGGGCATAACTTACCGGTTTTATCGGGCGATGCTTTATTGATTTCGAACAACTCGGCTATACAGCTCATCATCAATACCTTGAAAGTGCTCATCGGTTTAGAATCGCAAACAGCATTATATAAAGCCAATTGTATTGCGTTATATCATTCCTTGCACGAGAAAGAGATCAATGCCAATTATTATTTAAACCTTAACAATAAGCCTTTAAACACACTTACTGAAGTTTTACCCGTAGCGTTGTGCGAGAACTGGCAAAGCTGGTTACAGCTTCCTCTGCCTGAGCTGGTTGAGATTTTAATTGAAAGCTATGGGCTAAAAAACCTAACTGCCAATTTACCCTATTTGTTGGCTTTTAGAGATCTCACCGCTTCTGCCGGCAAGCTTGGCGAAAAAGGTATAATTTCCTTTTTAACCTGGTGGGAAGAAGATGGTATCAAAAAATCACTACCCTCGCCAGAAGGCGCAGATGCCATACAGATCATCACCATACATAAATCTAAAGGACTGGCCTTTAGGGCTGTTTTCGTGCCATTTTGCAACTGGGAAATTAAAGGAAAACCAAATGGTACGTTTTGGGTATCTTCTGAAGAAACGGTTTACAAGGAACTTAAAGGGATTCCTTTAAAATACAATGAAGCCCTGGCCGATTCGGCCATTGCAAAGGCATATTATGAAGAGTTGCTTTATAATAATATGGATGCATTGAATATGCTTTATGTGGCTACCACACGTTCAAAAGATTATTTGTACATCGCCACGATGGCAAAAAAAGAGCTAAAATTGTCCAATATGGGCGATGTAATTAATTTTACTTTCGATGAGCAGTTTGATGAAAACGGAGTATACGAAATCGTAGATAATGTCTCGGTCGAAAGTAAATCAGAGGATTCGAATTTTATCAATTTAAATAGTTATCCAACCACAACCCGCTTATCAGAGTTATATATCCCTTCAGAAGACAAACATTTAAAGCATTTGGTCAATATTGAAAAATCAGGAAGAAAAGGTTCGTTGTTACATGATATCCTGGCCAGTGCAAGTACTTCAAAAGAGGTAAACGATTATACAAGCAATCTGGTTTTGCAAGGCATTATCAAGGAAGAAGAAAAGCAGAAATTAATCGATTCGGCACTTGAAGTATTAAACAACCCCGAACTTAAGGCCATTTTGGATAAAGCGAGCGAAAGTATCGTAGAAAAAAATATTATTGATGCCCATGGTAAGCTTCATCGCCCCGATCGGGTTTTGATCAACGCTGATGAGGTAATTATTCTGGATTATAAATTTACCTTGGAAGAAAGCGACAAACACATCGAGCAGGTAAATAGTTACAGAATATTACTTACTGAAATGGGTTATCAAAATATCAGAACCTATCTTTTCTATGCAGTTAAAGGCAAGTTGAAATTAGTATAATATGCAGATGAAACCATTTTTACAGGAAGTTGCCGAAGATTTAGTTACCAGATTTGGAAATCAGCTTGAAAACTGTGCCATTGTTTTTAACAATAAACGGCCATCGGCCTATTTGCAGAAACACTTCGCAGATATTATCGGCAAGCCATTTTTCAGTCCATCTTTTTTTACCATCCAAGAATTTTTCGCCAGTTCTACCAGTTATAAAATAGCCGATTTTTACCTCCAGTTTTTTACTTTACACCGTATTTATAACCAACTGCTTGCCGAAGAGCAACTGGAAAGCATTTCGAGCCATAAGTTTTTTCCACTGGCCAAGATCATCTTAAGCGATTTTAACCAGATTGATGCCGACCTGGTTGATGCAGAGAAACTATACCGCGATCTGGAAGATATTTCAGTCATCAATAAAGATTTCGATTATTTAAGTCCAGAGCAGTACGAGTTTCTTTCCCAGTTCTGGACATCCTATTCGGAAGGAAAACACAAAAAACAACAGGAACTGTTCATCAGGATGTGGCGCAGGATGCCCAAGCTTTACCATAAATTCCATTCAACGCTTAAAGAACAGGGATATTTAACCAATGGCTCTGTTTATCGCCACCTTGCCGATGACATTACCAATCACCAGCAGTTTATTTCGAATTTTGATAAGGGCAAGATCATTTTTGTAGGTTTTAATGCTTTGAGTAGCGCCGAGGCTAAAATATTTACCCAGCTACAAGAAGCCGACAAAGCATTGTTTTATTTTGATGCTGATACTTATTATTTAGATGATATATCGCAGGAAGCCGGTTTGTTCTTACGCAAAAACATGAACCAACTGGGTTTAAAAAATGTATTTGCAGATCATGAAAGTTTAATGAAATCTGCAGAACACCATGTGAAGGTTTTCAAGGTTCAGGGGCAATCGGCACAGGCCAAAATCCTGAATAATATTTTAGAAGAAGATTATACAGCTACTGAAACTATTGGCAAAACAGTAGTGGTTTTGGCAGATGAGAGCCTGTTGATTCCCACGCTGCAAACGATTCCAACTAACCTGAACGGAAAAGAAATAGAGCTCAACGTAACCATGGGTTTTGCTTTATCAACCTCAAGTATTTTTGGGTTGGTCGATTTATGGCTGGGGAGTCAGTTGGAGGTTTTACAGCGGGATAAAGTAAGCTACAAAAATGTAGAAGCTTTTTTAACCCATCCCTTAACAGGCCTTACCCAAAAAATGCGCGATAAAATTTTAACCGCATTGTTGGAAGAAAACCAGGTGGAGATCGATCATAAAAGGTTATTACGCCAAAGTGGGCTGTTTGAAACTTTTTATAAAAAAATCGATGATCCGCAGCATGTAGTAACCAATTTACTCGATGTATTGGATTATGTGTTAACAAGATTATCGAATGCGAAAACATTAAAAAAAATCGATGCAGAACTGTTTGTAAAAACCATACAGGAGTTAAACCGTTTGCATGATACCTTTAGCAACCACATCGGTAAAGAGGAAATCCCTTTTGTAATTTACCTCGTTCAAAAGTCGCTGCAGGCCATTGCCGTACCGCTTTCAGGCGATCCGCTGAACGGGATACAAGTAATGGGATTACTCGAAACCCGAAACTTAAATTTCGATAAAGTGATAATTTTAGGCTTCAACGAAGGTATTATTCCAAAATCATCCATTGGTAATAGTTTTATTCCCGATTCTATACGTCGTGTTTACGGCCTTCCGGTTCTTGAAAATCTTGATGCCATTTCCTCCTACATGGTGTACCGTCTATTACAGAGAGCAAAGAATATCAATTTTGTCTATAATAGCTTAACCGACGAATCTACTTCAGGCGAAGCCAGCAGAATCTTAAAGCAGCTCGAGTACGAAAGCGGTTTCGATTTTACCTATAATGAGCTTAATCTGGAAGTAAAAACCGAGCCTTTTAAGGAAGTAAAGATCGAAAAAACCAATAATGCCTTTATCCAGGAAACACTTCAGAAATACCTCGATAAAAAGAAGGTGCTTTCGCCATCGGCACTTACCCAATACATCTCCAACCCGATAGACTTCTTTTTCAATTACATTGCAGGCATTAAAGAGCCTAAAGAGATCAGCGCAGTGGTAGAAGCAAACGAAATCGGCTCGATTTTACACAAAGTGATGGAGTATTTTTACGAGGATTTAAGGTCGGCTGAAATTACTGCAGAGCGGATTAAAGAAAAGCGGAAACAGATTCCCACGCTGATACAAAAAGGTTTTAATGCTGTGATGTTTAAAAATCCCGATACAGTGATGGAATATAGGGGTATGCAAAAGGTAATTTTATCGATTGTGGATGCCTATGTAAACATCATTTTAAATCAGGATGAAGCACAAACGCCATTTACAATCATTAGCCTAGAGCAAAAAGTAGAAGCCGAAATCAGTTTCCCGCTTAAAGGAAGAGAAGCCAGCGTTAAAATATTTGGTTTCATAGACCGTGTTGATGTAAAAGATGGGGTGACAAAAATTATCGACTACAAAACCGGTAGCGATAAGTTGACTTTCAAAGACATTCCAGAATTATTCAATTCTGATGGCAAACATATCAACAAAGCTTTAATCCAAACTTTATTGTACACCTATGCTTATGAACAATTCTCGGGCAGAACTTTTGTAGAGCCCAACCTGTATGTAGTAAAAACAATGAGCGTAGATGGCGTTTGGTTTAAGTCAGGAAGGCAAAACCTATCTGGAGCTTATTTGGAAGAAATTAAACCGGAGTTTCTTGCCGAGTTAAGAAAAAAGTTAACCGAACTTTTCGAAGCACCTTATTTCGTTGCCAGCGCCATTGAGGATAATTACAAATATTCTATTTATAAAACGCTGTTTGGGAAGTAAATTTAGTTGCAATTGGCTGAAGCCAATTGCAATGAATAGCAAAGTTGCTTAACACACCATGCGACTGCAGACTGCATTTCCTCGCAGTCCGCTTCAGCGGACTGAATTAGTGATATAATTAAAGGCTTTAGCCAAAAAAATGAGTTTAATGAATTAGCGAAACCCAAAAATTTCATATATTAGACTAATCAAACCATCAATTATGTCGTATGTAAGAATTTGGGTTCACCTAGTGTTCTCAACCAAAAACCGGCATCCCTATTTAACAAAAAACATCCGCTATAAAGTTCAAAAGCACATTATGGAAAATTGTAGAGAAAAATCTATTTTTCTACAGGCAATTAATGGATATACCGAACATATGCACTGTCTAATATCTCTAGGAAGAGAACAAACAATTGCAAAAGTAGCTCAGCTCATAAAAGGTGAATCATCATTTTGGATCAATAAAAATATGCTAACAGACATACCTTTTATGTGGCAAGATGACTATTTTGCCGTATCCGTTAGTGAATCTGGTTTGCAAGCAGTTACCAATTATATTAAAAATCAAGAAATTCATCATACCAAAAAATCTTTTGAATCTGAAGTCAAAGAATTTGCAGACAAGTATGGATTTATCTTAGAAAAAGAAGATCTTTAAAAATGCTAACCTTAAATTTCACAAAATTCCCCATACTCGAAACTGAACGTTTAATTCTCCGCGAACACGATCTTGCTGATGCCGAAGCGCTTTTTGCCATGCGTACCAATGAAACGGTAATGAAATATATTGACAGAGAAAGGCCCAAAGATATTTTTGAGATCAAAGATTTTATCTCACGTTTTAGAAATGGTTACGAAAATGGCGATAACCTGGCTTGGGTAATTGCCTTAAAAGAAAACCCTGAACAAATGATCGGATCTGTAGGTTATTGGCGCACTGATTTTGCTAACCACAGGGCTGAAATTGGTTACATGCTCCATCCCGATTATTGGAGAAAAGGAATTATTTCAGAAGCATTAAAGAGATCAATTGCATTTGGCTTTGAAGAGGTTAATCTACACACCATCAGCGCCAACATTAATGTCGAAAACGATGCCTCAAGGCAAATACTTATTAAACACGGATTTGTAAAAGAAGCACATTTTAAACAAGATTATTATTTTAGGGGCCAGTTTCTCGATAGCGAAATTTATGGTTTATTGAACCCAAATCATTAAATCATGGTAAAAAATGAGGCTTTTAATAAAAAGGGGCGTCATCTCGACCGGAGCATTCATTTTGAAGAAGATATTTCGGAAAAAGCATGAGCTTTGATACAATAAGCTAATCAAAAACACAATTGCCCAATATTATTTCTTCTTTTAGCAGATAAACAAAAAATACCGCCTCAAAAAGCCTGAATAATTAGGCAGATTGCCTATAATTATTACAAAACATACGCATTTTAGCCTTTGGTTTCAAAGCGATTAATAATTATATTTGCCACCGTTATTAAAATTTACAATGAGAGAAATCCAATTTAGAGAAGCACTACGCGAAGCCATGAGCGAAGAAATGCGTAAAGATGACCGCGTTTTTTTATTAGGTGAAGAAGTAGCAGAATATAACGGTGCGTACAAAGTAAGTCAGGGTATGCTTGACGAATTTGGTGCGAAACGCATTATCGATACCCCGATTGCCGAACTAGGTTTCGCAGGTATTGCAACTGGTGCAGCAACAGCAGGCCTTATTCCAATTGTGGAATTTATGACTTTTAACTTCTCATTAGTAGCTATCGATCAGATTATCAACGGTGCTGCTAAAATTTTATCAATGAGCGGTGGTCAGTTCTCATGCCCTATGGTTTTTCGTGGCCCAACAGGTAACGCAGGTCAATTAGGTGCACAACACTCTCAAAACTTCGAAAACTGGTTTGCAAATACACCAGGATTAAAAGTGGTAGTTCCAGCTACTCCTTACGATGCAAAAGGATTATTAAAGCAATCAATTATAGATCAGGATCCGGTTATTTTCATGGAGTCTGAAGTAATGTACGGCGATAAAGGCGATGTTCCTGCAGAAGAGTACTATATCGAATTAGGAAAAGCAAATGTAACCAAACAAGGTACCGATGTAACCATCGTAACCTTCGGTAAAATGTTAACCCGCGTTGTAAACCCGGCGGTAGAAGAATTAACTAAAGAAGGAATCAATGTTGAAGTGATCGATTTACGTACTGTACGTCCTATCGATTATGATACCATTATCGCTTCTGTTAAGAAAACAAACCGTTTGGTTGTTGTAGAAGAGGCATGGCCTTTGGCATCTCTTTCTGGAGAGATTGCTTTCATGGTACAAAAACATGCATTCGATTATTTAGATGCACCGGTTTTACGTATCACCTGTGCCGACGTTCCGCTTCCATACTCCCCAACTTTAATCGCAGCAAGCTTACCAAATGCTGAACGTGTGGTTAAAGCGGTAAAAGAAGTAATGTACGTTAAAAAATAAAATTGTCAGTCTGAGCATAGTCGAAGACCAAAACATATAAATCCTCCAAAGAAATTTGGGGGATTTTTTTATTTCCCCTCTCTCAGAGGGGTGTCCGCAGGACGGGGTGT
>NZ_JAUG01000011.1 GCF_000708285.2 Pedobacter borealis DSM 19626
AGCAAATAATTATCGAACTCAGGTTATTTAATTGCAGAACCATTGGCTTTGCTTGCTGCAATTTTGCTAAGTGCCAGGGTATCCATTTTGTCGAGATCATTAAAGCCTTGCTCAACATAGCCCGATCCTGTTCCCTGCTTGTTTCTAACAGTTATCGAAAAAGAAGGATAGGAGTGCTTTATAGCAATAAAGATTATGGTTGCGAGTGGGATTACGATTTCAGGAACAAACGTTTTCTAGCCGAAGACAATACCAAATTCGGAGTAAATATTATCCTTTACGCCATGGGGATCAACAGTTAACAGTTGACAATTTTCAATTGGCTATTTTTCGTGCTGTCAGATGTTACCATCTGACAGGTTTAATTAATGAATGATCTAAACCTGAAAGGTGGCAGACAGGAGCATCTGCCTTCACGCCTACATAAGGTGATATTTTTCTCTCGTGTTGTCAGATGTTACCATCTGACAGATTTAGAAAATTCATTGATTAAGTTTTAATCGCAGCAGATGGTAACATCTGCCGCCACACTTAAATTGCTGATTAACCAGTCTACAACGCATAAGCCGTTTCGGCTTTCGATTGATTCAATACCAAAAAGCTCTGAATATTTCCAACATAAGCCAGTGCACCTATATTATCTCTCAGGAAATTGTTATAAGAAACCATATCCGGCATGGCCACTTTAAGCATAAAATCAAAATGTCCTGTCAGATGGTAACATTCCATCACTTCTGGGTATTTTTCCATTTCGGTCTTAAATGCCCTTACAATATCTTCTGAATGTGTGGTAAGCTGAATGTGCGGAAAGGCTATAAAATGCGACCTCAGTTTATCGATGTCTACAATAGCAACTGTTGATTTGATGTAGCCATTTGACCGCAGTTTTTTAATGCGGTCTACAATGTGGGTCATGCTTTTTCTAAGCTTTCCCGAAACTTCTTTATAGGTTAATAATCCATCACGTTGTAAAAGATTTAGGATTTCGATATCAGTCTGATCAACTTTTTGAGGTTGCATGTAAATACTTAGTGTATAATTGTTTCTTTTTTGTTCGCTTTTGTGCAGCCTAAAAATAGTTAAAATCAGGTATATTTAGGTTAATTTATTCTCGTTATTTAAAAACATACTTAGTGTATATATTACAATAATAGTAAAAATTATGGTGTGCAAATAAAAATTATATTCTGTCAGCTTATTTTTCTGATATGCCAAACCAAACTTTTAGGATGTTTAGGGTTTGATAAAAAATAATTTTTACCAAAAAAATAAGTTGTTGCGGTATAATTTGCTTAACTACTGATCTTTACGTTGTAATTAATTTAACCGAATATTATTTTTCTCATGCATAAAAAACACAATTTCGGTGCCGGCCCATGCATATTGCCGTCATCTGTAATGGAGCAAGCTGCTCAGGCCGTAATCAATTGGGCAGGGATGGGTTTATCTATTTTAGAAGTTTCTCATCGATCACCAGAATTTGAAGATGTGGTACTTAAAATCCAGCTTTTGGTGCGCGAGTTATTGTCTGTTCCCGATCACTATTCGGTACTTTTTTTACAGGGTGGGGCCAGTACACAATTTGCTATGGTTCCGATGAATTTTTTGAGTGAAGGAAAAAAAGCTGCTTATCTTGATACTGGGTATTTTGCACAAAAAGCCATTAAAGAGGCCAAATTGTTTGGCGAAGTAGAGATCGTGGCTTCTTCGAAAGATAAAGATTATGCTTATATCCCGGTTGAGTTTAATAACGATAAGCAAGCTGCATACCTGCATTGTACTTCAAATAATACGATTGAGGGGACAGAAATATTTGATTTCCCTACTGCCGGTGCGCCTTTGATATGCGATATGTCATCAGATATTTTTTCCAGAAAAATTAACATCACCGATTTTGATCTTATTTATGCAGGAGCGCAAAAGAATATGGGGCCAGCTGGGATGACCTTGGTCATTGCTAAAAATGAATTCCTTAATCAGGCAAAAAAAGAAATCCCATCAATGTTTGATTATCGGGTATTCCGCGATAATATGAGCATGTACAATACACCACCGGTTTTTTCTATTTATGTGGCCATGCTTAATTTATTGTGGCTGAAAGACCAGGGTGGTGTAAGTGGGATAGAGCAAAGAAATATAGAAAAGGCAAAATTATTATATGCCGAAATAGACCGCAATCCACTTTTTAACGGTACGGCCAATGTTGAGCATCGTTCTCGAATGAATGTTACTTTCTTGGCCATAAATAAAGAGGTAGAAAGCGAGTTTTTAAAGTTTACTGCAGATCAGGGAATTGTAGGTATAAAAGGCTATAGAACAGTTGGTGGATTTAGGGCTTCACTTTACAATGCGCTTCCATTATCGAGCGTTGAAGTATTGGTAAATGCAATGGCCAGTTTTGAAAAAATATACAGTGATAAAACCGTTCTTGAACTCGAATAATCCGTTAAACGATGATAAAAATCTCTCCATTAAAGGCATTACAGCCGGGTAAAGACATGTTTGATCTGATGATTTCTGATCAGGTAAACGGTAAGGTGCATAAAAATGAGCAGCTGTCGTTTGAAGACCTGCTTAATCTATTCGGATGTCCTTTGGATGATCGGCCTGCTATTTATGTTTACGAGTTCCGTAGCGAATTTGGTGTAATGAGGGGAATTTGGGCAGCTACCGATCTCTCTCAAACACCAGTAAATGCAATAAAAAGACACGAAGAAACGGTATCGTCGAAAGTAGAATCACTTAAAATAGATCGAACAAATAAAGCAACGCAAAAATCGCCGATCTTATTGGTCCATAAAAAAGATAAAACTTTAGATGCGCTTATTGATTTTGTGGTGCGTACGCGTGAACCTTTAGCAAGCGAATGGTCGCAGATGGGACATTTTCTTTATCAGGTTTTGGAAGAAGATGTTATTGAAAAATTTGTAGAAGCGTTTATGAAACTTCATGCGGTTTACCTTGCCGATGGTCATCATCGTTTGGAAGTAGCCTGTTCGTTGCAGAAAAACACAGTTCAGCAGATCAGTTCGCTATTTGTTTCTGCCGATGTAATTTCGATAGGTGCCTTTCACAGAATGGTTTCGGGTGTAGATATTTCTTATTCGCTGCTGATGGAAAAACTGAAAGCGTATTATTATATCTCCAAAATTTCCAATAACAAAGCTTATAAACCTGATCAGAAGAATAGGTTAGGCCTTTGTTTTAAAGGCGAATGGTACCAATTGGATTTAAATAAAGCTTCTATTGCATTGTCAGAAGTGCCAGATACGGTGATTTTACAAGATAAAATCCTGTCGGCCGTGCTGGGTATCAATAAACCAAAGGAAGACGAAAGACTAGTCTGCTTTCCGGATTGCAAATGGTCTCAATTTCTTGAAGCGCTGAATCACGATGCGTCAATTGGTTTTTCTCTTTTTCCGATGACAGCGGATGCATTTATTACCACTGCAGAAAAGGGTGAGTTTTTGCCGCCCAAATCTACCTGGATAGCACCTAAGATCCCTCAGGGATTTATGGCGAGTAGCCCGGTGGCCATAACGGCGAAGGGAGAACAGGTAATAAATTAATAGTTAAACCTATAAAACAAACGATATGTTCGATCTCGATGTAGAAGGTATAGCGCAGATAGGCGCTACCTTTCTGATAATTGCTTTCTTTTTAGTGGCTTTGTACAAAAAGCGCCTTAAAGTAAACAAGAAAAAGAATGATGGAGAGCAAGATTACCTGCATTGGCTCTAAACCTGTTATATTGATTTTAAGGGCGGCACGGTATTTTTTTTGTTGTAGTAAATCAATTTAGCTTTACGTTGAGTAAGTTTTGTAGTTAATTATGCCTATAACGTTGATTATAGCAATTTCATTATAGTTAAATTTTATACTTTTGGGTTATTGATATTCACAATTTAACCCGATATATTTTATGAAAATACTTTTTAGAGTTTGCACACTTTCTATTTTAATCTGCTCATCTGTTCTGGCGAGTGCACAAACCGTTACTTTAGATTATTTTTTTAATCGCGAAACCCGAAAAAATAAAGCGGGGGAGGTAGAGCGCTTTCATTATTTATGGGGCAAAAGCGATTATGGGAATTTCTTTATTTTAGGAAAGATCTTTAAGAAACAAGGCTTTAAGTTAGATTCTTTAGAAACGGCTCCTACTGCAGCCAAGTTAAAAGGAACTGATGTATATCTAATTGTAGATCCTGATCGACCAAAAGAAAATCCAAAACCTAATTATATCGAGGCTAAAGACATTGCCGAAATTTCGGCATGGGTAAAGCAAGGAGGCGTATTGGTGATGTTTGCGAATGATAGTGCAAACGTAGAGTTGCCACACTTTAATAAACTTGCCCATGTATTTGGTATGCACTTTAGCAATGAGATGCAAAACCATGTTATTGATGATAAACATTTTGAAGATGGTGCCATTTCAACCAAAAACAATCCAGTATTTAAAACGGCGCAGAAAATATTTATGAAAGATATTTGCTCCATTGAAACCAAGAATGGTGCAAAATCGGTTTTGAAAAATGCGGCTAATGCAACGGTTATTGCTTCGGCTAAATATGGTAAAGGAACAGTAATTGCCATTGCCGATCCATGGTTATATGACGAATATGTTAACGGACGTTTACCAAAAGAAATGGGTTTCGAAAATGATAAAGCGGCTGCTGATGTAGTGGCATGGTTAAAAAAACTGTCGAAAAAATAACTCAATTAAAGTTTATCTAGTTTAAAATAACCCAAATGAATTTCATCTTCAGGTAAATCGCCTGAAGATGTTTTTATTTCGATATGGTATTTTTTTTTTGATTCTTCGCTTAAAATATCTTCAATTTTATAAATATCATCTACATCAATGCCATACTTTTTATCGATGTGGGCATTGGCGCCTTTTATCGAATTGGTTTTAAAGAATACCGTTTTCTTCGCCTCCTGTATAGCCTTGGCCCTTTCATCATGAACAGATAAAACAATATAATGTTGTTCGTATAGTTGGTTCGATTGGTAGCCACCAAGGTTAATGAAAAATAGTTTATTAGCAGAAAGGGTAGTATGGTTCTCTCTTAATTTGATGTTGATTTCATAATTATCGACCTTATTCACTTCCCTCCAGCCATCTATATGTACACTGGTTCCAGCTTCGGGCCAAAAAGCTTTAATTTCGGGAACAAGTGCTTTAAGCGAATGGGCAATGCCGAAGAAATAATCGTGCTGTTCTACATTTCTTTTCGGTGCTTTCGATCCCAATAAAATCATGTATAGTTTAGGTTGCTGTTCGTCCATATTTAATTGCTTGCCTTTTCTTTTAACAGCATTAATCAGAATTGGTTTGTGATTTTACATCTTCTTTTAACCACAGAGAACATAAAGAGGAAGGGCAGGGAACACGATGCTAGATGCCGAAGTTCTTTCTGCTGTCATTCTGAACGCAGTGAAGAATCTTTAATTTATAGATATATGTGTTATAGAGACCGCATTAAGATTGCTTCATCCAATGAAAAATTGGCTTCGCAAGGACGATTCCTCATCGCTTATATTGATTCTTATACGATAAATTAACCCTCGGGAAGACAACTAGGACAATTATTCCGTGTTTCTGTGGTAAAAAGGCAAAACAATTTCGCTTTTTTAAGATTATATCACCTACAGGTTATCACCTGCTATTTTCGCCACCTAAATAAAACGCGTCAAGAATAAATGAATACAGCTACTGCAAACAAAAGAATTGCCATTATAGGTGGAGGACCCAGTGGTCTGTTCATGTACAAAAGATTAATTGAGTCTAAAGCCACCAGCTTCGAAATAGAGATCTTCGAGCGCAAAGACTATTTAGGGGCGGGTATGCCTTATAGTGCCGAAGGGGCTAATGTAGAACACATTACTAATGTATCCGATAATGAAATTCCGATCATTTTTAATTCTATAGAAGATTGGGTTAAAATAGCACCTAAAGCGGTTTTAAAAAAGTTTAACATCAGCGAAGAGAAATTTAACGAGTACAAGGTATTGCCCAGGCTATTTTTTGGTGAATACTTATCTGCTCAGTTTAATCTCCTGAAAAAAGTTGCAGCTAAAAAAGGAATCAAAACCAATGCCCACTTAAATTGCATTGTAGAAGATATTATTGATGTTCCTGGTGACAATGCAGTGGCCGTATGTGTTCAAAATCATGATAAACTTTATTTCGATCAGGTTATTATCTGTACCGGGCACAATTGGCCAAAAAAATATGAGGGCAGGATTCCCAATTATTTCGATTCTCCATACCCACCTAAAAAAATAGCGTTAAAACTTAACCACGCTGTAGGCATTATGGGTTCATCATTAACGGCGATTGATGCCTTAAGAACGCTGGCACGGCAAAATGGAAAGTTTACAGACAATGAAGATGGAACCTATGCCTATCATTTAGAAAGCGAGGGTTTTAAAATTGTAATGCATTCGCGCAGTGGTTTATTACCTGCTATTCGCTTTCATTTGGAAGATTCGCATTTAGGAAAGGAAGAAACGCTCAGCAAAGCCGAAATCCAGGCGAGTATAACTAAAAACGGAGGATTTTTACCCTTGGATTTTGTATTTGAAAAGAATTTCAAGGAAATGTTTATTGAAAAAGATCCTGTTTTTTATGAGCAGATTAAAGAAATGAACCTCGAGGAGTTTGTGGAGGCCATGATGGCATTTAGAGAAAAAATAGAACCCTTCGATCTTTTTAAGAAAGAATACGAAGAGGCAGAAAAATCTATAGAAAAGCGGAAATCTATTTATTGGAAAGAAGCTTTAGCCGTTTTAAGCTTTGCGATGAATTATCCTGCCAAATACCTTTCCGCTGAAGATATGGAGCGACTCCAAAAGGTATTGATGCCCTTAATTTCTATTGTAATTGCATTTGTACCTCAAAGCTCGTGCAGAGAATTATTAGCACTTCATGATGCTGGTGTGTTAAGCATTGTTGCCGTTGGAGATCATGCTGAAGTAGAACCGTTAAAAACGGGCGGGGCCGATTATCATTATAAGCTGGACGATAAGAAAGTTACCGTTCACTTCGATACCTTTATCGATTGTGTTGGTCAGCCGCATCTTTCTTTCGATGATTTTCCATTTAAAAGCTTAATCAAGAATGGAACAGTTAGTCCGGCCATGTTGCAGTTCCAGTCTGCTAAGATCGGAAAAGCAGAAATGAAGCATAATGATTTAGTGATAAAGAAAGGTAATACTTACTTTTTAACTGTGCCTGGCATTACCATCAACGATCATTTTCAGGTGGTTAATGAAGCGGGGCAGGCGAATGAAAGAATCTATATTATGGCCGTTCCGTACATTGGTGGTTATAACCCCGATTATTCCGGAATCGATTTCTGTGAAGCCGCATCGGAGGCGGTATTGAAGCGTGTTTTAGTAGAGAATAAGTTTGCTTAATAAAATTTTCTGCATAGTTTCATGTATTCCTGATCACAGGAACGCTGTACTAAAATAAGTCTCATTTATGAAGTCAGTTTGTACTGTTTCTACAAAAAATACAGTTAGTAAAACGGTTTATGATTTACTGTTTTAAAAATAGTAAACAACAGTTTTTTGAAAAATAATTTATTAGGTTGATGTTTGATTTCTTTCGTAATTCAGAACAGAAATTACTTAAAAATAATATGCTTGATTTAATTGTTTTTAAAGAAAAAAAATTGCCTAACGTAGTGTTGCGGCTTGTTTTGTGAGAAAAAACAAACGTTTGCGCTCATTTTAACTGGTGTCTTTTTTCTAATACAATTTTAGCGATATTGGAGAATTTTGAATACTTGTACTTTAATCAAAATGTGGTTGGTATAAGTTAATTTTTGAACAGCATGTAAATGTTGTTTTTTGGTTTTGCTGGTAAGTTTATTATCGGGAAGAATATTTTCTAGTGTAAGGGTAGAAATCTACTTCTTAGTAGCTTGTGCTTAAGCAATTAATAAACATATAGTTTTATTTTACTCCTTTTTTTAAGCAAACGTTTGCGTTAAGAAAAAATAAAAAACAACTTTCTTAATATATACCTTGCATTAACAAATCATAACTAGCCGATATTTTATTTTACTATTACGAGCAAAAAAGAATCTTGTCAACTAGTAAGAAAACAAAGAATAAATAAAATAACCAAATAACCTCTAACCAAGGTATATAACAAACAAGCAAACAAAAACTAATTATTCTTATGCAAGTTAGGTTGCATTAAGAATTAATATTAATCAATCTTAAACCATATCCCATGATCAAAAATTTTACTTTTTGTCTTCAGGCATTACTTTGCCCAAAATTTCAAATCGAGATAATTTCTTAACTGTATTTTACCAATCGAGTTTCTTCTTTAAACACTTAAACTTTTAATTAAACTAATAAAATGGTTAAAATTTATACAAGCGTTTGTATTGCCTTGTTTTTATCTGTTTTTGGATCGCAATCTTTATATGCCCACGGGGCATACCTTAAAATGGCTAACGGCAGTTATTTTGTTTTTCAACAAGATACGACTAAAGCTAAAAAAGATTCGTCCGCCTATTCCATTAAAACCGATACAATTGGTCAAATGATTAGAGCAATGCAGAAATTTACAACGGTACGCGATACGATTAACATCCGTTCCTCAACACCTGTTCCTAATTTGTCATTACAGCAAATTGTTAAAGGTAATTTGGCTGGCGTTTATGTACAGGAGCCAAATGGCGAACCTGGTACTGAGCAAAGCATTATTATACAAGGAGCTTCCGGGCAATTGTTTACAAAAAAAGATATTTATGCACTCCAGCCGGCAGTTTATTTAAATGGCGTGCCATTGGTAGCTGATAACCCTTTTGCTTTTGATGTGCAAAAGTACGATTACAATAGGATTGGCCCTGCAACCAATTTGTTATCGCAGATAGATATCAATAATATACAGTCTATCACAGTAATTAAAGATCCTTTCGAATTGGCCAAACTTGGTCCAAATGCTGCGAATGGTGCCATATATATTACCACCAAAAATGCTAAGGCCGGACTTAGGGATATTAGTTTAAATACTTATTTTGGTTATGTAACTGCTCCACAGGTAAATACTGTTAATGGTGTTTACGAAAACAATTTTAGAAACCAGTTTTATCAAAAATATAATCCAGCTGGCAATCCTGCTTCTTATTTAAGGGATTCTACCAATGTGGCTTATTTTGGCCCTTCAAACTGGACTGATTTATATTACCAGAATACACCAACATTTTCTGCTGATTTAGGCATTACCGGAGGTACAGAAAGAGCAAATTTTAGGTTCTTTGGCTCTGGAACAAGAAATGCAGGAAATGCAGATGATACGGATATTAACCGTTACAATCTGTTCTTCGGAATAAATATGGCTCCTTTTAAATGGCTTACCGTATCAAGCACCGTTAACACCGCTCGTTTAGATCGGACAAGAAACAAAAGTTTGCGCGATCGTTTTGCCGAAACACGTTATATACCCGATTTAAGTAGTCCGCTTTCTCCAAATGCTGATTCTTACGCAACATATTTAACTCAAAACGATAGAAATGTAGATAACAACCGTTCTACAGTATTAAATGGAAGTTTAACCTTAAGTGCCAAAGTTAACAAACTGGTTATATCAACCAGTGGCCTATTTAATTACAATGAAGGAATCAGGGATTATTTTATTCCTTCGACTTTATTGGCAGGTATAAGTTATATCTCTAATTATTTTGGATATAGTCAAAGGGTTTCTATCAACAATAACATTAGCTATAAATATGATATTAATAAAGATCATGTGATTGATTTTGAACTTGGCCAAAGTTTACAAGGCGACACCTACAAATATAACTATGCAAGAGCTTACAATGGCCCTAACGATTATGTAAAGCTATCTTTTGTAGATGGAAACCCAACCAAAAATGGGACTGATAACCCAGATTACTTAAACGTATTGGCTAAAAACGCTTTTTATGTATTCAGGTATATCGATAAAGAGCGTAATAATTTAATGTCGGTTTACGGTTCTGCTAAATATGCTTATAAAAACTTGTTTACGCTAAACGCGCTGATAAGAAGAGATGGGGCGTCAAATGGTCAACCAGATAGCCGTTGGGTAACTACACCGGCATTTAGTACCAACTGGAATTTAAAAGAACAGTTTTTAAAAGGTAATAAAGCTATCGATGCACTACATTTAAGTGCTGCCTGGGGTAGGACTTTGAGGATTTTTCAGGATGACCGTTTTGCTGCAGGACCTCAGTACCGTTCAGAAAACGGATGGGAAGAAGAGCCAACAATACCAGGATATGGTGGCCTGTTGGGCATTAACCGTCCATATAACAGTGGTTTTATTGGTTACAACATTAGTTTGCCATTTGCGGATAGAACTAGCGTAACTTTAGATGCTTCGTTTTTGAACAGCCGCATCAATACCGCATTAACCGTATACAACCGCGAGGATAAGAATAACGTAATCGGTTTACCAGTAGCCGTTGAAACAGGTTATAATACCCAATATAAATCGGGCATGAACATTAACAACAAAGGTATTGAGCTTTTGGTTAATGGATCTGTTTTACAAAAAAAGAACGGTTTCAATTGGAATACAGGTTTAAACCTGAGTTATAATAAAAATAAATTATCGGCTTTGCCAGAAGGTTTAACAGAATTAATTTATCAGAACGACAATAAACTAGAGGTAGGTAAATCGGTTGGCAGTTATTGGTTATATACCAATCAAGGTATTTATAATAGCGATGCAGAAGTGCCTGCAGGCAGAACCTTTAATGGTATTCCTTTAAAAGCTGGCGACCCAAAATGGGTTGATTATAACAACGATAATAGAATAGACAGTAAAGACAAAATATTAACCGGCGATAGATTACCAAAATTTATTGGTGGCTGGAACAATACTTTAGCTTATAAAAACTTCGATCTAAACTTCAATTTTATTTTCGCTGCCGGGCAAAAAGCAATTAATCAATACGAGGCAACCCGTTATGGTTTTGTAAACCGCGAAGCAGGAAATGACATTAACTCGGTTAAAGAAGTATCTTCTTGGCAATCTATTGATAGCGAGAAAAATTATCCAATATACAATCCATGGAGCTCGGTAGACGCTTACCGTACCGACCAAGACTTGTTTTTAGAGAATGCATCTTATGTTAAATTAAGATCGATAACGCTGGGTTACGATTTTAGTAAAGCAGGCTTCTTTAAAAAAGCTGGCGGAAAATTTAGAAGAGCTTATTTATATGCTACCGCCTTAAACGTGTTTACATTAACAGATTTTTCGGGGGCTGACCCAGAACTGATCAATTACAACGGAATTTACGACGGCGCAAACATCACTATTCCACGAACATTTGTTTTTGGCTTCAAACTGGATTTATAAAATATTACCATTATTGATATGAATTATTCTAATTATAAAATTAGTATCTACAGGACGGTTACCCTTGCTTTAATACTAAGCTTGGTTGGTATCGGCAATTTCTCCTGTAAGAAAATTGATGATGTAAAATCAACAAGATTAGCTACTGAAGAAACCAACTGGAAAACACTTGAGGATGCAAGAGCAAACTTACTTTCAGTTTACGGTCTGATGCGTTCGGCTACTGTTTCTGACAATACACATTGGTTAATGGGCGATTTAAGACAAGGTGATTTCACCATTACCAACAGGGCCGATTTAAAGTCTATCGTGAGCGGACAACTAAATGCACAATACCCTGTAATTAACCGTATTACTAATTGGCGCAGGTTTTATGCTGTAATTAATGCAGCAAGTTTATTTATCGAACGCTCTAAACAGATAGTACCTTTAGATACGCGTTATACCTCAATAAACAATAATGTAGACGTAGCGCAGGCCAGGATACTAAGGGCATTTGCCTATTTTTATATGGTGAGGATTTGGGGCGATGTGCCCTTGTTAACTTCATCACACGATGGCGATTTTATTAAGCTGCCAAGAACAGGTAAAGATAAGGTTTTACAGTTTGCTACTGCCGAGTTATTGGCTGCGGCTCAAGTGGTGCCTTTTAAATATGGAGGTGATGATCCAATCCTTCCGGGTCTTTATTATGGTGTGGGCTGGGCAACCTGGAATGGAAACATTTTTACCAGATTATCGGCATATATTATTCTTGCACACATTGCTGCCTGGCAGGGAAATTATCTGGATGCAGCAGCTTATTCGAAGTTTGTATTAGATAATTATACCAGATCTAACGGAAGTGGTTCAAACGGAATTGTTTATTTAGAAATGGATGCCCTAACCGAAAACCTGAATTATTACAGTCCATTTGGCTTTAAGCGCGCAACTGTACTGGTAGGTTTTCCGTTCGAGGCGGGTAGCGGATTATCAACGGCCAATGGCCATATCGAGCAATTAACGCTAGCCTCGCCGTTTATTCCTAAAGCACAACCAGAAATGTTCGTTACAAAAGACAGCATTCTTAAAATATTTACCGATCCAAGGGATTTAAGATTCAGTATTAACCCTGCTACTGGTTTATATCGTACGAATTACTTTTACAATTTCACTTCTGAGCAACCTATTTTTAACAAGATCAAAGTTATTTACCCTTCCCAAACCTCTGGTGATTTAACCTTATTTAGTTCGACCATGTTATTTAGCCGTATAGAGGAAATTACCCTCCTTAGGGCCGAAGCCTGTGCGGTACTTGGGCAGCGCAGTGAGGCCATTTCAGCCTTAAATAAAGCTGCAAATTTAAGGGGGCCGATTATCTATGATCCGGCTTCGGGCAAGGATTTAATTGATGCCATTTTTGAGGAACGGAGAAGAGAATTGATGGGAGAGGGTTGGAGATGGTATGATATTGTACGTTATAACAGGATTAAAAATTCAACCGGAACTTTCATTAAGAAAAATGGCACGCCGCTCACATTCAGGCAGTTCGAGAATGGTGGTGGTATTTACTGGCCAGTATCGCAAGATGTAATCAATGCCAATCCAACGGTTACCCAAAATCCATACTGGCAATAATCAATTAAGAAGATCATGAAAAAGAAATTATATAAACATAGCTTGTTATTACTAATGGGGGTAATGGGTATTTATTTAAGTGCCTGCAAAAAAAACGATTCTCCTTATTACGATTATACCAATACGGTACAGACTTATAAAGGAACGGCGATGGATTATTTGAAATCGAAACCCAATACTTTTGATTCGCTTTTATTGGTACTGGATCGTTTTCCTGCCTTGAAAGATTCATTAACCAATCAAAAGGTAACCTTGTTTGCGCCGGTAAACGAAAATTTTGCAGCATCGGTTAAGTATTTAAACCAGATTAGAAAAGCGGGCGGAAGAACACCTATTTATTTAAAAACTGCAGATCCGGTAGAGCTGGAGTTTATGCTCTCAAAGTATATTGTGAGGGGCAACTTAAGTACCTCTGTCTATGCCAGTACTGTTGATGGCATTTCGGTAACTGCGATAGATTCTAGCTATCCTATGCACGTTAAAGCGATAAAAGCAGATGCATCAGGTTTTGTTGGTGGGGGAGCCACAACACTCGAATACAGCGATATGTTCGGCTCAACTATTCGGCTTAACTGGGTAACTACCACCACCAATGCGGTTAATATTAAAACCAATAATGCTACCATTAACATCTTAACCCCACTGCACAGTTTTGGATTTGATGAATTTACGTACAGATTAGATCAATAGCCTTATGAAGATAAAAACAAATAAATACTTGCTTAGCACACTTGTAATGCTATCGGGAATGATGCTCATGTTAGTATCGTGTAAGAAAAATTTACCTGATAATAGATTGTCTATCGCAAACGATAGTCAGTATACACAGTTTTTTTATCAACCCATTTTGGGTAGAAATACCTTGTTTACCAACAATTTTACCTATGGTAACTCAAGCAGACCATTAGATTTTAAAATTGTAAACATGCGGACCTTTGGTGGTGATCCTGCACCCGAACTAACCAAGCTGTTCCCTGTAAAGGTATGGAAAACCGCTTATGATGGTACAGAGAAATCGCTTGCAGAAATTGAAGCGAAACGCGTAATCGAAAACCACCCGTTATTTGAAGTACGTCCACATTCTGGCGAGTTTTTGATGTGGGCAGAGGCCAACTCTAATATGATTAAAGCACAGCCAGATTCTGGTTATGTTTTCAATGTAGAAATGTCTAATACCGGAGGTAGAAAATATTTTCAGAATTTCCGTCTTAGCCCATTGCGCGAACGCCCTTATGAGCCATCGCCACTCGATCCGGTAACAGGACAGGGAACATCCACCTCTGTGAGCCCATCAGGATTGTTTATTTCAGGTGTTAAAACCAATCAATTTTTATCATCAGGGGATGTGCGTGTAGTATTTAATAAACTGCCAAAAGGCTTGCCGGGGTATTCCGGTCATAGCATCAGTTTTAAGTTTGTAGATACTTTGGCTCAGGTTATCGATCCAAATAAGTTTGCACTAACCGATTGGGGCAACCTGGTACATGGGTTTAATATGGTAAAAGATGCCACCAAAGTGAAATTTGATGTGGCTTATCCTATTCCATTAACTGCATACCCTACAAAATACACTACAACAGATGGCGGTGCGGCTAGGGTAGTGTTTAGGTTTGATAGACAGGCATTTGGTGCTGTTTTACTCCACTGCTATCTGGCGTTAAATTTCAAAATTTATGAAGAGGGTGATTGGGAAATCATCTTTCAGTTTAAGAATGACAAACCAAAATTTGATAACGACTGATGAAACTAACTAAATCAAAACAAAATATATTTCCAATGAAGTATTTTTACAGTATAGTAATTTTATTGATTTTTGGTTTGCACAATCTTGCCCTTGCACAGCAGCAAATTGCGGTTACAGGTACGGTTTATGATGGCGAATCGAAAAAGAAAGAAACCATGCCTGGCGTAAGTATTCTAAGCAGTGGCAAGGTTTTAGGCCAAACTGATGGAGACGGACGTTTTAGGGTAACTGTTGCATCAAATGCAGAAATTACCTTTAAATATTTAAGTTACATCACACAAACCATAAAGGTAAATAATAGAACCACCATTAATATTACCTTACAGGGCGATAATGCTACCCTTGACGAAGTAAAGATTACTGCTGGGTACCAAACTAAAACCAGAACCTTATCTACAGGTTCTACGGTGAGTATTTCGGGTAAGGATATTCAGGGTCAGCCTGCAAGTGATGTAATGTCGCTATTACAGGGTAAAGTAGCTGGTCTTAATATACAGAACAATACAGGAGCACCGGGTTTCAGGGGCTCTATTACCTTACGTGGTATTTCGAATATTAACGTGTCGGGTTCAGGAAGTTCTAGTTTCTTAACGCCAACTTCACCTTTGTTTGTAATTGATGGGGTACCTGTTGATGACAATACCAATTATTCGTATGGTTTCCAACAAGCTGGTCCAGGTGTATCGCCAATTTCACAAATTCCACCGGAAGATATAGAAGACATTACTACTTTAAAAGATGCTGCTGCTACTGCATTGTACGGATCGAGAGGAGCTTATGGTGTAATTTTGGTTACTACTAAACGCGGTAGTTCTAAAGTGCCTGTAGTACGTTATAACGGCGCTTCATTTTTCTCGTTGGTGCCACAGTTACGTACGGTAATAGGTGGTAGAGGTGAACGCGAACTGCGTATTCTGCAGATTTTGCAGAACGATAGTACTTATAACCATGCGGTTGATATGATCAACTCTTCGCCACTTTTAGCTGATAGTTTGAATGCTTATTATAATAATTCAACCGATTGGCAATCCTATTTTTATAGAAATACATTTAACCAAAGTCATAATGTGAGTATTTCGGGTGGAGATGTAGCTTTTAACTATAAAGTAGGTTTGGGGGCTTATGATGAAACTGGGATACAGCAAAATACTGGTTACTCTAGGTATAACCTCAATATGAACATGCAGTACAATCCAACGCCTAAATTTAAATTGGTTGGCCAGTTGCAGAATTCCATTCAAAAACAACAGACTGGAAGTGGCAATGGACTGTTAAATAGTGGTCTTGCTGCAACAGGTTCTGCCTCTACTTTACTACCCTCGCCATCATTGTATTCGGCGCAAAGTGGTTTATTGGCACAGCTAGGGACTGATAACGATAATAAATCATTACAGACCTTCGCCACTATTAATGCAGAATATGAGGTTTTTAGGAATTTTAGGATTGCTACCTTTTTAAACTATACCAATGGTTCTAATACCAAGGATAATTTTTCGCCTGCTGCATTAAACGGGAATCAATCGCAATATTATACTTATAACGACCGTGCTACTAAACTATACAACCGTAACCAGTTTTCATACGTATATGGCATAAAGGATGCTGCCGGAGAAGATTCGCACACGTTCAATTTATTTGCTTTTACAGAGATCAACTCAAGCTTTTTTAAAGCTGACGCGATTTTGAATGAAAGGGGAGTGAACGATCAGTTAAGGGGACCGCTAACCAATATGTCCAATTACGTAACCTCGTTGGGCGGAACTATAGATTATACGGACAATAGAAGTGTAGCCTTCGCTGGTGCATTTTCTTATAACTACCGTCAAAAATATGTGTTAGACCTTAATTACCGTTTAGATGCTAACTCTGCAAATGGCGAAAACGCCCGTTACATTGGCAACCCATCCATAGCTTTAAAATGGAACTTTAACAAAGAAAAGTTTATGGATAATATTAAATGGGTTGATTATGCAGATATCCGTTTAAGTTATGGTTCTAACATACAGCCGGTTGGAGGTGTTTTTGATGCGTATGGTAAATATTTTGGTGGACCTCGTTATAATAATGCGAGTTCGGTTATATTGGATTTGGGAAGACTTCCAAATTTGGATTTGCAGCCTACCAGAGCAACCACTTATAATGCTGGTGTTGATTTTGCCTTGTTCCAAAACCGTTTCACAATCAATTTTGATACCTATTATAAACAAAATGATAATATTTTCAGATACAAGAATATTTCAAGCACCAATTCATTTGGAAGTATTGCCTCTAATGAGATCAGTAACGTAAACTATGGGTGGGAATTTCAGACAACCGCTCGTCCATTAAGCCCAAATAGCCCCTTTAAATGGACAATATCTGCGAATTTTGCAATTAACAGGGAAATATTGGCACAATTGCCTGATGGCTTAAGAGATTTGATATATTATGATGCAGCTTTAGGGCAAGATACTTATTACCGTTTAGGTACCAACTCGCTATCTAATTATCTATTCAATACAAAAGGTGTTTATTCTACCAGTGGTCAGGTTCCTGTTGATCCAAATACGGGTTTACCTTATCGCGTAGGAGGTACTGGCCGCCTAAATTATTTCAAGGCGGGCGATCCTATTTTTACCGACCTGGATGGAAATTATGTGCTTGATGGTAATGATAGGGTGATTGCAGGTAACTCGCAGCCTCAGGTAACCGGAGGTATAACATCTTACCTACAATGGAAAAACTGGAGTTTAGAGGTAAATACTTCATTTACTTTGATCCGTGATATTCTTAATAACCCATTAGCTAACCAACTACGTAACTATTATCTGCCATATGCTTCAGGTAGTTTAGTGCCGCTAGATCAGCTTAATTATTGGCGCTCAGCTGGTGATGTGGCTACCTATGGTAATCCTTTAGACTTTTTGCGTTCAAAAATTATCGATCCATTTAGACTTAACCAAACCGCATTTCAGGAAGATGGTTCTTACTTTAAATTAAATTCAGTTAAAGTGTATTACATCTTTAATAAAAACTTTACAAGCAAGTTCGGAATGAACAGGGTAAGTATAAACGCTACTGCGGCTAACCTTGGTTTTATAACGCGCTATTCTGGGCCAAACCCTGAAAATGTAACCAGTTTAGGTAGAGATGATTCGGGAGGTTATCCTTCTCCAAGACAGTTTACACTAGGTTTAAACATTGAGTTTTAAGACAAAATCAGACAAGATGAAAAATACAAAATATATAATCCTGTTTGCTGCACTGGTTTTTACTACCGTTGGCTGCAAAAAGTTCCTTAACGTTACTCCGATTGAAGCCCAATCTGGTAACAATTTTTGGAAATCACGTGAAGATGTAGAAGGATTTACAAACGGCATTTATGCACGTTTAAAATCAAAGGTAGCAGGTACGCCACAGTTTTTTAATGGCGATGACCGGGCATTTTTCCCAGCATTAGAAATAAGGGGTAATAATGTGCAGGTAAATAGTTTGGGCGATGACGGTTCCAATAACTTTACTGCCCTTATTGGTAACAATATGAAATTTATTCTTAACACTACCGGAAGGTACAACGGCATGATGAAAAAGATTATGAGTTGGAAAGAGTGGTATGACATTATAGCGGCAGCAAACATACTTTACTTCGAAGTTGATAGAGTACCTTCGGCCAGCTTGCCTGATGTGGATAAAAAACGATATAAAGCTGAAGCTGTGTTCTTGCGTAACTTAAGTTATATGTTTATCTGCAAGTTATTTGGCGATGCAGTTTATTACACTGAAGCTTACCATAGCAGCGCATTACCTAGGATATCGCAGGTAACGGTAATGAATAACTGTATTGCGGATATGACAGCAGCAAAAAATGATCTTCCAATCATCTATAACGATGCTTCATCTAACGGTTTCAGGCCAACAAGAGCATCGGCGGTTGCATTGTTAATGCATTTGAATATGTGGGCAGCAGCTTGGGACGCTACAGGTAAAACAAAGTATTATGAAGGGGTAAAAACATTGGCAGCTGAATTGGATACCTACACCAGTTACAAGATTTTGCCTATTACGCCTGAAAATACATTAAAAATTTTTAAGGGAAGAAGCACAGAAAATCTATTCGGCATTTTACAGGATTTTAACTATGGCGAAGGCTTTTCTTTACCAGCGGGTTTTTCTTATTATTTTGCTCGTTATCCTTACCAGGGCACTGTGACCAAAACATCAAGTTCCATGGCTTACATTAAAAGTTATATCACCAAGCTTTATCCAGCGGGAACTACAGATGCCAGGCTGTCTAGTTGGTTCGAAAATTACGATTCAGGATCTGGTAACTTCCAATTTAAAAAATTCGCAAATGTTTATTCAACGGGCTCTGGTTCTGCGATAACCGTAACAAGCGATGATAGTGCAATTATCTTCAGATTGCCTGATTGTTATCTGTTAACCGCAGAAGCACTTGCAGAACTTGGCGATGAAGGAGGAGCAAGGGATTTTGCCAATAGGGTAACCATAGCAGCCAATGCACCATTGATTATCAAATCAGGTGATGAACTTAAAGACGAAATTTATAAAGAAAGATGCAGGGAGCTTATGGGCGAAGGACAGTTCTTTTTTGATCTGGTAAGGACAAAAAGAGTAGTGAATTCTGATTTTACACCATCACCAATGTCAGTAGGTAACCTAAACGCTGGTGCCTGGACGTGGCCACTTAGCATTAGCGCTGCCGAGCGTAGCGCAAACCCAAATTTAATCGGTAATAATTTTTGGAATTAATAGATATGATGATGAACAACAAACATAAAACACTGCTATTCTCACTAATCTGTGTCTTATCAGTATTAGCTGGCTGTAAAAAGTACTATATGGAAACGGGGATTAGTGATGCAAAATACAACGGCAATATTATGCAGTATATGGAGGCGAAGAAACCGTTTTTTGATTCGACTTTAACTGTGATTAAACTGGCTGGTTTAGCCGATGTAATCAGCAACGAAAACATTACATTTTTTGCGCCGCCAAGCGGGTCTATTTTTAAATCTATTAAACGGTTAAATGTAGAATTGCGCGTAACCGGTAAGGATACTGTTTCTCAATTATCACAGATAAAGCCAGAAGTATGGAAGAACATACTTTCTCAATATATTTTTAAAGGTGCAAACCGCCTTAAGGATTATCCACAACGCGATACTTTATCTTATTTGGCTTATCCTGGCCAAGGCTACACCTCTTATGGTGGAAGGATTATGAATGTTGGTGTAATTTTTAATGATGCGGTGGTTTACAACGATAACGGAGCCGAAATTTCGAGAGTATCGTATGCAGGCTACCGTCAATTGTATCTGGCCTATATTCCCGATCTGTCCAATCCGCAGGTATCACTGGTGAATATTCCTATTGCTACTTCAGATATACAGCCCACTAATGGTGTTTTACACGTATTAAATAAGTTCAAACATAATTTTGGCTTTAATACGAATGTTTTTATCGAGCAGGCAATATCAGCAGGTATTAGTCCAAAAACACCATAGGTTTATTGTTTTACCCATAAGTTGAATAAAATGTTAAATAACATAAAATATAAATTTAAGCTGTTTTTGTTCGGAGCGATAGGCTTAACAGCAGTATTGGTTTCCTGCCAAAAGGAAAAAGGACTTACCGAAGATCCTTATGCTGGTGGTAAAAAACCTTTAGATCTAACCTTCGTTTCTAAAACGATCGATCCAGATGTGGTGAATGCTGGTGATGTTTTAAGTGTAAAGGTGAAAGGCCTTAATAAATACATCAACGATTTTAAGGTGTATGTAAATGAAATTGAGGCCGAAGTGGTTACTGCTTCTACAAATGATAGTACCTTAACTTTTAAAGTTCCGTTAACTGCCAGTACCGGCAGTATGTGGATTACCTCACAAGGGCAGAGTTTTTTTGGCCCTATAGTTAAAGTAGGCGGTAAAGTGAGTGTTGATGCTGGCTTCAAAGTAATTAATGGGGCAACCAATACCACTGGCCTTAGTACCATTTACGATATTGAAGCTTTACCTAGTGGAAACCTTTTTGTTGCCGGCGCATTTAACGATTTTGAATTAAAAGGAACCGAAAAACTACCAATTGGTGGCATAGCACAGATTTTAGCCGATGGTAGCTACTCTACAAGTGGTATTGCTTTTGGTAAGGGGGCCGGAGGGGGCGCAAAAATGATCACTTCAATTACCCGAATCCCGGCAGGAAACCAGGCTGGCAAATTTATAATTGGTGGAAGTTTTACGAGTTATAACTCTACACGTACCAACCGCCAAACACTAAGCAATATTGCCAGGTTAAACGCAACCGGATCCTTAGATACTACGATTCTTAGGGATGTGATTAACCCAAAACCACAAGAAACCTATAAAAACGGAGATACCGTAAGTACTTTTAATGCAGGTGTTGATGGAAGCGTTAGAAAGACTTTTGTTTTTGGAGAACAGGTTTACATTGTGGGTAATTTTAATTACTACAGGCGCATGTATTTACCTAATTCCAGTTATGACGAAAAAGTTTATGATTATACAAGGATGCGCCAGGTGGTAAGGGTAAATATGGATGGCGCCATGGATTCGACTTTTCATTACAACAAGTCTACCCGTCAAAGCGCAGCAGGGGCAAGCGGTGTAATTTTAGACGCCATGATGCAAAGCGATGGAAAATTAATCCTGGTGGGTACATTTAACACATTTAACGGTGTACAGGCCAATAGAATTGTAAGATTAAATTTAGATGGCAGCGTAGATAATAGTTTTAGTGTAGGTTCAGGTGCAAATGGAGATATTATTTCAATCAGATACAATGCTACTACTGACAAAATTGTAGTTGGCGGTTCATTTACAACCTTTAACGGTAAGAATGCTTCTGGGGTTAATTTATTAAATGCTGATGGCACCAATGTATCTACTTTTAACGGACAGGCCATTACCGGGGGGATAACCTCTTTTGTTGGGCAGCTTAATAACGGAAAAATAATTGTAAGTGGCTCTTTCAATAAATATGGCGATTATTTGCGTCAGGGTTTTATGGTGTTAGAACCCAATGGACAATTGGCAGTTGGCTATAATAATACAGGTGGTTTTCAGGGTTCTATTTTGGATATGATAGAAACCAAAACTGCTACAGGCTCACAGGTGATTTTAGTAGGCGATATTCTACGTTTCAACGGTGTTTTGCCGCACAATCTGTTGCGCCTAAATTTTATTAACTAATTGGTTAAATCAATAAGATATGAATAAATTATTTACCCCAGCAAGTACTTTTAAACGCTTAGGATGGTTTTCTGTACTACTATTGATCCTAAGTGGATCTGGCTGTAACAAGGATTTTAGTAATACATTACCCACAACATATAAAAACGATACTTTAGGCAGGGGCGCTGGTAAGAAAGTTTTGTATATTGTTTTAGATGGCGTAACTGGAACAGCTTTAAAAACATTGGCTCCTACAACCATTATGCAAATAAATACCAGAGCTACCTATAGCTTTGATGGGCTGGCAGATGACAACCTGAATACAATGACCAATGCTCAGGCTTGGACTACCATGTTTACAGGAGTAGAATATACCAAGCATAATGTAACCAGCGAGGATTTTACAGGCTTAAACGTAGAAGCCACACCAACAATATTTACCAGAATAAAAAGCAATGTAAATGGGGCTAGAACAGTTTCTATCGCATCGACAAGCTTGTTTAATGATAAATTAGCAGGTGATGCTACTGAAAAAATAAACGCGGCCAATGATGAAGCAGTTAAAACCGCTGTTGTAAATGACCTTAAAACTAAGAACTCGAACTTAATTGTAGCTCAATTTCATAGTGCAGAAACGGCAGGTGCTGCCAACGGTTATACCGCAAGTACACCTAGCTATGCAAGTGCAATTTTGGCCATTGATGGATACATCAACGAAATTTTGACCGCTATGAGAACCAGAGAAGGTTTTTCTGGCGAAAACTGGCTTGTAGTAATCGCCTCAAACAAAGGTGGTGGTGTTTCGGGCGGCCTCCCTGGGTCAAATATCTATGGAGATATCTCCAGAAATACCTATGTAGCCTTTTATAACCCAAAATTCTCTCCATTGAGAATCAATAAACCAGACGACAATAGTTATCCGTTTGTAGGTACTGCACCACGTTTTCTAATGACTGGTACTACAGAGGTGTTTGCAAAGCTGTCTAACACCTCTGTTGGAAACTTCGGTGGAACCGGAAATTATACCCTAATGTTTAAGATTAGGAACGATGCGGCTACAGATACATCCTGGCCACCATTTATGGGTAAAAAATCTGATTTTACAGCAGTAGCTTCAGGCGGATATCTTTTTAGTTTTGCCGGCACCTCATTTCAATTCGATTTTGGCAACTCAAGCCGCCCAAATGTATCTGTTATACGTGATGCAAAATGGCATACGCTCGCAATTACGATAACCACGGTAAGCGGTGTGCGTACCTTAAATGTTTTTTCAGATGGAATTAAAAGGTATGGATTAACTGTAACTAATCAGACTGTTGATAATACGGTTGGCTTTAGAATTGGCACAGCAATCGCAGCTGGAAAGGTAACTGACTTCCTTTTAAGAGATTTAGCAATCTATAACATCGCACTAACAGATGATGAGGTTATTGCCAATATGAAGAAGGAAAATTCAACCAGCATTATCTATCCTGCAAACTTAGTAGGCTGGTGGCCTTGTAACGATGGTAGTGGTTTTGTTTTAAAAGATAAATCGGGTAAAAACAACGATTTCACACTATCAAGCAATGGTACCTGGACTACATTTAATGAATTATCTCCAAATGTAGGAGGTAATATTACACAAGAAGCTTATAGTGCAGTACCTAATGGCGTAGATATACCTGTACTTATTTACAACTGGCTAAATATTGCTGTACCAAGTAACTGGGGCTTAACAGGTAAATTGTATACCCCTACCGTAACATTACCAACTAATTAACTTTAAATATTTATAAAATGAAATTTAATCAGTTAACAAAAATATTTGCCTTAGCGTTATTGGTAACCGTTACGGCATGTAAAAAATATGGGTACGAGATACCAGATGGCTATCCTGACAATTCGCAGAATGTGGCTGAGGGAACTATCGATACCAATATGAAGATGATCGATAAATCTATGTACAGTAAGGCAAGAGTTTTTCCAGGCTTGGTAGATCAATCAGAGCCAAGGGTAAAAGATGTTCAGTTTACGTTGGACTTAAACTTTACCGATCAAACTGCACAAAATTTAAGAATCTCTGTTGCGCCTTCACCGCAGTATAGCACGGGCTTTTATGCAGCTCCCGGAGAGTTGATTAAAATTGTAGTGCCGGCAGGGGTAGATGGATTGACCGTACAAATCGGTGCACATACCGATAACCTTTCAGGTAAATTCCCTTTACTACGTGATCCTATAATTTATAACAGAAAACAATTGGTTTCTGGTGTTAACTATATCCGGAACCTATATGGTGGACATATTTATATCCTGGCAACTTTTGCCTATGCTAATCCGGTTACCTTCACCATAACAGGTGCTGTGGTATCACCAGATTTTATTTTGGGTCAAACTACCGATGCCGATTGGGTAGCTAAAGTAAAAGCTTCGCAGGTACCTTGGTTAGAGCTCAGGGCAAAACGGGTTATTTTTACTATTCCAAGAGATAAAGTAATTGCTTCCTTTAATTCTAACGAGCCATTTACCAATCCTACTGCTGTATTTACCAAGTGGAACGATGTATTTGACTTGGATTATAATGCGTGGATGGGGTTATCAGATAATGCAGCCGATATTAGAGACCGTAGCCCTCAAAGTCAATGGCGTGGGATATTGGATATTCAGCTTTCATTGGGGTCTGGCCACAGCGGATTTCCTTTTGTTGGTACAAACGATGCCTATTGGTTTGCCAGTTTTACCAGTTTAAATTCACTTAACACAAGCGCTGGTCAGTGGGGTACTTATCACGAGTTCGGCCACAATTGCCAACAGGGAAGCATTTGGAGCTGGAGCACGCTGGGCGAAACCACCAATAACCTGTTCAGTTTTAAAGTAGCCAACAGGATCGGTGCAAACTATAACATTTTACACCCAGCTGTTTCAAGTGGTTTCCCTGAATCAATAGCTTATGCAAGTGGTACAGGGGTAAAAAACTTTGATACTGATGCTTTTATGACTGATCCTGATAGAGGTCCTTTTAAACGAATGACACCATTTGTACAGATTTTTGAGAAATTTGGATACGGCGCAATGACATATTTGTACAGCCAGGCCCGTCATGCAGAAAGATTAAACTCAAATGATATAACCAAGCATAACTTTGTTTACGAAAAGCTTTCTGATTATACTAAAATTGATTTGGCACCATTTTTTGATGCATGGGGTATTTCAATCAGTGATGCTGTTGCAATGAAAGTAGCATCAAAATATCCAATTTTGACTGCTCAGACCTGGACATATAACCCACTTAATAAAACAGGTGGAACAGCTGCAATTTCATTTGCGCCTGGCGTAACGGTAAGTTCTAATCAATCAAACGAGGGTAGTCCAGCTGCCATGCTTGATAATAATACGGCAACATATTGGCACTCGCAGTACAACCCGGCACCAACTGCAGCGCAAAGTTATCCATATACAATTGTTTACAGCGAGAACAAAAGAATGTCTGTTAAAGGAATGTACTTCTTTCCCAGAAACACTACAGCTCAACGTGTAAAAAATATAGAAATATTGGTGAGCAGTGATAATGTTAATTTTACCAGTGTTGGTACCACACAGATACCGAATGCATTTTCGCGTTACGAATTTACATTCCCTAATGGCCCTGCAATTGGTAAATTTTTCAAGGTTTTACTAAAAGATGGTTGGAATACACCGGTTGCATCATTCCCGAACGCAGCTATGGCCGAATTGGGTGTAATTAAATAAACGCTAATTTAAAGAAGATGAAAATTTCAAATAAATTTAAATATTATAGTGCTTTGGCATTGTTTATTCCGCTTTGTTTCACCGCGTGCAAAAAATATGCTAATCCACCAGCTGTATACGAAGAATTAAAAAACTTAAATGCTGCCCAACGCAAGGTTTTAGTAATCAGTATCGATGGTTTAACTGGAACGGAACTACAAGCTGTGGCACCAACCAATATAACTGCCTTGCAAAAGAATTCGAAGTATTCTTACAACACTTTAAAAACAGCTTCTGATGCAGCTGGATGGGTATCGATGCTAACAGGTACAGGATTTTCCAAACATCAGATTAGCAACAATAATTTTGACCGCGTGCAAGCGGCTGATGAACATGCTCCTATTGTATCTTATCGTAACGTATTCGACTATGTTACCCAATATAAAACCGTGAAAACAGCTTTGGTTACCCCATGGGTTAATTTGCGCGGTTATATGCGTAATGCCGATTTTTCGCCTGTAGTAACCACCGATTTAGCGGTTAAAGACAGTACAGTTAGTATTTTAAATAGCCAAACGGGCTTAGGTACTATATTTGTTAACTTTAGAGAAGTAGAAGCAGCAGGAGATAACGGTGGATATCTGGCCAGCAATGTGAATTACAAAAATGCAATAATAAAAGCTGATGAATACGTTGGTAATATTTTAACGGCTTTAAAAGCGAGAAAAAATTATGCAAACGAAGATTGGCTGGTGATTATAACCAGTAACCATGGTGGCAGTAGCGCCAATCCAACTAACGGTTTTACCTTGGTTTATAATCCTGTTTTTAAGCCTTTTGAACTAAAGAAAACAGGGTTCAATACAATATTATTTAAGGGCAAGAACATTTTGGCCTACGTACCGAATGATAATGGCTTGTACGATCCTGGAACAGACAAGAGTTTCACAGTTCAGATGCAGATCAAGGTACTTACCCCTTCGCCAGCTTATGTTGGATTTTTATCAAAGGGCACAGGATACGGAGTGGGTACAAGTAGCGTTGATGGTTGGACCATGGGCACATGGGCTAAACTTTGGAAACCCTATTATAACGGGGGATTTACTGCTGATCAAGCTACACTTGCTGATGCAACTTGGCACACTTTAACAATAACTTTAAATACAACAAATGCAACCACACGAACATTAACTACCTATACTGATGGTGTTTCGAGTACAGGGACAGTGAATTTGGGTACTAAACCATTAACTAGTGCTCAACCATTGCAGATTGGTTGGCGAAATGTAGATAATAATGCACCGATAGATTTTTATGCGGCAAATTTAACTTATTTTAATACCGCCTTAGATGCTACAACTATTAAAAATAACATAGCATTAAAAGATATAACTAAGCATCCGAATTATGCAAATTTAATAGGATTTTGGCCTCTGGATGAGGGTTCGGAAGGTACAATATTCAATAAGGCGCTAACAGGGTATAATATGCAGTTAGCGGGACAATATGTATGGACCTCTTTAGCTAGTGACTACCCTCCAGGTACAACATCGGAACCTATAACCTCATCTTTATCCATTCCGTCAACAGTGAGCGATGTTTCTGCACTTACCTTGTATTGGATGAAAATAAATATTCTTTCTGATTTCGGTTTTGACGGTAAACCATACCTTAAAAACTTTGAAATAGAATTTTTAAAATAGTAGTTAGTTTAGTTAGTGAGACCCTTGCCGCCTTGTGGTGGTAAGGGTTTTTTCTTTTAAGGCAATCTGCAAAACGACATACCTATGCATTTCAACCGAAAAAAACCTCTCTTTAGTAACATATTTAAAACTCAAACGTTTGCGCTAAAACATTTTCATCATTATCAGTTAATCATCAGTAATTTGGAGCAGCAAACCAAAATCATACACACAGAATGAAGCGAAAATTAACCATTTTATTTACATCACTATTTATTACCGGGCAAATCAGCGCACAAGATCTGCCCGCCGAACTGCAAACCCCCGAAGTGGTTTCGGTAAACCGTTTGCCTATGCGGGCATCGGCTTTTGCTTTCGAAAATCAAGATTTAGCGACTAAAAGAGCTAAAGAAAAATCAGCATATTTTTTATCATTAAATGGTACCTGGAAGTTTAACTGGGTAAAAGATCCACGTAAACGGCCTACCGATTTTTATAAAGTAGATTTTGATGATAAAGGCTGGGATAATTTTAAAGTACCTGCCAACTGGGAAGTGAACGGTTATGGTACCCCAATTTATGTAAACCAACCATATGAGTTTGCGGGCAGACAGCTAACAGGCGCAAAAATGAACCCGCCATTCGATATTCCTGCTGATAATAATCCGGTAGGTTCGTACCGGAAGAAAATCAATATACCAGCTAACTGGAGCGGTAGACAAGTGTTTATCAGCCTTGGAGCTGTTAAATCTGCTTTTTATATCTGGGTAAATGGTAAAAAAGCAGGATATAGCGAAGATAGTAAACTGGCTGCAGAGTTCGATATTACCAAATATGTTAAACCTGGAGAAAATACCATTGCATTACAAGTTTACAGATGGAGTGATGGTACCTATTTAGAATGCCAGGATATGTGGCGCATTTCGGGAATAGAGCGCGAAGTTTATTTATATTCTACGCCAAAATTAGATATCCGCGATTTTAAAGTTGTGGGTAATTTAGATGCCACTTATACGAACGGATTGCTAAATGTAGACTTAGCGGTAGAAAATTATAAAATAGATCAGCGCACCAACCATAGCCGCCCAGATAGTTTTTACTTGGCGCTTGATTTAGTTGATGCTAAAGGAAATAACGTTTGGAAAGATGCCACCACAATCCAAAAAGTATTGGGCAATTATAAAACCGATCTTTCTTTTAAAACACAGATCAGTAATGTGAAAAACTGGTCGGCAGAAATTCCTTATTTATATACGCTTTACATCACTTTAAAAGATAAAAACAATAAAATAATCGAGGTAATTCCACAACGCGTGGGTTTCCGTTCGGTAGAAATTAAAGGAAGCGATTTATTGGTTAATGGTAAACGTGTATTTTTAAAAGGTGTAAACAGGCACGAGCACAATGCCACTCAAGGCCATACTTTAACCCATGCCGATATGGAAAAAGATATGGAAATGATGAAAAAACTGAATGTAAATGCAGTTCGTCATTCTCATTATCCACCAGATCCATATTGGATGGAGCTTTGCGATGAATACGGTTTGTATGTAATCGACGAAGCCAATATCGAATCGCATGGCCGTTACTACAGTTTGGAAACTACTTTTGCCAACGATAAACAATGGCGTATCCCTCATCTTGAGCGTATTACCAGAATGTACGAGCGTGATAAAAACCATGCATCGGTCATTACCTGGTCCTTAGGTAACGAAGCGGGTAACGGGGTTAACTTTTACGAGGCTTACCAATGGCTTAAAGGAAAAGATTTCCGCCCGGTACAGTACGAAAGGGCGGAGAGCGACTTCAATACTGATATGATTGTTCCGCAATATCCTTCTCCAAATTATTTGCCACGTTATTCGAAACAGGATAAAGAAACCCGTCCGTTTATTATGAGCGAGTATGCGCACATTATGGGTAACAGTTTGGGTAATTTTAAAGAATATTGGGATGCCATAGAGAACAACCCTAAACTACAGGGTGGATTTGTTTGGGAGTGGATAGATCAGGCAATCGACACGGTTAAAAACGGCAAACGCATTATGGCTTATGGAGGCGATTTTCCGCTAAGTGGCCCGGTTGACGAAAACTTTAGCGATAACGATTTTTGCGTAAAAGGTGTAGTTACCGCATATCGCGGCATGACGCCAATGGCTGTAGAATTGAAAAAAGTACATCAATATATCAAAACTACTTTTAATGGTACCAACCAGATCAATGTAAACAACAGCTATTTCTTTAAAGATATCAGTAATGTGCAGTTAAACTGGGAATTGGTAGAAGATGGACAAGTGATTCAAACTGGTGTGGTAAGTAACCTGAATGTTGGTCCGCGCCAAACACAACTATTAAGCTTACCATTTAAAACGAATTATGCAGCGGGTAAAGAATATTTCTTAAACGTCCGCTATCGCTTAAAAATAGCTGAACCATTTTTAGAAAAAGGTTATGAAATTGCTTACGAGCAGATTGCATTGGCCGGAGCGCCTAAAGCCAATGTTTATACCAGCAACAAGAAATCTTTGAAGGTTGAACAGACAGCAGAAAAAGCTGTGGTTAAAGGAAACGATTTTACGATCACTTTCGATTTAATCAAAGGAATATTAAGTAGTTATATTTCAAAAGGACAAGAATTATTGGCCTCGGGGCCACAACCTGGATTTTACCGTGCACCAACCGACAACGATATCGGTGCAGGCTTAAATACGAAATTACGTATGTGGCGTAATGTGTATCAGGATAACAGTGCAGGCAATATTAAATCAACTGTAAATTCAACTGCTGATGGCTTTACCCTAACCATTAAATCGTCGCTACTTAAAGGTGATGCAGAAACAACGCAAGAATTTAATGTATCTGCTGATGGTACTGTAAAAGTAAATAATCAATTTAAAGCCGTAACAGGCAACTACAAAAGTTTAATGCGTATCGGTAACGATCTGCAGTTGAAAAATGATTACAGCAATATTCAATGGTATGGTCGCGGTCCGGGTGAAAATTATGTAGACAGAAAAACGGCATCATTAATTGGTACTTATAAATCAACGGTTGCAGATCAGTATTTCCCTTATGCACGTCCACAGGAAAGTGGTAATAAAACCGATGTACGTTGGGTAGCTTTTACCAATAAAGCAGGTAAAGGCTTACGTTTCGAATTTGCCGATCAGTTATTGAGTTTTAATGCATTGCCATATTCGGTAGAAGATTTAGATCCGGAGGCCGAGAAAAAACAATATCACTCTGGCGAACTGGTAAAACGCAACCAGATTTACGTGCACATGGATATGCAGCAATTGGGTGTTCAGGGGATTGATAGCTGGGGCTCTATGCCATTAATTCAATACCAGATCCCGTTTAAAGATTACCAGTACAGCTATTATATCAAACCGATTAAATAATATAGGTGGTTCGTCATTCCCAACCCGATAGCTATCGGGTTGATTGGGAACCACGCAGTGCTCATCGAAGATAATCTTAAAACAGGAGCATTAAGATTCTCGCCTGCGCGGGAATGACGACCATTTCCTAAAGAATTGAAGAACTCTCTAATCAAAAAATAATATGAAATTTATCAAAATCTGTTTAACCCTATTGTTATTTGCTCAAATCAGCTTTGCACAGGAATCAAAACTAGCTGCTACACCACCAATGGGATGGATGAGCTGGAACATCATGTCCGAAAACCCGAACGAAAAAGATATTAAAGAAATGGCCGATGCAATGGTTGCCAGTGGGATGGTGAAAGCAGGCTATCGGTATATTTTTTTAGATGATTGTTGGCAAGGTGGCCGCGATAATAAAAACAAGATTATTGCCGATCCAAAGAAATTTCCTTCAGGCATTAAAGCCCTGGCCGATTACCTGCACACCAAAGGGATGAAATTGGGTATCTATTCTGATGCTGCTCCTTTAACCTGTGGTGGTTATACCGCAAGTTTAAATTTCGAAGATCAGGACGCTAAAACTTTTGCTTCATGGGGGATAGATTATTTAAAATACGACTATTGCAATGCCCCAGAGGATGTTGAAACGGCTAAAGCCCGTTATGGTAAAATAGCCCAGGCGCTACGCAAATCGGGTAGGGAAATTGTATTGGGAATCTGCGAATGGGGTCCACGCGAACCTTGGAACTGGGGTGCACAGGTTGGCGGACAAAGCTGGCGTACTACTTACGATATCAGAGACAAATGGAATGATGTAGAGGGTAAGGGAGGAGTAGGTATTTATAACGTTGTTGATAAAACAGCCGGATTGGCAAGCTTTTCAGGCCCGGGCAGATGGAACGATGGAGATATGCTGGTAGCCGGTTTACATGGAACAAAAGGCCCTTCGTCGGCTTTTAATAGCAAAGGCTGTACCCAAGCTGAATATCAAAGCCAAATGAGTTTGTACAGTATGCTTAATTCTCCACTATATGCGAGTTGCGATATCCGTAAGATGGATAATGAAGCAAAAACCATTTTTACTAATGAAGAAGTAATTGCATTAAATCAGGATGCTTTGGGTAAACAAGCTGAAAGAAAAATTAAAACGGATGTATGGGATGTTTTTATTCGCCCTTTAGCCAACGGAGATTTTGCCATCGCGATTTTAAATAAATCGACAGCTGCCCAAAATGCAAAAATAAACTTTGCCGAATTAGGCCTGACTGGTAAATATGAGATCAAAGATTTATGGCAACATAAAGTAATTGGCAAAAATAACAAGTGGAATGGTGAAGTAACTGCTCACGAAACCAAGGTTTTCCGCTTAAAAAAAGTATAACACCTCAATAACAACAAACCAAACACAAAATGAAATCACTATTATCCCTCGCATTAGTAGCAACTGGCTTAACTACCTTTGCTCAAGATGCAGCTAAAGATCCGACAACAATTGTCATTACACCACAACACACCCTCTCTAAAAGCGACACGGCATTTAGAAAAGCCATTGCCAAATGGAGCGATGAAACTTTAAAAAGCACCGATTATAAGAATATCAAAGCACAACCATCAGCTGAGGTTTTTCCAGGTACAGTAAAGACTGGTTTTCAGTTTATAAATAAAACGGTAAGCATCGAACATAAAAAAATGGCTGATAGTTTAGTGTCTATCGTGTCAACCCTGGGCTACTCTGGTTATGATAACGCTACCATGTACAGTACAGGTTTGTATGCGAAAGCTGGTGAGTACATTGAGATCGATGTGCCCAAAAACACCAATGTAAACGAGCTTGAAGTTCAGATTGGTGCGCATAGCGATCGCTTGAACTATTGGGTTGCGGGCAAGGAAGATTGGCGCAGAATGCCAATTATAACCAAGAAACAACAATTGGTAATTGGTAAAAACAGATTAGCGTCGCCTTTCGGCGGATTGATCTACATTGATATTAAACCTAAGGCCGAAAGTAGAAAAATTGATTTCAAAATTAGCCATGCTGTTGCAGCTCCACTTTTTGTGTTGGGCAAAAGCACGCAAAGTGATTGGGAGGGCCAATTGAAAAATAATAAAGCTCCCTGGGGCGAAATGGCCACTGAAAATGTGATTTTAACTTTGCCTGATAGTGTATTGCAAACCATCAAAAACCCTGAAGAAGTATTAAAACTATGGGATTTAGTTGTACTTGGAGAATTGGATCTGGCCAATATGCCAGCGCCGTTTTACAGGGCTCAACGGATGGTACCCGATGAACATATTGGTGGGGGATACATGCATAGCGGTTATCCGATTATGATCCACCATTCGCCATCCAGAAAGATGCTCTCGAACGAAATTATGGCCAACCCTGAGTTATTGATGAAACCAAGTAAGGGGGGCGCAAATTGGGGCTTTTTCCACGAAATTGGTCACAACATGCAAAATCTGAACTGGGTTTTTGGTGGCACTACCGAAGTGAGCAATAACTTCTTTTCAATCTATATGTTCGATAGGTTAATGGGCGGACGGGACGATTCACATACTGGTGTATCAAGTGCAAATACGCAAAAGATGATGAAAAAATATTTTGCCGAAGGTACGAGTTATGAAAAATGGAAAGGCGATGCCTTTTTAGGCCTGATCATGTTCCGCCAGATGCAGGAAGGTTTTGGATGGGAAAGTTTTAAGGCCTTTTTTAAAGAATACCAAAAAATCGGACCAAGCATAGGCAGCTTAAACGATCAGCAAAAACGCGATTTATGGGTGAAAACGTATTCTAATGTTGTAAAAAGAAATTTAGCTCCATTTTTTAATACCTGGGGCGTAGGCATAAGCGAAGAAACGCAGAAAGAGCTGAGCGGGCTTCGTGCCTGGAAACCTTATAATTTTCCTCCTGTAAACTAATTGTAAGCCATTTTTAATTAAATCTAACCAAATTGTAATGGCAGTAAGTAGAAAAATTGCTTTAAATACGAGCGAACAAAGCGGCAATCAACTTCATATTTATGAGGTTAATCCGATTATTTTTTATTCTGGCGAAGCAGACGAACTCAATATTGAGCTTTTAGAATTTAATCATGGAGAACTGATCATTAAATCGCTGTCAACCGCCATTTTAAAAGTAAAAGAGTTGGTTATGGAAGATGAAGCGTTTACCATTAAATGGAAACAGAACACTAAAGGTTTAAGAATTACCCTCCCTGATGGGCTGATTAATGATGGGACTAGGGAAAAGTGTACATTAAAAATTAAGTTTTAAATTTTCCAGACTTCCGAAGTTTAGCTGGTCAGGTGTGTGGGCTGAGAAACTTCGGAAGTCTTAAGAGGTGTAGCGTTTTTATTTAAATTCCCGTTTTAGGTAAAAAGTAACAAACGATGAAACGGACGCTATTTATTTTAACTTCAATTGTACTGATTATAAGTTTGATGTGGGCGTGTAAAGACCGAGAAGATCCTATGCAAAATGTTGATTCGTCGGAGTTGGATAGACTTTATAAAGACATTGAAAAATCAGCTCAGCAATTTACCTGTGAAAATGCCGGCGAATGGAAATTCACCGCCATCGGATCTAAAGCCTGCGGAGGCGCATCAGGTTATATTGCTTATTCTGTAAAAATAGATGAAAGCACTTTTCTGAAAAAGGTTGAACAATTTACCAAACTACAGGCCGATTACAATCAAAAATGGGGCGTATATTCAGATTGTGCGTTAATAATACAGCCAAAAGGGGTAACCTGCGACAATGGGAAACCTAAATTTACGTATTAATTTTATCTAAATAATTTACTCCGTCACCCTGAACCGAGCCTTAGCGAGCTCACCGAAGGTAATTTAATTCAGGGTCTTTCTAAACAGATTCTGAAACAAGTTCAGAATGACGATCTTGTTTTTAATAAAATTTAAACAGCTCCTCAGTGTATTCGGAAATACCTTTTTTAACTTTACAGTTATTTGATGTGTTCTTTTATAAATACCTGAGGATTATAAAACCGTTCGTTCAGTTGTTTATTATTAAAAGTTAGCCAGCTTGCACAGCCATAATCATCAAATTTTTTTCTGATCTCTAAATGAAGGTGATGGTAATCGCCCCCATACTTTTTACTTTCCTGAGGCGTAAATAATCTGGCCAGTTTGGTATTTTGATCAACATTTTCGCCGTTCCTTACATAAACTTCTTTCAGGTGTTTGTAAGTGGTAAACATGGTTAATCCACTCAGTAGTTTATGTTTTACCACAACTGTGCGTTGGTTTTCGCCCAAATGCACAGAGCAGACTATTCCATTGGCCATGGTGTAAACATTAACCAGTTTCGCTTTAGGTTGTGCAGGATTAATATCAATAGCCGTGTGGATATGACCTTTAACATAACTATCTCTATGATCGCCAAAAATGCTGATGATTTTAATATTGTTTATTTTCTTACGGTTAGCTAAATCAAAAGGAAGAAACCAGTTATCGGCTGTTTTTGCTGGAGCAGTATCCGTATAATAAGGTTTCCATCGATCACGATCTTTTTCAATCGTAGGGGTTTCGAATAAAAGTGTCGATAACAAGATCAATACTAATGTTTTCATGCAAAAGATTTATAAAGCAAGATAATGATTTTATCGATATAAACTATTTTTATAGTTAACAGATAGGTCGTCATTGCGGGGAGGAACGACTGAGATCTGATCTCATGGAACTATCGTCACCTCGACTGAAGCATAGCGAAATGGAGAGATCTATCTTTAGATTTAGCTTTGCTGAGCACTTCGTGGTTCTCGACTGCGTTGCACTCTGCTCGGAAATGATGATCCTTATCCTTAATGATGTTATCTTTTAGTGGTGTCGGATGTTACCATCTGACACTAAGACGATTTTATTTTTGATAAACATTTTGATTTGTCGAAAGTCAGATGGTAACATCTGACTGCACGTCAATTACAGCATTACGTCTTCTTTCAAAGCCTCTGCTGCTGGATTAACCAAGGTACCAATCTGGAGCGCAGTCCCGAACTTTCGGGAGAGAGATCTATTTTTATTTTCGCTTCAATTCTATTACCGTAATTTCTGGCCAAATACCAATCCTTCCCGAAAAACCCAGAAAGCCAAAGCCTCTGTTTACATTAAGGTATCTTCCATTTTCGGTTTTAATACCCGCCCAATGTTTATAACGATATTTTACCGGACTCCATTTAATGCCAAAAGCTTCGACACCAAACTGCATACCGTGTGTATGTCCAGCCAACGAAAGTTGGATTTTTGAAGGATAATTTTTTACCTGCGCATCCCAATGCGAAGGATCGTGCGATAACAGGATTTTAAAATCGTCTACATTAGTGTTTTGCAAGGCTTTGTTTAAGTCTCCACGTTCTCCAAAACCAATTCCCCAGTTTTCTATTCCGGCCAGTATAATTTTCTCGCCGTTTTTATGCAATTCTACAGGTTCATCCAATAAAAGCTTAAAACCAAGTTCTTGATGATAAGCTTTTAACTGATTCAGGTTCTGTATTTTATCTGCTTCAGTAGGCCATTTAATATAATCGCCATAATCATGATTGCCCAGAACAGAATATTGTCCGAAAGGGGCTTTAATCTGAGAGAAATGGCCGATATAGGGCACAATCTCCGAAGAAGCATTGTTCACTAAGTCTCCGGTAAAAACAAATAAATCACTCTTTTGGGCATTAATCATATCGATACCTTTTTGCACGGCTTTAGGGTTGGTAAAGCTACCCGCGTGTACATCCGAGATCTGTGTTAAAGTAAAACCATCAAAACTGGCAGGCAGATCATCAAAATACAAAGTGTGTTTAATTACGCGGTAAGCATATTTTCCTTGGGTAATGCCATAAGCAAATAAGGCAATGGTTAAACAGAACATTACAAAGGCAAAATCGATCCAGTAATTACTACGGCCTAAAATGTGAAAACCTTCGGGCTGAAAATTAGTCGACAAACCTAATAGCAAACGGTAAACATCACCGAGCAGGAGGAAAAAAGCGAACACGAGTTCTGCGACGAAGATGATTAAAAAAGCATGACTGATGATCTGAAAAAACCGGTTCATGCCTTGAATTCGCATTTGCTGAATCGCATATAACAGCGCAAATGTCAAACCTACAATAACGACCCAGAAAATAGGACCGAGCCAGGTAGATTGATTAATGGTACCCAGGCCAGATAAAACATAAGCGTTAAGGGCAAAAAATATGATTGCAACTATGATGAGCGGCAATAGATTGAGTTTTCTTTTCATTATTGAAATCTGTAATTCATAATGTGGGTAAAAATAGATTTTAAACGCCGATAAATGTTGTTCTGTTTTGTGTCGTGGTTATTTTTACGCTACTTTGATTAAAGGCGACAATTCATCGCTACGTCCTGCTGAACTTGTTTCAGCATCTTTTATAGTAGGAAAGATCCTGAAATAAATTCAGGATGACGACCGTTTATACAATTTATTGTGCAATCAACTTCCTGTTGCGTATTTTATAATTTACTTTCTTTTATTAGCTTTGTGCGAATATGCTGTCCAAAAAAACAAAGTATGCCATAAAAGCGCTTGTTGCGCTTGGTAAAAATTTAGATAAACCACCAATGCAGATTTCGAAAATTGCAGAGGAGGAGCATATCCCGAAAAAATTCCTGGAGCAGATTCTGCTCGATCTGCGTAACGCTGGCTTTTTATACAGTAAAAAAGGGGCAGGCGGTGGTTACAGCCTCAACAAAAAACCTGAAGAGATTTTATTGGTACACGTAATGCGTGTAACGGATGGGCCTATTGCCATGGTTCCCTGTGCAAGTTTAAATTTTTATCACAAATGTGATGAATGTGTAGACGAAAAAACATGCGGAATCAGAAGCGCCTTTATCGATGTTAGAGATGCTACCCTTAAGGTTTTAACCGAAACCAGCATTGCTGACGTAATCGGTAGAGAGGACAATCTGAAAATCGGTATCGTTAATTTATAATATTTATTTTCACGTGGCCCAATCCGTCATGCTGAACTTGTTTCAGCATCTATTACGATATGTCTTACACGTGGCAGATTTTAAAATATTAATCCCAAAATTCATTTTATTGAGTTTGGGATTTTTTTTGGGGGGAAATGAAAGTTCAGTTTTTCATAGTGGTTTTCAGTCCCGCTTTCCGTTTTATTCCGATAAAGGATCGGAATGTTCACTTCAATCGGGTTTATCTAACAGAGAGAGTAGCACAATCGGGGGGCAGACCTCGCAGGTTTTCGAAACCTGCGAGGTCTTGCTTGTGCGCTGGGCATGGCAATCAGCTATAGGGTGCAAGTCCCGAACACACTTTGCAGTAGGAAGTGTTAGCCAATAGCAAGGGTGTCGTGGGCGACTGCGAATCCGAAGGAAGCTGGCGGCAAATATGGGGGCCTACGAACAGGAACTGTATATAAGGCGAGGTGATATGGGTGATGTTGCATGACAAACAAAAGCCCTATACTGCACAGAATATCACTACGTAGATACAGGGGCCACATCCATAGAAAGCGGATTGCCTTACCCCAGGAGATCTGAATGAGCTCTGTCAAGTGTAAGCGCGATTACAGGAGAGGAAACATTTAGCGGGGACGTTCAATGGCTCATTTAGAAGTCAGCAGCGGTCGTAGTACTGTATCACAGATGAAAAAAAAGAGGAGCTGAGCCGAGCCGTGCAACCAGTGGGCACAATGCCTGACAACAGGAGAATACTACCGGTTGTTAAGAGATACTATTTCAACAAACCGCCGTATGCCGAACGGCACGTACGGTGGTGTGAGAGGACAGATAGGGAAATAATCCCTATCTTCCTACTCGATCCGCGTTAGGGAATGTAAGGGTTTAGTACCGATCCTTTATCGGTACCGGAGCACAGCGCAGCCCTGCAAAGCCCGACCTTTGCGCAGCTTAGGTAACGCCCAAATCAGTTAGCAGTTGGCAATTTTCAGTTGCCAGTTATCAATTGGCGGTTTTTAGTCCCGTTGGATTAAGTGATTTAACATTGTAGATTTCTCGACTGCGTTACACTCCGCTACCATTGACGTTATTTTGTAAGCTACTATTAATCAGCATTTTAACCGATTTTGTGTTTCCGCCCAGCTAGGCCGCACCACCGTATCCCCGTTCTACTTAAATCCGGCCTAACAAATTTTTCGGGCTGCACTGTTCTGGCCGCACAACTGCCTTCAAAAGAAAAATTTTCAGCCGGCATTTTTTGTTTCTTTTTGATGCCAAAAAGAAAGAGCCCTTCGGCGGCGGCGAGCCGAGGCAAGAATGAGCCTATGGGCGAAAAAAGATATGCGTCATTCATATTGATTTTTATACAATAAATTATCCCTCGAAATGACGACTTTAGGTGGTTTTAACAGGATATCGTAAATTTTTTCATAATAAATTACGACTATTCCTATATACTTTATATATTTGGCGTATGAATTTCAATTTTATACCTAACAAGTTAATTACTATGCAAATGATGTGCTGTTGTAAAACGCAATAATAGGAGCCTACAGATAATTTTAAGTATAAAATATGGAATGCTTCTCGGTAACAGGGAAGCATTTTTAGAATAAAGCTAACAACACATATGCAAAGTTTCAGAACAGAACTCGAAAATCCGATTGTCGAGCAGGACATTATCGATTTAGAGAATAAGATTAAAGCTTTTAGAGATGGAACCATCCACGACGAAAAGTTTAGAAGCCTCCGTTTAGCACGCGGTGTTTACGGTCAAAGACAACCTGGCGTACAAATGGTGCGCATTAAATTGCCTTTTGGTAAGGTAACTTTTAAGCAGTTGTTACGTATTGCAGATATTGCTGATGAGTATGGAAGTGGAAATTTACACTTAACCACCCGTCAGGATATTCAGATTCACTATGTGAGTTTAGACCGTACTCCAGAGCTTTGGGCTAAATTAGAGCAGGATGATATTACGCTTCGCGAGGCTTGTGGAAATACGGTACGTAACGTAACGGCATCTCCAAATTCTGGAATCGATGCTGAAGAACTTTTTGATGTTTCGCCTTATGCCCAAGCGGTATTTGCGTACTTTTTGCGTAACCCGATCTGTCAGGAAATGGGTAGAAAGATTAAAATTTCATTTTCTTCGAGCGATAGAGATACTGCCTTTAGCTACATTCACGATTTAGGTTTTATTCCTAAAATTAACGAAAAGGGCGAGCGCGGATTTAAAGTTTTGTTTGCCGGTGGTTTAGGTGCACAGCCATTTTTGGCCAATGCGGTACACGAATTTTTGCCTGAAGATCAATTGATTCCGTTTACAGAATCTGTTCTTCGTGTGTTCGACCGTTATGGCGAACGTACCAACCGTAACAAAGCACGTTTAAAATACCTGGTTCAAAAATTAGGTTTAGAAGAAGTTTTACGTTTGGTTGCCGAAGAGCGTATTGCCAATAAAGTAAAAACCTTTAAAATAGATATTAATACTGTACCTCAGCCAACTTTACCTTTAGCGCAAGAATATCCTGCGGTAGAAATATTAAACGAAGCCCATTACAAACATTGGTTAGCCACTAACGTAATTGAACAGAAACAAGCTGGGTTTTATGGCGTTTATGTAAAAGTTCAGGTGGGCGATATCAAAACAGATAAAGCAAGGGCTTTTGTTGATGCCATCAGATTATATGTGGCTGATGAAATCAGGATTACCCAAAACCAGGGCTTGCTGCTAAAGTTTGTTCGTAAAGAGGCATTACCTTCATTATATGCCGCTTTAAATAAAATTGGTTTTACTACGGCAGGTTTTGATAGTTTAGCTGATATTACCACTTGCCCTGGTACCGATACCTGTAATTTGGGTATTTCGAACTCAATGACTCTGGCCGAAGTGTTGGAAGAGGTAATTTATACTGATTTCCCTGAGTTTATCTACGAGAAAAACATCAAGATCAAAATCAGTGGATGTATGAACTCTTGCGGTCAACATGGCTTAGCTGAGATTGGTTTCCACGGAAGTTCGGTAAAGGCTGAAGGAAAAGTTGTTCCGGCAGTTCAAGTGATGTTAGGTGGTGGAACTGTAGGTAATGGCGTGGGTAGAGTAGCAGAACGTGTAATTAAAGTGCCTTCTAAAAGGGCTACAAGTGTTTTACACTTCATTTTAAATGATTTTAAAGCCAATAACCTGGAGGATGAGAACTTTCACCAATATTATGATAGAAAAGGTAAAGACCATTTTTATCAGTTGCTAAAACCGCTGGCCGATTTAACTAACCTTAAAACAGAAGAATTTGTAGATTGGGGACATGTAGAAGAATTTGTAACTGCAATTGGTGTAGGAGAGTGTGCTGGTGTTGTAATTGATTTGGTAGCTACCTTGTTGTTGGAGGCCGATGAAAAATTTGATTGGGCGAAACAAAACCTGGAGAAAGCTGCTTATGCCGATGCCATTTATCATACTTATAGCACTTTTGTAAGCGCTGCAAAATCTTTACTGTTAGATAAAGGTGTAAACAGCAGCACACAGGTAGGTGTGATCCGCGAATTTGATAACCATTACGTAGAAACTGGAGAATTTAATTTATCGACCAATTTCTCTGACCTGGTGTTACAGATTAACAAAAACGAACCAACAGCTGAGTTTGCACAGAAATATTTTGAAGAAGCAAAACAATTTTTAAATCAGATTAAGGAAAAAAGGGCCGTATTAGCGAAATGAGATTTGAGACAATAGATATGAGATTTGAGCACGGCAGACGCTAAACGCCATGCGCCAAACAACTCTTCATCCAGTCGTTCAAAATTCAATAATTAAAAAGAAACATGGTTAATCAAAATAAAGAATCAAAAATAACCCTTTTAGGTGCAGGTCCTGGAGATCCTGATTTATTGACATTGAAAGGGGTTAAAGCGTTGCAAACTGCTGATGTGGTTTTGTACGATGCCTTAACCAATGAAGCTTTATTGGAGCATGCTCCGGCAGAAGCCATTAAGGTTTATGTAGGAAAACGTTCAGGTGAGCATTCTTATCCTCAGGATACCATTAATAAATTAATGATTGATTATGCCTTAAACTACGGCCACGTAGTGCGTTTAAAAGGTGGCGATCCTTTTGTTTTTGGCAGGGGATACGAAGAGTTGGATTATGCTGCGTCTTATAGCATTCCGGTAAGCGTAATCCCGGGTATTTCGAGTTCTATCGGTGTACCAGGCTTGCAGCAGATTCCGGTTACACACCGCGGCATGAGCGAAAGCTTTTGGGTAATTACCGGAACAACCACTTCTGGAGAAGTTTCAGCAGATATTTACCAGGCTGCACAATCTAATGCGACTGTAGTGGTACTTATGGGACTTAAAAAATTACCTAAAATTGTAGAGATTTTTAAAGCTGCAGGTAAACACCATTTACCAACCGCTGTGGTTCAGAACGGATCGGCAGAAGATGAAAGATTGGTTGTTGGCGTGGTTGAAACCATAGAAGGTTTAGTGCAACAAGAAAATATTAAAGCACCTGCTTTATTAATTTTTGGAGAAGTTGTATCATTACATCCATCATTTAAGAAATTAATTAAACAATATGCAAGTATTGCCTAACCAACCTGATAATGCAGCATCTTTTTCTGAAGAAGAAAAAGGTAACCAGCTCTTTCCAGTTTTTGTAAAGCTGAACAAGCTGCGTACATTATTAATTGGTGCAGGAAATATTGGGCTCGAGAAATTAACTGCGATCGTAAATAATAGCCATAGTGCTACCATTACGATTGTTGCAGAGCTAGTATCACCAGAAGTTTATGCGCTTATCGCAAATTATCCGCTGATAAAAGTTAAACAGAAAAGTTTCGATGTAGATGATCTGAATGACATTGACATCGTTTTCGCGGCAACCAATAACAATATTTTAAATGAAGAGATTAGAAAGGTGACGCATGAGCGTGGCCTGTTGATCAACGTGGCTGATAAGCCAGAACTTTGCGATTTCTATCTGGGGTCAATTGTTCAAAAAGGCGATTTAAAGATTGCCATTTCTACAAACGGCAAATCGCCAACGATAGCCAAACGTTTAAAACAGATTTTAAATGAAGGTTTGCCTGCGGAGCTTGATGAAACGCTACAGAATATGAGTGCTTTACGTCAAACTTTAAATGGCGATTTTTCGGCAAAGGTTAAAAAACTAAATAAGGTTACCCAAAGTTTAATTAACCCTAAAAAAAGTTTTGCCGAACAAAATATTAAGTGGTTAATCTGGGCGGCCTCAGTTTTACTAATTGGTGCTATCGGGTTTTCTTTGTGGAATACCGAGCCAGAATTTCAGCGTTTCCTGATCAATATTGATCCTTTATTCTATTGGTTTTTAGGTGCTGGGTTTTTATTCGCATTAATTGATGGTGCAATTGGCATGTCGTATGGTGTTACTACTGCATCGTTCTCATTAGCAATGGGTTTACCTCCTGCATCGGCAAGTATGGCCATCCACATTTCTGAGGTAATGAGCAATGGAATTGCAGGTTGGATGCATTACCGTATGGGTAACGTAAACTGGAAATTATTCAAAATTTTAATCATTCCTGCTATAATCGGTGCAGTTTTAGGTGCCTATATTCTTTCTTCATTAGAACATTATAGTGCTTATGTTAAGCCTATCGTGGCGGTTTATACCTTGTTTTTAGGCGGAGTCATTTTAATGAAAGCTTTCAATGTGAAGAGAAAAAAAGCCGATCAAAAAATTAAAAAAATTGGTTTATTGGGCTTTGTTGGTGGTTTTATCGATGCTGCCTTTGGCGGTGGCTGGGGTTCAATCGTATTATCAAGCTTAATTGCAGGTGGCAGGCATCCATTGTTTTCTTTAGGTACCGTAAAAATCAGCCGCTTTTTTATTGCCACCTTAAGTTCGCTTACATTTTTCACCATGTTAGGTGGCAAACACTGGGAAGCTGTTGTGGGCTTGATTATCGGTAGTGCAATCGCATCACCAATAGCCGCAAAAGTATCGAACAAAATTTCTGCAAAAACCATTATGGTTGCCGTAGGGATTATTGTGATGATTGTGAGTTTGCGCAGTATAATTATGTTTATTTTAAAATTAATATAGTGATGGAGAACCTAGAGGAGATAAAAGCAGCACTGGCAGGTTTAAATACAATTGATAAACTGAAATTTTTAGCAGATAAATATGCCGGTCGTATTATATTTTCGACCAGTTTTGGTTGGGAAGACCAAGCGATTACGCATTTAATTTTTTCAAATAATATTCCAATTAAGGTTTTTACTTTAGAAACCGGACGTTTGTTCCCAGAAACTTATTACGTTTGGAACCGAACCCTGGAAATTTATAACAAACCCATTCATGCCTATTATCCACAAAATGAGCTGTTACAGGATATGGTAAATACAAAAGGCCCGAGCAGCTTCTACGAGTCGGTAGAGAATAGGAAAGAGTGCTGTTACATCCGTAAAATCGAACCTTTAAAAAGAGCATTAAAAGGTAATGAGATATGGGTAACAGGAATCAGGGCCGATCAAAGTGCCAACCGTGAAGATATGCACGATTTAGAATGGGACGAAGGTAACCAATTGGTTAAATTCCACCCTATTTTCGATTGGACTTTAGATGATGTGAAAGCATACATTAAAGAAAACAACATTGTTTACAATACCCTGCACAATAAAGGTTTCCCGAGTATAGGTTGCGCCCCATGTACAAGAGCAGTACAGCCAGGCGAAGATTTTAGGGCCGGAAGATGGTGGTGGGAAGACCAAAGTAAAAAAGAATGCGGTTTACATGCTACTTAAGGTATAAGGCTGAAGGCTAAAAGATAGAAGGTTTATATCCTTATTCAATGAAACGTTGGAATATCCCAACATTCAAACCTTCCAAACATTTTTAACAACAATAACAACAACAAATATAACAAGTTGAATAATTGAACGATTTAACATTCCATCATTCAACATTTAAACATTCCAACAATTCAAATGAGTACATATAATTTTGATTATTTAGATGAACTAGAGGCCGAGGCCATTCACATTTTACGTGAAGTAGCAGGTCAGTTTGAAAAACCAGCCTTATTATTTTCGGGTGGAAAAGATTCAATTACTTTAGTTCGTTTGGCAGAAAAAGCTTTCCGTCCGGGGAAATTTCCTTTTCCATTAGTACATATTGATACAGGCCATAATTTTGAAGAAACCATCACTTACCGCGATCAGATGGTAGAGCGGATTGGCGAAAAATTAATCATCGGTTCTGTGCAAGAATCAATAGATCAAGGTAAAGTTGTAGAGCAAACCGGTAAAAATGCCAGTAGAAATGCTTTGCAGACCGTAACCTTGCTTGATACCATTGCAAAATACCAGTTTGATGCTTGCATCGGTGGTGCGCGTAGAGATGAAGAAAAAGCAAGGGCTAAAGAACGTATTTTCTCTGTTCGTGATGAATTTGGCCAATGGGACCCAAAACGCCAACGTCCTGAACTTTGGAATATTTACAACGGTAAAATCCACAAAGGAGAAAATATCCGTGTGTTCCCGATCAGTAACTGGACGGAGCTTGATGTTTGGAATTATATCCGCAGAGAGAAAATAGATCTTCCAAGTATTTATTTCTCGCACGAACGCGATTGTATTACCAGAAATGGACAGCTGATGGCTGCTTCGCCATTTTTAAATATGGATGGTGAAGATGTGGTGGAACGCAAACAAGTTCGTTTCCGTACGGTGGGCGATATGTCTTGTACTGCTGCGGTAGAATCGGATGCCACTTTGATTGATGATATTATTGCTGAAATCAGCGCTTCTAAAATTTCAGAGCGTGGTGCCCGTATGGATGATAAAGTTTCTGAAGCCGCAATGGAAGACAGAAAAAAGGGGGGATATTTTTAAAGGAGTATCAAGATTAAAGTATCGAGTAGCAAGATTAATAACCGTCTTGATACTTGATACTAATTACTTAATACTTATGTCTTAATACTACAATAAAATGAACATATTAAAATTTTTCACAGCAGGCAGTGTAGATGATGGTAAAAGTACCTTAATCGGCCGTTTGTTATACGATACAGATTCTATTTTGGCCGATCAATTAGAAGCTTTACAGAGCTCTAACCGTAAAAATGATGACGGAACAATAGATTTAGCCATTTTAACCGATGGTTTAAGAGCAGAGCGCGAGCAAGGTATTACCATTGACGTAGCTTATAAATACTTTCAGACCGAAAAACGCAAATTTATTATTGCCGACACGCCTGGTCACATTCAATATACAAGAAATATGGTTACAGGTGCTTCTACAGCCAACCTGGCCATTATCTTAATCGATGCCCGTAACGGCGTGGTAGAACAGACCATCCGCCACTCGTATATTGTTTCGTTATTGGGTATCAAACATGTAGTGGTTTGTATCAACAAAATGGATATGGTTGACTATAGCGAAACCGTTTATAGTGCAATTATAGAAAAATACAAGGTTTTGGCGCAGCAATTAAAGCTTGCTGATGTAACCTATATTCCGGTTAGTGCCTTAAAAGGCGATAATATTGTGCAAAATTCAGGTAACATGGATTGGTACGAAGGCGAGAGTTTGTTACATTTCTTAGAAAAGGTAGATACCGATAATTTAGATAAATCGCAATTAGCCCGTATGCCGGTGCAGTGGGTAATACGTCCACAAACAGAAGAATTACACGATTACCGTGGTTATGCAGGTAGGGTATTAAGTGGCACCTTTAACTTAAATGATAAAGTTACCGTATTGCCTAGTGGTGCGAGTTCTACCGTCGAAAAAATTGAATTTTTTGATCAGACACCAGATGCAGCTCACGCTGGCCAGTCGGTAATTATTCACTTGAAAGATGATGTAGACATTAGCCGTGGCGATACCATTGTAAATGCTTCGGCATTGCCACAGGAATCGAAACTGATTGAAGCAGACCTTTGCTGGATGGATGGCCGTGCGTTAGATACTTCTATCATGTATAATATTCAGCACAATAGTAAAATTACGCGTTGTAAAATCAGCGAGATTCTGCACAAAGTTGACATCAATACACTTGAAAAACATGCTGCTGACGAATTTAAATTGAATGATATCGGTCGGGTGATTATTAAAACCGCTGATGCTTTAGCATTCGATTTATACGATGATAACCGGGCAAACGGTTCAGCTATTTTGGTCGATACGCGTACAAATTTAACCGTTGGCGCTTTAATGTTCAGGGCAGCAGTAGAATAAAATGTAAAATGGATAATGTAAATTGATCAATGACCAATAGCGAAAGCTTCAAGGAATATAGATAAAATCTTAATCTTCTTAATTCCTTAATGGTGGAAAAATGGATGATAAAAATTGTGAAACGATGAGATCTTTATTTCAGCTTATTGATCCTGAAATCATACAATCCTGAAAATCTTACAGTAGAGAACCACAACCAAATATAATAATGAAGACTTTAGGTTTTTAATCTAAAGTGAAAGCAATTTCAGCGGGGCGCCAGATAGGTAGCCCCGTTTTTCGTTTGACGATTTTTTTAAACATTTTAATATAGGCGCTTTAAATTTTTATATCTTAGTTTAAATCCCTCAGATAATATTCCGAATAAACCAAAAACTATGCACGCCTTTTAAACGAATTTAACAAATTGGGTAATGGTACTTTGATTGAGGGGTATTCCATTTGGTTAAACGTTCCATTTGCGATTTTACTCACCTGGGTTTTTAACTCTTTGGATATTGTTGGCGAAAGTTCTACAAATCCTTTTGAAGGAAGTGCCAATGATGTGCCCATTACCAATATCTCGCGGACGATAGAAATTGATATGAGGGATATGCTGGATGAAACTGATCTGCCTCCTGTACTAACACCCGAAAATAGTATATTGATGTAAATTTTCATTATGGAAATGATGGAAAATCATCATCGTATTTGTATATTGAGTAGAAAACAATAAATCACAATTACCATGAAAAGAAATATCCTTTACCTCGTTTTGGCTGCAATCCCTTTTGCCTATGCCTGTACCCAAAATAATAAAACAGCTACTGGCACTAAAACTAAAACCGATTCTTTGGTCAGTGAGAACTGTTATGCAGCAGGTTTTGAAAAAGACAGTGCAGCTATGAATGTGAAAATACTGGCCTCAGGTAAAGTTACGGGTTCATTATTGGTTAATTATGCCGAGAAACCGCATAATAATGGTACCATAGACGGAAAATTTAATGGCGATACCTTATTTGTAGATTACCGCTTTAAAACTGGCGAAGATACCTTAAAAGTTTACACCAATCCATTGGCCTTTTTAAAGAAAGATGGAAAACTAATTATGGGGGTGGGGCAAATAGAAACCACACTTGGCAGATCTTATTTTGTTAAAGGTAAACCCATTAATTTCGAGGCTGGGAAGTTTATTTTTCAAGGGGTGGATTGTAAGTAAAACTTGATTTACCTACTGGTCTTAGCGTCTCGCTAAGACTCTTGGTTAGTTTTTGTAATGGAGATACATGAAATTATTCGTTCAATTTGTCATCCTGTTCAAAGGACTCCTGTGGGGAGCGGAGTCGAAGGATCTTTTAATATAGATCCTGTGTTTCACTATAAAGATTCTTCTCCGAAGGAGTTCCTTTGGAACACTGCGTTCAGAATGACAACCAATTCCATGTTGGTGATTCAAAAACGCGTACATTCCCTATAGAATAAATCTTTCATTAACACCCAAAAATTCCCTAAATCAACACCCGCTAAAAAGCTAAATAAAATTATTTTAAAATAAATTACTACAATTCCCATAGACTTTATATATTTGTATCATTAACAAACGTATAACGAGCTTAAATTATCTGTTATGATTTTGAATAAAGTAGAAAAAGCGAACATTGAACCAAGAATTACTTTAATAGGTGCAGGTCCTGGCGACCCGGATTTATTTAGTTTAAAAGGTGTTAAAGCATTAAAAACAGCTGATGTTGTTTTATATGATGCAAATGTGAACGAGGCTTTATTGTGTCATGCGCCAGATGGTATACCGAAAGTTTATGTGGGCAAACGTTCAGATGATGAATCGTTTTCTCAGGATGCGGTTAACAAATTGATTGTTGATTACGCTTTAAACTACGGTCACGTGGTACGTTTAAAAAGTGGCGATCCGTTTTTCTTCGCAAAAGGATACGAAGAAATAGATGCTGCAGAGTCGTACAGCATCCCCACCGAAATTATTCCAGGTATTTCGAGTGCAACCGGTGCGCCAAGTTTGCAAAAGATCCCGATGATCTATAAAGATTTGAGTGAAAGTTTTTGGGCAGTAACAGGAACAAACTCAAAGGGCGAAATCTCTGAAGATTTATATATCGCAGCAAAAACGAAAGCAACTATTGTTGTTTTAAACGGAATTGAAAAAGTAAAAGAAATTGCAGCCATATTTCAGGCAGAAAATAAAAACCTTTTGCCAGTAGCCGTAATCCAAAATGGCTCTACACCAGAAGAAAAAATTGCAGTGGGTATTGTTGATACGATTGCTGAAATTGTTGAAGATAAAAGAATAACTGCCCCGGCTTTATTGGTTTTTGGAGATGTGGTTTCATTACACCCACAGTTTCAGCCAATCCGCGATTTTTACGAAATTATCGCCGAAGAGTACTAAGATATTTTTAAACCAAAAATATATTTGTTTTGTTGTTAAAAACCGCTTAAGGATTTAAGCGGTTTTTTTATTTTAAAAAAAAACGCTGCGCATATCTGCGAAATCAGCGGGAAGCGATTTAGTGTATTCTCCCGCAGATTTAAGATGATTACCACAGATAGAATTTGAGCTTTGGTTGGAGCCAACTTTGTTTTTAAGCCTGATTGCAGCGGTAAGCCCGGAGCGCAGTGAGGACTTATAACGGAAAGCAGGACTGTAGCCCGCCACAAAGAACTGAACCATTCACTTTCAAAAACCTCTGCGTATATCTGGGAAATCAGCGGGAAACTATAGGCAGTATCCTCCCGCAGATTTAAGATGACTATCGCTGAAATGAGGACTTATAACGGAAAGAAGGACTGTAGCCCGCCACTAGGTGCCAAACCATTCACTTTCTAATAAAAAAGCTTAAGTAAATTTATATGAATTAGATCTCTCCTCCGAAGGAGTTCCTTTGGAACATTCCGCTTTGCTCCAGTCGAGATGACGATTTTTCCTTTAAAACAATTAACTAAAAATATAATTTTCATTATTTGCAAAACTCAAAACAATTAGTAACTTACTTGGGTTATCTACACCAAATATTTGATGGAAATTATACATATAAGCGCCGAGTGTTACCCAGTTGCAAAGGTTGGTGGTTTAGCCGATGTAGTAGGGGCCCTACCAAAATATCAAAATAAATTAGGCCACATTGCCAAGGTGGTTGTTCCTGCATACGATACTAAATTTATTCGCGAAAGCGAATTTGAAGTAACTTACGATGCATGGGCAAACTACGGTAATCACCACTTTCAGTACCGCATTTTAAAAGAAAAAACCAATAAATTAGGCTTTGATTTATACGTGATCCATATTCAGGGCTTAACCGACCGCCCAAATGTATATGGTTATAGCGACGATACAGAAAGATTTGTGGCTTTCCAGATTGCTACACTTGATTGGATTGTACAATGGGAGCATCGTCCGGATGTGCTTCATTGCCACGATCACCATACGGGTTTAATTCCGTTTATGGTTTCAAATTGCGTAAAATATAAAGCAATTAGCGGTGTCCCGACGGTTTTAACCATTCACAATGCGCAATACCAAGGTCAGTTTGGCTGGGAAAAATTATATTATATACCAGCATTCGATTTGTGGAAAGGTGGTTTACTGGGTTGGGAAGATGCCATTAACCCTTTAGCATCGGCCATTAAATGTGCCTGGAAAGTAACTACGGTTTCGCCAAGTTACCTGGACGAGATGATGAACAATGCCCGTGGATTAGAAAGTTTGTTAAGACAAGAGCGTTGGAAATCGGTAGGGATACTAAACGGAATAGATAGTGAGGTTTGGAATCCTGAAACGGACCCGATGCTGAGCAAAGGTTACAATTTAAAAACAGTTGAAACTGGTAAACTGGCAAACAAAACAGCCCTCTGTGATGTTTTTCAATTAGATCCGTCTAAACCACTATTTACTTTTATCGGTAGATTGGTTGATGAAAAAGGTGCCGATTTATTGCCCGATATTTTTTACACAGCTTTACAACAGCATGGCGACAACATCAATATCCTGGTTTTAGGATCAGGCGATAATTGGGTGGAAGGCCGGTTAAATCAACTGAAAGACATTTTTATTGGTAAATACAATGCTTACATTGGTTATAATGAGCAGGTTTCGCACGAAATGTATGCTGGTGCAGATTTCCTGATCATGCCATCGAGAGTGGAACCTTGTGGTTTAAATCAGCTTTATGCGTTAAGGTATGGAACTGTTCCTATTGTGCGCCGGATTGGTGGATTGAAGGATACCGTAATAGATATAGGCGACGGAGGTTTTGGGATTTGCCACGATCAAACGAGTATTTGGGATGTTACTCATGCCATTAACCGTGCTGTTGAGTTATATAACGATAAAAAGGCTTTTAAAGCAGTGAGAAAAACAATGATGAAGATAGACCATTCGTGGGATAACGCAGCATTAAATTATATAGAATTATACCAAATATTAAAATAAGCTTAAACATGACTGACAAAGTTTTAGGCGTTATCCTTGGCGGTGGCCAGGGCTCTAGATTATCGCCACTAACACAAACACGTTCTAAACCGGCAGTTCCAATTGCTGGTAAATACCGATTGGTAGATATTCCGATTTCGAATTGCTTAAATTCTGGAATTCATCGAATGTTTGTGTTAACCCAGTTTAATTCAGCATCGCTAAACAAACACATTAAAAACACGTATCACTTTAGCCATTTTAGTACAGCCTTTGTTGATATTTTGGCTGCTGAACAAACTGTACAAAACTCAGGTTGGTTCCAGGGGACTGCAGATGCTGTTCGTCAGTGTATGCACCACATTGTTTCGCACGAATTTGATTACATTTTGATTTTATCCGGCGATCAATTGTACCAGATGGACTTTAAGGATATGATCGAAAAACATATCGAAGCCAATGCCGAAATTACCATTGCCACTATTCCGGTAACGGCAAAAGATGCAACCGATTTTGGTATTTTAAAGGCCGATGATGAAAACATGATCACCTCTTTTATCGAAAAGCCTAAAAGCGGTTTAGAAGACTGGGTTTCGGATACTGGTGCAGAAATGCAGGACGAAGGACGTAATTTCTTGGCTTCGATGGGTATCTACGTTTTCAACCGCGAGTACCTGATCAATATCTTAAATGAGAACGAAGAAGAAAAGGATTTTGGCAAAGAGATTCTGCCCAGAGCAATTTCTCAGAGTAGGGTTTTAAGCTTTCAGTATGAAGGCTATTGGACTGATATTGGAAATATTTCATCTTTCTTTGAAGCCAATTTAGGCCTAACGGATGAAATTCCTAAATTTAATATGTTCGATAGCAACCATGCTATTTTTACCAGGGCGCGGATGCTGCCTCCTTCAAAAATTTCGGGTACCACTTTGGATAAAACGATTATTGCCGAAGGCTGTATTATTCAGGCGAGCAAAGTAGAACATGCTGTTTTGGGGATCAGATCAAGGATTGGAAAGGATACGGTTATTACCAATGCTTACATTATGGGCAGCGATAGGTACCAAACCTTAGAAGAGATACAGGATGAAACGAGCAAGGGAAATTCGTTAATAGGGATTGGCGACCGTTGTTTTATTAATAATGCCATCATCGATAAAAACTGCCGCATTGGCAATGATGTAAAAATTAATGGCGGCGATCATTTGGAAGATGGAGACTTTGAACTTTATGCCGTTAAAGATGGTATCGTGGTAATTAAAAAAGGTGCTGTTGTACCTAGTGGAACAGTAATTTAAGATAATCATTATTCATTAACTAGGCCAGTCGCGATTTTTCGGGGCTGGTTTTTTTATTGCCTGATTGTCATTCTAAGCATAGTGAAGAACCTTTTATCAAACCGCTCAGGTTTTAAAAAATAAACCGTTTTAAAAACTACTAACTGAAAACTGCAAACTGATTTGGGCGTTACCCAAGCTGCGCAAGGGGCGGGCTTTTCAGGGCTGCGCTTTGCTCCGGTACCGATGAAGGATCGGTACTAAACCCTTACAATCCCTAACGCGGATTTATGGCGTATCATCAGACTTCCGATTTAGCCTGCATTATGGCCCTTTGAAACTTCGGAAGTCTTTGCTAAATAAACCTGATAAAGCAGAAAGCCCGGAGCGAAGAATGAGCGAGGACTTGCAGCGATAGCAGGACTTCAGTAAGCGATCGAAACAGGACCTTACATTTCCAAAAAAACTAAGCTCTTAACCGTTCTAACGGCTTTTTGACATTTCTCCCTAACATTTTTCCGATCGGCTTGTTAGTAAATAAACAAAATTATAGTCTATGGCCGAACAGCATCTTTATCAAACAGGAATTATAGGAAATTGCGCTTTCATTGCACACGTAAATAAAAACACTGATATATCCTGGCTTTGCTGGCCCCGTTTCGATAGTCCTTTTGTATTTGGCAGTTTGTTGGATGAGAAAAAAGGAGGTGAATTTTCAATCCTGCCACAGGGCGAGTTCACTTCTACTCAATATTACATCGAAAATACCAATGTTTTAAGAACAGAGATTACTGCCGAAGATGGAAAATACCGGATTACAGATTTCGCACCACGTTTCCATTTATACGATCGCTATTTTAAACCGTTAATGCTCATCAGAAAGATCGAACCTTTGGCAGGGAACCCGCGCATCACCATCAAATGCGAGCCGGTGTGCGATTATGGGAAAGGTAAAATGAAGTCGAGTAGGGGCAGTAATCATATTGATTATTTGGGTTGTGATGAAAATATCCGCTTAAGTACCAATGTATCGCTTACTTATATTTTTGACGAAAAGGCATTTGTACTGAATGAAGCTAAATACCTTATTATGACTTATGGCCAAAATTTAGAGGCCCCGGTAGTAAGTACAGCTGAAAATTTTTTGCGGGAAACCGTTGCTTACTGGCGATTATGGATTAAACATTCTTCAATAGCAGGTTTTTACCAACCTTTTGTAATCCGATCGGCCTTGGTGCTCAAAATTCATCAATACGAAGATACAGGTGCAATTATAGCAGCCAGTACCACTAGTTTACCAGAATCGCCGGGCAGTACCCGAAACTGGGATTATAGATACTGCTGGTTAAGAGATTCGCATTATGTGTTAACTTCACTTAACCATATCGGTCACTTTGAAGAAATGGAGAAGTATTTTAATTACCTCTCTGATATTTCGCATGCTGAAGATACACGCTATCAACCCTTGTATGGTATTGCAGGAGAAAGGGAAATTACCGAGCATACATTAAATCATCTGGAAGGTTACAAAGGAGAGCAACCCATTAGAATAGGAAACCAGGCCTATGAACACATTCAGAATGATATTTACGGTCAGGTATTGATTTCGATGTTACCACTTTATACCGATCACCGGTTTGTTTTTTCCGAACGTAGCGATTCGGTAAAGTGGATTGAAAGTGTGCTTTCTAAAATTGAACGGACAATTGATGAAAAGGATGCCGGAATTTGGGAATTCAGGAATATCGCCAATGTACATTGTTATAGTAATCTATTTCAATGGGCAGGAGCACAGGCTGCTTTAAAAATGGCTAAAACTATTGGTAACGAGGATTTCGAAAAACGTGCGGAGATTTTAATCGATAAGGCTGCAGCATATATAGAAGCCTGCTACGATCCGGAAAGAAAAGTGTATACCAATGCAGTAGGAAGCCCGCATTTAGATGCCAGTACTTTACAGTTGATTATGATGAATTATTTGGATCCGGCTTCAGATCGGGCGAAAGATCATTTAATCGCTTTAGAAAAGGAGTTGAAAACGGAAGATGGACTATTTTACCGTTACTTACATGCTGACGATTTCGGTAAGCCAAAAACAACATTTTTAATCTGTGCTTTTTGGTATGTGGAGGCTTTGGCCTGTGTTGGCCGTACGGATGAAGCGATTAAAGAATTCGAAAATATTATTAAATATTGTAATCACCTTCTTTTGTTCAGTGAGGATGTTGATGCTAAAACAGGTAGTCAATGGGGTAATTTCCCCCAGGCGTATAGTCATGTAGGTTTAATGAATGCAGCTTATCGCATTGCAATTAAACTGGATAGGCCGATATTTTTGTAAGGGAGCAAGTTGATTGCAGATATATATTTCGAGGAGGTTGTATCATAAATTGTGATTCCATATAGGTTTGCCACGTTGTCCAAAGGACTCCTACGGAGAGCTTGTCGAAACGCTTTAACAGTCACTTAAGCAGGCCCTTCGACAGGCTCAGGACGACAATCTATTTTATGGTACAACTCTATCTTAATTTAAAAAGGTCTGTGGGGACACAGACCTTGGCACCAAGAGGGGTTATGTCATAAATTGTGATTCCATGTGGATTTGTCATGTTGTCCAAAGGACTCCTACGGAGAGCTTGTCGAAACACTTTGAGAAGCACTTAAGCAGATCCTTCGACAGGCTCAGGATGACATCTATATTAGGGTATAGCCGCTAACTTAATTTAAAAAGGTCTGTGGGGACACAGACCTTGGCATTAAATTTATAATAGAAAGCCGTCATTGCTTCGTCGGCTGAAAAAGCCTTCTCGCAATGACGATTCATTTAGTGAAAATGTTGATTGGTATTAACCCCGCGTCACAAACGCCTCTTTTACTAAGCTCCAAAGTAGTTTTCGCACTTCATTAAAATCATTTAGGTAATATTTTGCTTCCGAAATGTTGTTGCCAACTTTAATGGTAAAAGCATCATCTGGTAATGCCTTGAAAATATCTTCATCGGTATGGTCATCGCCAAGGGCCAAAATAAAATCAGGTTTTTTATCGTACAACCAGTTTAGGGCAGCCTTGCCTTTGTTAACCTCCATATTTTTAAACTCAATTACCTTATTGCCTGGCATAAGTTGCAGGCCTTTATCTGCAGCTAAAATTTTCATATGGCTGATAATTTCATTGGCCCTTAAATCGCCAAGTCCTTCTTCTGCTTTCCGATAATGCCAAACCAGTGAGTAACTTTTTTCTTCAATAAACGATCCTGGGGTACGGTCTGTATAAGTTTCCAATAGCGTTTTTATTTCTTGTTTCCACTGGTCGGTTAAAAGTGGCAGGCTGTTCCATTTATCTTCGAACGATTTTTGCCAGGCACCATGTTCTGCAATCAGATCTACCTTTAGGTGTCCAAACCACTTTTCGAGGGTTTCATTTCGTCTGCCACTAATAATTACAACTTTATTTGCCTTATCAAGTGTTAGGTTCTCAATCAAATCGTACAATTCGGCATCTGGCGAAGCATCGTCAATATTTCCGGTAAAATCTACAAGGGTACCATCATAATCTAAAAATAGCACACGATCTTGTGTTTGCGCATATTTAGTTACGATCACTTCATTAATAGCATTTACTGCATGTTTTGTTAATAACGATTTTTGAGAATCTTTCACTTCGTTTAATCTTAAAATAAAATTGTTAACCCAATGTTTAACATTGAATTTTTGTACAATTGCACGCATGGCTTTCATACGCATTTGTTGTTCTGATGGCGACATTTTAAGCGCTGCTACAATAGCCTCCATAATATCACCAATGTTATTAGGATTTACGATTATGGCATCGGTTAATTCTTTGGAAGCTCCCGCCATTTCACTTAAAATCAATACACCATCATTATTGTTCCTGCTGGCCACATATTCTTTACTTACCAAATTCATTCCATCGCGCATAGGCGTAACCAAACAGATATCTGCTGTGGAGTAAAGGGCCGATAGCACTTCAATAGGGAAGGAGCGGTAAAAATAATTTACCGGAATCCAGTTCATTGAACGGTACCTTGCATTTAAATTTCCAACAAACTGATCAATCTGATCTCTGAGTTCGCTATATCTTGGTACCATATCCCTGGAAGGCACAACAATCATAAAAAGCTCAATTTTGCCGATGTATTCAGGATGGTGCTGGAGCAATAATTCTAAAGCCTTTAATCTTTCCAATATGCCTTTGCTGTAATCGAGCCGATCGATGGACAAGATTACTTTCATATCTTCTTTTCCTGTTCTAAAATAGTCGATCTGTTGTTGCACTTGCTCAGTTGCCGTTAAACCTGAAAATTTATCGAAATCAATCCCCATTGGAAAAGCTTCCACAACAATTTGCCTTTCGTTGCTGCTGAGTATGTTTGATGATGAGTTTACAGGGAGCAAACGTGTTGCCGTACTAATAAAATGGCGAACATCATCAAAAGTATGGAAACCGATTAAATCGGCACCAATTAAGCCGTTCAATAGTTCTTCGCGCCAAGGGATTAAACGGAATATTTCGTATGATGGAAAAGGAATATGCTGGAAAAAACCAATCGTAGCATTTGGGAGTTTTTCCCTTAAAATGCCTGGAAGAAGGAGTAACTGGTAGTCTTGAATCCAGATTTTATCTCTTCTGTTAAGTACCTGCATGGCACTTTTTGCAAATTTCTCATTAACGGATTGATAGCAATCCCAATAATTTTGTTCGTAATGGGCGTAGGTAACAAGGTAATGAAATACCGGCCATAATACTTCGTTCGAGAAGCCTTCGTAATATAAATTGATTTCGCTTTGCGTAAGGTAAACCGGGTAAAGGTTTAATGCTGCAAGTTTTTGAGTAACTTCTTCCTGACGTTCTTCTGGCACTTCTATGCCGGGCCAGCCGATCCAAATGGAATTGCCTGATTTATAAACGTCTCCTAATCCGGTGGCAAGGCCGCCCTCACTTGGAATAAGGGTGTATTCGTTGTTTTCTTCGATGATTTTAACGGGTAGTCTGTTCGATATTATAACTGTCTTCATGCTTGTATTTGATGTATCCACATCATTAAAAGCATATCAAACTGGTTTTGTTTGATTTTTTAGGTCAAAAAAACATTCAAATGATTAAACGTAATTAAATACCAAAGAAAAAGTGGTGCCATTATCTGGCATTGAAACAACTTCTATGCTGCCTCTGTGCATTTTCATAATGTTGCGGCTAATGGTTAACCCTATTCCTGATCCATTTTTCCGGGTGGTGTAAAATGGAACAAAAATCTTTTCGAGATCACTGGCATCTATGCCTTTTCCGTTATCGGTAACATCAATATATAGTTTGGTGTTTTCTAACCGGTAATTTACGTTGATGTATGGGTGTTCTCTGTTCTCTACAGCATAAATACTATTGGTAATGAGGTTGATCAGCACTTGTTCAACTAATTTTAGGTCGAGCTGAATGGTGATTTTTGAAGAGGTTTGTTCTACATCCAGTACCACATTTTTAACTTTGGCAAATGGCTGCATCAATACCTTAATGTGTTTCAGTATTTCGCCAATGGTATGCGATTCGAGGTTTGGCGTAGGCAGCTCGGCAATTAGGCGATAATCCTTTACAAAATCTAATAGACCAGAAGATCTTCTTTGTATGGTTTGAAGAGCTGTTTTCAGATCGTCCATTTCATCTTCTGTGAGGTTCTTTTTATCGGTTACCATCCGGTTGATCGTATCCGATAATGAACTTATGGGGGTAATTGAGTTTAAGATCTCGTGTGAGATTACACCAATCAACCTATTCCATGCTTCCGTTTCTTTTTGCTCAATTTCGTCTTTAATGTTTTGGAAACTGATAATGGTATAATTGTTTCCGTAAAGATTTAATGGAATAACTTCGGTAGATAATTGAATCAGTTTATCCTGGATCTTCAATTCCAGAAACCTTTTTCCACCCGATAAGATCTGCTCTATTTCTGCTGCAAAGGTAGGGAGGTGTTGCTTTACCCTGTGCCAATACTTATACGCCGGGATGCCTAAGAGATTTGAAGCGGCCTGATTAAAAAATGCAACCTCTTCATTCTCTTCCTGATTGGTATTATTTACCACGATTACACCAACGGGAACCTGCTCCAAAATGGTTTTAATCAGCTGAAACATCGCTTCCTGTTCCAATCTGATCTGTTTATGTACCAGTAAAATATCGCTAAAGGATTCATATAACTCAGGGAAACTGCCTTTAGTTACTTTGTTCTTAAAGTTCAGGGTATGATCTCTCGTTTTAACGGCTAAAATGAAACGGTTGATATCTGATCGGATCTGATTGATATAGTAATAAAGGGAAATAACCATACCCAATAAAATTAAAGCTAAGCCAATGATGGTAAACCAAAGCTGCGTATTTTTAATCAAGTAAAATAGGAGATAGCCCAGCAGATTGATAATCAGCAGGCGAAATATTAAACGGAAAGTAAAACGTTGATAAAACATAATTAAGGTTTAGGGTTTGAGGTATATGGTTTAAGGTTTTGTTTGGTGATTAACCTTACGCCTTAAACCTTATACCGTTCACCTCTCTTAGATTCCAAATTTCTCGATTCTTCTGTACAGTGCAGCCCGTGTTAAACCGAGTTCTGCTGCGGCTTTTGATATATTTCCTTTGTGTTTATCAATTGCTTTCTGCACCATCATTTTTTCCATATCCTCAAGCGCCATTTCATCTGGTATGGCGTTGTTCTGTGCGTAGCGCTGCGGACTTAACTGCAGATCTTCTTCTGCAATATCAGCCCCATCGCTCATAATAACGGCTCTTTCTAAAACGTGCTGTAACTCGCGCACATTTCCCGGCCATTTATACTGTAAAAGTGCTTCTTGGGCCTTATTACTCAGTTTTCGCATGTCTTTATGGTATTTCGAGCTAAAAACCTGCATAAAATGATTGGCCAAAAGTAGAATATCTGTTCCACGTTTACGTAAGGCCGGCAATAAAAGCTCAACAGTGTTAATGCGGAACAGTAAATCTTGCCTAAATGTATTTTTAGATACCATTTCATTCAAGGGCATATTGGTGGCCGTTATTAAACGGACATTCACCTTACGTTCTTTACTTTCACCTAAACGGGTAACTGTACGGTTTTGCAAAACGCTTAAGAGTTTAGCCTGAAGCGGTAATGTTAAATTTCCAATCTCGTCTAAAAAGATCGTCCCTCCATCGGCCAATTCAAAGCGACCGGGTTTATCTTCTTTGGCATCGGTAAAAGCACCTTTAGCATAACCGAATAATTCGCTTTCAAATAAATTTTCGTTTAACGAACCTAAATCAACATGCATAAACACCTGGTTTTTCCTTTGCGAATTACCATGAATTTCATAAGCAAAAACTTGTTTTCCTGTTCCGTTTTCACCCAGAATAAGCACATTGGCATCTGTTGGGGCAACTTTTAGTAAAGTGGCCTGTAACTGTTTTATTCCATCGGCCTGCCCAACAATATTCTCGAAACCACGGGTAAGATCTTTTTGGAGCGATGAATGTATTTTTTCTAGTTTTTTTACCTTTTTGGTCGATTCGCGGAGTTTAGATGCCGAAGAAATGGTGGCAAATAACTTTTCATTTTCCCAGGGCTTAAGAATAAAATCGGTAGCTCCTTTTTTAATCGCCTTTACTGCCAATTCAACATTACCAAAAGCAGTCATTAATATGACTACATAATCTTTATCAACCGATAAAATATGTTCTAGCCAATAAAGGCCTTCTCTACCATCACTAGCACCTTTTTGATAGTTCATATCCAGCAAGATGATATCAATTTCATTTTTGCTCAATAAAACATTGATCTCTTTAGGCGATTTACAGGTAATTACCTGCTTTACCTGCTGCTTTAAAAACAAACGGGCACTAAGCAGGATATCGTCATCATCATCGATAATTAAAACTGTGGCGTCAAGCATAACCTCTCCCTATTAATTTAATATAATTTATTCTTTTTTGCTGTCCCTCTCCTTCAAGAGAGGGATTTGTAGTGGTTTGAACCTAATGCTTTCGAAAACTCAAACAGCTTCAAATTGGCACCATGAAATAATTTATCATTATACTCCTCCATATCTAATAGACTTATGTCAAGTTAGTTAATATAATGGTTTTGTTTTTTATGATATGATATGAATTCTCTTTAAAAAGGGACCTTTTTGACCTCCTCTTTTCTGCACGCTGCTGTCTGCTCCCTGCCCCCTCTCCACATGGAGAGGGGATAAAGGGGTGAGGCAAAAATACCAAAACTGTCCGCTCCCGCACATCAACTGTCCGATAATGAACATATAAAAAATAAGGTGACTATTAATTTGCTGATTATTAGTGTTTTAAATGTGTTTTATGCTTTTGGCACAAGCTTGGTTAACAATGATTCCAAACAGTACAACCGAACACAATGGATAAGAAAATAGAGAAAAAGAGATTTAGCACTAAAACCCTGTTAATTATAGGCGGAGCAATTGCTTTTGTAGCAGTTGTAATTTATGGCTATACTTTATCCCTCAAAAAAGTTTACAGCGCAGATGCCGAAAAATTAACCATCAGCAAAGTAGAATATGGTGATTTTGAAGATGTAGTGCTATTAAATGCCAGTGTAGTTCCATTAACTTCGGTAATTGTAAGTTCATCGGAAGGTGGAACAGTTGCCGAAATTTTCACCGAAAATGGTGCTTCAGTAGTTAAAGGAACCCCACTATTAAGAATCTCCAACTCAAATGCCATGTTGAGTTATACCTCAAGTCAAACAGCAGCTACCGAGCAGATTAACCAGTTGCGGAAATCGCGGTTGGATTTAGAGCAGAATCAGCGGGTTTTAAATCAGGATGTTTTAGATGTAGAAAATAGCTTAAGAACAGCAACCCGTCAGTATAGACTGGATAGCTCACTTTTTGCTAAAAAAGTAATCACACTTCAGGAATTTAATAAATCGAACCAGGATTACGAATATTACCAGGGTAAATTGAAAATTGTGCGTCAAGCGATTAAACAAGAAAACCAAAGCAGAAAGATGCAGTTGGCTCAAATCGATCAATCGATGGGGCAAATGAACGAAAGTTTAGGGATGATCCGCAAAAACATCGAAAATATGACCATTAAGGCGCCTGTATCTGGTAAACTATCATCTTACGATCCTGTAATCGGTAAATCATATAATTCTAACGAAATGATAGGAAAGATTGACGTGTTGCAGGGTTATAAACTTCAGGCGGGTGTAGATGAATATTATATCAATCGGGTAAAAGAAGGACAAACCGCTAACTGTGAGTTTAATGGTAAAACTTATAACTTAATTGTGAGTAAAGTAATTCCTGAAGTTACAGCAGGTCAGTTTCAGGTAGAAATGGTTTTTAAGGGTGCAGCACCTGAAGGTTTACGTCGCGGATTATCGTTGCAAACAAAACTAACCTTGTCTGACAACAGCAAATCGCTGCTTCTTGCTCAGGGACAGTTCTTCCAGAGTACAGGCGGCTCTTGGGTATTTGTAGTAAATAATGGTAAAGCCACCAAGAAAAACGTTAAAATCGGACGAAAAAATTATCTGTACTATGAAATATTGGATGGTTTGCAGAAAGGTGATGAAGTAATCACTTCATCTTACGATCAGTTTAACCAGTACGATCAGGTGGAGATTAATAAATAGCTTAGCGTTTAGAGGTAGGCGTTTAGCGCCAATTAACCGATTAACAAATTAGACAATAATATAACCAGGTCTTGATACCTGATACTAAATACTTGATACTAGAATAATACTTGATACTATGATTAAAATAGAAAATCTGGAAAAAGTTTACAAAACTGAAGAGGTAGAAACCACTGCGCTGAATGGTATTAACCTCCATGTTGGGGCAGGAGAATTTGTTTCCATCATGGGCCCATCGGGCTGTGGGAAATCTACCTTATTAAACGTAATGGGTTTATTGGATAAGCCCGAAAGTGGAAGTTATAAGTTTATCGATACCGAACTTTTAACGCTTAACGATAGAGAACGTTCAAATTTCCGTAAAAGAAATATGGGATTCGTTTTCCAGAATTTCAATTTGATTGATGAATTAACTGTTTTCGAAAACATCGAACTACCCTTGATTTATAATAAAATTCCAGCTGGAGAACGCAAGAAACTGGTAAATGAAATTATTGAAAGAATGAATATTGTAAACCGTAGCGGTCATTTTCCACAACAGTTGTCAGGTGGACAGCAGCAGCGTGTGGCCGTAGCAAGGGCTTTGGTTACCAAACCGAAGTTGGTTTTGGCCGATGAGCCTACGGGAAATTTGGATAGTTCTCATGGTAATGAAGTGATGGAGCTACTTTGCGAACTGAATGAAACCGGAACTACCATTGTAATGGTTACGCACTCCAGTCATGATGCCAGTTTTTCGAACAGAATCATCAACCTGAAAGATGGTCACGTGATTTCTGAAAAGATCAATAAAAGCAGAAACGAAGAGCTAATATAAAGGCTTAAGGTAAAAGGTTTAAGGCGTATGGTTAAATCTCACCTTAAATCTTTCACGCTATAAATTTTAGTTTAGTTAATGATAAGTCCCCCCAAAATCTTCCTGGATAGGAAGATTGGGTGTAGGCATAAGAAAGGCATAAGGTTCAAATCTAAAGGCGAATGATTTATGCGCCTTAGACCTTAAGCCTTACACCTCAAACCCTCAACCTCATAAAAAATGTTCAAATTAAACTTAAAAATCGCTTTGCGAAACCTCTGGAAAAACAAGGGATTCTCTTTGATCAACATTGGGGGTTTAGCCATTGGCTTAGCTAGTTGTATGGTTTTGTTACTCTATGTTGCTTACGAGTGGAGCTACGATAAACAATTCTCCAATCACGATAAAACTTATGTAGTTTATCAAAACATGGAGGCAAGTGGTAAAACTTTTAGCTGGGCTTGGACACCAAATGTGATGGCTAAAGAAGTGCAAGAAAAAATCCCTGGCGTTAAATATGCTTCTCACACTACTTATCCGAGGAAGCAATTAATTACCGTTGGCGATAATAAGATAAATAGCAATGCCGTATTTGCCGACCAAAATTTTATTAAAATATTGGATTATAAATTTCTTGAAGGTAATTCAGCCAAAGTTTTAAAAGATGTAAATACCATCATTCTCACCAAATCTTTTGCAACAAAATTATTTGGAAATGAAGATCCTATTAATAAAATGGTAAAGCTGGAAAATCAGGAAGTATTAAAAGTTGAAGCCGTAATAGAAGATGCACCAGCAAATAGTAGTTTAACTTTTGAGTGTATAATGCCTTGGACGTTGTTCGAAAAACGAGAAAACTGGGTGAAGGAAGGCAATTGGGGGAATAATATGTGTTTAACGCTTGTTCAGTTACAGGATAATAACTTTTTCACTGCTGCAAATGATTTGATGCATGGTATTTACAAGCGAAATCAAAAAGATAACTTGGCAGTGGCTTTATTGCATCCTTTAACCAAATGGCATTTATATGATGATTTTGTAAATGGTAAATCAGTAGGGGGTAAAATAAATCAACTTAAAATATTTTTAGTGCTGGCCTTTTGCATATTGCTAATTGCCTGTGTAAATTTTATGAATTTATCTACAGCACGCTCAGAGCGTAGGGCAAAAGAAGTTGGTGTTCGTAAAGCAATTGGATCAACACGTAAATCATTAATTAATCAGTTTTTTTTAGAATCGCTGCTCATCACATTTATCGCCACAGTTTTAGCTTTTATCTTAATTGAGGTTAGTTTGCCATATTTTAATAGTCTGTTAGATATTAAATTAACAATCGATTATTACAATGGCAAATTTTGGTTGGTATTATTCGGTTTAATGATTTTAACCGGATTTATTGCGGGTAGTTATCCAGCGCTTTATCTATCTTCTTTTGAACCTATCAAAGTTTTAAAAGGTTTCACGCTTAAAGCAGATTCATCCGCTTCGGTGAGGAAAGTATTAGTAGTTGGCCAATTCGTTTTTGCAGCAAGTTTAATTATTTGTACTGCAGTAATTTATCAGCAACTTAATTATGTTAAAAACAAGCCTATTGGTTATGATCAGTCCAATTTGATTCAGATCGCAATTGATGGGAAATTACGGGATCAGAATAAGCTGGAGATACTTAAAACTCAAATGATAAAATCTGGTGCAGCCACAAGCGTAACTTTTTTTAATTCTGATTTTACTGAGGGTGGAAACAATACGACGAATATTGAATGGAAAGGTAAAAATCCAAAAGAGATTATTTCCTTTAATCATAGGGGGATAGGTTACGACTTTACCGAAACTATTGGTACGGAAATAATCAGTGGAAGAGAATTTTCTTCAAAATTTCCAAACGATACCAGTAGTGTTATGCTTAACGAAGCGGCTGTTAAAATGATGAATTTGAAAAATCCTATTGGTGCTATAATCACTTTTTGGGGTACTAGATTAACCAATGTTGGGGTAGTTAAAGATTTTGTAGTAGAAAGTGCTTATCAGAAAGTAGCACCTATGATTTTTTACTTAAACACTAAGGATAATGCTACCATGATTATAGTGCGGTTAAATCCAAATCAAAACATCAGTTCATCATTGGCTAAAATTGATGATATAGTAAAGCAAATGGAACCCAACTATCCTGTTAACCGCAAATTTGTGAACGAATCTTTTGAAGTGAAATTTAAAAATGAAAAACTTTTAGGTTCACTTTCAAACTGGTTTGGCGGTTTCGCAATTTTCATTTCCTGTTTAGGATTATTAGGTCTGGCGCTTTTTATGGCAGAGCAACGCAAAAAGGAAATCAGTATTCGTAAGGTTTTAGGTGCCAGCACTGGCAATATCCTCGTGTTGCTAAATAAAGATTTTATAAAATTGGTGGCCATTGCCAATCTTATCGCGTTCCCGTTAGCATATATCATTGTAAATAAATGGCTTTCAGCTTTTGAGTATCGCGTCTCTATATCTGCATTGCCGTTTATAGCCGCAATTAGTCTTTCGGTAATCATAGCCATACTCACTGTGAGTATTCAATCGGTTAAAGTAGCGAAGGCAAACCCTATTGATGCATTAAAATATGAATAAGGTGTAGGGTTAAAAGGTTGAGGGCGTAAGGTTAACGCGCTCAGACCTTAAACCTCACACCCTAAACCTTAAGCCTATGTTAAGATTAAACTTAAAAATTGCACTGCGTAACCTTTGGCGAAACAAGGTAAGCTCGTTTATTAACGTAATCGGCCTGGCCATTGGTTTGGCTGCCTGTTTAGTGCTGCTCTTGTATGTTACCTACGAATGGAACTTTGATAAGCAGGCTAAAGAATTGGCTAACGTTTTCACCACTATGACCAATATTCCTGGCGATAATGGTAAAATTTCAGGAACTTTTGAAGGCTCAACCACTGCTTTTGGTCCGGTAATTAAACAAAGTTTGCCCGAATTGAGGTACATGGCGAGGATGGACTATGGGGGCAAGAATTTAATAGCTAACGGACAAAATGCATTCAAGCGTCAATCTAAATTCGCCGAGCCTGATATCTTAAAAATGTACGATTATGAATTTATTTATGGTAACGCCAGTACAGCTTTAAGTAACCCTAATTCGGTAATCTTAACTGCATCTACAGCTAAAATACTGTTCGGAACTACTGATGTGCTGAATAAAAGTGTACGTTTTAAAGATCGATTAGATTTAAATATAACGGGCATAATTAAAGATCAACCTGAAAATAGCTCCAATAAATTTGATTATTTAATGCCTTGGTCTTTATACGAAAAAATTGATCAAAGTGCTAAAGATTTAAACTGGAGCAATTATAGTTTTGTAACATTGGTGATGTTAAAGAATGGCGCAAATTTAGATTTGGTTAACCAGAAAATCAATCAGATAGAGAAAAAAAATAATACAAATAATCAGCTATCGCAGGTATTGTTCCCGTTGGCTAAGCTACATTTATATGGCAAGTTCGAAGATGGCAAAAGTATTGGTGGCGCAATAGAACAGATTTATTTGTTCGTTGGCTTAGCTTTCGGAATTCTTTTAATTGCCTGCATTAATTTTATGAATATGGCTACAGCCAAATCCGAAAAACGCGCAAAAGAAGTAGGCATAAAAAAGACTATTGGCGCCAACCGGACTTCGCTCATTGTACAGTTCTTAACAGAATCGATGATGCTAACTTTTATTGCAGTAATCTTTTCTATTGCCATCCTCGAGATCTTTTTGCCCACCTTCAACAACCTGTTGAATATAAAATTAAATATCTCTTATTTCAACAGCACCAGTTGGATGGGTATTATCGGGATTGTTTTAGCTACAGGGTTAATTGCAGGCAGTTATCCTGCATTTTACCTCTCGTCTTTTAACCCGATACAAACCTTAAAACGAAAAATAAAATCTGGTGGTTTCTTTTCGGTTAGTTTAAGGCAAATATTAGTTGTTGGACAATTCTGTTTTGCTATTATCCTCATCATTTCCACTTTGGTTATCTATAAGCAAATCCAGTACATTAAAAACAGACCTGTGGGCTTTGATGTGAACGCTTTAGTAGAAATGCCACAGGATGGGGAATTGAAAACAAAATATGAACTGCTGCGCACTGAACTGCTAAAATCTGGAGCGGTTACCTCAATGTTCCAATCGTCGGTCAGTTTATCACATCGTGGTCGCAATTTTGCAGGTATCGAATGGGACGGAATGTTGAAAGCAACAAACAACCAATTGTTTAACCAGGTAATTACGACTTACGATTTTATTAAAACCAATGGTATTAAATTGACCAGTGGACGAGACTTTTCAGGAAATTTCGCATCAGATACGAGTGCCGTGATGGTGAGTGCTTCGGCGGCTAAAGTATTTGATTATAAAAACCCGGTAGGTAAAACAATCACAGTTTTTGGGGATAAATTTAATATTATTGGTGTTTTTGATGATTATGTTTGGGACTCGCCTTACAAATCGAATAACCCTATGGTGGTATTTTTTGATAAAAAACAAACCGGGAACATCACGATGCGTTTGAACGAAAATAACAGCCTTCAAAGTAATATCGAAACCATTAGCAGGATCACAAAGACATTAAATCCAGCTTATCCTCTTGAAATTAATTTTTTAAATAACGTATACGCTGAAAAATGCAATTCAGAAAAAACTTTAGGCATCCTTTCAAATCTTTTTGGCGGACTGGCCATATTCGTTTCCTGTTTGGGGCTCTTTGGTCTGGTAGCTTATAGTGCCGAGCAGAGAACAAAAGAATTTGGCGTACGCAAGGTGCTGGGCGCCTCTTTACTTAATTTAATGCAGTTGCTGTCGTTCTCTTTTGTGAAAATGATTGTGGTTGCTATCGTTATCGCTATTCCTTTGAGTTATTATTTAATGAATAAATGGTTGATGAAGTTTGAATTCCACACCGAAATTTCATGGTGGATTATGCCGATAGCAGGGTTTGGGACTTTGCTAATGGCATTGATTACGGTGAGTTTTCAGGCTTATAAAACTGCAAATGCCAACCCTGTTGATGCACTTAAATACGAATAAAGGCTTAAGATAGTAGGCGTAAGGTTGATGCGCCAAGGTCTTAAACCAAAATAATGTACTTGAATATGAATAAGGGTTGAAGGCTAAAAGATTGAGGGCGTAAGGTTAACGCGCCCAGACCTTAAACCCTATACCCTAAAACCCTATACCCTATGTTAAGATTAAACTTTAAAATAGCACTACGTAACCTTTGGAAAAACAAAGGCTTTACATTGATCAATGTTGGTGGCCTAGCTATCGGAATGGCCTGTTGTTTAATGTTACTTTTGTACGTTAACTACGAATGGAGTTTCGATAAGCAATATAAAAATGCCGATAAGGTATATTTTGCCGCATTAAATTTAAAGTTTAACGGCAAGCTGGCTACTACAATGGCCGTTCCGAATAAACTGGCCAAAGCTGGGGTTTCAGAATTACCAGGCATTAAAAATGCAGCCCGCATTTCAATGAACAATGGCCAGAAATTATACAGTCATAACCGGAATAATTTTAAATTAATAGGATTTAATGTAGATCCCGATTTTTTAAAAATCCTTGAACAGAAATTTATCTATGGCGATCCAGGTACTGCTTTATCTGAGCCTAATAATGTATTGATAAGCGAATCGACGGCAAAGAAATTATTTGGCGACCAGAATCCAATCGGACAAAGTATTAAATACGATAATAGGGTAAACTTAAAAGTTAGCGCCGTAATACAAGATTTGCCAAAAAATCAAAGCATGCAGTTTGATGTTTTACAGCCATGGGCTTTTTTAGAACAAGAAAATCCTTCTGAAAAAAATTACGGATGGGGAGCAATTACCTGTTTAACCTTATTTCAGCTTAAAGATAATGCTTCTTTAGAGGCCACAAACGCAGCACTAAAACACTTCATCGTAAACAAAGAACCCGATTTAAAAAAAATGACATACGAACCTTTTCTTTTTCCTTTAAGCAAATTTCATTTATACGGTGATTTTGACAATGGGAAATCGGTGGGGGGTAAAATTGATCAGTTGCGATTATTTGTTTTTCTGGCCATCTGTGTATTATTTATCGCCTGCATCAATTACATGAATCTTTCAACTGCCAAGTCGGAGAAACGTGCCCGTGAAGTGGGTGTTAGAAAGGCCTTAGGTTCTACCAGAAATACAATAATGGGACAGTTTATGGTAGAGTCAATGTTGCTGTCTTTTTTAGCAATGTTAATTGCCTTTACACTGCTCGAAGTCTCGTTGCCTTACTTTAACAACCTGCTCGATATCTCGATCAAAATTAATTACAATACTTATCAATTTTGGAGCGTGTTACTTTCTATGATACTGGTAACTGGTTTGCTTGCTGGTAGTTACCCTGCATTTTACCTTTCGTCTTTTATCCCTGTAAAGGTATTAAAAGGCTTTAAAGGTTCAACGAGCTCATTATCAATCCGCAAAACACTGGTCGTGGTGCAGTTTAGCCTTTCTATCTGCATGATTATTTCGGCAATTGTAATTTACAGCCAAATTCAGCACCTTAAAAATAAGCCCTTAGGCTTTGATGAGACTGCGCTGGTACAGATCGATTTAGAAGGAGAGTGGACAAAGCCACAGAAATTGCAGACTTTTAAAAATGAATTGGAGCGGGCAGGTGCTACAATTGCTACAACAGAATATGCTAGCTCGTTTACAGATGGTGGTTCAATTACTGGCGACATTCAATGGCCAGGCAAGCCCAAAAATGATGTCTCGATTATTAATTATAGAAGTACAGGTTTCGATTTTGCCAAAACAACTGGTGTACAGATTCTTGCAGGGCGAGATTTTGATCCTAAATTTTCAGCAGATACAGCTACATCTCTGCTCCTCAACCAAACCGCTGTTAAAATAATGGGACTAAAAAATCCTGTGGGTACCATTATCCATTGGGGCGATAACCCGCCACTTAAAGTGGTGGGCGTTGTACAAGATTATTCTAACGAGTCGCTCGCTGCTAAAATACAGCCTACAGTTTATTATTACAATGTTAAAACGAGTCGGGTTTTGCTGCTTAAACTTAATCCTAAGCAATCGCTTTCTAATTCAATCGAAGCGATAAAATCGGTAAGTCAACGTTTAAATCCTGCTTATCCAATTGAAGTGAAACTCGTTAGTCAGAGCATGGCCGAAAAACTCCGGAGCGAAAAGTTGCTCAGTGTACTTTCCAATATTTTTGGCGGATTTGCCATTTTTATTTCCTGCTTAGGTTTATTGGGTTTAGCGCTATATACTGCTGAGCAACGCAGTAAAGAAATCAGTATCCGTAAAGTATTGGGCGCTAATCTTTCTGATATCCTGGTCCTTTTGAACAAAGATTTTATGAAACTGGTAATCATATCCAATGTGATCGCTATCCCGGTAGCTTATATTCTTGTTGCCAAATGGCTTGAGAAATACGATTATAAGATTACCATTAACCCATGGCCTTTTTTGCTTGCCCTTTTAATCTCGGTAATTATTGCCCTTTTAACGGTAAGCCTGCAAACCTTTAAAGTGGCCAAAGCAAACGCTGTTGATGCACTTAAATATGAATAAGGTGGAAGGCTAAAAGGTTTAGGGCGTAAGGTTAATACGCCCAGACCTTAAACCCTACACCCTAAACCCTACGCCTTATGTTCAGATTAAACTTAAAAATTGCACTACGAAACCTCTGGAGAAACAAGATAATTACCTTCATAAATATTGGTGGCTTAGCTATTGCTTTAGCTGCATTTATTTTGGTAACCATGTATTTTACCTACGAAACAGGTTTTGACAAGGGAAATCCAAACTACAACGAAATTTACGTAGTAGGTAGACAGTTGCCTGATTTTAAGATCAATAACACCCCGCCGCCACTGGGTAGAGCCATTAAAACAGAAATGCCAGAAGTAGTTGCAGTTGGTACCATGAAAATGAGTTTTTTTGAATTTCCAGTTAGCAGCGATCACGGCGTTGTTTTTTTAAGTAAATGCCTCTATCTCGATTATGCTGCAGCAAAAATGTTTAACATTAAACCCACTGTCGGTTTAACTAAGCCGGAAAGTACAACCGAAAATCTGTTTTACCTAAGCAACGAAAATTATAAAACGCTTTTCCCTCATAATAAAAACGGTCAGCCTGAGATGATTTGGCTTGGGAGTAAATCAGCTAATATGACAGGTAAGTTGAGCGGAAGTATTTTTGCCGATCCCCACTCTAATATTACTTTCGATGCCATTTCATTGATGAAAGAAGTTGGGATAGGCGAAAACTATGGATACAACAACTACAACACTTATATCCAGGTAAAACCGGGTACAGATATTCAGGCACTTGAAGCTAAAATTAATGCCCTTTATAAAAAGGAATTGCTTAAAGATGGAGAAGATCCCAATAATGAGACTTTTAAAGCAACAAAAGCCTTTCTCGATCCTTTAAAAAACCAACACCTTAAACCAAAGGCCGGTACCGATGCCAATTATAAAGTACTCATAGCTTTGTCTGTTTTAGGAATCCTGATCTTGGTAATCGCCTGTATCAACTTTACCAATCTGAGTATAGCGCAGGCAACCAAACGGGCAAAAGAGGTAGGCGTTAAAAAAGTGATGGGTGCTTATCGCTTTCAGCTTGCTTTTCAGTTTTTAACAGAAATATTAATCCAGTGTTTAGCAGCGACGATATTAGGACTGATTATGGCCGAAATCATCTTGCCAAAATTTAATAACCTGTTCGTGGTCAATTTATCCATTTGGATAGCCAATAGTGCTTTATTCTGGCAATTGCCACTTATATTAATTTTTATTACGCTGATAGCCGGTATTTATCCTGCCATGGTACTATCCGGATTTAAACCTGCACTTGTTTTAAAAGGTAATTTTCAAACCAGCAGACAGAGCTATTGGTGGCGCAACAGCTTATTGGTGGTTCAGTTTAGCGTAGCGGTAGTTTTTATTATAGGCCTGCTTATCATCAGTTCTCAACTAAAATACATGCGTACCCAGGATATTGGTTTCAAACCCGAACAAGTGGTGTACATTAAAAACCTCGCATATTTCGTCTCGCCAAGCAAATTCGATCCGATAAGAGATAAAATGGTCAAAATTCCGGGAGTGAAATCGGTTACCGTTACCAATGCATTGCCGGATGGTTCTGATAGTGGGGAAAATAAATATACTGTTGATGGAAAAGAACAAAGTTTAAGTTTTACAGATGTAGATTTTGATTATTTCGAAACATTAGATATTAAGATTAAAGAAGGCAGAACATTTTCCAGAGAATTTAAAACCGATACCGCAAATTCTGCTATACTTAATGAAGCTGCAGTAGCAAAGTATGGATTAACCAATCCTATAGGTAAAACCATAAAAGGCTGCCAGAATAAAGAATATAAGATTGTAGGCGTTATAAAAGATTTTAAAGCACTTGGATTTGAGAAAGCAGTAGAGCCTACCATTTACACGATAAATGATCCCTGCGGAAACCCCAAAACAGAAATTATGCTAAAAATAGAAGAAAGCAAGATGTCTGAAGTGCTGAGTACCTTAAAATCGCAATGGCCGGAGATTAACAAGTTGGATGGAGATAATTTCCGTTATCAATTTCTGGATGAAATGTATGGTAAACTCTTTAAAAAACAAGAACAATTACGATCTGTATTTTTTGCTGCTGCAATCCTCACCATTTTTATTGCAATACTGGGTTTATTTGCCTTTGCAAAATACATTACCACTGGTAGAATGAAGGAAATTGCAGTAAGGAAAATTCTTGGTGCAAGTCATTTACAGATTTTCAAACTCATTAATAGTTCATTTTTTATTATGGTGCTTATAGCCAATATTATTTCCTGGCCATTGGCGTACATATTAACCAAAAAGTGGCTCGAAACCTTTGCATATCGAATCGATCTACCTCTTTTTCCTTTTTTAATCAGTGCGGTCTTAACCATTTTGTTAACCATTATTACGGTAAGTATACAGGCAAACAATGCCGTAAAAGCAAACCCTGTTGATGCACTTAAATATGAATAAAGAATTGCGTTTAGCGTTTGGTGTTAGGCGATAAATCATGCTAACCGCCAACCGCTTTTCGCTAACCCTAAAAAATATGATACAACTTAATAACGTCGAAAAATATTACGCAAACAAAGGCATTAAAAACTACGTGTTGCGTTTGGTTACCACAACAATTAAACAAGGGGAATTTGTTTCCATTATGGGCCCATCAGGTGCAGGAAAATCTACTTTGCTCAATATTATTGGCATGCTTGAAGAACCAACTTATGGTTCGTATGAATTTTTGGGCGAGGATGTAACTTCGTTGAATGAGCGTAAACGCATTGAACTTTACCGAAATCACATCGGTTTTGTTTTTCAGGCCTACCACTTAATTGATGAAATGACTGTTTACGAAAATATTGAAGCCCCATTGCTATACAAAAAAGTAGGTAGCTCCGAGTGGGCAAGTAGAATTGCCGACCTGTTAGACCGTTTTAATATGGTGGCAAAAAAAGATTTATTCCCAAATCAACTTTCAGGAGGGCAGCAACAATTGGTTGGTATAGCAAGGGCATTGGCCGCTCAACCATCTATAATTCTGGCCGATGAGCCAACGGGTAACTTGCAATCGGCACAGGCAGAAGAAATTATGACATTGTTTAAAAAACTAAATCAGGAAGATGGGATTACCATTATCCAGGTTACACATTCCGAAAAAAATGCGCAATACGGAAATAGGATTTTGCACATTGCCGATGGTGTAGTAAAAGAAGATGTGGCGGTAGGTTAAACCGAATTTTATTAACCTGAGTTCGATTATTAAATCTCATTTTGTGGCGTTTTAATCAAGTTTTCTGTTAAGACGGTCGTCACCCTGAATTTATTTCAGGGTCTTTCACGCTAAAAAGATGCTGAAATAAATTCAGCAGGACGATAAAGCGGGATTAGGCGTAAATAAGATATAATTT